>CALODY010000011.1:0-59979 GCA_942492215.1 Pirellulaceae bacterium
CCGATCAAGATGTTCCAACTTGGAGTGACATGTTGATTGCCTTATGCCGGACCGACTCTTTGCTCTTGGCCGGACAGATATCGACACACACACCACATCCCGTGCAATCGTCAGGAGCGACCTGGATGGTCAACAAGTGATTTTCCAGCTCTTTGCCTTTCCATGGCTTGGAAACAAAACCGCCCGGCTTGCCATTCAAAGATGCTTCCGGGTAAGCCTTCGTGCGAATCGCCGCGTGCGGGCAAACCATGGCACACAGCCCGCATTCGATGCAAATATCCGCATCCCAAATCGGGATTTCGTGGGCAATGCTTCGTTTTTCGAATTTGGCGGTGCCCGTGGGGAAAGTGCCGTCGACCGGCAACGCGCTAACAGGTAGCAAATCGCCTTGTCCCGCAATCATCATCGCCGTGATCCGTTTCACAAGAAATCGGGAAGCTTGATCGGGAAACAGCAGCCTGGCGTGCGATATCACTGGTGGCTTCCTGAGGTACCTGGACCTCAACCATGGCATCCAATGCCGCGTCGACAGCGGAATAGTTACTTTCGAGAACAGATTGACCACGTTTGCTGTAGGTCTTCTCGATGAAGGACTTGATTTGCGCGATCGCTTCATCGCGCGGCAGGATTTCTGCCAGTGCAAAGAAACACGTTTGCATCACGGTGTTGATTCGCAATCCAAGTCCCGCTTTGCGCGCTACTTCGATACCGTCGACGATAAAAAAGCGAATTTTCTTGTCAATCAAAGTCTGCTGGACTTCGCGGGGAATCTTGTCCCAGATCTCATCCGGACCGTAGGGACTGTTCAGCAGGAAAGTCGCGCCCGGCTCAGCGACGCCAAGCACATCCATCTGTCGAAGAAATTGAAACTGATGGCAGGCGACAAAGTTGGCTCGCTCGATCAGGTACGTGGAGTGGATCGGACGTGGTCCCAAACGCAAGTGGCTGACCGTAATGGATCCCGATTTTTTGGAATCGTAGACAAAGTAACCTTGAGCATAAAGCGGAGTGTTTTCGCCGATGATTTTTACCGAATTCTTGTTGGCACCTACCGTGCCGTCGCTACCCAAACCATAAAACACCGCCCGTTTCACATCATCGGGCTCGGTCGAGAATTCCCGATCCCATTTCAGGCTCATATGCGTTACATCATCGTTGATGCCAACCGTGAAATGCTTTTTGGGCTGGTCCGCTTTCAGTTCGTCCAACGTTGCTTTCGCCATCGCGGGCGTAAATTCTTTGGAAGACAGGCCGTATCTACCGCCGATCACTTTTGGAACAGGTTTGTCATGGTTGATCTCCGCCCAAGTCTCTCCCAAAGCCACCACAACGTCCTGGTAAAGCGGTTCGCCCAAGGCGCCCGGCTCCTTCGTGCGATCCAATACGACCATCTGTTCCGTTGACTTGGGCAATGCCGAAATCAAATCTTCCGCCGAAAATGGCCGGAACAGCCGGACGTTCAACAATCCCACTTTTTTCGCCTTCATCGGCGAGTTTTTGGACAGCTTCGCTGGCGGCACCAACTCCCGATCCCATCATGACCATGACGCGTTGGGCATCTGGGGCACCGACGTAGTCGAACAGACGATATTGACGACCGGTTTGTTCTGCAAACTCGTTCATCGTTTCTTGCACCGCTCCGGCAGCCGACAGGTAAAACGGATTTGCCGCTTCTCTGGCCTGAAAAAAGACGTCCGGATTTTGGGCCGTTCCGCGCAGGACAGGAAGTTCAGGATCAAGTCCCCGTTGGCGATGTGCTTCGACCAATTCATCGTCAATCATGGCACGAATGCATTCGTCAGGAAGCAATTCAAGTTTGGCAACTTCGTGTGACGTTCGAAATCCATCGAAGAAATGAAGGAAGGGAATTCGGGTTTTCAATGTTGCGGCATGGGCGATTAATGCCATGTCCTGACACTCTTGTACGGATCAGGAAGCCAACATTGCCCAACCGGTTGAACGCACCGACATCACGTCACTGTGGTCGCCGAATATCGAGAGTGCGTGGGTAGCGACCGAACGAGCGGCAATATGGAATACGGTCGGAGTCAATTCACCGGCGATTTTGAACATGTTCGGAATCATCAAGAGCAGGCCCTGGGACGCGGTAAACGTCGTCGTCAGCGCTCCGGCCTGCAGCGAACCATGAACGGTCCCGGCGGCGCCCGCTTCGCTTTGCATCTCAATAACTTCCGGAACCGTTCCAAAAATGTTTTTCCGTCCACCCGCCGACCACGTATCAGACAACTCACCCATCGGTGAAGCCGGAGTGATTGGGTAGATTGCGATGACTTCATTAACCGCATGTGCAACACGGGCTGCAGCTTCATTGCCATCAACGGTGGCGAATTTGGGGTTCATGTTCTTGCGTCCTTTTTTTCAAACGTTTCCTTGTCGCCGGCTTAAGAACCGCTCAATGCGCCAAGGCCCAGAAACGATAACCGCTCCATGTGTTTTGGTGGAGCGGGAGTAAGTTCTCGTATTAGCACGGTATGGACGCCAACCTTCTGGCGTATGTTACCAAAGCGAAGGACTGGGCAATTTCCATGCCGTCATTCCACTGCGTTAGCGCTAGCCAATTCAAACAATAAGTCAGGCAAATGCTTTGTATGAAAGTGCACGTCCTTTGTGGAAAAGATACGACCGCCAAGTCGACTCAATGGGACCCGATGACAGGATGGTCGGCCAATCGTAGCCGACCGGATCGGTCACCGTGTTGGTATGGCACGGTGGACCGAGCGAATTTCAAACACAAGTGTTTTCAGCGTTGGTTGGGCCAAGCATTGGCGTCGCAAAATATGAGTAGCACTTTGAATGGATCAGAAAGAAGTTGAATCCCATCTCACATTTCTTGTTCTGCGCATTTCGCATTGGGCCCCGCCCCGTTCACTAGCTCATGTACATTTCACGCCGTTTGGGTGCCGGAACGTGCAAATCGCGTCAGAACTTCGGTCACAGTCAATAGTGACGACAACCTGCGGATCGTTTGTCGCACACTCGGGTCTACGGTCGACCCGCACCGCATCGTGATTCGTTGCCGGCACATAGCCGATTGATGAAACATACGGGCCAGCGGCATTTCGCAGCGGTCAAAAGCGGTCAGTGCGACAACCTGGCCGCATAAATTTCGCGATGCAAGTCACCGTTTGTGGACGATCGCATTGTCCCCCTGCTGCGTTGCAGGCAAAGATTTCAGCCGATAGGAAATGGCCAAGTAACCCAGCCCGCCTGGCAGAGGCGACAAGGAAACCGCCACGTAGCAAATTTAGTGCCACAAAAACTGCGTCAATATCGCGCGTTCGAATCGTGTCTCCGAGTCGTGCCAATCGCGAACCAAGCACGACGATCGAACGATGGTATAATTCTGCTCAACCACGGATCCGACTGACCAGGCCCTCCGACGTATCGATGCCTTTGAACATCGAAATCAAAGCTTCCCGGTTCGGGGCAACCTCCTCGGCCACCGCCCGCGAAACGAGGTTTCTGTTAGCCAACTCGCACAACGAACGGTTGAAGCACCGCATACCTTCATCATGGCAGGCAATCAGGATCGCTGGGAAATCTTCGTCTTCTTCATCAACAATTTTCTTTTTGACCAGTGAATTCCCAAGCAAAACTTCCGTGGCCGGGAACCGAGAGTTTTTTTCGATGCCCGGAAGCAACCGTTGGCTCATGATGGCCTTCAAACTGGCTGCCAGGGACGATCGAATAAACGAGTGTTCTTCACGCGGAAAGAACTCCAGAATCCTTGAGAAAGTAAGCTGAACATTGGCGCTATGAATCGAAGCCAGAACCATGTGCCCCGTTTCTGCAGCCTGCAGTGCGGCCAACATCGTGGCCTTATCTCGTAGTTCACCAATCATGATGCAGTCCGGATCCTGACGAACCACATACCGCAGGGCTTCCGGGTAATTGGGCACATCAATACCGACTTCGCGTTGGGAGATAATGGATTTGTCACCGTGAAAAGAAAACTCGATCGGGTCTTCGATGGTGATAATGTGCATGTCGCGGTTGGCGTTGATGTAGTTCAGCATCGCCGCCAGGGTCGAGCTTTTGCCACTGCCCGTGACTCCGGTGACGAGGATCAGGCCAACATACGTGTGCTCCAGCGTATCGCGATAGACCGGAGGCAGGTTAAGGCTTTCAAAGTCCGGAATCTTGCCGGTCACCCGACGCAACGCCGCATGCATATCCCCGCCGCTCTTGTACAGGTTGACCCGAAAGCGATCGCCATGTTCCGTTTTGATCGCAAAGTCGACACCCCCGGTTTCGAAGTAGCTTTCCCGACGATCTTTCGGGATATAGGGAACCAGCATCTCCTCGACAAATTGGGAGTTCGGGAGTGGCGGAGAATCAATTCGTCTCAGGTGGCCGCCAATACGAATGAAGGGGGCATAGCCAACTTTGAGGTGTAAATCTGACGCCTCGTTTTCGCGAACGAATTGTAACAGTTGGAGAATCTCTTTCTCCGGGACTTGAAACTGATGCATTGCAATACCTATGGGAATAGTGGCACGAGGCAGCCAGGGCGAGACTCTTGTCACTGCAAAAACGATACCCGATTCATCTCGAAGCACAATTGTTACGAAGGCGGCGTCCGCATCAGAATCATCGGCTAGGGTGCCCGAATTCCCAAAGAGTTGGACCGGTGTCAATTTCAGTGATTCTCGCTTGCTTCAAATGTATTGACGGCAAGCGTCGGTCGTGCGACGCCGAAATCTCGATTTGAGTCGCCCGATTTTCAGCTTTGGCGAAGTTTTAGTTGATATCAGAAGTAGAACTGGCAGCGAATCCAGAACAGGTCATTGTCGGTGCTGAATTTTCCGGTTTCTTCGTTGACCAAAACGGGTGATGAATAGGACGCATGTTGCCAATCGAAATAGAATTTTGTGTATCGATTCAGATACCAGTTGACGCCAATATCCGTCATCGACACTTCGTTCGTCCATTTGTTTGGATCGGCCAGATCCCGATCAAATACCTCATCACCCAACTTCAAATAACTATAACGAACGAAGGGTTCAAAGGCCCCCAGTTGTCGGAATCCGCAACGAGGATCGAAGGGCCGTAAAGGTTCAACAGCCTCTCGGCCTTGCACCGTTTCTCCGGTCACAAACGAAGCCAAGGTGACGTGAAATCCGCTTCCCTGAGTGTCGACTATTTCGTCAGTCGACTCATTCAGGAGTTCTACCTGCAACGCGTTCCATTCTGCCTCAATCGAAACCGGACCTCCATACCAGGCACTGTGAATCGCACCAATGACGCGATCACCCGACCCGACAACGTCCGGATTAAACTTCAGGAAAATGGCCGACGCGGCTTCAGCGGCTTCATCGTTCTCGGAACTCTGGAGCGATGTGCGCAGCGGTAACACCTCGGATGGGCGCCGAAACTTGCCGAGAACGAATGAGCCGCCAAAGTTAAAGTTCTCCATTAATCCTCCCCGTCGATTTTTCTTGAACGGGCGGAGATTCAGGTAGCTCACAAAATCTGTAGTGGTTGAGTCATCGGCCAAACCGGAGGATCGGCCGTCATAGGCACCGAACGAATATTGCCAACTGCGCTGGCTGTCTTGGCCCCAAATCTGAAGACCGGCTGCACGAGACAATCCAAAATTCAAAGGAAACAACGCCCGTTCCGGGGCGATGAAATATTGTTCGAGGTGATCGTACCAAGTGTAGCTATACGGAATCAAAGTTCGACCAAATCGGATTTGGAAACCCTCGTTGAATCGGATGTCGAGATTGGCATCCAGGAGATCGAACTGCCCTTCAACACTTCGCTGTAGCGAGACTTCGTAGCGAAAAGGGTCCGTAAGTCTTCCCTCGAAATAAATTCGCATCCGGGGAATGTAGACGCCATCCACGGCCGCTGGTTCCTGACCGTCAGGAGAAAATAGCTTGTAATCAACTTGATTTAAAACATGGAATTTCAGTTCAAATTCTTCATCTTCACTGACAAGTGAAAATCCGTCTCCGAACTCAGCCTCAATTTTTCGGGATTCTCCCGGCAGGAAGCATTCTTCACACTCTTCTGTTTCCTCCTCCTGTGGTTCCTCTGCCCTTGCTGGCCGCTCATCCGTTTCTGGTTGTTTAACCTTGGCTGGTTGCTCCCAGTCGGGAAGATCAGTTCGGTTATCGGTCTCTGGTGCTGGTAATGTTTCTGCCGTTTCTGGTCTGTTTAGGCGTGGGCTCTGGATTTGGCCCGGTTCAAGAAACGGTTCGGATTGGCTGGATGGCACAGGTGGATATTTCAGGTCCGTAGGAAAGTCGTTGTCCGATCCGACTTGTGCAAACGAATCGCCTGTCAATAACTGACACGCAGCAAGCGTCAACCCAAACAGAATTCGGGCAGCGAGGGATGTTTTGGATTTTCGATTCATTGGGAGACGGCAAACCCTGACCGAAACGAAAGCGTACGTTTTTGAGACCTCTTCAGAACTACTCTCAAGAAGTTATCGACAGATGATCAAGGAGTAATTGATACAATCCCTGCATTTTCTCTGTCCCGCAGTCCTGGTGAAACTCGAAGATCTTTCCAGGGCCTTGTAGATTTCCCATGTTTCGGAAGGTGCCACTACTCAATTTTGGGCTTCAGCCGATGATGGCAGACAGGAATAAAAAAATGCGAGATTCCAAAGGCACGAGTTCTGAGCGGATTTACTGTGACCTGGTTGGATTAAGCTGCGGCAAAACAGGTTTTCGATCGCGCCATCTTGAAGTCCTCGACTTACCGCGAATTTGAACCAATTCGCCGAAAAGTTTGCTTCCCGTCCAACCACCAGAACCTTCCATCACCGCCAATTGAAGCTTGGACAATTCGTCGGCGATTTCTGGGTTGTCTGGATTACGGTCTAGGAACGACTGAATCGTCGCAACTTTTGAACCGTCGGATTGAACTTGCAACCATTTCATCAGACAGTTGAGCGTTGAGACCGCGTCATTTTGCAAACAGGCTCGTTTGACAGTTTTAAAGACGACCGCCTCACTCTTCGCTCGACGCTGTTTGAGGTCGAGAATCATCGTCTCAATTGGCCTACGAAAATATCCTCCATCCAAACCACATCATGCCGGTGACGAGTCCGACAATGGCAAAAACTAAAATGCCGAATTCCCCAATCGCTGAAGGGGAATTCGAGGATCCCTCGCCGGCGTCGATGGCGTTGTCAACCGGTGGAGGTGCCGCGTTGACCGTCACGGTAACTGAGGACAATGTTTCACGTTTGAGAACCTCTCGCTTGATGTCCCACCACGTAATCACGAGAGCCGGCATTTCGAAATCTCCAACGCGTTCGCAGACGTAGGTTGCGGAGTCGGTGCGTTTGCCCGTGAGGTCACCCCGGTTGTTTTTGTCATCAATAACTGGGTCGTTTTGGTAGAGCGACATTCCCGAGTTTTTCGGAAAGGGAATTGCCGGCGCGCCATCCCCGAACATCTTCGGCGACCAGTTCGATTTTTCGAGTAAACGTCTCCGACGGACAGCTGCATTTTCTCTCTTGCGCGGCACCGGGCGACCAGGTCTGTTTGACGGCCAAGCCGTTCGTGGAAATCAGCAACGATTGAGTTTCCGCACCGGATGGCATCTTGGCTTCGACCGAGATGGCGGTTGTTTCGAATCGCTGCAATTCCGGTGGCTTTCCGCCAGCAGGAGCCACAGAAAAACGAACGGGAATTGGAGGAATTTCGGATTCTCCAGCACGATGTGGATAGAAACGAAAGCCATGTCGCTGGATGCTCCAGGTCTCTCCATCAATCGTCTCAGAGCCCACGACCGGAGAGCCCGGTACCTTCATCAGGAATGCACCTGGAATCGTCGGTAGTTCGAAATGTGCTGTTCCCGCGAATAAAGTCGACGACATCAGCTCAATATCGAAGCTCACGGTTTGACCAACCCAAACCGGCGATTCGGTCCGTAACTCGATTCTCACGTCTGCGACTTTATCTTCCGTTGCCGTACCCATCGGAACTGGGAGGGTGATGATTAACGTGATAAAAAAAGCGGATCGGATCATTGTTTTGATTTGTTACGGACAATTGGAACGTCGGGAATCACCGATTGGACGGGGTGCTGGCATTCGAACTGCGTTGGGAATACTGGTAAGCAAACTTGGACCGCAGGAAATCCCCCGGTTTGGTTTGCACATTTTTCAGCCACATTGCCCGCATTTCTGCGTCGGACAGTTTCTCGCCTTGGCCAACTTCAATGTCATCGGTTTGACTTGAATTTTTGGCTCGGTCATCAAACACGATCTCGTCCGCCTCCAGCTGTCCTCCCGTTCCACCGGCGTCGTCCTCCGGAGGATTCAACAACTCTTTCCGGGCGACCGCCAGTTGCCGATTGGCCAACGCTTCGTTCCAATCGGGTTCAAACTGAAGCGCCCGATCAAAACTGGATATCGCGTCGTCGTATTTACCCAGCAGCATCAACGAATCTCCTCGATTGTATGCCGACTCCGCATCATCCACGCGGGAAAACGCTGCTGCGGCTTCTTTGAAATTGCCAACTCGATAGTGGGCTGCGCCTTGACGAAAAGGGTCCTCGTAGACTTTGGCCGCTGCCTCGTAATTTCCCCGGGCCATCCAACGATCACCCTGCTGATCCGCAGTTCGCCACAGAGCTGGCGGTCGGTTAATGGCTAGTGAAAAGCCGAATACAGCGATCAGGCCAATCAGCGTTCCTGGAATCAGAGGTTTCTTCATCATTGGCTCAGCTCACTCGCGGGAAACCATGGTTCTCGATCGGATTCGGTCCGTATTTTCTCTTTACTCCCATTTCACCACCCAGCCTGGCCGAAACCAGAAAAAAGCGATCAACGCAATCAATGGTGTCAACCAATAACCGGTATCCTTCCACCTCGCTCCACCGTCATTTTGTTGGACAGCGATAAAACTGGTTGATATTTTTCTGGACAGCGTTTGGACGTCTTGGTCATCAACCGTGACCAGCGTCAGCGAAGCGCGAGCCGCATTCGCGGTTCGATCAAGGGATGCAAGATCAATTGCAGGTGCAGGTGGACTCCCCACCGGCAGTGGTTTGGATTGATCACCCGCCACCGCGAGAATATGAATCGGCATACCTGCCAGCTGTTCAAGTTCTTCGTTTTGGCTTGCATCGATGCCATCGGTAATCAATACGATGGAGCCTGGTCTTGCGGCGCTCGTCAGTTGAGTATTTGCCAACGCAATCGCTTCGGCAGCAACGTCCCCCTCGATCGGCATGATACGAGGGTCAAGTTCATTGGCAAACGATTCAATAATCTCTGCATCCCCAGTGATTGGCATGACTAGATGTGCGCTTCCCGAATAAGCAATCAATGCAGATTCAGCCCCCGGTCGTAGGGCCAGCAGGTCACGGATTTTGTGTACGGATCGCTGCAGTCGCGACGGTTGAATATCCTGAGCCAGCATCGTCGGAGAGACTTCCTGCACAAAAATGATCGCGGCCTGGTCATTGGCAAACGGAGATGGCTCGCGCGTCCAGGTCGGACCTGCCAGCGCTACTGTGGCCAAACACCAGGAAACCGCCAATAGCTGCACAGGGCGAAACCAGCCTTCGCGTGTCGGCCGAACAATTAAATGATCGAGTAAGTGAGGTTCGATAATGCCCGCCAGGCCATGGCCTGTATCTTGCCGTCGCAATAAGGCCAGCACGATGAGTGTGGCCGGAAGGAATGCCAGCAACCAGGCCGGGCGTATGAAATGAAATCCCGAAACCATGTCAGCATCTGAATTCGGCTCCGCGGCACCAGTCATGAAAATGGCGACCATGATGATGATTGCGGCAGCCAGCGAGGAAGTCCCTTTGGCAATTCGGTTCGGTTGACGAATCGTGTGAAAGCCGTAGTAGCAGAGCCCGATCAGCAAAAAACCACCGAGCGGCCAATAATAAAGGTCCGTTTTAGGACGATACGATTCGGTCTCAAGTTCACGAGATTCAAGCTGATCAAGTCTTTGATAGATTGCCTCCAATTGTTCGCGATCATTAGCGCGAAAAAACCCTCCGCCGGTCGCCTGGGCGATATCCTCTAGGGCTTCCTCGTCGAGTTTCTCTTCGCCGACCGCCTCCGGATCACCCACAGCGATCGTATGAATGGTAACGCCCTGGTCCTTGGCAATTCTTGCTGCCTCGGCAGGCGGAACCTGACTTCCTGTGTCGTTTCCATCGGTCAACAGAATCAGGACCCGATCTTCCTGGTCACTCCTTTCAAAAACCGATAGTGCCAAACCGATGGCATCGCCAATGACCGTCTGTGGACCTGCCATCCGCACCTGCGCTTCGTCCAGCAGAGTCCGACACAGCTCAAGATCCTCCGTGAACGGCGCCTGTACAAAAGCCGCTGAACCGAAAAAGATCAACCCGACACGATCCCCTTCGCGACGCGTGAGAAACTCATCCAAAACCTGTTTGCAGGCCGTTAAGCGGTCGACCTGGTTGCCTTCGGCGTCCAAAAAATCACGGGTCTCCATCGACCCGGACAAATCCACGGCCAGCAAGAGATCTCGCGCGGGAATATTCCTTGTTACTGGATTGCCGATGAGTTGCGGCCTGGCCAACGCCGCCAAGGCGCACGCCCAGGAAACTGCCAGGATGAACCACGCGATCGTTGAGCGACTCAAAATCACCGCACCGGACGAAGGCTGTCGCCCGGTCAACCCAGCCATGCGTCGTAGCCGTGGAACGCGAATCGAGACTCGGCTTTCCCGATACGCCGGGAGCAATCTGAAAACAACAAAAGGCACCGGGAGTAAAATGAGAATCCAGAAGTGGGCCAGTGTAATCACAGTTGAACCTCCTTGCTCGGAGTTTCAACTTCAACCTGGTTGGACTCGTGCAGCCGAATCCATCGATCCGCGCTGTCAAACAGCTCATGGATTTGTGCGTCGGTAAGATGCTCGCAAATCTTTTTCGAGTAGGCGATGTCACGAAACACGTGCGCTTGCTCCGCATGGGTAAACGCGCCCGGCGCTGATTGCGTGAGGAACTCAATCCAGTTGTCTCCCGATAATCGGGCCACATTCTGGCGGGGCCAGCCCACGAGGGCTACCCTTTTGAGCAAACGATCCAATCCTGAAATTGCTTCGTGTTTCTGACGGGAATCCCGGCTTCTTTCACGAAGGACACCAAGCTCCTCGAGTGCGGCCTTTCGATAACGATTCTGCCACCAGTGGATCGTCGCCTTCGCGATCCACCATCCGGATGCCATCAACACAACTGCCCCCAGCACGTACCAGCCAGTCGCCGGCGGCCACCACGGCACGGGTCCCGGCATCACGATGTCGTACATGTTTTCCAGACTTGTCGATTCTTGGAAAACCGCGATCATGGCTACTGGCTCCCGGTTTGTGAGGCGCGCCCAATAAGTTTGCGAATCTGTTCGGCGACACCCTCTCCGGTTTGCAATGGCAGCAGCGGCGCCGAGCGAGTGCGCGAAAAGTGCTGCGCTCGCTCCAGTCGATCTTGGAACTGGTTGCGGAACTTTTCTCGCAGACTCTTGTCCGATGTATTAACTTCTAATTGCATTTCCCCTTCGGACAATGTGATATTTCCGACATCCGGAATTTCGGCTTCGAGTGGATCATAGATGAAAGCAATGATGACGTCGTTGTGCTGGCAAAGGTTAGTGATCAATCGCGCCGTAACATCGTCTGCCCCGTAACAATCAGAAATTAATACCACCAGGAAGTCGTGTTTTGCGACCCGCAGCGCTGACCGAATCACTTCGTTCAATTTATCGGGGTTGGCGGGCGCTCGGAAGTCTTTTGAACCGGCACCTCGGACTCCCAGTTGTTGATTCAAGTCCGTCGTGGCGCGTAAAACCTGCATCACAGTTGCTTCGCTTCGATGCGGCCTGACTTCGACGATCTTTTCATCATTAAACACCATCGCGCCCACACGATCACCGGAGTCGAGGATCCGCCATGCTGACAGCGCGGCCGTCTCGGCGGCGAGCACCGATTTCATTACTCGCTGGCTTCCAAAAAACATCGACATCCGTTGATCAACCAGCAACAGGGCAGGGCGGTCTTTTTCTTCCGTGTAAACGCGCACGTGCGGCTCTTGCGTGCGAGCCGTCACTTTCCAATCAATGTTGCGGATGTCGTCGCCGGGCAGGTAACTTCGCAGCTCTTCGAAATTCAGTCCTCGCCCCCGTAATCGAGAAGCGTGGCGACCCGCCAAAATGCTGTGAACCGGTTGTCGAGGAAGGAACGAAAAACCCCGAGCCTTGTATTGCAAACGAATCAATTCGTCCAGGTCGGCATAGACGCCCGCTTGTCCGTTTTCTCCTGTTCGAGGTTTTACGCGAGGATATTCCATGATTGTCTACGATTGGGCGATGACGGTTTGGGTTGTAATTGCCTACTCATTGATTGCCACTAAAACAGTTACCTCCATGACGTTCTTGAAAACCTGAAACCGAACTGAGTGGCGGGTAATGATCGTCTTCAATTTTTTCCCACCTCCATACCAAGACAATTCAGCGGATGCAATTTCGAAAATCAGCTAGGCAACGGCGACCAGACTGAGGATTTCACCGATGACGTCGTCAGTCGTGATGCCGTCGGCATGGGCTTCGTAGCTGAGCTTGATACGATGTCGAAAACAATCGTTGACGATTGCCCTGACATCGTCCGGCGTCACGTAGTTTCTGTCCTTCAACCAGGCATGGGCCCGGGATACTTTGTCCAGCGCGATTCCCCCCCGGGGACTGACGCCAACATGAATCCAACGTTTCAGATCATCTCCAAAGCGTCCCGGATCACGCGTTGCCGTGATCAAAGACACTATGTAGTTGTCGATCGATTCGGCGACTTCGACATCGTCTATTTGTCGCCGCGCGTCGAATATTGCGTGTTGAGCGATTTTTGCAGGAAGCTGCTCGGGTGGCTGGTCGACGTTTTCTGTTTTCGCCTCTCTCCGAACAAGCCGAATGATTTTTGATTCATCTTCTTCCGCAACATAATCCAGCATCACGTGCAGCAGGAAACGATCCATTTGGGCTTCCGGAAGGGGATACGTCCCTTCTTGCTCAATCGGGTTTTGCGTGGCCATCACAAGAAAAAGCTCGGGCAACTTGTGCGTTGCGCCGGCAACCGTGACCTGTCGTTCTTCCATGGCTTCCAACAACGCCGCTTGAACTTTGGCAGGCGCCCGGTTTATTTCATCCGCCAACACGAGGTTTCCAAAAATCGGCCCCGGTTGAAATTTGAATTGTCCAGTTCCACCTTCGGTGTAATAGACTTCGGTTCCAGTCACATCCGACGGCAACAAATCAGGTGTGAACTGAATTCGGCTGAAATCGGATTCCAGGTTTTTGGCCATCGTCTTGATGGCGCGCGTTTTGGCGAGCCCAGGCAAACCTTCCATCAGGACGTTGCCATTGGCCAATAACGCAAGAATCAGCCGTTCAACGACGGCTTCTTGCCCGATGATCGACTGTTGCATTCGTTTCTTCAGCTCAAGAATCTGCTCTCGCGACATGTCTAGGCCGGTTTTTTTGGGGATAGATTTCGCTGGATCAATAATGTTCCTTCACGTTGCCTTCAAGTTTACTGGACATCCCAAAAGCTGGCCACAACACACCCGACTTTGGTCATTGAGGTTGCCGGTGAGTCGAAATGTTTGGGAATTTCAATGACACGTGCCGGAATGGTACGTCCGGCAGTCGTCGCGATGCCAGGAGTCAATAGCGGATTGCCGCCACGATGGGAATCCAGCGTCCCCTGAGCTTTGTTTTTCGAAGGAGCTTTCGCAAAGGTACCAACCGATCGACGCCAGTTCATTCGTCGTCGGCCAGCCGCGCGAAAATAACAACGCCCCGTCCGGACGGGTCTACGTAAAACCGCTTACCAACGTAATCGTGCTCCCGCTGAATTTCGAAAGGTTTTCCTTTCTCATCCAACCGTTTGGCGAACTCCGGCGGCAGGTCGTCAATGGTTTCGCCGGGCGTCCCAGCTCGCACGCCGTAATCGGGCGCCGCCGACGCCCAGACTTGGCCCTTCCCATCGGAAACAAAGACTTCACATTCAACGCCGCCCAATCCAAGCAATACCTCCTCGATTCGGCGGGAAATGTCCGACTCAATTAAAGCCATGCCGAAACATTCACCCGAAGCTTCGCTGTAAATGGGCGTCGCAACGGTGAGCCGTTCCAATTGAACGGGGCGTTCGGCAAAGCGCGGCCGCGGATCGAGAGTCATTTTGACATCGCCAGGCTCGCGCGATGCAACTTCCTCCATCAGCGCGTCGGACGTGGCCGTATGCAAGCGCCCGGCGGGTAATCTTGTGACAATCGACGGATCGGCCGGATTGCGTTCGACTCGTACAATTTCTTCAGTTCCATCCTGCTTTTTGGCGACAAAAGACAGCGCCAGATAGTTCGGGTTGGAACGAAGCAATCCTGAGTATATCGATTCCAGTCGGCCTCGCCAGGTTTCTTCATCATCTCCTTCGACGCCAGTGCGGGCGTTGATAATCCCCTGAATCGGTGGAAGTGCCGCGATGAAACGAGCGTCTTTGGCCAACTCAATCGCCACACCGCGCAGTTGAATTTCGACCTCCCGGGCGTCGCCTTCCATCCGCGTGAACTGCGCCTGTTGGATGTCGAGATAGTTTTGCCGCGCGGCCATACCGAGCGTCGTCAACGCGACCAGGACAATCATGAGCATTGCGACGAGCGCCTGCGTTAGCCCCTGATGACGCGCGATCCAACGCCGAACACGCTGAAACCTCGTCTCTTTGTAAGCGGACACCGACTCGCCGGCCATCCAGCGTTGAATTTCCTCCGCGAGTTCACCTGCTTCCTGGTAACGCGCGTAACGCCGTCGCGCCATCGCTTTGCCGCAGATTGCCGCCAAAGCGGGATCGGCGGAGGGATTGATTTCCCGCGCGTCGATCGTTTTTCCGCTGGCGATCGCCGAAATCATACCCCGAGCCCCCACACCCGAATTGACCGATTCTCGCTGCGTTTGTTCGTGCGGAGCGTAACCAGTAATAATTGCGAACAGGATGGAACCCAATCCGTAAATATCCGTTCGACTATCCACTTCGTCGAGCCGTCCAGCTGCCTGTTCCGGGGCCATGTACAGCGGCGTCCCCAGCACTTGGCCTTCGCCGGTAAGACTCCCGTCACCGGTGTTCTTCGATTCCGCAAGGCTCTCCACCGAAGTCTCATCTAATACTTTTGCCAGTCCCCAATCAATGACAATCACCTGTCCAAAGCTGTCGATGACAATATTCTCCGGTTTCAAGTCCCGGTGAATGACCTTGCGCGAGTGTGCGTGCCCCATCGCGTGACAGATATTGACGAACGCGATTAGCAAATGCCGAAGCAGCATCGGATCGTGATCGCCCTCTTCACGTCGCTCGTGATACTCGGCGATCGAATCCTGTAATGTCTTCTTTCCCAGAAAACGCATGGTGTAGAACGTTCGACCACTACTGTCCTCGCCGAGGTGGTGAACGGGGACGATGCCCGGATGTTCAAGTCGACCGGTGATTTCGGCCTCGTGCTTGAAACGATCAACGATCGCGTCAGTAGCCTGGGACGGTTGACTGATCTCCTTGAGTGCAACATACCGATTCAAATTCATGTCACGTGCGAGCCAAACGCGTCCGAGTCCTCCCTGTCCCAGCTTGCGGACCAGCTGGTAACCCACGTTTGAATCACGGCTGTCTTCCACGCCACCACCTGCGGCGACGGTGACTCCCAGTAATTTAGAGACGCGACCGGTTCTGTCGAGGCTTTCCAAAGTCGACAAGAAAAGACTTTCTCTGGCCGCTGGTGCGAGCGAGTCGTTTGCCGCGCTCGTCCGAGCCCGTTCCACGCGAGATTGAGCCCTTTCAATCAGGGGCTTGATCTGCTCCGCGGGCAGCAGCCTTCGGTCCTCGATGTGTTGCGCCAACGGAATGCTACCGTGGATTGACCAGTCACCCATAGCGGCAGCAATTTGGCGTTCACTAAGGCCACCCGCCTCCAGCAACTCGGCAACCAGCGCGATGTCCTGCTCTTGCTGCGAAATCGTTTCGCCCGGTTCATGCAATCTCGTTTCCGCAAAACTGCCGGAATGCTCTACAGGCGGTTCGAGAGATTCTGCTGGGTCGGTCATGCCGCTGTCGATGGCTGATAGGCAAATTGAAGTTTGGGTATCCATTCATCCTAGTTGCAGGAAATTCTTTCAGCCAGACGCTGCGAGGAAGTCTTGGGTAAAACATCGAAATCAAACCCGTCAGCGTAACGTTGGGAGACCCTCGCCAGGGAACTTTCAAGCGAGTTTCTGTTTCCCGATCTTTCTGGCTTGATTCAATTGGGCGTCGCTCGCAGTCTCCCAAACAGACCGCGGCCGACAAACAACAAGATAACAAGAAGTTTGCCCATCGCCGTCGCGGCGCCGGCAACATACGTCATCGCGGCGGCCCGTAGCACCTTGTGGGCACCAACGCGGTCTTCTTCGGAGGTAAATCCCATCTCCTCCAGTTGGTGTTTCGCGCGGCGACTGGCATTGAATTCGACCGGCAAAGTAAACAGTTGGAACAGGAGTGATCCTGCAAACATCAAAAATCCGACGAGGACGATTTCAGAGGAGTCAAAAAAGTATCCGCCCAGAATCGCATAGGGACCGTACTGAGCCCCCAGTTGAGCGATCGGCAAAATCGCGCTTCGTAATCGCATCGGACCGTAGCCTTCATTGTCCTGCATCGCGTGTCCCGTTTCATGTGCCGCAATCGCGGCGCTAGCCACGCTGGGTTCGCGGTAGATGCGCTGGGACAGTGAAACGGCTTTCGTACGTGGATCGTAATGATCGGACAAATTGCCCGGCTGCATTGTCACGGGCGATTTTGGTAAGCCGTTTTTGTCTAGGTGATCCGCGGAATGTTGAGCATACAAATTGCAGTCAAACTTGATATCTGAACGAACCGTCAAAGCACATCGAGCCATGGTGATGCAAAAGTTCGACGTTGAATCGATTGCGGATCTCGTGCATTGCACGCCCCAAGCAGGAATCGTCGTCTAAGAATAGTTACCCGTCTGTTTTGAACCGCGTCAGATCTTGCTCGCTCGGGCAGGGAAGAACAAATGCGTGCGCTCAAACAGCAACCTGAAACGCACTTTCAATCTTCCAGTGACATTGGATTCGGACTAAACGAACCCATGGACCATTGAAAAAGCTGAAAGTCTTTTAACGCCCAATCCGTTTCCTCCACTTCGCGCATGGGGACCAACCGAATTTGCCCGTTGCCCGTACGTGGGGCGGACGGAACATAGACGACCGCCATTTCCGGTCGTGAATCACTCTCGGCGATCCTTGAGGTCATGACGCCAATCTGCCGCTCCGTTGCAGAAGTCCGCACGATCACGACTGGAAGTTCCCGTCGTTTCGACAATTCCTTAAACACGCGATCCTGAATGCCTACCAGTTGTGACAACACGTTCGATTTGCCCAAAATCGGATTCAGGCCGAATTGGATCAAGCCACCTAACAAAAAGGGCAACAAAATAAGGCCGATCAGAGTTAATACGATGGCCAGAATTGGATTTTCGACAGATTCGTATAACGGCGAAAACTCGTGGATAACTCTCCACATCAAGAAGATGATCGCCATCACGATCAGGCCAGTCGCATAAACACGAATCACGCTCTGCTGCCAATTAAATTTCTCGGATTCACTCGCTTGGTCCATTGGGCTGTTCATACGTTTACAATAAAAAAAGGGTAATAGGATGCGCGATTTTTGGGTTTTATCGCCCTAATTTGGATCCGCGTTTGGAAAGGCCAAGTGGAGGCTAAAGTCAAACTATAATGAATGGGACGCTTGAGGGCGTGCCAACTACCAAAGCGAAAACTCAATCAATCGAGACATCCCATGGCTCAACAACGCGCTTCGCGAACTCCTGCCGCGGAACAGAATCTGAATGAAGATCTCTGAGCAGCAGCGGCAATGGTACTGGAAAAGGAGCAAAAGCGGAAAGAGCGGGCCGTCAGGCGGGCTCACCGTCGCTCTCAACAACGGGAAAAAGACCAGCTGGCAGCAATTCGTCGCATGCAAGACTCGATCGAACTCATGAAAAAGTGCATCGTCGTCATTACGACGATCAGGGTACTCGGAGTCGTTACGGCAATTTGGACGCTCTTCGCGCTAAACACGGAGGTTGAAAAAATTCAGGCGGAAATCGAGAAAGCACAGCCGCAAATCGAAAGAATTATTGGAGAGGTTGCTATTGTCGTCGATGAAGTCGAACGTGTTCGTGAATCTCTGAAGAATCCGATGCAGTCGATTGGCAGTGCATTCGGAAAAGAACTGGACATGAAATTGCAGTCATTCATGAACAGCCGCATCAACTTGGCCGATTAAGACCCACGCGGTTCGCAAAACGTGGTTTACGCGTGGGATGAACCGACGGCTCACATTTGCGTTTTCAGTACATCCCTGTTTTCAATCCAGCCAATACTCCCGGATGCCGAACGTACTTGGACCCATGCTCCGCGACGCGCCAGGATCATCACGCGCTGACCTTGCGCGGTTTCAAGCGTCTCAACTTCGGCAAATTGCCGACCATCGCCAGCATGCAGCGTCACGGTGTTTTCTACAAGGACCCCATTCGATTCGCTTTTCGTTGAGTCATTCAACCCGAGGGAAAACCCGCAGGAAACCAGGACCAGTAGAGGTACGATCGCAAACCGCCACACCGCGATGTTAAGTCCCGCTGCTCTCACGATCAAGATTCCCCAGAACAGGATGGATGACACGATCAGCATCCACACAACCAGGCCACGCCCGACCCATCCGACAAACTGTCGGTTCCAATCAGAAACCTGTCGACGCGATTGCCCCCAGAATGTTTCGTTGGCCATGGAAGCAGCGGAATCCGCGTTTTGATTCTGCACCAGCGAATTGGCGTATTCCAGGTTGACAATTAGTTGACGGTGGGAGGGATCCAGAGCTTTTCCTCGTTCATAGCTGGTGATCGCTCGGCCAAGTTGGCTGCTCTGCAAATAAGCATTGCCAAGATTAAAAAACAGATGAGAGTTCCCCGCTCCGGAATCGACCAGCAGTTGTGCTTTGTTAGCTGCTTTGGCAAACAAGTCTTTTGCTTCGGCTGAATCCGTACTGGCCAGTGCGGTCGCATTCGCATAAATTTCCCGAAATTCGTTAAGAATCGTCTCCATTTGAACTTGCGACAGGCTAACCTCGCCGGCATTGGCTTCGGTGGTGCCCGCCGATTCACCCTGTTTAGGGGGTGCGCGGAATTCGGTTGACAAGGAATTTTCGGCGGCAAAAACCCTCCCGGAAACGGGAGTTAACAAGAGCAGAAAAACCGGCAGCAACGAAGCTTTGATCGCGCGGGTTCGACGACTGCCGTAACGGACCTGTGTTGATCGTGCATTGCGTCGGATCCGAGTCTTTCTTCGAGATTGAATCTCGGAATCGACCCTCGCAACCAGTTCCCTTGCCAAATCGCGGCATTCATTCATCTGACTCGAATTCGTATCCGAATTCAGTTTGGTCCACCTGGAAAATGAAGACTCAACTTCGGAAGCAAGCGTGTACAAACCAAGTATTCGCAATGTGCCGACGGTTCGAGTGGCATCCGGACACGATTGGCCCGCGACCTGCTGGGTAAACCGGGAGATTGCCCGCACAACGTCTGGACCACTCTCGGATTTGCGAATCGCTTCCAGACACTGTTGTTTGGCAGATCGTAAACTCGGCAGCCAATTCAACCAGCTGAATCGACGACTAATCGCCAACGTTGCCAGCCAAATAAACGGCGGCACAACTACAAAGCCCCACCACCACGGAAAATTGGCAGAACGTTTTTGCGTGGCGATGGCTGAAGCGGATTGATCGTAGCTGAAATCGGGTGACAAGGCTGCTGGTTCGGTTGAGTTGGAGCGATCGTTATTGCGCCTTCCTGCCTTTCCTGCGATGGCGTCTAACGAAAGTGATTCTGCCCCGGAAACATTGATCGAAATAGGTTGAGTCGCAACCGTTTCAAAAACCTCTTTCGCGGGATCAAAGAAGCTGAACGAGATGGGTGGAATTTGTGTAATGCCTTTTCGCCTGGGACGTATCTTGGTCGTAAACAACTTCGTATCCTGTTGGACGAATCCAGCCAGCGGTGCGTTAGTGACTTTGAAGTCCGTCGTCAGCGATGGTAATTCGGACAGCGGAGGTGCTTGCACCAACTCCATCGGCCCTGTGCCTTGAATGCCGATATTGAGCGTGATGGGGTCACCGGCGTTAACAGAGGTCGGCGACGCTTGGGCCACGATCGAGTATTGTCCCACGGCGCCTCGATAGTCCGCAGGCCGACCAGCCATGGGAACGGGGAGGACTTCCGTTTCGTCAACTTTGGCCTGCCCGACGATCGGTCGGGCCGCCGTGATCGCCAACCGGTTTCCAAATGGTGACGATGAGAAAAATTCATCTTGCATCATTTGCGACAGGGGGTTTTTTCCGCCCAATGGATCGCGAGCAAACGGGCTGTTGCTTTTGAAGAAATCGTCAAACGGGTCGCGGGAACGTCCTATCGCCGTAGGATACTGCAAGACGACCTGGACGTCACCGGCATCAATCTTTCCGGGACGTTTGGGATACGTCGTGGCATCGATTTCATAAAGATAGTAACCGCGCTCATTGCCGTGGCCGTCGTCACGCAAGACTTCCTGCCCGCGCGGACGCTGATTGTTTTCAACAAGTTCCTGCATTCTTTCTTCAAAACTGCCCCAGGCCGTCTGTTTGGCAATCAGCTGCCACATGTTGGCTTCGGACAGAGTGATTTTGTTTTTGCGATCACGATAGGGCTTAATCCAGATCTTCAGTTTCAAATCCAGAGGTTGACCAACGTAAACTTTGTCCTTGTCCCCCTCAATCTCAACGAACAACAAATCACCGGTCTCACTCCTGGTCGCAACAAATCGTTGAGGCTTGATGGTGAAAACGCGGCCGTCCGCGTCAACCGGAATCGCCGGGATCTCATAAGTGCCCGCCTTGCGAGGAGTGATCAGATATTGCAGGGTGACAATGCGGCTGGTGCTACGTCGTCCGTTGATAATCGTGATTTGAGTATTCTGGGACGGCGCTCCGGCATACCGAACGTCGCATCCATCAATTACGGGGTTGTCTGGCCGTTCATATTCGGTCGCATTGTTGATTGAGATCTCCAAGACGATCGGCATCCCAACATAGGCCTCGCGTGTGGACAGGCGTGCCTCCACATCGGCAGCCCCCACTTCTGGAACGGCGGCTCCGCACAAAAGCATCGCTGTCCATCCAAAAATCATTACTTTCCAGGTTTTGGTGTTGGTCGTGATATTCATAAGTAATGCCTGCGGCTGATCATTTTCAAAGATTTTTTCATCAGTTCTGCGTTGTGTAGTTACTTACCAGTCTTACCAGTCACGATCGACCGGGACGTGTTGGGCTCGCTCGCGCTGTTGCATTCTCAAACGCCGGAGCATGTCCCGATCGCGGACGGACTGAAGCATCTTCAGCGCTTCTTCCTTGGTCATCATTCCTTTAGTCGCGTTGGGGTCGGACATCGCAGCCATGCCGGAAGGTTTCTGATCCTGTTTCGATGGATCCGCTGCCGTCAACTCACCCGTCGGAACCGTTTCTTTGTCATTCGCGTTTTCTGGCTCCTGGGAATTCTCTTCTGGAGTCGGCTGACCGTTTGAGGGTTGCCGCTGTTGGTTCTCGCGTCCTTGGGGTTTCGTTGAATCGGCATTTTCGGCAGTCTGCGATGGATCCTTAGACGAGGAGTCGTCTCCTTTATCAGAGTCCGTTGACTGGGGCTTGGGGGCAGCTTGAGGTTCTCCTGGCCTCCATCCTTCCCGTCGTCCATCGTTTCGGATGTCTCGGATTGGTTCTGCTCGGACGGATTCTGTTTTGGGTCTTTCGATTCAGATGACTGAGAGTCCTCATTTTCAGACTTTGACGGATCGGACCCTTGCGATGCATCATCCTTGGCCTCCTCAGACTGCGACGATTCTGACGAATTTTGCCCCGGATCCTGTTTCTGTTGTTGTCCGTCCGTCTCTTGCTCCTCTGATGACGAATCCTGTTGCTGCTGGCTTGAATCCTGTTGATTCTCGCCCTGCTGTTGATTCTGTTGTTGTTGGTCTTGTTGTTGTTGGTCTTGTTGTTGTTGGTCTTGTTGTTGTTGGTCTTGTTGTTGTTGCTTGAGCTCAGCTTCCAGGCGACGAATCAACTCGGCAGCCAATTCGATATTCGCCCTGGCATCCTCGTTGCCAATATTAGCTCTTAGTGAACCACGATAATGAGCGATAGCGCTTTTCAGTTGTTCGATCGCGGCCGCTTTGTCCGTTTCGGCCGTTTGCAGTGCGGTGGCGTACTGACAATTCCCAAGGTTGTATCGACCGCTGGCTGCGAGAGACGCGTTCGCTGAACCTGCTACTTGTTCGAACAGTGGCCGAGCCGCCTCAATTTCCCCTTTGCGATAGTGACCGACGCCGAGGTTGAAATTGAGCTGTTCTCGGTGCTCGTCCGCCACCGCAATGCCGGCATATCGCTCAACGGCCGAGTCCACCTCTCCGTCACGCAGCAATTTGTTAGCCGCATTGATCTCCATCGCCGAAGTGGCTTTGTCATCCGGGCCCGCCGCTCTTACAGGCGTCGTGATCGCCAAGAAACCCATCAGGGTCAACAGGAAGAGGGTTCGTTTTTTGGTTTTTTGTTTGAGCATGGTTCTATCTGATCTATTTTGGAGTTGGCTTTAGGCGGCCTGATTGGTTTCGACGACTGGAGCCTGGACCACGTCAGATTGTGCACGTTGAAGTAGATTTGCGTTGTGTTGAGGAGACTGGATTCTTGATTTCAAGGATCGCGTGGAAATGAAGACTTCCAGCAACAACATCAGCAAAGCTGGAACGGCAAACCATTGAAATCGAGCAACATAGGCATTGATCTTTGCGGTTTCGAATTGCTGCTGCTCAACATTGGAAACGAAGCGGTGATAGACGTCGGCCATGTTAACTCGTTTAATGCCCGCCGGGATGTAGGCCGCACTGGTTTGATCGGCAATTTCTTTTAGCGTCTGGCCATTCATTTTCGACCAAACCGGTTGACCTTCGTATTCCACGTATCGCTGGACCTGGGATTCAACATCGGGGATTCGGGCTCCCTGGTCCATGTCACCAAGCCCCACTGTGAAAACTCTGATCCCCTGCTCGGAGAATAGCTGTTTGGCAACGTCAACCGGCTTGCTTTCCTGATCCTCTCCATCGGTGAAAACAATGATCGTTTTGTGATCGTTGGTTTTGCTGATGAAACCACTGGCCGCCGCAGTAATCGCGTCGCCCAACCTTGATCCGCCGCGGCGAACCGAATGGGGGCCGACGGCGTCCAGCGCCTGTTTGAAGTCCTCGTAATGGCTGGTGAGCGGAATCGGCTGCTGCGTCTCTCCGGCAAACACAACTAAACCGATTCGATCCCCGGCCATCTCATCCACCATGTCCTTGATTTGTTGTTTCGCCCGTTGCAACCGGTTGGGCGAGGCGTCTTCGGCCAGCATGCTCCGGGAAACATCCAGCACAAACATGACTTCAAGGCCTTTTTGCGGAACCTCTCGCCACGTTTTCCCCCAACGGACATCCATCAAGGCGAGGACAATCAGCGCCAGGCTTCCGGCGACCAAAAGCGATGAAATCCAGTTCCGCAACTGCATACGGACGGGCAGCAGTTGAGGTCGCAGGTTGGCAGTTGCAAACCGAAGCGCCGCTTTCCGACGAGCCACCACGGCATAGCCGGTCAGCATCAGGCCAACGGCGACTGCCACAATCAGGTAAGCACTATTTGGATTGCCAATTTGGATGTCCATCGCAGTTTCTCTAAATGTCGGGGTTAAAGTTTCGCAGCTCTATCAATAGGACGTGGCCGCCGTCATGCACGGTTGCTATGTCAATTCCCGTAACCAGGTCTGTTCCAAGATGACCCGTGCTGACAACAACACAAATGCGATCAGTAACAATGGCGGCAGCGTAAGCACGCCCGCCTGGATTGGCTGAACGGCCAGCTCGCGATAGTCGACAAAATGTTTCGCTTCGACTTTCGACTTTTCCAACTCGTCGATTTCTGCATAGATTTTCTCGAGTGAATCTGTATCGGTCGCGCGAAAGTATTTTCCTCCCGTCAAATCGGCAACTTCCTGTAGCGTCTCTTCGTCGATGTTGACTGGCATCCAGCGAATGATTTTTTTGCCCGTAAAGCGATTGGTCACCGGGACCGGAGCTTGTCCTTTTGTGCCGACTCCAATTGTGTAGACCTTAATGCCCATGGTCTGTGCCAATTCAGCAGCTTGCACGGGATCCAATTCGCCAGCGTTGTTTTCGCCGTCAGTCAGCAGGATGATGATCTTGCTTTTGACTTTCTCCTTTTGCCGAGCGTCAAGTGCATTCAATTTTTCAATTGCTAATGAAATCGCATCACCGATTGCCGTTCCGTCTTCGGCCCGCGCATCTACAATTTGGACCTTGTTCAAATGGGATACCAGGAACGAATGGTCCAGTGTGGGTGGAGACTGTCCATCTGCGTAAGCGGCGAACGTGATCAAACCAACCAAATCGCTGAACCGCCCATCGAGTTCATCGCCACCGGTGATAAATTTGCCGGCGACATTTTTGATGGCGGTCAACCGATCAACATTTTCCTCATTGATCTTAAAGTCCATCGCTTGCATGCTGCCACTACGGTCGACAACCAACTCGATTGCAATTCCCTCGCTGTCGGCGACGGTTTGCTGACGACCTTCTCGAGGCCGCGCGAGACCGACGATCAGAAAAAATAGCGCCGCGATCGTGAGTACCTTGGGCAGCCAAACCAGTCTTTGCCGGATCGTTGGTGGTAGTTGTTTCGCCAAGGCAAGTGAGCTGAAACGCACCGAGGGTCTACGGCGGGAAACAAACATTCGCCAAGCGATTAACGGCAAAAGCAGCAGGAGCAAAAAATACAATGGGGAAAAAAACATTTATTGATCCTCTCCAGATTGCGACGGCAAATTGGACGCTGAATTCGTGACATTGCTTGTTTCGGCTTGCATTGAATCCTCGATGGATTGGACCATCGCAGAGGCTGTCTGAACGGATTCCAACAACTCGGTCCGATCGATCGTCATCCCGGCGAATTTGGCCTGGTCAGTCAGCGCCAGAAGCTCGCGGAGTTTCGTAAGTTCCGCCGAGTCTGCTGTTGATTGATTGGCGACGGTTTGCAGCAGTTCATCCGTCGTGAACATCGGTGCGGAAACATTGAACTGCAGTTGAATAAAGCCCTTCAAAATACCAGATAGTGAATCCAACACGGTTTTTGTATCACCGGCCTGCATCGCCTCCGATTCGCCAAGCTCCAAAAGTTCCCCCAGTGCCCATTCGCGTGGAGTGATGTATTTTTTTCTGCGGACGGCTGCGGCAATGAGTGCTACGACGCAAATCACCGCGATCGAACCTCCTAAGCCCCACGCCACCCAGGCGTAAGACTCCGGTTGAGGAACGTCGATGTCGACGACCGAGCGAATATCACGAAACTGACTGGGGTCGGCACGGTCTTCCAGCACGCTAATGACCTGCACGGGCATTGGATTCGTCTGAACCGTTTCCAGCGTTCCCCCTTGGGATACCTGGACCTCGATGGATGGAATCTCAAGATTTCCTGTGGCAATGCTTTCCAGCGTCAGCCGTCGTGTCCAAGTTCGCAGCTTGGTCGGATTTGTCGTCGCGGGAAGGTCGAAGACGTCTCGATGTTCAAGAACGTCGAATTTGCCAAGCTGGGCACCGACAACGGGGAAAAAAACTTCTGATCCAACCGCTACTTCCAGCTGCAGTTCCAGCTGGAATGCTTCGGCAACCTGCACCACATTTTTTGAGGTTTTTGCGGTGATGTTCGGTGATTCGGAACCGACTTGTGCCTGGGCTGTTCCAGCAAACAAGGCAACCATTGCCAGCAAAAGAATGCCGATCGCGAGGCAGGCTGGCTGGGAAACCGGCCTGGAGATCGGCCCCAAGGTGGCCCGCCGGATTATTTCAGTTGGCGAAATGTTTTTAAAATCATTCATATTCGACTCTCACGTTTATGAAAGTATCGTCGCAATGGTTCGACCAAATCGCGACCGGTCTCCAAGTGGAGTGGGTAAAGTCGTTGGCGGCGAAACATCTTGTCTCGCGTGTCGGATTGAGTCTGGTACAGCCGGCTATACAGCTCTCGATTTGCACGACTGGCGGTGTCTAACGTAATCAGTTCTCCGGTTTCTTCATCCTGCAACCGGATGAGCCCGACGTTGGGCATCTCGGCTTCACGCGGATCACTGACGACAACGGGAATGATGTCGTGCTTGCGCCGGGCCACCTTGAGTGTGGATTCGAAACCGGAATCTTGAAAATCGCTGATCAAAAATACGACCGATCGTCGTTTCGAGGTCCGATTCAGATGTTCCAAAGCGTTCTGCAAGTCCGTGCCTCTGCCGACGGGCTGGCAATACAGCAGCTCTCGAATCAATCGCAGGACATGGCGCGAGCCTTTGCGGGGCGGAATGCACTTTTCCACGTTGTCCGTAAACAGCGTCAATCCGACCTTGTCATTGTTCTTGATTGCCGACATCGCCAGCGTGGCACCCAGCTCAGCAACCAGTTCCCGCTTGGTTTGCCAGTGGGTTCCGATGTTTTGAGATCCACTAAGATCAACCAACAACACAACCGACAACTCTCGCTCTTCGCGAAACAGTTTTACGAACGGCTGATCGCTGCGAGCTGTGACATTCCAGTCGATCGCGCGCACATCGTCACCAACCTGGTAGGGACGAACCTCCTCAAACTCGATACCTCGACCTTTGAAGGCCGAGTGCCAGGTGCCGGCCAACAACTCATCGACCTTGTGGGAGGTTCGAATCTGAATACGACGGATTTTCTGAATGATTTCTTTGGGGATCATGGGATCAAGTCAAAACTTTTAGTGAAAAGAAACTCTCCGCGGTGAAGTGACCGCAACTACGGTTTTTGCTACTGCTTGATTTTGGCTACTTCTTCATAATTCGTTAAAAGTGCAATGAAGCTCAAATCGTTAATTGTTGGGGCGATCCGTCCCCGGAAAGTCCGAGGGACAGATCATCCGATCATCTGCAAATGAATGCGATTCGGCAGAAATCGTGTCGGCACACCTTTTGTCAAACTTTTGTTGGCAGAGCGCACCGCCGGTTGTGACCTATGGAACCGGAATGTGTTCCAGGATTTCGGTGACGATGGATTCGCTCGTTCGGTCTTCGGCCTCTGCCTCGTAGGTGATCATCACTCGATGTCGTAACACGTCCAAGGCCAAGTCTTTGACATCCTGGGGGACGACGTAGCCACGACCGGCGAGGAAGGCACTCGCTCTGGCGGCAAGCGTCAAATTGATCGTGGCTCGTGGAGATCCGCCGAATTGAATCAGTTCACCCAACTGCAAGCCGTAGGCTTCGGGCTTTCGGGTCGCCATCACCAGATCGACGATGTAGTTCTCGACGGTCGGATCCACGTAGATCTGGTCGACCAATTTCCGAGCTTGCATGATTTCGGTCGGACAGGTCACGGCTTGAATTTCAAAATTGGCCGTCGTTTTGCTCATGCGTCTGAGGATCTGAAGTTCTTCGTCTCGATTCGGATAATCAACGATGACTTTCAGCATGAAGCGATCGGTTTGAGCTTCGGGCAATTGATAGGTGCCTTCCTGTTCAACCGGGTTTTGGGTCGCCATGACGAGGAATGGTTCATCAAGTGGGAATGTTTCGGCACCGATGGTCACTTGCCGTTCCTGCATTGCTTCAAGCAAAGCACTTTGGACCTTTGCGGGGGCACGATTGATTTCGTCTGCAAGAATCAAGTTGGAAAAAATGGGACCTTTTTGGACAACAAACGTTTGGTCTTGAGGTCGGTAAACCTGCGTACCAATCAGGTCAGCCGGCAGCAGGTCAGGCGTAAACTGTAGTCGTTGAAAACCAGTGTTGATTGCTTTCGCCAGGCTGGCAACGGCGGTCGTTTTGGCCAGACCGGGAACGCCTTCGATCAGCAAGTGACCGTTGGCCAGCAAGCCGATCAGCATGCGATGAACCAGTTGTTCCTGCCCAACCAGAACATGGTTGACTTGTGCGACAATTCGTTGGAAGGGATCGCAATGCGCTTTAATCTCTTTATTGAGTTCGTTAATTTTTTCGCGGGTAACGGTTTCAGCAGGCATCGTTTGTCCTTATTGAAGCGAGTTTGTTGTTCACTGCGGATCAGCCATCTCTGCAATCCGGATGCCAATTCAAAATATATTTTCGTTGCCCCCAGAATTGCGGAAAATCGTGCGGTTTGACAGCGTGGATTCGAGCACGACGGGGCAATTTGACCGAGCGCGTTATTTTGCCACAAAATCTCCCCGGCTTTTCTCCCCTTATTCGTAAGCTGCGTAACATTGTTGGATGAGAGTATTCTTTGCGCCACGCTGATTTGAGCAAGAGCGATTGGTGAGCGCGCAGCATCGAAATTGTGACTGCCAGAATCCCAACCTGTCAATTTTTCAGTCGCAGTCAGTTAAGTGTCCGCTGTTGCGGGCAATGCTTGGGTTTGAGCCGATTGTGAATGCCGAGATCAGGAAGACTCGGAGATGGCTTTGCGAATCCGGTGGAAACCGTTTTTCATTTCGCCGGCAGCCAACATGAGTGCAGCCACCAGGCTGTCGCCGGTTTCAGCAACGGCTTCTTTGACGGGATCGTATTGAGAACTCAGCTCGTCAATTTTCGAAGCGAGGCGCTCATATTCATCCTTGGCTTCCATCCCGGCCAAATGCATTTGCAGATTGAGTTCATCTCGTTCCTGTTTAAGACTGCTAATCAGGCTCTCGAGTGCGGTTTTTTCTTCGGCCATTGTAGATTTTCCCAAATTCCTGAAATTGACTTAGAAACTTGCCATTGCGTTCGGTTCATCCGCGACGCGAATTCTCCGATGACTCGGAATCGTCAACCGAGTGCTCGTATTTGTGGTATTTGACCACCTGGACAGCAGATTGGGAACACTTTGCCCCTTCCTCCATAATGTTCCCCGGCACCAGCCGGATCGTTCTGGGCGAATAGGCAATCCACATCCAGCACATCGAAATCCATTTTACTGAGGAACAGCATATCACCCTTGTTGACGTTACCGGCAGATCCGGATTTACATTAGGGTCACTTGCTCCACGATTTTCAAGCTCTACCGCGATAATTCGTGACGCTTGTATTTGCGAGCTTGACCATGACGACGGTGCTGCGCTGTGGACGAGCCGTTTCACGTCGGCTTCCTTGGGCATAGTAATGGACGAGTTGCCGTGCAATGAATTCGACAGATCAATTTTGGGATTTTCGTGTTGGACATCAGTATTATGAACAGATTCAACCACCGACAAGGAAGAAAGCCAGGTTATGGAAACTGAGTTGGTCGAGCGATTGAGGGCGTGTCGCGTATGCCGCGGACTCAATGAGAGCGAAATTTCTCGTGTTGCCGCCGCATGTTCCTGGCGGGAACTTGAGTCAGGCGAATTCCTGACCACTCCGGGGGAGACGGTTTTCGCTCTGTACATCGTTACTCGCGGACGACTGAGAATAGAGCATCATCAAGACGGACAGGACCGCGTCGTCGGGTACGTCAACCACGGTGAGACCGTCGGTCAAGCATCGTTTCTTTCTGATGAATTCAACGAGGCGATTGGATACGTTGCGGAAATCGCAACCGAAGTCGCGGTCATCAATCGCCACCGCGCATTGCGATTGATTTTCGAAATCCCCCGTTTTCGAAAACATTTGATCGCGGGATTCGGGCTGCGCGTTGAAAATATTTTTAGTGGGCAGAAACTCAGACGATTTCCAAAAATCGTGGGAGTTGTCTCCGAGAAAACGGACGTGGGCAGACGGTTTCTGCCGCGACTTTGCCACGAGCTTGCGCAGCGCAACGAAACGATCAGTGTTTTCACAGATCGCAGCAACGAGTTTGAGGACTTGCATCCATTCCTGTCATGCCAACGACTCACTCCAAACGGTCCTGCCGAAGACTTGCTTGGCGAGATCCAGCGACAACTTGCCGTTGTAAATCGTGTCCTGATCGATATCGCCGTACCTGAGAAATCCGCATCGCTTGGGGAATTGACCAGAGAATGTGATGAAGTTGTTTGGTGTTGCGGCAACGAGAAACCGGATCCCACTACGGAGGGCCAATTGAGGGACCTGGTCAAAAATCGTCCGACGCTCAAATCGAGATTGGTTTTCGTTCAGTTGTTGGCAACAGGTCAAACCGTCGGTCGTCGACTTCCTTGCTGCCCCGGGTTGATCCACAGGGATTTCTTATTGCCAATGGAGGATCAAGCCTGTCGTCGGCTGTACCAGCAAGGGATGGATCGAATTGTACGCCACTTACGTGGCATAAAAATTGGATTGGCGCTCGGTGGGGGCGGTGCCCGTGGCCTGTCGCACTTAGGAGTTTTGAGGGCGCTGGATCGTGCCGGTGTGAGTGTAGACATAATGAGCGGTACCAGTTCCGGCGCGATGATCGGGTTGGGTTATGCTGCTGGCATTCCTGCAGAAAGCCTGATTCGATCATTTACTTCGGAACTGAAGCCACCTTCGTATCTCACGAAATTGCCGGGAGGTCGACGGCTTTTTCTGTTCGCGAAATTTCGAATGCGGGCCTGGGAAAGCATGTTGCGCAAATACTATCACGATTGGACATTTGCCCAGTTGCCAATCCCGTTTTTGGTAGCGGTAACCGACCTCGTTTCTGGAGACCAAGTGATCCGGGAGTCGGGCGATATCGTGCAGGCCATTTTGGAGAGCATCAATGTCCCAGTGCTCGCAGACCCCATCTTGCGGGATGGCCAAATCCTTGTCGACGGAGGAGTTGTCAACAACTTGCCGATCGAACTGTTGAATGATCGTGGAGCCGAATTCGTGATCGGCGTTGACGCATCAAAAGAGATTCCAACCGAATTTGGGGGAAACTCAGCTGGAATGCGCACCGGACAGATGAAGCGTCCCGGCAGAATTGAGACGGCCTACCGTGTCATGGACGTGTCCCGGCGGGGAATTGCCCAACTCCAAATGAACCTGGCGGACATCGTCATCGAGCCCGACACGTCCGCGTTTGATTTTGCGGATTTTACTTCTGCCGAACAGATTGCCGAACAAGGTGAAATTGCGACGGAGAAAATCCTCCCCCGAATTCTGCGACTTTACGAAGAGCTGATGACGGATTGACTAAAAGTTGTAGGGTGTTTCGATCAGTTGGTTTGGGATGCCAGGGGTCCGCGGCGCCCGATTCGAATTAGGGATCTCATCCTGCGCCGAATTGGACTGAAGATGAAGGCGCAAGATCCGGATGATCTCCGCAATGCCTTCTTTTGATTTATGGATCTGTGTGTGCTTGGCTGGAACTATTTTTTCTGAGTCGACACCTGATTTCTCCGCGCTAGCAACGGGAACAATGCCATCGGAGTCTCCTGCGCAGATCATTTTTTTGTAGCACCCAATCACCGAGTGCTGCCGGACATGCGGTTTGAACGGCAGACAATCAATCGCTTCCAACAGCGGGCTATCATTGCGTAACATATCAATACTCGTCGGAAACCTGCGGGAGAACTCTTTTGAGAATACTCCCGGGTTTGCGTCAAGCAGTTCCTTGTACGTCGTTTCTTCCGTGACTGGTTCCTCCACAAGTCTGGAGCCGAGCAAACCGATGGGCCGTTTGGCCCAGGGAGATCCCTTGTGCGGTGTGCCCATAAATACGACGCGTGTCACCATGGGCGAGGGCTCAAAGAAAAACAGCTTGGCCAGTTCCCGTTGCGATGTTCCTGTCATCAGAACATCTTCAAAGGAACGATTGGCAACGGATTGCCACACCAATTCTCTGCTCTTGGTAACTTGAAGTTTGGCCACTAGCCCTCCCATGCTGTGCCCAACTAGCACGGTCTGACCGAGCAGAGGGTTCGTACGCCCAGGATCGATTCTCCCTTGCAACTCATGCAGCTGCTGCCGCAACTTCGCAGCGCTGGCAAGGAATGGTGAACCGGTCGAGTATTCAAAACCCCAAAATTGATACTTTTGAACCAGCTCCGGGTGAGTGCGGATTTCGTTCAAAAGATTGACCCAGGTGTACGGATCGGAAAGCAGTCCATGCACAAAAATCACGGGAATCTTGTCGGGTTGATAGGGTTCAATCAGAAACAATCCGATGTCCTCGGTTTGCGATCCCGGTCGTATAAAAGACTCCACGTAGTTTCGCTCTGCCTCGCTCAAAGAAAACCCGAAAGGCGCCGACAAATCTCTTCTCAACGGCACTTTGTTGTTCCCAATTTGCACTTGCGATACTCGCAGCGAATCCGCCAACTCCAAAACGTGGGTCGTTTTCGGATCATCGATCGGGTGCAGTATGGCAGTTACCGATGAGATTCTTTTCTCGCGACGGAAGCGATCGGATTTCTGTTTGCAATTAATCGCCACGGCCGCAACGCCAAGCCCTTCGCTGCGGTATTGTTTGTTCAAGTCTTTGCTGGAATAGGTCCCCACAGGTTCGAGATAGTCGAATCTGACCGGCTGCCACGGAAAACCGGAATAGACTACAGGCACCGTCATCCAACCTTTCGCCGTAACAACTTTCAGCCCATTGACTGGGTGAAGTCGACGAAACTGCTGACCGGTGCTAATGAGTTGCTCCAGCGATGAACGATAGATTTCCTCGGCGCGCAGGCCACATCGACGACTCGTTGTCAATCGCGTGGCAATATGCGGCCAAGCCAACGTTGCTGCCTGAAAGTAGTAATCAACACATGACTCGCGCCCGGACGACTGGAATTCGCAAGCCATGGCGTAAGCGTGTTCATATGGCGCGAATCCCGATGCATTGTCCTCACCGAACCAATCGAGTTTCTTCGATTCGACAGGGATCGGTGGAAACCATTTCCCGCGGGTCTGCTGCGAGCGACAGCCGGACGCAAACAGCAAGCCCAAGACCATGAGCATGACCAGGCGAAATCGAATTTCAATCTGCTGATTCATCATTCGCTGTTCAGAGTTTTTCTTGCTGTCACGAATTCCCGTTTCACATTTCCGTCACATTGTCTGTTTATTGACGACAACCTTCTGGACTTAGCCAATCGATGTGCCGCCGGCTGCCAGTCGCCAACATGGTTTTAGGACGAAATCGATTTGCCCAACATTTTCGACCATGGTTTTGGATGTGCAGAACCTCAGATTCTCGCCATGGTGCGGGAAAGCCTTGAACCGGCCTGTTTTTTGCATCAATTCGTATTCTCTTGGAAAAATCGTCGATACTTCCTCCCCTGCTTGAGGTATTTTCAAGCCTCCGATGAACTGAAGTAGCGAAGCGTCCGATTTTGCAAACTCAATGTTCCATGATGTCCAATTACAACGATTGCAAGGTCAGTAGACCAATTCCGTGCGCATTCAATGTCTCCCACATGAACGTCCCACGACCCGTTATTTGGGTCTCGTGTTGAGTTCCCTGTAGTGATGATTCATGTTTGAAAATCTTGTGCACCGCAAGAAATGGTGGATGGAAATCCAAAGGCGATTCAAGACGAATCCTGTTTCGTAGAGCGACGGCTCATTAACGTCGCAGCGTGGTTAGGCTATGATTGTCTGAAAATCGAGAAGTGGATTCGACTGGTAGTTTGGCATGCGCTTGCCGCAGTCCCCCACGATTTGAAAACCGTTGGTCAAGTCATCTGAAACCCAGATTCATTTTGAGAGAGTATCTGCAAATGTTTCGTTCGGCGTTCCTTGTCACCCTGTGTTCGATCATTGGCATTTCACTTGGGTGTCAACCCGAAGCTGCCTACCAGGCCCCACCGCCACCCAAAGTCAACGTTGTGAAACCGATTGTCCAGACCGTCCCTATCTTTCACGAGGAAAACGGCGAGACCGAAGCGGTCGAACAAGCTACTGTCAAAGCCCGTGTCTCCGGAATCCTCGAGGAGATTAAATTCAATCCCGATGATATCGTTGCCGAAGGTGACGAGCTGTTTCGCATCGAGCAAAAAGAGTACATTGCCGCTTTACAATCGGCAGAGGCGGACGTGAGTTCTGCAGAAGCTGAATTGGTTTCCGCCCAAGCCGAGATTGAAGTGGCAGATGCGCGGATTGCGGCTGTCGACGCCCAGATCGCGGCTGCGGAAGCTGATTTTAAGCGCATCAACGAACTGAAGAACAGTAACGCCGTCTCGACCGCGGAATGGGATACTTCCAAAGCCGCCTTGGGTACCGCAATGGCCGGGAAAAAGGGAGCCGTCGCCGGCAAATCGGCAGCGGAAGCGAAGGTGGTCAACGTCGAGGCGAAAGTCGAGAAAACGATAGCCGATCTTGAGCAGGCAAAACTTAACTTGGAACGAACGATCGTCAAGGCACCAATCAGCGGACGCGTCGACCGACTTTTGGTCAAACGCGGCAACCTCGTTGAAAACGGTACGGAGCTGATTCAGATTGTCAAAAACGACCCCATATGGGCGAACTTCAATCTCAGCGAACGATTCATCCTGGACCTGGAACGCTACTCGAAAAAAGCCCCGGAAGAAAAGTTTGATCCCTCCACGGTGAAGGTTTACATGAAACGCGGCGGCGACTTGGACTTTCCGTTTGAAGGTCGGCTTGATTATTACGATCCGCGGATTGATCAAGACACGGGAACGCTTCAAATGCGAGGCGTTTTCCCCAATCAGCCGGGAGGTAAATTGCTGACCCCAGGAATGTTCGTTCGAGTCCGTGTGCAAATCGGTACCTACGAGAACGCCCTGTTGATACCCGAACGAGCCATCGGACGTGACGTTTCTGGAACCTACGTATTTGTGGTCGACAAGGAAAACAAGGCAGCCCGCAAGCCAGTCGTGCTTGGCACCAAAGTGGGTGAATTGATCGTCATTGAAACCGGACTCAAGCCGGGTGATAACGTGATCGTGGATGGAATTCAACGAGTGAGGCCGGGAGTGGAAGTCGACATGGAACAAGCGAAGGTGGAATCTAATTCAACAACCGATTCCGAGGGGCTGTCCAAACCGAATCTGTCCAAGGAAAAGGATTCAGGTTAATCAGGCTCCAACTTCTCAGCGATCCGTTTTAGAGCTGAATACTCCATACGACTTGACGGCACCTTCTTACACCCCGATTCGGAAACATGTCAAAGTTCTTCATCGAACGACCCATTTTTGCTTCGGTCATTTCGATCATTATCGTTATCGCGGGCATCGTTTCCTTTACCGGACTGCCGGTCGCAAAATTCCCGGAAGTCTCACCTCCGACGATTCAGGTTTCCGCAACGTATCCGGGTGCCAACGCTCAAGTCATTGCCAGCACCGTTGCCACCGCCATCGAACAGGAGGTCAATGGCGTTGAAAACATGTTGTATATGTCCTCAACCAGTGCCAATGACGGATCCTACACACTCCAGGTCACATTTGCTTTGGGTACGAACATGGACATGGCGACCGTCCTGGTCCAAAACCGTGTTGCCATCGCCACGCCCAAACTGCCGGAAGAAGTACGACGACAGGGGATCACGACTCAGAAGCAGTCGACCCAAATCTTGCAGATGATCACCTTTACTTCCGAGGACCCGGGACTGACAGAGCTGTTTTTGAGCAACTATGCGCTAAATGTCAAGGATGAATTGAGCCGAATCAACGGCGTTGGATCGGTTCGTGTGTTTGGAGCTGGCGACTACAGCATGCGAGTCTGGCTCGATCCCCGCAAACTGAAATCGTTCGGCCTGACGACCGAAGACGTCGTAAACGCGATCCGGGAACAGAACGTTCAGGTCGCGGCGGGTCAGATTGGTTCTCCGCCGGCACCCGTCGGGACGGCGTTTCAGTTCACGATCAATGCCCTGGGCCGATTGGATACGCCCGAACAGTTTGCCGATATTATCGTCCGAACTAAGGACCAGGGCAAAATCGTGTACGTCAGGGACGTCGTTGTCGACACCGAAATGATCAACGGAGTCGAGAGGGACGGTGTGGAACTGGGGGCGAAAGACTATACGTTTGCATCCAGGTTTAATGGGCAAGCCTGTGCCACGATGGCAGTGTACCAATTGCCTGGCGCAAACGCCTTGGAAGTCGCCCGTCAGATTCGAGAAAAACTGAGAGACCTCTCTGGCCGAGGAAATTGGCCGGCCGGACTCAACTACGACGTGCCTTTCGATACGACCAAATTTGTCGAAGCGTCGATCGAGGAAGTCTATTCGACGATTTTCATTGCCATTGCCTTGGTTGTTCTTGTGATTTTTGTCTTTCTCCAGGATTGGAGATCGACGATTGTCCCGGTCGTTTCGATTCCTGTTTCCCTGGTCGGCACATTCGCCATCATGTCGATGCTGGGATTCTCACTCAACATGCTTTCCCTGTTCGGAATCGTGCTGGCGATTGGCATCGTCGTGGATGATGCCATCGTTGTTGTTGAAAACACCTCGCGATACATCGCCGAGGGTTTGGCGCCCAAACAAGCGGCGATTCGCGCGATGGACGAAATCACGGGGCCGGTGATTGCCACCACGCTGGTTTTGCTGGCGGTATTTGTCCCGACGGCTTTCATGAGTGGAATTACGGGCCAGCTGTTCAAACAATTTGCCCTGACGATTTCGGCAGCCGTGTTGATCAGTACCGTTAATGCATTAACGCTCAGTCCAGCGCTCTGCGGACTCATCCTGCGACCGACAGCAGAATCAAAGTTCTTTTTCTTCAAAGCCTTCAATCGCACCTTCGACGCGACGACCAGTATTTACCAACGTCTAATTGGTCTTACCGTCCGGATGATATTTTTCGTGCTGCTGGTATTTGCCGGACTGGTTGCCGTCACAGGGTGGGGATTTGGAAAACTGCCCACGGGTTTCGTTCCGACCGAAGATCAAGGCTACATCTTCGTCAACGTGCAATTGCCCGACGCGGCGTCAAAACAACGAACCGTTGAGGTCATGGAAAAGCTGGAGGAGATTTACGCGAATACCGATGGCATTGCGGACTACTTATCGATATCCGGTTACTCGCTGCTCAGCGGAAGTGCCGGATCCAACGTTGGATTTGCCGCCTTGATGTTTGAACCTTGGGAAGATCGAAAGACTCCGAACTTAAGCCAGGAAGCGATTGTTCAGTCGTTGCAGGAGAAATTTGGCAACGTCCGTGAGGGAATCGTATTCGCGTTTGTACCGCCGCCAATCGATGGACTGGGATCGGCTGGCGGTTTTCAAATGGAAATCGAGGACACCGGCAATGCGGGTTACACGGCACTTCAGGATGCCGCGGCGATCGTCGTGGCGGAGGGGTCTGGACAATCAACCTTGTCGGGTTTGAATTCAACCTTTCGAGCGAATGCGCCACAACTGTTTGTCAACATTGACCGAGTCCAGGTAAAAGCAAAAAACATCCAACTGAGTTCCGTCTTCTCGACGTTGCAGGCCTATCTTGGCTCCGCCTACGTGAACGACTTCAATCTTGCCGGCCGCACCTACCAGGTTCGCATCCAGGCCGACGCGAAATTCCGATCCAGGATTCAGGACATCCTCGATTTGGAGGTCCGAAGTCGCACCGGAGAGGCAATCCCGCTGGGTTCGCTGGTTGAAATCAAGGAGGATTTCGGTCCTTCCGTGATTCGGCGCTACCAGATGTATCCGAGTGCATCGGTCAACGGCGGGCCCGCACCCGGAACCAGTTCCGGTCAAGCTTTGGAAATCATGGAGCAACTCGCGACTTCCGCTCTGCCATCCGCCTTCAGTTACGAGTGGACCGGGATGTCCTACCAGGAGAAAATGGCCGGAGGGCAAGGTCTGATTTTCTTCTTGGCAATCCTGGCAGTATTCCTCGTGTTGGCAGCTCAATACGAGAGCTGGACGATGCCCGCCGCCGTCATTGCCGTGGTCCCATTGGCGGCATTGGGCGTGGTGATCGCGCTGATGGCCCGGGGTGCTGACAACAACACGTACACGCAAATTGGGATCGTTTTGCTGGTGGCATTGGCCAGTAAGAATGCCATTCTGATCGTCGAGTTTGCCAGCGAGAAACGTCGCGAGGGCCTGTCGATACGTGAGTCTGCCGTTCAAGCAGCGAGTTTGAGATTTCGTGCCATTTTGATGACGGCGTTTTCGTCGATTCTGGGATTTATGCCACTTTTGGTCGCCGCTGGGGCAGGGGCTGCCAGTCGCCAAGCCGTCGGTAACGCGGTCGTGGGTGGCATGATTGCCGCGACCGTATTTTCTCTAATTTTTGTGCCCGCGTTCTTTGTCGTCTTTCGTTGGCTCGGTGAAATTGGATCAGCAAAACCAAACGCCGTTAGTCAGTTGGCTGTTGCAGAAGGGACAACGGACGACCTCAAGGCCCCGAATCCGTCGGGGCAAGCCATTGCGGTGGATAATCTAGAAACTTCCGTTGGGAAATTCGGAATGGCAACCGAATCAGATCCGGCGGCGTCCGCTGAAGTCCCAAAAGATATCGCTGCCGAAGAGGAATCCGAAGGAAAACCAGAAGAATGACCCGTCAGCTACGCAGAAACAACGATCAGGATCAGTCACTTTTCGATTTTGAAAAATTTTGACGTTCCCAATAGTTGACCATCACCACAAACGCGTAGGACGTGGTCCAGGCAACCATGATCAACCCGGTCAATGCTTCAACCATCGCCAGCAGGCGAAGATTGCCGGTCGGTGTCAAATCGCCGTAACCGGTCGAGGTATAAGTCACGGCTGAGAAATAGAAAACATCGCTTGCCGAAAGCTCGTTCCCCTCGTTCTCGCTCGGAACATGATCGACCAGTCCAGAACCAACAATCGTTCCCATCGAGAGGTCGGGCTCCAGCCAATGGTAAGCCACCTGAAAAAATACGATTTCCACAAGATGAGCCAAAATCGCAACCAGAATCAGCAAACCGACCCGGTAGAAACTGAATCGGCCCTTTTCATAAAACAGGGTTCGTGCTGTCGACTGCAGGACAAAGCCGTGAAACATCACGCACAGCAATACCAACCCGCATGAGATCAACAGGATTTTGAACATCAGCTTGGTGCCTGAAAAAAACAACGAGCATTCGAAGATGCACTTTTACCAGCCTATCTCACGACAGGCCAGCAACGAGGCCCGACTTCCGCCCCGTTAGCGCAAACCTTCGAAAACGAACGAGACGAATCTTCCAGTTTTCTTTTTCTTTACTGCCAAAGTTCCTGGCTTCGGACGTTTGCTCGCAGTCAGTGCAATCAACGAAACGTCTGGATAGAAAACGTGGCAGAATCAACGTGCTTTCGCCAGCGACTGTTCGCGGGAGAACAGCGTCGCGGTCTGGGGAGCGGTAATGATTTCACGTTCGTAGATGCGGTAGGTTTTGTACTTGGTTCCCCCAACACGTTCGATCGAACGGTTCATGGCAGCGTTGTCTTCGAGGGTCCAACTCAATTCGGCACCCGTGTAACCCAGGACATTTTTTCCATAGTCGAACGTACGCTGAATGAGCATTTCGGCAACACCGCGACGGCGATAGCCGGGCTTGACGCCCAAGGCGGCCAGTCGTCCTGTCTTGATTTTCCGCATCCGGAGAATCAAGCGTGCTAATCCGACGGGGACGCCGCACCTCGTCAATCGTCCGTTCAGGGGAGCGATGGCTTCATTGAGATCAGGAATCGTAATTGCCAAACCGACCGGTTTGCCTTTGACCTCGGCAATCAAGACCATGTTTGGATCAGCGATCTGCTTCAAACCGTGTGCGAACTCATGGAACTCCTCAGACGTCATTTTGACGAAACCCCAGTTGTCTTGCCAAGCTTCGTTGTAGAGTTCCAGGCAACTTTCGATTTCGACCTTCAGATTTTTCATATTGATGGGACGAATGACGACACCAAATCTCTTGGCTAACCTCGCAACACGTGTTCGCCATTCGTCGTCAATGCAATTCGTGCGTGTGAACCACCAGGCATACAGGTCCTTGGCTTTTTGAAGTCCCCAATTTTCCAACAATCGTTCGTAGTAAGGCGGATTATGATTCATCAATACTCTGGGTGGAGTATCAAAGCCGTCGACCAACAATCCAGTCTGGTAGTTTGTGGAGTAATCGACGGGACCAAGGAGCTTGGAACGTCCCCGCTCTTGCAGCCACCCACTGGCCGCATTCAACAACTGGTTCGCAACGTGCTGATCGTCGACGCAATGAAACATTCCAAAACAGCCAACGTTCGAGTCGTGTTGTGAATTGAAACGGGGGTCATCGGTGACCATCAGCCGTCCGGCAACAAGACCATTCTGGCGAGCCAGCAAGAGCTTCGCTTCGCCGTGCCTGCGAAAGGAATGCCGACGCGATATGAACTTCTTGATCTCGATATCCAGCGGCGCGATCCAGCAAGGATCCTGGTCAAATAGGCGTTTTGGAAAATCAACAAATTCCGAAATTTCAGCGCTGTTCTCGACTTCCTGGATTTGGATGGGCGCCGAAACGCCGAGAACATCGGTAGCCGGATTCGAACTATCAGTAGAGATACAAACGCTCACAGGCTACCCCAACAGGCTTGATGAATCGGCGGGTATACAATGCCCGCACCTAAGGCTAATACCTACTAATAGCCATTGCGAATCAATTTTTTTAAGTCTTCCTAGATTATCAAGAAAGTTTTTTACCCAAACTTTATAACCGATTTCTTTTTTCAGAATTGACAACTTTTGAGTTGATTCCGCCATTCATCGCTTCTTAAATCGCGCAGCTATTTTTTTGCACAAGACAGAATTTGGCAACCCGGCGTAAGCCCCCAATCTTCCAAATCCTCACAGTCTATCGTTTTCGTGCGATCGCTAGCTTTAAGTTTACTGCCGGAACAGAACGACTCGCACTGTTCCTACGTTGCGAATGGACTTTGATTGGCCCTATTCCAGTCTAACTCTAACGCCCAAGCCTTTTATGCAAAGAAACTAAACTTGGCAGACGTGATTTGACAAGGCATCCTCTTTGGACGAGAAACAGCTAAAATTCCATTTAACCGAGCCGATTGAAGAGGCTCCATTGCCAACGGCCCCAAACCTGTGGACGAGCAAACCAGGGCGGATTGAGTTTGGTCCAACGGACGCTGCGATTCCCTCCGCCGAGGGCTTGCTTGGTACAAGGCAAGTTGGGTTTTTCACTTCATACGCCAAAAACAATCAAATTGCCTTGCCCGAAACTTGGCGGTTTATCGTCGCTGCCAGCGCAACAAAAAAAAAGCCAAGCAAAAAAGCCTGGCTTTAAATCCGTCGAAAATCAATTGATTCTTATCTTCGTCTGCGACGCACTGTCAGCCCAAGAAACACCAGAGAACCGTACATCATCAACGTAGTAGGCTCCGGCACAATCGCAGTAGAGTCGAGTCCCAGTCCACCATAAGTCAGGGAAACTTCGTCCAGGGTATCAACTAACTTGGTAAATTTCAGTTGAATATTCGATGCATTACTGAGGCCAGGAACCGCAAAAGTCAATAATCCAGTACCGCCGACTGGATTAAACGTTTGATCGACAAAACCTGTTCCCTTGATCTCCAATCGCCATTCATTGAATGGGACCGGCGCAATTGGAAGAATTAACCCCCCTAAATTGGCCATCCCAGTTGCATTGCCGAGCGTTGTTGCACCACCACCACTTAGAGCTGTAAAATCAGCATATGACAGGGTAAACATATCACCCGCTTGGAAATCATTTGCCACATAGGCTTCCGAACCAAATTGGATGTCGAGTGTACCGACGCTTCGGGACAACTCCAATGTAGAAGTGAACACGCCGCCGCTGCCTCGGTCGACAGCAGCACTGGGAGCACCAAAATTCATTGTCAAGACATCAAAATTATCGATAACGATGTTAGCGTTCGATGTTCCGCAGAACATCAGAAAACTAATAATTTGAAGGAAACAAAGCTTGCGGATCATGAACCGTCTCCTGAAAGCGGTCTGCGTGACTTTTAATCTGGACTTACTATATCAGGAAAATTCGGGACGACAAGAATATTCAACCTTTTTTACCCATTTACCCAAATCTTCAAAATTGATGGATTTCCAAGCCCTGAGAAGGCCATGAAAAACTCGTCTAACGCTTATTAAGGGATTGGTAAAGACCCTTAAAAGCTGCCTGCTACCGACCTTCTGGTGGGCCAGTTTTTGCCCGTTTCAACGCCTGCTGTTGATGAAGCTCTGCCAATTCGGGTTTGCCTATCTCTCTATAACAATTGGCCAACTTTTCGTGTATTGAACCGCTGATTTGGCTGCCGGGAGCGCCTTTTGCAAAGCTGTAATAGCTTCTTCATATTTCTCCTGAAACAACAGCACCGTGCCGAAGGTATCCAGGAATCGCGTATCCGCTGGCGCTGTCTCGAGTGCCGTTTTAATAAGCGTCGATGCCTGCTCCAGGTCGGGGGCTTCTTGATGGGCCAACATCCAGGCCAGGTTATTAAGCACGATGGAGAATTTTGGATCTATCTCGTAGGCCTTTTTTGCATGCCATTGTGCTTCTTCGGTATTGCCTTCGAGCCAAAACAAATTGCTCAACGCCAAATGGGCCATCGGTGTAGGTTTTTCGGTCGCAGTCTCCATCAAGGCCTTCTTTATTGATTCGGCTTCTGCTTCATTCGCCTGACTTCGGTAAAGCTTGATCAGGCGGTCGTAAATGTTGAGGTAGTTTTCATCCTGCCCAAGTGCTTTCTGCAAGAAAGCAAATTGTTCTCTGAAAGCGCTATCTTGCTGAGCGGCAAGGTCGTAACGCATCAAGTAATAATCGGCTGTCGAATTGCGGAGTTAGATTTCCGGCTGCAACTTCAAACCGGTTTTTAGCGTCCGTTCGGCTTCCGCGAGATTTCCCAATCGTGCCTGCACGTTGGCCAGAATAACTCGGGCTTTGGAATCCAAAGGATCTTTGGCAACGAGCTCACCGAAAGCGGCTTCGGCTTGACGAAGCGCACGGTCTCGCCGTAAACGACGCCCTGATTGTTCACTAACGTTGGCAATCAAGATCAGAAAACGGGGATCGGTCTCAGCGGCCGCCTGCAAATGACCCAGCGCGGTATCCGTTTGGTCTATGGCCAGGTAATACTGAGCCCAAGCTTGGTTGATTTGTGGCGAACTATCGCCACAAAATTCCAGCTGAGCCCGCAGTTTTCGCAAGATTAACGGGTCCTTGGCATTGTTCAATTGACTTGCGAGGGCAAGCGCTCTCATTCGATGCGCAGGTGCGTAGCCGGGTTTGTCATCGGGAGCCAGTTCGCTGAGAATTTGCTGGGACCTCTCCAATTCACCGGTGCCTGAAAGAATGATTGCCCAGTTAAGACGGTCGCGATCAGTCAATTCCTGTTCGGCAGCAATCCGGCTGAAGTAGGTCTTGGCCAACGTCAGGTCGTTCGACTCCAACGCGGCTTGAGTGCCTCTTCGGTAGCGATTTTCAATCTCTCGGGAGTTTTTAAACACCCCATAAAACACAAATCCCCAAAATCCGATCATTAACACCGGTGGCAACACGATCAATAAATCCGTCCGACGAGCCCTTATCAGTCCGCGGACCAAAACGAATGGTGCCTCGATCAACAGAATTGGCAGCTTCAAGATCCCTACCAGGATCTTTTCGGCGAAAAATTTTTCCCGGCAAACCACCCGACTTCTGTTTACGTTTTGGTTGGTAGGCCGCGTGGTGGTCCTCGGGCCGACGACGTCGGTTTAAAAACGACTCGACCGGCAACAACAAGGCGCGCACCGGAAACATCACGATGGCGCCGAGCAGACGCCCGATCGACTTCAAGTTGTCCTTAAATTGGCTAATTGGAAAACCTTTTTCAAAGTAAGTTTATTTTGCAGCAACAGCCAGATTAAAACGCGCCGTTCGAAGCAACTGTTTCCGCACGGTAACAAAGAGTTGTCTGAGATCCGCCAGATCGTCCTCTGTGATCTCTTGACTCGTAACATAAAGGAGCTGGATTTGTGAGATTGGCAACTGGGAGCCGGCCACTTCTGAATCCGATAATCCGAACGCCAGCTTAAGGTTTCGTACCGTATCGGAACCCCGACGCTTAAGCGAAAACGAACCTTGCAGAGGCACAATCAATTTTCCAAACCGATCATAAGCAGAAAACAGCACGATCCCATGTTCGTCGGACTTCTCGATGTTGACAATCGTGCCATCCAGTGCGGAGCTTGATTCGTCAGAATACTCGTCGCGATACGATGTTTTCCAGCCAAGTCCGGAGTAACAAGATTCCAGATTGTGGTATTCCGGATAGGGTCCGTCCAGAGAAATCGTCACCCGTTTGTTTTGCTTGGACAAAGTCCAGATATATGATTCCGGTGCCAACAGACTTGCTTCATTGCGGGCGTGATAGTCAAAACTCGCCACCGTCCACCCGTTGATGGTGTTGGGCAAGTCCTGCACCGCGACGGGAATCAGTTCCGATGAATCAATTTGCACGATCTGATTTAGGAAGTTTCTCATATAGTACAGCCGTGCCGAGAATAGGCAGACCAATACAAACGCGCACGTTAATCCGTAGATCACGAGTGGATTGGCGGGCCGGCCCGGCGGCCGTATGGGGGTGGCCGACAATTCAATAATGTCGTCGCCATCACTTGCACGTTTTCCTCTCTTGAACATGTCAATCGTGAGATCCGTGCAAACCGCAAGCAAGATGATCAACCAGAAGATCAACAAGCCGAACATTTCATGGCTTGTGCCCGTTGCGATTTGCGTCGTCCAGTTATCCGAAACGAAAACCACGATCGCGATGCGAATTGCGTTCCCCAAAATCACCCAGACCACGGTTTGACACAGGTTGAATAATTGACGCCAAGGGGAGTAATGGCGAATGACACCGTAGGCAGCAATTGCCGCCAATGAGGAAAACAGGGAGCGAATGCCACTACACGCCTCTTCGTTAAAAAACTGTTTTTTCTCGGTGATCAGCACAACGCCTTCCCGAAAATGAATCTGCCCGAATGCATCCAGCACCCAGCTTGCCAATTGGCTGGCCAGAAATTGCAGTTTCAAAATCAGCTGCTGATCAAAATTACCGGGCAGCGGAATGATAAAAACCATCAACAGGATGGCGGGGAGACCAGCCAATAATCCTTTCGAGCCAAATTTGTCGTAGACCGTGATTGTGACCAGAAAGAGAAACGACAGAAAAGCAAGCAGAGAGGAATAGAGTACGGTGGCGGCAGCCACCAGCATCAGGTCTCCGCACAACAACCCAATAGTCAGTCGCGGTTGTCCGCCCTCGTTCTTGGTCGAGGAAATTCGTCCGTGGAGCAGCCACAGGCTCACTGCCATCAGCAGTGGAAAGAACTGGTAATGACCGCGTGCCCACATCAGACGCGCGTAGACCAGCAACATCGGCAGGTGGGCCAGATAGGCGAAAAGGAAAAGAATGTTCTTGGGGTTCACGTCCAGAGCACCGTCAATTCAATAATAAACGATATAGAATCACTTTTGATTCTAGGAAGCATTGGTCGCGCTTGCCCGTTTCGGGGCTTCAGGTGTTTCCGCCGTTTGCAATGCAGGGTTGCGAATCAGACTAGCCAGCTCATGTCGGGATTTGCGATCAAGCAATTCGGCATACAGCTTGGTCATCGACTCGATACGATCAATAACATTGTGAAACTTTCGTACGTGTTCGCGACATGATGCCGCCATTGATTTGCAGATGGCCGGGTTTTCCAGCAAATACTTTATTTTTTGTGTCATGTCTTCCAAGTTATTGGGTTGGGCCAGCAAACCTGTCTGGCCCGCGATAATGCAATCGCGACTTCCGGGAATGTCGGTTGCGATCGCCGGCACCGAGCAGGCATTGGCCTCCAACAGCACCAACGGCATGCCCTCCCAGTTCGAGGAAAGAACCAACAAATCGGCCAATGGAAGAATTTCCGATATGTCGTCGCGCCAACCGAGCAAATGAACTCTGTCTTCGGCTCCATGGTCAGCAATAATCCGGGCCAGAGTTTCCTCCAACCACCCGTCACCAGCTAACGCAAAATTGGCATCGACACCGTTGCGAACCAGCTGGCAAGCCGAACGGACGAACAACTCCGGGTTTTTTTGAGCCCACAAGCGTCCGATTCCCATCACCAAGGGGCGTTCGTCAAAACTCAGTTTGTCCCACTTTAACTGCTTTCGCTGCTGAGCCGATTCGATCGGCAAGTAGGTATCCAGCCGGATGCCATTTGGCAACAGGAACACATTTTGTTTGGGGACTCGTAACAGCCCGGTGGTCGTTTTTTCGTCTTGACGATTTAAACAGATGATCGCATCGCTACGTTGACCTCCAAGATACTCGCAGGTTTGGAACAGTCTTTTTTTCCAATACCTCTGGGTGGCGGGAAAGGCAAATCCGTGAACCGTATGAACGACGACCGGAACGCCAGCCCGCTGGGCCGCAAACCTGCCCAGCAATCCAGACTTCGAGGAATGAGTATGTACAATGTCCGGGTTAATTTTCCGCAGCAGATCCACCAGCTGGCCGTAACAGCGGTAATCGCGAATTGGCGCGATATCCCTTTTCAGCTTGCTCGCGAAATGGCACTTAACCCCCAGTTGGGCAGCGACCTCGGTAAACGACCCGGGCCCCTGGCAAATCAAATGGGGTTCAAAAACCCGTTGATCCAAACATTCAAACTCGTCAAGCGACACGCGCTGGACACCGCTCAGAATCGGCAACAATTGAATGTGGACGATTCGAATTCGGCGTTTCGGTGAGAGGGAGTGGTGGAATTTGAGTGAGTTCAAGGCGGGTATCCGAAAATGTTGCGATTGCAAAATGCGCCATCGCCGGCAAATCTTCGCAGTCGATTTGCGTTTGTGTCGGGAACCAAATGGATCGAGCCCGTCTTCCCGACAGCCCCACCCATCCTAATCCGATCACCGGGCAATTTCATGGTTTGCGTCGAATTGTATCAAAATTCTTGCTGGTCATCGCCGCTGCCGATACTCGAACGTCGAGTCGCCTTACTTTAATGTTCAGCCAATAAAAACCGCGGCCAATCGAGCGATCAGGACTCGCTAGCGGATCCTTCCCCGATCAACGAACGCATGCCTTTATAAGTTCACATATCGATTCCATTTTGGATTCCCGGTCAAAACAATCGAGAACGCGCTGGCGCCCGGCAGCACCCAATTGCCGCCGAAGAGATTCGGAAGAAAGCAATCGAAGCAAACAATCAGCAAGCTCATCTTCGTTATCCACCGCGAACAGATAGCCAGTCTCGTGGTCGACGATGACTTCTGGAATTCCGCCAACGCGCGAACCAACAACGGGTTTGCCGCAGGCCATCGCCTCCAGAATAACCAGACCCAATCCTTCGTGGCGGGAAGGAATCGCCAGAATACTGATACTGTTCATGATCTCAACGATGTCTTCACGCGGTCCGACGAAATGGGTTTTTTCGGAACCCTGGCCACGCAGCGTTGCATAGAAATCGCGATCTCGTTGTGAATCTTCCCAGGAGCCCACGATCAACAGATGACAGTCTGGAAATGAATTTCGTACCGTTCGAAATGCTGCCAGCAGGATGTCATGCCCTTTTCTAGGAGTAACCGTCCCGACGATTCCAACCACCAATTCGTGATCGGCGATTCCCAGTTCTTCCCGGATTGAAGATGCGCGGCTGGGATTTTGAAACCTGGAGAATTCGACGCCGTCCGAAATGACGTGGATTCGATTCCGATACAGCCACCTTTGCCAGCGTGGGTATTTGCACGCGACGGGAGTTGAAATGATCGCGTTGCAATTGGCAATCGGCAACTGAAACCAGTCGAGGATGCCGTGGGGTTTATTCAATTTGTCCCAGATGATTACCGGAATCCGTAACAATCGGGCGGCAAGTCCGACAGTTAGCAATCCACGCATGTCATTACAAAACACTGCGGCAGGTTGTATTTCCTGCAATTGTCGCCGACATTTGATTACATACTTGCCCCCGTCACGAAGGGTGGCAATTCTTGATCGCCAACCATCCCGATAGATCGCTCCACCATATCGGTTCAGACGCCCCACATACGTCTGATGTACGACTTGGTGACCGAGCGATTCCAGGCGATCCGTAAACATCCCCGGCCCAGTCACGGATACGATTGGCTGAATCCCGTTTCCGGCTGCGCGTTCTAACAATGCCATCATGATCCGCTGTTGACCGGCAATCACGTGCGGATAGCTCTCTACAAATACGACCTTGATCAGAAATTGCTCGCTTTCGAACTGGGGTAAAATCTGTTCATTTATCAGCAGCGCTAGTCACCTGTGGACGCTTTTGTAAAGATTCAATTGCAACTACCTCGTTTGCGACAAAGCATCAATTGCCGCGATAGAGCGGCAACAGCGATTCAGGCAACTCCGCGGAGTCCTCGCTGGCCTCGGGTGCAACTGAAACTGCCAGGTCGCTGAAGGCATAAAGTAAGCCAATCAGGATCCAAATATTTCGCTGTCTCAGGCCCAGCATTGTTGAGTTGTAGATCGCCAACAACACCAGCCCTACCAGCAAACACCTGGCCAATATCGAATACCAACGAAACCGGCAAACGTTGACGGCTTGAGACGATCGGGAGACCGCACTGAAAATCAATAACAAAAAACTTCCGACGCCGAGCACGCCGGTTTCCAACAGCAGGCTGAAATAAGTATTGTGGATCTCCCCGCCCGTTGCCGCCAACATGGCTCCCAGTTTCGGACCGGTACCGATAATTGGCGAATTCCAGAAATAAGCCAAGGCGCCCATGATTTGCCGTGGCCGACTATGATCAAGTTCTCGGGTCCCTTGAGCCCACTCGATAATCAGCACCGCTGGCCGTTGCCAGGACGGCGTTCCGAACAGGGAATAGTTGCCGTCATACATTATCCACGCGACGCAAAAATAAAGCCCCACCACTGCTGAAAAAACCAACGTCAACATGGATAAGAGTTTAAGATCAATCAAATCGCTCGCGCCTAAACTCGTCGCGGAAATCCAATACAGTGCCATTGCGGCGCACATGATCATTAACAGCGCGGTTCGACTTCCCGAGCCGATGGTAGCAATCAAAGCCGCCATTGTCAGTCCCAAGAATACAACGCGCCAGGGCAGCGCCATTCCTTTTCTTACCGAGCAAAGTAATACCACCAAAATGATGGGCAGAATCATCGACGGAACCTGGTTTTCACGTTTTAACGTCGAACATATTCGCCCTGTTTCCTCAACCGCCCAGTCAGGAGCCAGGCCTCCGAATGCCGCGACTCCCACGATCGAGGCGACCGCCAGACCGATCATCCAGGCCAGAATCGCATTCAACCAGCGAGGCCAAGAATCTAACAGGTTGATCGTTGTCCAGACAATCATGACTCCGTAAATGTAATTGATCGATTCGAGGAATGAGTAAGCCACCATGGTTCCCGAATACGGCTGGCCCGTTCGTGTACTTCCCATCACTCCAACGGCGCTGGAGACCAGACATATCAAGCCAAAAAATCCCCCGATCTGTGTCATCGGTGGCAGCGAAGGGTGGGCAATTCGATGCTTGGGAATATTTGCCCAGAACAACCACGTCAGCACAAATCCGAACTCGGGGAGGGCCAATTTTTCTCGCACGATCGGCAACTCCGGCGTTTTTAAGAAAGCGGTCGAGGCGATCGCAAAATAGAAAAACACGATCGGGTTCCGCAGTCCGATTGCCAATACCGGCAAGAGCACAATGCAACCGATCGCCACATAAACTAGTGATTCGTTATCCACGCAGCGATTCTTGTTTGTTCTTGATAGAGCCCGAGTCGCTACTGCTTAAATGCACAACAAAGGCAGCAGCGCAATCGTTAATACATCTTGTCAAGTCGTACTCAATGACAACCTTCTTACGCATGTTGATCCGAAGCAATTCGACGCTCATTGATTCCGGCGAATCGACGAACGACACGTTTGACCGATGTGGGAAGCAGCAAGTAAAAAAGGCGCGCGACTGGAAAACAGTAGTGATGGGGAAGTAGTCCGAAACGCCATGCCGCTGTCAAATTCAGCATAGCGAGGCGACGATTCTGTTGATTGCGACCATAGTTTTTTTGATAGAAGCTTTCATCCCGAATTCGTCTTCTCACGAGGATTTCGGGCAAGTTTGCGACTTCCCAACGCGACGCGACTTCCTGAAAAAACACAAAATCGCTCATGAATCCGCCATTTCGACGATAGTTAAAACCGGCTTTCACAACGGATTTGGGGAACATGACGGAACTGTGGCAATACGGAATACATTTGGCAGCCATTCTGCGGATCGCCTGATCGTTTTCCGGATAGAGTCGCGCTGTGTGCTCATCACGCTGTGTATCAGAGCGCTCTTCTCCGGTACCCAGCCATCCGCACTTTGGGTGCAACTCCAGATAGGCCAATTGAAGTGATATTCGTTCCGGATATGCTACGTCGTCAGCGTCCAAACGAGCGATGTATTTTCCTTTGGCGTTTTCAATTCCGTAGACAAGAGCGCTATACTGTCCACCACGGTTCTGCTTCAGTATCCGCAAACGGCGATCATTAAAGGAGGCGAGAATTTCGGGCGTTTGATCATCCGAACCGTCGTCGACAACAACGATCTCCAATTCCGTCATGGTCTGATTCAGAAGACTCTCAACCGCCGCATGGATGTGTTCTTCTTCGTTGTAGACCGCCAGGACAACACTCACCTTCGGATTAGAAATCGTTTGCATGAAACTAACGTAAATGGCTTCAGATTTGGTCAGGATTAACTGTTAAAATTAGAAGACGAAATTGATTTGGTCATCCAGCCGACGGCGTGAGTTGCAGTGCGTCGATGTAGCGCTGGACAACTCGATCGACATGGAAATCGGCCGCCCGTACCTTGAGCTGTTCGGGGGTCGCAACGGGGTGAGCAAGTGAAGCGAGGATCGCTTGAGCCATGTTTTTGGGGTCCTGAATCGGTACAAGTCTTCCCCATTTGCCGTCTTCCAGAATTTCACGCGGCCCATTCGGGCAGTCGGTACTTACAACCTGCGTCCCACAACCGAGAGCCTCGGCAACAACAATGCCAAAGCCCTCCCAACGTGACGATAAGACGAACAAGTCGGCCGCGCGCATGTAAGCAAGTGGGTTCTTTTCATAGCCCGGTAAGCTCACACAGTCTTCCAATTCCAAGTCGGCGATACAGCTTTCGATTGTTTTCCGTTCATCGCCGTCTCCAAGAATTATTAGCCTTGCGCGGTTCGTTTTTCGGACGATGGCAAGAGCCTTTATAAGAGTAGGAAAGTCTTTCTGTTTCACAAATCTTCCGCAACTGAGCAAGACAGGCGACTGCTTATTCAGGAGCCATTCGTGATCGGGACTTGACTCAGCCTGCTCGTAAAAACCATCTCTAACCGCTGGATTGTGGATCGTTGAAATGACTGCGCTTTTTGGCATTTGTTTCCGTAATTTAAGGGCAAGTCCCTCGGACGCGCAGACCACGTGATCGGCACGACGATAAAGAAACCTCAATATGCATGGTTTGACTCTCGTCGAAAAAGGCTGGGGGGGAGGTTTCACGACCTGATTCTGTACGATCGCAACATATTTCGTTGTCGCAGAAAAGAAAGGCCTGTTGGCCAACATGGGCAGAGTCATGCTGTCCAAAAAGCCTAAAATGGCCTGATACTTTCCTTGATTCAAGATCGGTCGAATTATCCTTGTCTTCGCTAATCGACTCCATCCGATTTCGGCGATACGAAGATTTTCGTTTACCGGAAGTGATTCAAACCAATCTCCATTCTTCGACATTAAGATCAAGTCGACCCGAAACCCATGGCCAATTAATCCGGTAACCAAGTCTGCCGCGACGCGCTCCGCGCCACCCAGCATCATGCTCGGCACAAGGATTGCGATAGCGCCGGGCCGCGGATCAGTTCGCAATTCATTTGGTGTGAATACTGCCTGTTCTGTTGTCATTGCCTGCGACTCTCAACGGATTGAGAGGCACCACTCATCAGACCTCGATAAACTTCCAAATAGGCTTTTACCATTGTGCCGCTCGAGAAATTTTCTTTGATTCTGGCCGAGGCCTCGCCGGGCTGGATGTTGATACTGCTCGGATCGCGCAGGATGGCTCCAAGTACCACCGCTAAATCAGTCGCATCGTTTTCCGAGAAATACGTGACCTCTGACTCACTGGCAATTTCTTGAAAGACTTCAATGTCGCTCGCTACGACTGGCCGACGCGAGAGCATCGCTTCAGCAAGTGCCAATCCAAATCCTTCCTGAACCGAGCGCGATGGGACCACGACACTTTGAGATTGCGCCATTTCTCGGATCGCATCGGCCCACGGAACCCAGCCGCGAAACTCAACGTGATTGGCGATGCCCAATTTTCGTGCCAGGTTCTGCAAATTCGTCAGTTGGGGACCTTTGCCCAGTAATAACAACCGCAGATCCGGAAACTCGCAAATCAATTTTTGCATCGCATTAAGAAGCAAAGCGTGGCCTTTTTCGGGGACCAGTCGTCCGATCGCAACTATCTGCTGAGGAAGAACCGGGGCGGCGTTGTCGACCAGGGACTCGATTCGGTCGATGTCAAGTCCGTTGTAAATCAATTGATGCTGAGGCGTCTCGTTCAATTCTTCTTCGGCGCCATAGGACCTGGCAACGGTCCGCGAAATGTAGACCAAGCGGTCACTATGGTTTTCCGTCCGCCGGGTGGCCCATTTCAAGTACGCGTTTAGCGATCCAAACAATTCGTGATAGGTCGTTACCACGCCTGCCACACCAGTTTGTGCAGCGACCCGCCGGGCAACATTCCCGGGAAGGCAAAAATTCGAGTGCACAATATCCGGCCTGGCTCGTTCGAGAAAACTCTTGAAACCGATCGAGAACGCAAGTTCCTGCCGCCAAATATCCCAGGGAAACCTTTTTGCAGGAACCTTGATATCCAGCACCTCAACACCACCGGGAACGGCCAGCAACCCGGGACTGTAGTCGTCGTCAAACCGGACGTAACTGACACGGTTGCCTTCGGCGGACAGGCGTTTGGCAATCTGGTCCATCAACAGCCAAATCGCACTTTCGCGTTTTCGGTCAGTAAAGCAAACGTGCATTCGGACGACGAAAATTGAATAAATAGTTGAAAAGCAGAACGATCATTCGCGAATTAGAAGTGTCGGACCGACGTATTCGGGCAGTACCGGGTCCAGTTCGAACCGGTCGATCTCTCGCAGATACATATCCACACACCGAAAACCGATTGACTCTAGAAACCGGTCCATATCCGTTGCGGAATAGTTGAATTGTTTCCACGCATAGGGGTGCATTTCGCAGAAAATTCTGTCCATTGGGATTTGAGAGAAAGGAATCCCTTTCAGTACTGGCAACTCGGCACCTTCGACGTCCACCATTAATAGATCGACCCGATCAATTTGTTGGCTCACAAGAAAGGCAGCCAGAGTTGTAACTTGGATTTGGGAAACGGATGGGTCATCGCAGACTTGCCCCTGCGAGCCATTTGACCGAAATCCAGCTTTCGACTCGTAATCCATAACTGCCAAATTGTGACACCTAACGACGTTTGCCAATTCATTCCGGTTAACATTCTCAACAAGAACTTTAAAGCTGTCAGGATCTGGTTCAAAGGCATGCACAACGCCGTGTTTATTGGCAATTATCTTTCCCAACGTTATCGCATAGACGCCATGATAAGCGCCGATATCAATGAATACGGGCGCGTGGTTTAGTTCCACCAGATATGCGACGCACGCGTGCCATTGAACCATGTCGGTGTAACTGACAACTTGCTCACGGTAACTCTGCTTGGACAGGTATTTTTCGTGAGAGATTTGGCTTTTTGGTGCTAACTCAAAAGTGTAACCCAACGATTTCACAACTCGTTTGCCTCGCGCAAGGGCAATTCCGTCACGCCATGTTTTTCCGATACGCTTCAGAATTCGAGATTTGAGTGTTCGATTCATCGGCGGAAATTGCAACTTTCAGTTAGCAATTGGCGTAAACCTTTTGGTGAATCTCGGCCAGCTTTGTTGGAGAATACTTGGCAGTAACACTCTTCTGACCAGTTTCTCCAATTCGTTGCGACTCGTCCCGATTCTTGGCGTGCCAATGGATTAGCTTTGCCAGTTCTTCGGCATTTCCAATTGGAAACTGATGTCCGGTAACACCGTGGGTAAGGTACTCTGTGGCAGCCGGAAAGTTCGCAGTGATGGTGGGAACCCCCAAGGCCATCGCTTCCACTGCTGCCATGCCGAATCCTTCGAACCGCGATGGCAACACGAACAGGTCCGCTGCCGCAACGTGCCGCAGCGTCTCGTCGTGCGGCAAGCTACCCGACAGAGTAATGTGATTCTCTAATCCAGCCATATTAATCTGCTGTTGCAGAACTTCCCTCAGCGGACCGTCACCAATCAGCTCGCACCTTATTCGATCGAGCAACAACGGCTCGAGTTTCGGAATTGCGTCGATCAATATGTGAAACTCTTTCTCACTGGATAATCGACCCACCGAAATGATTTGCAATGAATCTTGGGTTTGTTCAGCACGAGGTGTACATGCTACGCTCGGATCCGTATCGGACGATACACCGCTAATCGGCGGTGAGGCCGTCACTACGTCTGGACGCCACTTTCGCAATTGTCCTGCCGTAAATTCGGATGCACCAATCACCGTGTCGCACATCGCGGTGGCAATCCGAAAACCAATTCGGTGCCGCCAGTTCCACTGGCTAATTGGCGAGTGAAAACTGGCCACCAATTTTGTCTGGACGGCCAATCGTGTCGCGATCACCGCACACATGGTTGAAGTATACAAATGCAAATGACAAATATCGGGTCGTTGTTGCTGCATTAATCTCCGTAGCAGAGCCATTCGTCTGGGAAAGCCGCCACAAGCAGCGTCATTTTTACCACCATTGTTCCGTACAGGAACCGTCTGGAACTGGACCACTATCAGCACAAGGTGAATTTCAATATCGCCTGCCAGTTCCTTAAGCACCGGATAGAGCGTGCGAACGTACTGCTCCGTTCCACCGCTTCCCCACGACTCCAGTAACAGGAGCAATTTCATGTCAACACGTTGAGTTTTTGCTGAATAGTGAACAGTATCTTCAGACGATCGAGTAATGTTGTGGCATGATGCAATTTCAGCGGATCGTTGGAAGATGCTTGACGAAGGCAAGCTCAATCCACAACGAGCAGTTCCGAAGAAATCTTGCAAGACTTCTGAGTCATCCCTAAACCGTACCGGCGGTTGCGTGCAGGCTCACGCCAATCGTTTTCGCTGATCGGCTTCGATCTTGCCAGTTGGTTGGCCAAATATATCTCGCCGCCCAGAAGAAGCCATAGTATTTGTATAAGACTTGCGCACGTTGATTAAAAAACCTAGTTCTTTTTGACTGAATCCACCGTCCACAAAACGCAGGCGCACATGACGTCCCGAATCGCGGCTTAATACCAAGTCGAATTGCTCGAAAGTCGAAATCGACTTCAAACGATATCGAAGATCGTATCGTAGACTCCGTTTCAAAAAACAAATCTCGCGATATGAATTCTGCCTGAAAGCTATAGTTTCTGCCTTGTCGATATTCTGCAATTCTCAAGTGTCGTCGGTCCTATTTACCTGCTTCAGTTGAGTCCGCTGCTGCCGATCCGGACGCCGTAGACAATTTGAATCATTTTGATCCCCAGTGGGACGCGATCGATTCAAAGACAACCGAACTATTCGCAAACGCGTCTCCTGCATTCAGAATATTAGCAAGTTACCAGATGCGAGCTTTGACCCCTTTGTTCATCGCATCATAGATGTCACTGTCTGGCTCAGAAACAGAAATGTCATCAGACCGCAGAAGATGTCTAAGGCCATCTCGTCCGTTCCGTCCTACGACGCGCCGGTGAACGGCAACGATTTCGGTCGAATCATATGACTGTTTTAGGGCACTTTCAAGCGTGACCTCAATCAGCTCTTCGCGCATTACCCGAACCACTCTTGCGATTGAAATCTTCACCAGTCGGTTTCGTTGCCAGCCATATCAAGAATCATTTTGTCAAGAATATTTGCCATTTGCGCTTCACCAAGAATCAAATTCATGACTTCATGGAGCGAACGTTCATAACGCCAGCCGAGTTGGTCCCGCGCCTTTTCGTTGGAGCCGTAGATATCCGTTATTTCATTTGGACGGAAAAGGCCTTGATCAATTTGAATTCGATCGAGTTCAATGCCGAGTGCTTCGAAAAAACATACTGATCGACCAGTTGGCGCAAAGTAATTGATCGACGAGAACAAAATCTGGAAATCATACAGGTTCCTCTTGCTGCAGTCATGCGCCAGCACTTACAACGCATCGACGTAGTCTAGCGCGTAACCGATGTCGCGTTTTACTTCCAGGTTCCAAAACTGACAGTCTCTTGTTTCTTCCCTGAGTAGATTTCCAGTGCATCTCGAATCAATTTCCGAGTAAAGAAATTTTCCCGCCGCAAAATCGATTCGTGATTGAACAGTATTCCAGAAACAGCGAACAGGTCGTACGAATCACGATAACACTTCACTGTCCGGAGTAGAGCGACCTTCGAAACCGCATAGAGGCTAACAGTATGGACAGCCAAGGTCTCTTCGCAAATCGGCAACTGACTAACATCTTCCATACATTTCGCTGCTGGACGTGATAAATGCGAGTTTCCTTGGAGACAGTTCGTACCGATTCAAGCGATGTTAATACTCAGCGCGTGTTTACATGCATCGTAACGGCTGGGGAGTCAGAACGACTCGGCCACGCTGCTCTGGGATGCAAGATGGTAGATTTCGTCTAATTCTATCTCCGTGAATCGCCGTTGGACGTCAGTAAACGAAAGTAAATCGCACCTGTTCTAAATCGACGTCGGCTAATGTTCAAACGACGTATTTACTATTGAAGGAGTTTGAATTTCGAATAGGATCGATCAATCCAACGACTCCGGTAGCCTTTGCTCAACAACTGCTGACTTGGCTTCAAATAGCAACCATCTTGCCCGGTCACACCGGTGATCGGTGTCGTCGCCATGTGTAACGCCCAACGCTTCTTGATATGTCAAAAATTCGTCTGGTCACTTGATGGCCAATTTCTCATAAATGCGTGCGATTTGATCTGTTACCATCGCCAACCAAAGCTGCTTTGACATTTTCAAATCCGCCTTCAACCAAATCCGAAGAACTGCCCTGCCGGACTCTTGATTTCTGCACAAGCTCCGGCAATCGACTCACCCAGTCGATCGCAATAAACGCTGCGGTGTCAGCAGCCTCTCAGAAAACAGTCGATGTTGCTGGCTATAACAGGACATCCGTTCGCTTGCGATTCGATAATCGGAATTCCAAATCCTCGAGAAACTTGGGAATATGAGAAACAAGTCGCGTTACGATAATGAACCGCCAAATCGGCGTCCGATACACGTCCGGCACAGAGAATACGATTGGTTAATCAGCAAGCCAGAATGCAAAGGTCAGTTTCGTGTTGCTTGAACGGCTTGACCAATCACCACCAATCCAAACCCAGGAGATCGTACAAATGTTTCGATCACATGGCATCCAAAACACCGCGAAAGTTCTTATAAAAATTCCTCTCGCCAGCAAGCAAAAGGTAGGGATTCTTTCTGTTCACAGACCGACGTGTCAGTGTAGACGACAGATGTTCCAGCTTCCGAGGTACACTACCGAGTCTTGGATTGGCAACCTCAGGGTGTAATCTCTCCAAGTCATTCGCGGTCGCCTTGCTGATGCAGATAACGTGGACCGGCTAGATTGAGTGCCGTTCGTTTCTGCCCCCAATTGCGGGCTCAGGATTTGCCACCGCAAATGGATACCATAATTCTCAGATAACCATGTCGAAAACGGTCACGACATTCGGTCGCGTTTTTCCTGAGTCAATCTGAGAAGTATGAAGAATTCCAAATTGCGTACTGGTAACTGTTTCTAGGATTCGGATACGGTCAATCTGGGTTTTGAAGTTGTTTTGAAGAATATTGAAACGACGTCCTCGGCTGCGTGGGGATGCGTAAACTAGTTGCACCCCTCGTGGCAGAGGTTGACATGGCTTTCCTGAGAAAGCAATAAATGCGGTACTCGACCTCTTGAGAGGTCCTACTCAAAGTTTCGTAGTACAAACGCCAGATGCCGATCTGATTTGAGTTTTCAAACACGACACCATCGATCAAGAACTTCAGCTTTTGTTTCAACGGATTTTTCCGAAGGAGTTGCCAATGCGGATTCATAATCCGTTGGCATCAAACTTTCCCATGCGGCTTGTTTGATTTTCAGTCTCCGGCCCAAGCCACGCCATTTAGCGGATAGTATTCCTTCCTTTGGGAACGGATTTTTCCTTAACGGCCTGACACTAAACAGATGATTCGATAGCCCATCTGAATAGAAGTGGAGCGAACGTTCGTTTGCAAGATAAGCTAGGGACTCAGAAGTAAAAAAACAAATATGTTGGCCGGTTTCCGGAGTAAAGTACCACCAGTCGTCAGCGCTTTTCATCTCCAATGCTGGAACCAATTCTGTCGAAAACAAAACGGCTTCGGCAACGCCTAGCATTTCATCAATTGTCTCTCTCGGATTCCCAAGATGTTCAAACACTTCCCAGGCAGTAAGCAAGCAAAATTTGCGATCGGAAACGGGCTTTAAGGCTGGCCATTCGAAGCCTTTTGCAAAGAGATTTTCGCAGTGGGTGTCGTAGTGGACGAAGTTAAAACCTCTGTCTCGCATCAGGCGTGTAAAAATTCCGTAGCCGCCACCGAAATCAATGAAATCAGTTCCGATCGTAAAGTCCCTTTCGATGATCTTGGCGTTTAGCCTAGCCTTTTCAATGTTACGCAAACCAATCCCAGATCTAACGCGGTAATCGCGTCATTATATGTCTCATCCAACCAGGTCGGATCGTCCGTTTGGATGAATCCCGTTTCCACGCACTGGTGGTACGTGACGTCATACCGGCCAAGTATCTTGGCCACAAAAATTGGTCTCGTTTTTCCACCAGTGATTTTGCTGTCCACTCCGTTATTCATTGCTCTTGGTTAACACTATCTCGCTTGACGCTGGTTTAATCTGCATCACATCCGTTGATTTCGGACCCATTCTGTGTCTGCGAAGTGAATCGGTTGAATCGTTCGAACCCCAACCGTTTCATGATATGGATTAAAGCCACCTAATCGGGAATCTCTGCTGTCTTAGTCGGATATTTCCGAAATGAAACTGCCGCCGCCAATCACAATTGCAGAAACAACGCCCACATTCTGACCGTCGTATTCGCGAGAATGGCGAACCTGTTTCGTCAATCTGAAACCCAACAACGCCTTCTCTTTTATGATCATTAAAACGTTGATTCGGAATATAGGGACGCTAATGTTAATCGCGTACTCCCCGGGAGCCAGAAACTTCCCAGAGATTGTAAGCATCAACTTGCCTTTTCTCGCAGTGACTTGAAACACTTCACTCATCGAACGTTCAGGATAAAAAAACGTGATTGCCGTTATTGTCAAGGACCATCACTGCTATCATCCCTACACATCCATCTTCCAGTTCATACCCCCTGTCTGAAATTTGGATATCGCCATCGAAGCCAAAAACATTGTCGTCGCGACACCTAATCGGTCGGTTAATTCGATCGATGCGAAAGCAAATTCGTGTGCGCAAATTTTGTCGAAATGGACAACTTGTTCGCTCGGCACACGAAACGCACCTGGAAACCGCCTTTGTCAACGTCTCCCCCATCGAAACCACGATGCCATTTTCCACTAACGTTCATTCCTTGTGCTATAGCTGCTGCGTATATTCCTTCCGCATAGAACATCCGACCAACACCGTCCGGCCACACATGGCTTCGCCTTCCACCTTTCCCAGGCATTTTTTCTGAAACTCCGAAATCGCCTCACTGCCAAGACTTCATCGATAATCGTGATTTCCAGGATCCAGCCGCGCGGCAACAGCAAATGCGAGCCTCAATGCGATTCCGGATGAATATCTCTTCATAAAGGCTGCAACTGAACGAAGTACATGA
>CALODY010000012.1:0-91178 GCA_942492215.1 Pirellulaceae bacterium
ATTTGCCGGACTTCATTGAAAGCGAAAACCGTTTCCGCTGGCAAGATTGTCATGGAATAATTCTGCCGACGGCACGAAATCGAATTTGAATCGTGCGGCAAAGTCATCGTGGCAACTTCCGAACGCGAATTGCCCATTTTGGACACGATTCTGAAGCGAGGGCAATCCAATGGGATCAAGTGCCGGATTGTGAATCGCCAACAACTTTTAGAGCTTGAACCCCACGTTGCGGGCCAGCGCGCTATCCATGTGCTGGATACAGGAATTGTCGATTACACCAAAGTTGCGATGCGAATGGCCGAAATCATTCGCGACCGGGGTGGCCTGATCTGTACCGAAACAACGGCGCTCAAAATACGGCACGCTGGCAGCGAATCTGTGATTCAAACCAACCAAGGAAACTTTTCTGCCAGATTGATCGTAAATTGTGGCGGATTGCAAAGCGACCGCATTACCACGCTCGGTGGACAACGACCCACCGTCCAAATTGTGCCATTCCGTGGCGAGTATTTTCACCTCAAACCCGAAAAGACAAAATTCTGCAGAAATCTGATCTACCCGGTACCCGATCCCAAGTTTCCGTTTCTTGGCGTTCATTTCACCCGGCGAGTGGGGGGCGGCGTTGAGTGCGGGCCTAACGCAGTGCTCGCATTTGCCCGCGAAGGTTACTCAATAACCGACGTGAATGCACGCGACCTGTTTGACAGCTTGACGTACCCGGGATTCGCTCGCCTGGCGATGCGCCATTTCGCCACGGGCATGGGAGAACTATGGCGTTCCGTCTCGAAGCGGGCCTTTGTGCGATCGCTTCAACGACTGGTTCCGGACATCCGACCCGAAGATCTGGAAACCGCACCTGCCGGAGTTCGTGCTCAAGCCGTTTTGCCGAACGGGAAACTGGTGGACGATTTCCTGATCGTCGAAAGTTCGCACATGATCAACGTGGTCAACGCTCCATCGCCAGCCGCGACCGCTTCGCTGAACATTGGTCAGCTAATCGTTGATAAAATCTGTCAAAGACTTCGGTAATTTCTCAAGAATCGTTAAAAAACAAATGGAAACCGGTAATCCATTGCACGTCAGGTCATTCGACCATTTCACAATTATCGTTGCAGACTTGGCAAGGACGAGAGATTTTTACGTCGAGGGACTGGGACTGCAGGAAGCTGCGCGCCCTGCTTTTGACTTTCCCGGAGCGTGGTTCGCCGCAGGCCCTTTCATGATCCACGCGACGGTTGCGGACGAACTGGCCGGTAAAGCTGGGTGGGGCGATCGGGGTGTTCGGCGGATTTCCAGGGGACATCATTTCGCTTTTGAGATTGCAGACGTCGAGGAAGCGGCGAGACGACTTGACGAGATGCAAATCGAAATTGCAGATGGTCCAAAACTTCGACCAGATGGTTTCCTGCAAATCTACATTCGGGACCCCGACGAGCATCTGATCGAACTTTTTTCTCGTCCAAGGTCGTAGGAAATCTGGTAGAGCGGTGCATGGGTAAGCCTTGTCGATTTGGCTCTGACTTTAAGAACCGAGGTACTGGGCATAGAGCTTTCGAGCCACAACAAGATCATCAGTGCCCGTTACGATTGCTCGTCCATCGGGAAACAGGGTGATGGAAAATTCGTCGACAAAGAACTTGACCAGGAAACGGTTCCTTTCAACGCGGCCTAGCCGCGACAGCCGCTTTTCAACTTGGTCCAACGAAATCGGTTCGCGGTCAGGGAAACTGAGCTGAACCGCATTTCGCCCACACAAAACGGCGCTCTGACTGCCTTTTTCTCCACTCAACCATTGAAACTTTTTTTGTTTGCAGGTGGGACAATCGACACGATCGCGAAGTTTTGAAATATCCAGTTGCCGGAATTCGTTTTCCCAGAGCGAGAAAACGGCCAAACTTCGACTTGTCGCTTCGCGGTTACCCGTCAAGATCTTGATCGCTTCCATGGCCTCAATCGACGCGATGACGTTGATAATCGGAGACACGATTCCGGCCGTGTCACAGGTTGGTGTGGTCCCGGGTGGCGGCGGGCCGTCGAGCATCAAGCAGTTCAAAAACACGCTGTGACACCCGGAAGGATCGTCATTGACTGCCCATCGGCACCAAGGCAACCTCCGTAAACCCACGGCACCGAATACTTAATCGAAAGATCGTTAATCAAAAACCGAACCTCAAAATTGTCCGAGCCGTCCAAGATCACATCGACTCCATCCAGAAAACCCTCGATGTTGGTCGCGTCGGCGTCGGCGACAATCGGTTCAATTTCAATCGCCGAGTTGATGACGTTCAACTTTTCGGCCGCCGCGATCGCTTTGGGTAAATTTGCCTGAACATCCTGTTCATCAAACAACACTTGCCGCTGCAAATTGGTCAATTCGACAAAGTCCCGGTCGACAATTCGAATTCGGCCGACGCCGGCTCGAGCCAGCGTGTTGCAAACCACAGTCCCAAGAGCACCACAACCGATCACCAGTGCGTGTCGCCCCGCCCAGTTTCTGTTGTCCCTCAACGCCCACCTGCGGGAATCGAATCTGCCGAGAGTACCTTTGCAGCTCTTCAGGAATCTCGTTAAACGTGGGACGCGAGTTCATCGGCGTTTCGAATGGGTAATCAAAAAGTTCAAAGGTTCGCAATGAACCGCTTTGTTGCCGGCGCAGCGGCCCGGGCAGGCGATTCGATCCAGAGGTTGACAACGCCGCAAGGCCTGGGAAAGGTATTTTCCAGTTACGGAATCAGCATTTGCGGCGATGCCCTCGGGAGTCCCGCGGGCCACAACCTGCCCGCCTGCCGCGCCCGCACCGGGACCAAGGTCGATGATCCAATCGGCGTACTTCATGAGTTGCAGGTTGTGTTCCACAATGATAAACGAATGTCCAACGGACAACAGGGCTTCGAAACAATCGATTAGCTTGACCACATCCGCCATGTGCAGCCCGGTCGTCGGTTCTTCCAGGATGAATAACACTCGCTTTCTCCGCGAGGCGTTCAAATACACCGCCAACTTCAGCCGCTGTGCCTCGCCACAGGAAAGCGTCGTAGCCGGTTGCCCCAGCCGAATGTAGTCCAGCCCGACGTCAATCAGCGCCTTCAATTTTCCCTGGACTTTGGGCTGGCCCCGAAAAAAGGAAAATGCTTCACGGACCGTAAGATTCAGGACCTCGGCGATATTGCGACCACGATACCGTACCGACAGCGTTTCGGTTCGATAGCGAGTTCCATTGCACTGGTCACATTTGATGTAAACGTTGCTGAGAAATTGCATGTCGATTGTCAGCTGACCGTCGCCGTTACATTTGTCGCACCGACCACCGGCAACATTGAAACTAAATTGGCCGGCCTTGACATTGCGTGTGCGTGCATCGGTTGTCTCACTAAACGTCTTGCGAATCTCATCGAACGCCTTGACGTAAGTTACCGGATTGCTGCGGGGCGTGCGGCCGATCGGTGATTGATCAACCAGAATGACGTCGTCGATTTGACTGTCACCGAACAGGTCGTCGTAGGGCAGGGCAGGCACTTTGCTCTTGTTTTTTCTTTTGCAAATCGCCCCATACAACGTGTTCTGAACCAGCGTCGATTTCCCGGCGCCACTGACTCCGGTCACCAGGCAAAGACATCCCAGCGGGAACTCGACGTCAATGTTTCTCAGATTGTGGCCACGCGCGGCAGTCAGCATCAATTTCCCACGCGATTTTCGTCGGTGGCCAGCGCCGCTGGAAACTCCCCTTCGACCGGCAAGAAAATCTCCCGTCGTGCTGTCGGGCGCGGTTTCGATTTCCGAGAGTTCGCCATGAAACACGATCGCTCCCCCTGAAGCACCAGCGCCAGGACCGATTTCCAGAATCCGGGGAGCCGATCTGATCAGCGCTTCCTCGTGATCCACGACGACGACGGTATTACTACGGTCATTCAGATGCCTGATCGATTCGGTCAACTTATCAATATCGTGCGGATGCAATCCCACTGATGGTTCGTCCAACACGTACAACATGTTGACCAAGGTCGAACTAAGGCAGGAAGTCAAAATCACCCGTTGTGTCTCCCCGGAACTAAGCGTTCGCAAAGGTCGGTCAAGTGTCAAATAGCCCAGTCCAACTTGCTCAAGATAGCAGAGGCGAGAATTGACTTGATTCAGTAATGGCTGGGCGATGAGTTGTTGCGGCTCCGGGAGTGTCAATTGATCGATCCAATTTCGCATTTGCTGGATCGTTAGGCGACAGACTTCCGCGATGTTCTTCGAGTCGGTCCAAGGTTCTGACGAGTTCAGGCTTGACTTCCGGTGATCGGAATCGTTAGCCACCTGGACCGTACCGCCAACTTTGGGCGAATGTTTGATCCGGAATGCAAGCGCGTCCTGTTGCAAACGCGTTCCACGGCACTCGCCGCACACAAGCTGATACGTGTCGTCTTCGAACCCATTGCCGTCACAGGCATGGCAGGCGCCGAACGCACTGTTGAAGCTGAACAGCTTCGGCGTGGCCTCTGGAAACTGACAAGCGCAACTGGGACAAATTAATTTCGATGAGAAATCAAAGCGTGCAAATGCGGAACCGTCGATCCTTTGTATTTCGGCCGAAGAGTTTCCAGAATCTGGATCGTCCGAAGACAAAAAAATGCTACCGGAGCCGTCGCCGAACTGAAACGCCGTTTCCAGCGATTCCGTTAACCGCGAGTTTTCGCCAGTCCCACTGACGACCCGGTCCACAACCATCCAACCGGAACTTGAATGAATTGATCGCAAGGAGTCGGATTTAAAAAAACGATCTTTAAAGTCCTTTTCCAATGAATCGAGATTTACAGATCGGCCATCGAAGATAGCTCTCGAAAACCCGTTCTTGCGGCCTGCGACCAAAGTATCCCAAACAGAACGTTCATCCGTTCCTGAGAGAAATGCGATTATGATCTTCCGCCCCGCTTCCAGACTGGCAATCCAGGCTGCCACGGATTGAGGGTCGTGACGGTGCACAACTGCCTGACAGCCAGGACAGAACGGTTCAGCGATTCGCGAAAACAGCAACCGCAGGTATTCGACGACTTCGGCCGCGTTGCCAACGGTCGTTTTTCGGTCACAAGTCCCGCGAACCGGTCGCACGGCGATCGCCGGGGGAATGCCTTCGATTGATTCCGCATCCGGCTTATCGAGCAGCGTAATGAACTGCCTCGCTCCCGGTGTCAGACATTCCATGTATCTGCGCTGCCCTTCGGCGTAAAGCGTATCGAACGCCAGGCTGGATTTTCCGCTGCCACTGATACCGCAAATCGCCAACCACAGCCCGTGCGGAATATCCAGGTCAATCTCTTGAAGATTATTGACGCGCACTTTGCGCAGTTTAATTGTGCGATCAGTCACCGGATGGTCCCGAAGTGGGGTGCTGGGTGTAAGTCACCAGAAAACTCGAATTCATTCGATTTTCACGATCGCCGATCCGCAGAAGGAAAAACTGAAACTTCAATTCGTCATTAATCATTAAAACATAGGTCCGATAATGAGAGTTGAGTAGTAGGCCCAAATGTAGTAACCCGTCTGAAAACGACTAGAATCAGGGGTTAGCGGTCGACACATCGAAATCGCCCATGTCAAAACCTTCACGCCTCAAATCGGGTACAGAGAGTGAATAAAGATTGCAGCCATGGACCCTGACGCAACACGCCCTATGCCTTCCAGTACGGTCATTTATCGCTGCGCTTGCGGCGCGGAATTGAATCTCGACCCCGCGACAGGTGGCGCTTGCACCAACTGCAATAAAACAATTACTTCCAAAGCACTGGGGCATGAACTTGCGCTCACAATGACCATCGACGAGGGCAGGCTGGAACTTGACCAGACGCAACATCGTGGCGAATTAGGCAAAACGGCGACGGTACGCACAATGCTACCTTCCGAGCTGTTCGAGGATGAGGACGCGGAAGTCCTGATTGGTGAACAATTTGGCCATTTCGAATTGGTTTCGACGCTTGGGCGGGGCGGGATGGGTCAGGTTTACCTTGCACTTGACACTTCGTTGCAGCGTTACGTCGCGGTCAAGTTGTTGAGAAGCGGTATTGGAACAAATCGGGGAATGTCGAAGAGCTCTGATCAGGAAGTCGATAAGTTGCTTCAAGAAGCAGTTTCCCAGGCTCGCGTGACCCATCCGAACATCGTCACGATCTATTACGTTGGTAAACAGGACGGAGATCCGTTCCTTGCAATGGAGTTGATTAACGGCAAACCCCTGAATGATCGCATCGCCGAGGGGGTGCCCGCGTTCAATGAGACCGCGGAAATCGCTCTGCAAATCTGTGAAGCCCTGAAGTATTCCTACGAGTTGGATATTGTGCATGGCGATATCAAACCTTCCAACGTACTGCTTCAGCACAATGGCCTGGCCAAGCTTTCTGATTTTGGGATGGCACGACGAATTTCCGACAGCGACGATCAGGCGGTCGGCGGTACACCGAACTACATCGCTCCCGAATTGCTACGGGGTGAAAAACCATCGATCCAGTCTGACATGTACGCGCTGGGTGTCACTTTGTATGAAATGTCATTTGGCGAATTGCCGGTTTCGCTGACAGGTAAAACAACTCCCCAATGGCTGGCAATCCTGGATGCAAGCCAAATTACTTTTCCCGTTCCCTGGCCCGATCATCTTCCGGAAGCCTGGCGCGAATTCCTGGCGAAAATGTTGGCCAAGGAACCAGCCGATCGTTTTGACGACTACGACGAATTGATTGCGGAACTGAAACGACTCCGCCCGGGTTCTCAGGTCAAGGCCCGAGTCTTTCCGCGTGTTGTCGCAGCGGTTTTCGATTGGATGAGCGTGTTGGTCATCGCGATCTTCTTGCAAATCGCGTTCCAATTGACGTCTTTCGTGCAGTTCACAACTCAACACCCAATCGTCACCTTGTTCGTCGACGTAATTGACATCCTGCCCATCGTGTTCTACCTGGCGGTCATCTATTTCTGGCGGCAGTCGGTCGGTCGAAGCTTGATGCACATTCGAGTTGTCAATCGGTACGGACTCACGCCCAGTCCCAACTGCATGCTGGTCAGAAGTCTTCTCAGAATGCAATTCCCGTGGTTTTTGATTTGCTTTTCATTAATCAGCGAACCCACAGCTTCCTGGCTGGGGATCGCAATGATCGGGTTAGTGGCAGTTTCAGGCGTGACCCTGCTGGTCGACCTCGCGGTGATGGCAGTTTTCGATCGCGGACGATCGCTGCACGACTTGCTAGTCGATACGCGAGTCGTCTTGGATACGCGCGACTAGATCGATACCATGAAATCGGTCGGGACGCAGTAAGAAACGCCGGAGAGGAAAGATGAACTCAATACTTCACCTGCACGACATCGTGCCGCGCGACTTGATTCCAGGATTTGCCGGTCGATTCATTCACACCCAGAGCATGACTTTGGTTTATTGGGATATCGAAGCTGGTGCCACGCTTCCGCCCCATTCCCATTTTCACGAGCAAGTGGTCAATCTGCTGGAAGGCGAATTTGAGCTGACAATTGACGGCCAATGCCATCGCCTCGAAGCTGGTGATGTCATAGTGATTCCACGGGATGCCAATCATCAGGGCAAAGCCATTACCAAGTGCCGAATACTCGATGTATTTCAGCCTGTTCGAGAAGACTATAAATAGCTGGCAGTTAACTGCTTGCAATCCTTTGCTACGGAACCGGAATAATCTGAGTATTTCACTAAACCTACCCAACCCGCAAAGTCGATGATTCAAATGACGTATCCGTCTTTACGTAATCAGGGTAGGAATTCATGCTCGCTCTCAAAACAAATATCGCAACGGCAGTCTTGATCGCATCGCTTGCGGTCGGAATTACATCTGTCAATGGTCAGCAGTTACCGTCGGAACGTTACCAACCGGTTCGCCACGAGTCGATAACCGCACCGCCTTCGGTTCATGTGCCACCGCAGCAGACTCGGCAACTTACCAGTTCCCAAACGGGTTATCCCAGACCAACCGACAACGGCGAACCGGGCCATCGCGGCGCCACTTACAATTTCTCCGACGCACCGCAGAATCCGGCTCGCGTATCGCCAACCTCGAGAGGTCAGGTCATTCAGACCAGCTACCAATCCGATCAGGCAAACGAACCAGCCGTTCCGGAGATTCTCGCGGGGTCGCCAGTCAGTCGAAACAATGCTCCCGTCGCGGAATCCACGTTCCAGTCGCCAAGAGCTTCCGGGACGGCTCCGTCTCACAACACGCGGAAGACTCCCGCCCAGTTCGACGCGCAGATGCAACAAATTCGCGGCAACACACCAAGAATCGCACCCGGAGAGTTCGAAGATACTCAAGCCGTAAGACGGGAAATCCGGGAGTTTCAACGGCAAGCTATTTCTCAGCAGGAGCGTACCAAAGCTTCCAAGTCAGGCTACCCTGAAGTTCAAGCCGTCGCCGCAGATGACAACGACAGCACGAGAATAGCGACAACGGCATTCGCTGAAGAAACCGTGGAAACGGAATCGAACGGGGCGCCACAGGTTGCCGAGCAAAAGCATCACTCAGCACCAATTCAACTGAAATCGACGAATGTGGACAAGAGCCGCGAAGTTTCGGCCAGCGACTTTATCTCCAACCTGGCGACCCCTGAATCCGCCGCCCCAGCCGTTCCCTCTGAAAATCCTTCCAGTGCGCCACGACTGGTTGCTCAACGAGTCAAGAATAATCCGGCCACTATGAGAATCAACGAGACAGAAACCATTCAAGACAACAATATTCGCCGCACCTCGGCTGAAACGGAGACTCCACAGGCATCCATCATGTTGTCCGCTCCGGCAATCCAAGTCGAGACGTTCGGACCTCAAACGGTCGGGATTGATAAACCGGCAACTTACAAAGTCGTCGTGACCAATAATGGCAGCAAAGCAGCCGAGCGAATCTTGGTCGGGATCGACTTACCGGAATGGGTCGACCTGGAGAATGTCAACTTGACCACAGGCGGCCAGGAAATCACGGGCTCCGAAGACCAAGCGAGATTGGTTTGGACCGTTGACCGTGTCGCCGGAAACACCGCAGAGACAATCAGCATCACCGCTGTTCCACGCAAAGCCGAGGTCTTTGACCTGAACGTGGAGTGGACGCTGGTTCCACGGGTCGGAGCGGCAAATATTCAGGTAACTCAGCCTCGACTCGAAATGAATATCGTCGGTCCTGATGAGGTGCAATATGGTGAGCAGGCGTTGTATCACGTCACTGTGCGGAACCCCGGAACCGGGACCGCGGAAAACGTGATTGTCATGCTTCCCGAGGCTTTGGGCGGCGAACGAGCTTCACTTGGAGACATTCCTCCTGGCAAGGACAAGAATTTCCAGGTCGAACTGTTGGCCCGAACTGCTGGGGAGTTGAGCCTGACGACGACAGCGGTAGCGGATGGAAACCTCAAGGCGTCTTCAGATCGAGATCTAATCGTTCGACGAGCGAACCTGGGAATCTTGATTGAAGGACCACAACTCAAATACGCGGGAAGTGTCGGACAATATTTCGTTCAAATCAAAAACTCCGGCGACGCAATTGCCAATGAAATCGTCGCTGCTATCGCACTGCCCAACGGAGTCAAATACCTCGGTGGAATCGACTCTGTCAAACTGATCGAAGGCGGCTTGCGATGGCAAGTTGGCTCACTGGATCCGGGCCAAACCCGAGAGTACAAAATCAACTGCCAACTCGATACGTCCGGCGACCTGCAACTGGAGGTCGGTGCCCAGGGCAAGGGTGATCTTCAGGCTGCCCACGCCTGCCTGACCAAAGTCGAGACGGTTGCGGATCTTGTGCTCACAGTCAACGATCCGAAAGGCCCGTTGCCGACCGGTCAGGATACCATTTACGAAATCACTATCCGCAACCGCGGCAGCCGTTCGGCAAAAAGCGTCGATTTGGTAATGCAGTTTTCCAACGGCATCGAACCGAAAAAGGCGTCCGGATTAGAGCATCGAATCGTTCCCGGTCAGGTACTATTCGCTCCGATTCCAAAAATCGACCCCGGCCAGGAGATGATTTTCAAAGTCAATGCCGAAGCCTCGAAAAGCGGCTCCCACATCTTTCGGGCTCAGTTGACATGCGAGGAGGCAGACTCGCGAGAAATCGCCGAGGGCACGACTCGCTTTTTTGGTCAGGAGACTGGCAATACCCAGGCTCAGAATACGGCCAATGCTGAATCGGCAACCACCGGGACACAGGATTTCACTCCCGATTTCAAACGATAGACATCGAGCTGCACCTGATGCCTAGGAACCGCAGATATTTATCTGCGGTTTTTTTGTTGCGATGCTCAATTCTGGCGTAATGCTTAATCTTCACCAGTTCAATCAGTGGAAACCAACCACACGACACACCCTTAAAGCCGGATAAAGGGTATGATATTTACATACAAACTTCATAGGGTTTTCTAAATAAATTGGCCACGAAAAGGCTTGTTGAAATGCTATCGCTTCGCGACAATGTCGCTCGACTCGCCTTTATGGTTTTGACCAGTTTCAGTTCTCTCGGTGAGTCGACGCAATCGTGGAAATCAATCCACCATTAGCAATTTCTCTTGGGTCTTTTGTCGGCGGGATTTGACGATGAAGGTAGGTTATTGTCTTTCAGCATTTGTGGTCGGCTGCTTCATGGCGATTTTCATGAGGGCCAACGCACCAAGCGAAGCCACGGCCAAGAATTCATTCCTGATTTCTGCTGCCACCGAGCAGTCCGACGACCAGACGGATGGGGGTTTCGAGATGAGCATTCAGAAAGAGTCCTATGGCGTGACCAAAGCCGGTGAAAACGTGACCCGCTACGTTTGCACCAACGACAATGGATTCCGGCTGGAAATGATTGACTATGGTGCGACGATTTCGGCTTTTTTTGCTCCTGATCGAAACGGAAATTTCGAAAATATCACGCTTGGCTGTAGTGGAATTGAAGGGTACGAAGTTTGTCAGGCCTATCTAGGCTCCACGGTAGGTCGGTATGCGAACCGCATCGCTAACGCCAGCTTCAATTTGGATGAAGTCACTTATCGGTTGGATGCGAATGAAGGAAAACACCATCTCCACGGCGGCAAGGCAGGATTTGACAAGCGGATTTGGAATAGCGAGGAAATCCATCGCGATGGAAATGTTGGAGTCCGATTTTCACTGCTCAGTGAGGATGGCGACGGGGGATATCCAGGAAATCTGGAAGTAAGCGTTGAGTACACAATCAACAATGCCAACGAACTTAAAATCAGCTATTCTGCGATTTGTGACAAAACCACTCCGATTAACCTGACCAACCATGCGTATTGGAATCTGGCGGGCGCGACTTCTGGAACCATCCTGGGTCAACAGGTCGAAATCAATGCCGAGGAATTCCTGACGATCGACCAAAATTCAATTCCAACAACGAAATCGAATGTCACGAGCACGCCATTCGATTTTAGAGAAATGCAGACGATTGGCGAACGATTTAATCAAACAGGTTTGGACCCAGTTGGCTATGATCACTGTTACCTCTTGAAGACTCAGCGCGGCAACAAGACGCCATTGGCTGCGAGAGTATTTGACCCTTCCTCGGGAAGGAAGATGGAGGTATTCACGGATCAACCTGGAATCCAGCTGTACACCGGAAACCATCTTGACGGCCAACCAAACAGTGGCGGCTATGGACAACACCAGGCAATTTGCCTGGAAGCACAAGCGCTCCCCGATGCACCGAATCGACCTGATTTCCCGTCCAGCTTGCTTCATCCCGGTGAAACTTATGAGCAGACCACGCTGTATCGTTTTGGCGTGGTGGAAGATTAAGCCCGACTTGCAGCTGCTCGCTTGACCAGCACCAATGCGATGAGAGGCCCGAGAAAAAGAGTCACGATCAACATCGTCCTTGCGCCGCCAACGTAATTATTCAATACGAAGTTGGCTACAGAAATTGCCAATATCAGCCAAACGAAAATCAAGCCGTCGATCATCAACCATTTGATGCGGGCACCTAACGGTCCGACTCGCCGGCTCGAAACAGCTGCTGCAAACGAATTGACAAGATCTTTTCCGCTGATCCAGATGGCGATGGAAATCCCAATCGAACTGATCAGGAAAAACCCGGTAGCGACAGCAACGACCGGTGTCTCACCTGCGACGAAACCCAATGTCAAAGCGACGAGAAAAACGACTGCAAAAAGGTCGCGAGAGCGAAACTGCATGCGAATTACCCACTGAGTGTATTGACATTACCGTCGATTTCAATTTCGAAGCAGCAATCGGACGTAGATAAATTGAAAACGAAATTGGGGGGCTGTGGCTGGCCGAAATATATCATCTTGGCATGGCTTGCGAGAATTCGAAACGAGCTCGACAACCAGCCCGACGGTGAGGTTCCTCACGGCTGACAGGGTCCAAACGATCTGCAACGTAGATTTCCCACGTTAGCGCAGCCAACTCGCCAGCCTGCCGGGTATACTGGACGGCTTTGATGCCACCCCGTCCTTCCATTCGTCTCTATCATGCATCAGTACGTCTCGCGACGCAGTCGGCTTCGTCGAAAACTAGGTTTGAAGAAAAACGAGGCCTTACTGGTTTCCAACATCAAGAACGTGGGGTACCTGACGGGATTCACCGGTAGTTCCGCATGGTTATTGGTCTCTCGGGACCACGATTTGATATTGAGTGACTCGCGGTATGCGACGCAATTGGATACCGAGTGCCCTGACCTTGATCGGGAAATCCGCGACGCTTCATCGTCTCCTTGGGAGTTTCTGCACAAGGCGATCAAATCCTCAAAGCGCACCGTACTCCGTTTCGAATCGGAATCCGTGACCAAACATTTTTTTGATCAACTTTCCGCGAAACTGCCCGCAATTGAGCTGGTTCCGTCGACAGGCATTGTCGAGCAGCTTCGCAGTATCAAGGACAAAACCGAAATCGAGGCCATCCGTCGATCGATTCGGGTTAATGAACGAGCATTTGAAGTGATCCGCGCGCAACTACGGCCGGACCAAACCGAGTTGCAGGTTGCCCACAACCTGGAGCACGAAATGCGGAAACTCGGCGCGAGTCGTTGTTCATTTGACCCCATCGTTGCTGCTGGGGCACGTTCGGCTCTCCCGCATGCGTTTCCCATCGACGTCCGAATCGACCACAGTCCGATCCTGCTAATCGACTGGGGTGCGGAGGTCAACCAGTACGCCAGCGACTTGACGCGTGTTTTAGTGACCGCTAAAATCCCGCCGAAACTGAGAAAGATCTACGACATCGTCCTCAAAGCTCAGTTGAAGGCGATCAAGAAAATTCGTCCAGGTGTTTCATTGAAACAGGTCGACGCGGCGGCGCGGAATGTCATTGAATCGTCAGGATTTGGCAAGCATTTTGGCCATGGTTTGGGTCATGGATTTGGCTTGGAAATTCACGAATCTCCCTTCCTGTCGCCAATTCACGACGGAATCCTCGAATCCGGGATGGTGATTACCGTAGAACCCGGCATTTATCTGCCCGGTTGGGGCGGTGTCCGGATTGAAGATGACATCCTGGTAACTCAAAATGGCCATGAAGTTTTGAGTGATCTACCTAAGCAACTGGATGAATGCATTGTTGAATTTGTTTAGTTGAATAATCCGTTCCAAGTTTGACCAGACTATCACGGCCCATCGCCGCGGAGAAATAATGCCAAAAGACAAAGAAGACCCGTCTGTTTTCGACGTTGATAAAATCAGGGAATTCATCGAGTTGATGCGCGAGCATGAACTGAGCGAAGTCGACCTGAAACAGGCGGACCAACGGATTCGACTACGCAGAGGGGCTGGCGATGCACCCATTGTGAGTTACGCACAACCGCAGCCCGTTGCCGCACCTCCTGCCGGGGTCGCAAGTTCCCCCGAAGTTGTCTCCGCCGACGACAGCCAGTTCGTGTACATTGAAAGCCCGACAATCGGCACTTTCTATTCAAGACCCAAACCGGATGCCGACAATTTCGTGAAAGTCGGTGACATGGTCACGCCCGACACGATTGTCTGCCTTGTCGAGGCCATGAAAATGTTCAACGAAATTCCCGCTGGTGTCTCTGGCAAGATCGTCGAATGCCTTGTCAAGAACGAGGAACCTGTCGACAACAACAAACCGCTCTTTAAGGTTTTGCCATCCTGAATGGAATCGCGGAAAAGCCAGTCGTTTGCGGTTTCGCCGGTGTCCGAGGCTGCCGAGGTCTGAACCGGCCTCGCTGCGGTGATCCTTATTTATTTCGATTCGTTAGAAGCAGAAAATGTATAACCGAATTTTGATCGCCAATCGGGGTGAAATTGCCTTGCGCATCATTCGCGCCTGCAAGGAATTGGGCATTGAAACTGTCGCGGTCTTTAGCGAAGGCGATCGTGGCAGCGCTTACCTGGAACTCGCGGACGAAGCCTACTGTGTGGGCAACGCCCGTTCCAGCGACAGCTACTTGCGTATCGATCAAATCATCAGTGCAGCTGAAATCGGTAACGCCGAAGCGATCCATCCGGGCTACGGCTTTATGGCGGAAAATGCCCATTTCAACGAAGTCTGCCGGGACTCCAATATCGATTTCATCGGTCCCACGCCCCAGGCAATGCTGATGTTGGGCGACAAAAACCAGGCGCGTGAACTGGCACGCAAAGCCAAAGTCCCGGTCGTTCCTGGTAGCCCCGGATTGGTCGAGGATGAAGACGAAGCCCTGAAAGTCGCTCAAGAGATCGGCTACCCGGTATTGGTGAAAGCGACCGCCGGCGGTGGTGGCAAAGGAATGCGTGTCGCTGCCAATGATTTGGCATTGCGAACCGCGCTGCAACAGGCAGCCCAGGAAGCCCAAGCCGCGTTTGGCAACGCCGGCGTCTACCTGGAGAAATTCATTGAACATCCACGCCATGTGGAAGTTCAGATTATCGCCGACACCCACGGCAATGTCGTGCACCTGTGGGAACGTGATTGCTCCACGCAGCGACGTCATCAGAAACTGATTGAGGAAAGTCCTGCCCCCACTTTGCCGCCCAAGGTTCGTAAATTAATTTGTGAATCCGCGGTGAGATTGATCAAGAGCGCCGATTATTACAACGCGGCGACGGTCGAATTTATCGTCGACAAAAATCATGATTTTTACTTCATCGAAGTCAACGCGCGGATTCAAGTTGAACATCCGGTCACCGAAATGGTGACCGGAATTGACTTGATTCAGCAGCAGATCCGCGTCGCTGCGGGAGAAACTCTAACGTTCACACAGAAAGACGTCACCTGTAACGGCGTTGCTATTGAATGTCGAATCAATGCCGAAGACCCGAAAAGGAACTTTCAACCCAGCCCCGGTCGAATTGATCAAATCTTTGTCCCCGGTGGATTAGGAGTTAGGTTCGATTCCCATGTTCACGCTGGCTATACTGTCCCTCCCTATTATGACTCCATGATCGGTAAACTGATCGTTCACCAGCCCACCCGTGAACTGGCAGTACGGTGCATGATCCGGTGCCTCCAAGAGCTGCGGATTCAGGGGATTCAGACGACGACGCAGTTTCAGATCGGTGTCCTGCAGCATTCTGACTTCATCGACGGCAAGGTCGATACGAAGTGGGTCGAGAGGAATCTGTCCGCCATCAAGATGGACTGATCCGATCTATTCGCAGGGTTACGAGCGATTGCCTCGACGACCGGCATGTAATGGCCGCCAATTCGCCACAACCGGGCATTTACGGTGAAGCGTTTGGCGGGTCTGGGTGCGACATTAACCCGTTTAATCCATGGTATGATTGGCGGCTACTTTTGAATAAAATCTGCGGCAAAGACAGCAGTTTTTCTTCAATTCAAGGGCATACTCGTGGCAAATACGCTTTCTCCCCCCAAACGTCCCGACCATCATTTCAAACGAGTCGCCATCCTGTTCGCCGGTGGCCCGGCTCCGTCAGCCAATGCTGTGATCTCAGCGGCTGCGGCGTCGTTTCTGCGCGCCGGAGCTGAAGTGATCGGGATTAAACACGGATATTCCTCGTTGGCAGATTTTGACCCGGCCAAACCGCTGGAGGAAGGAAAAGACTACATCCAGCTGACTCACAAGGTATTGGGTCGAACGCGAAACGCGCAAGGCATCATGATTGGCACGGCCCGCACCAATCCGGGAAAACACATCAAGTGTCCGGCGGATATCGAAGACCCGGAGAAATCTGCGCCGATGCATCGTGTCGCTCAGGCTCTGCGATCCATTGAAATCGATGCCCTGATCTCAATCGGCGGTGATGACACGTTAAAGACAGCGAACAAATTCAAACTTTTTGAACAGCGATCCGGGGGTGACGAGAAAGTAATCCCGATTGTGCATTTGCCAAAAACAATTGACAACGATTATTTTGGCATTGATTTTACGTTTGGCTTTTTTACAGCCGTCGATTTCCTGGCCACCGAGATTCGAAATCTGATTTACGATGCCGAGGCGACGCGAAACTATTTTCTCGCCGAAACGATGGGGCGTAGCGCAGGCTGGCTTTCATACGGTGCCGCGATCGCGGGCGAGGCGAGTCTCGTGATTAGTGTGGAAGATATTCTTGCCGGTTACCTTGTCGACGAAGAGTTTGTCAACGAGGCCGGCGAAACGATGACTCGCAAATGCATGGATATGGATCGAGTCATTGGGCGGATCGTCAAAACGATGTTGGCCCGCGAGGATGAAGGCAAGGAATACGGCGTGATTGTGATTGCCGAAGGCCTGGCCGAGTATCTGCCGTTTAGCTATGTCGAGGGCGTATCACGCGATGACCACGGTCATATCAACATTTCACAGGTCAGCCTTTACTCGATTTTCTCCAAAGCTGTCATGGAGTTCTATCACAAGACGACGGGGCGCAGTCGCCCAGTTAAGGGCCTGCAACTGGGCTACGAAGCCCGCTGTGCCAAACCACATGCATTCGATGCAATGCTGGGCAGTCAGTTGGGCGTCGGCGCTTTTCGAGCCTTGGCCGAAAAAAAGCTGAATGGAGTCATGGTCAGCGTATCCGGTCAGTTGGAACTGCACTACGAACCGTTTGAAAACCTTGTCGATCCGGAAACGCTGGTCACCGTGGTGCGCTATATCGACACCAACAGCGACTTCCATCGCTTGGCACGCTTCCTAGAAACTCACGTGAATGAGTAGTGGCGGTCGGGTACCAGTTGAGTGACGGATAAAATGCGCGAATGTTGTTTCAGAGCACAAGAAACGGCACTCGAGACAATATCTTGAGCGAAGGATTTAGAAACTAGCCAGGCAGATTTTGCCTGGCTTCTTCGTTTACGACGCCCACATTGCAACGCGACAATGACGCAACTCGAGGTAGGTTGCCCGCGGTCGGATTTATTCAATGTTCGATTTCGGAACTCATTGGATCCAACACCATGCGTTGGCGTGCTGACGCCTCAGGAAGGTAGAAAAGCGTTGATTTGCGTTCAGCTCTTCTTCAGTTTGCGGTAGGCAATGACGAGCAAAGTTGCCAACAAAAGTGGCAGAATGATCGGCCAACTCCAAAAAGGTCTCAGCGGACAGGACCTCTGTAAAATAGGGTTTGCCGAACAGGAATCCGACGAACATGCCATAGCAGCCCAGAAACAAACCGCCCTCCCAACGATCAATGCGATTGCCAGACGCGCAAACGGGCAGGCATGCAAATGCAGCAGCCAACATAATGGGGATGTCAAACCGGAGCGATTCGTCAGGAACGGCGATTCCCGATGAGATGACGGCAGAGGCGCCACCCACCAGCGACAGATTCGCAATATTGGAGCCCAGGACATTGCCAATCGCCATCTCGGGATGCCCCCGCAGCGCCGCGACCAACGAGGTCACAATCTCGGGGGCGGAGCTCCCTATCGCGACAATGGTCAGCCCAATCACGAGTTGGCTGACACCGAGAGCCGCTGCAAGACTCGATGCCCCTTTCACCATCCACGTGGCTCCGACCCATAGAAGGACGATGCCAATTAAGACAAAACCTGTGTTGATCAAGTTTCTTTTCATCCGACCTTTGAAAACGTTGGATTCGGTCGTCGTCGGTCCAGCCACCACGAAATCTTGCTCGAAATCCAACAAGTTCGATCGTCGCATCGTGATGAACTGGTAGTAGAGAAAAAGCCCCATGGAGAGAATCAATATCATTCCATCCAGCTTGCTGAGTTCACGGTCAAACGCCAACAAGAAAAACAATGCCGATACTGCGATCATGAACGGGATTTCGCGTCGGATCACTTGTTGATGAACCACGATCGGAACCACGAGAGACGTAAGTCCCAGAATCAACAGGACATTGCTGATATTGCTTCCCACGATATTCCCCAACGCGATTTCCGATTCACCGACCCGTACCGCATCGATGCATATCGCCATCTCGGGTGCACTTGTTCCAAACGAGACGACCGTCAATCCAACCAACAGCCGACTCATACCCAAATCCGACGCAATCTTCGAAGCTCCTCGCACCAGCGACTCACCTCCAAAGAATAAAGCCAGCAAGCCGATCGTTATGAGAACGATATCTGTCATCAGATCTGTCATCAGATTCGCTTTTTTGTCGTTGAATGGAATTCAGTCAAAACGCGTCATGAGTACTTCTCCGGCGGTCGCTCGCTGATGATCTCAAGAATCGTCAGATTCTCGCGGCTTCGTGAACCAACCGTTTCGATCGCATCTGCCGATCTGCCCCCTCGGTGCAACTCGGGCAGCTTCCTATTAGAATGAAAGCTTTCGACATCTTGACGATTATTGGTGCCATTATGCCCAACGCGCAGTTTTCAGAAAGAGCCCGAGTCTCTTTGCAGCAATGGACCGATTCAGGACAGCTGAAACCGTTCTATAACATCACTTCGCCGATGCGCCCCGTGGTCACGATCGAAGGACACGGTGAAGTCCTGGTTTTGTGCGCCAACAATTACCTTGGCTTGGCGGATCACCCCGAGGTCATCGAGGCTGGCATTAAAGGCCTGCGGGATTACGGTGCCGGCACGGCCTCGGTCCGGTTTATTTGCGGCACCCTGGCGTGTCATCGCGAACTGGAATCCAAGATTGCCGGTTTTGTTGGGACCGAGAGTGCCCTGTGTTATGTCAGTTGCTGGAACGCGAACGAAGCATTGTTTCCCACGTTAGTCGCGCCAGAGGATGCGATTTTGTCGGATGAGCTTAACCACGCGAGCATCATCGACGGCATGCGGCTAATGTCCAAGCAGGTCACCAAAAAAGTTTATCGGCACAGTGACATGGACCATCTGGAATCCCAGTTGAAGGAAACCCAAAATCACCCGACTCGTTGGGTCGTGACCGATGGAGTCTTCAGTATGGAAGGGGATGTGGCCAACCTACCGGGACTGGTGGCCCTGTGCCAGCAGTACGAGGCGTTGCTGGTCGTAGACGATTCCCATGGTGTGGGTGTGTTAGGCAAACATGGCAAAGGGACTCACGAGCATTTTGACTTATTGGGGCAAATTGACATATTCACCGGCACACTCGGAAAAGCACTTGGGGGGGCTGCAGGTGGATATATTGCGGCGTCCTCGGACGCGATTCAACTCTTGGAGCAGCGCGGCCGTCCCAGCCTGTTTTCCAATGCCCTGCCGGCGACGGTCGCCTACAGCGCTAAAAAAGCCATTGAGGTTGTTGACAACGACCCTTCGATCGTGGCCCGTTTGCACGCCAATGTAGCGACCATCCGAACGGGTCTGGCAGATTTGGGATTTGATTGCGCACCCTCGCCAACGGCGATCATCCCCATCATGATTGGCGACGAAGCCGAAGCCATTCGAAAATCAAAACAGCTGTTTGAACTGGGCGTCATGGTGATTGGTTTCGGATTCCCGGTTGTGCCCAAGGGAGAAGCCAGACTGAGAGTCCAGGTTTCTGCGGCGCTTTCGGATCAGGATATCCAACGCGCGATGGACGCATTTGCAAAACTATAGAACTCAATTTGTGCCAAAGATTCATAATGATTGATCTTCGCAGTGACACGTTAACGAAGCCATCGCCGGCCATGCGCCAAGCGATGTTTGATGCCCCTGTAGACGACGACGTGATCGACGTTGATCCGACCGTAGCCAGGCTGCAGGAAACCATCGCCGATCTGTTGGGAAAACAAGCTGCGATGTTCATGCCTTCGGGAACCATGACGAATCAAGTTGCCGTTCGATTGCACTGTGCACCGGGAGAGGAATTGATTTGCGAATCGGGCTGCCACATTTACAACTACGAGCAGGGGGGATTCGCGCAGCTCAGCGGCGTGGTGGCTCGCACCGTCCCCGGTGAAAACAGTGTGATCAAAGTAGATCAATTGCGCAACCTGATCCGCCCTCGAGACGAACATGCGGTACAAACGCGATTGGTTTGCCTCGAAAACACTCATAACAAAGGCGGCGGAGTAGTGCTCCCGTATGAGGAAGTGGTGGAAGTTTGTAAGTGGGCCCAGGCAAACGGATTGCGGACGCATTTGGACGGAGCCCGGTTGTTCAACGCAGTGGTCGCGTCGGGCATATCGGCTAAAAATTGGGCCCAGCATTTCGACACGATCAGTGTCTGCTTCAGTAAAGGTTTGGGGGCTCCGGTCGGATCGGCGTTGGTCGGTTCGGCGGACATGATGGGAACCATGCGTCGACATCGAAAACTTTTCGGGGGCGGCATGCGACAGTCCGGTGTCATTGCGGCGGGAGCAATGTGGGCGTTGGAGAACAACATTGATCGCCTGGCCGACGATCACGCCAACGCCAAACTTCTCGCCGAAGCCATTGTTGCTGCCGAGGGATTGGATTTGGACCTCTCGCGAATTCATACCAATATTGTCATCTTCCGCGTTGCCCCCCATCTGGGTTCGGCTGCTGAATTCTGCGATCAGGCACATCAAGCCGGAGTCTGGATGTTCCCCTTCAGCAATGAACATGTGCGAGCCGTGACTCACTTGCACATCACATCCACAGACGCAACTCGAGCCGGCAGTATCATCGCTGACGTCGCAGAAAAACTTGGCAAAAACAGATCGGCAAAGGTTTGAAATGAGATCGACACGCCCATTCCCCTTTGTTTCAATGTTGCTCGCCGGACTACTGTCGACACCGGCGACCAACGCATTTCAGAACGATTCGATTCAACAAATCGATCTGGATGCACAGAACGATCGGCAAGTCATCGTCGATATTGAAAAGGGTGTCTACCTGGGCCATCCTACGACGGTGTTATTGGACGACGATCAGACAATCTTGTGCGTTTATCCCAAAGGCCATGGAAAAGGAGAAATCGTTTACAGACGAAGTTCGGATGGCGGATTGACCTGGTCCGACCGGTTACCGACACCCGAATCCTGGAGCACATCCAAGGAGGTTCCCACATTACACTCTGTCATCGGGCCGGATGGCAAAAAGAGACTCATCATGTTCTCGGGATTGTTCCCCGCCCGAATGGCTGTCAGCCAGGATCATGGCGAGTCATGGAGTGAACTGAAACCGATTGGCGATTGGGGGGGCATTGTCGTGATGGGCTCCGTTTTTGATCTGAAAACCGGTGCCGGGCATTACATGGCGATGTTTCACGACGACGGGCGATTCATATCGGGCGACTCAAAGCCACAGGATCCCAGGGTCTTTACGCTGTATCAAACGACTTCGGTTGATGGCGGGCAAACCTGGTCGAGCCCCGTCTCGGTTCATCGTTCCTCGGCGAAGCACATCTGTGAACCTGGCGTGATCCGCTCCCCGGACGGCAAACAATTGGCTTGCCTGCTCCGAGAAAACAGTCGACGCCACAATTCCCAGATCATTTTTTCGGAGGACGAAGGACAGACCTGGACGGAACCTCGAGATTTACCGGATTCCCTCAACGGAGACCGACATACTGGCAAATATGCTCCCGACGGCAGGCTGCTGATTTCGTTTCGCCGTCGCATGCCAACGGGAAGAGAAGGCGACTTCGAAGGCGATTGGGTCGCCTGGGTCGGCACGTACGAAGATCTTGCCGAAGGTGGTGCCGGGCAGTATCTGGTTCGCCTGAAAGATAACTTCGACGGTTGGGACTGCGCTTACCCCGGTGTGGAAGTGCTGCCTGACGGTACGTTTGTCGTCACGACCTACGGACACTGGGCAGAGGACGAACAGCCCTACATCATGGCCGTTCGCCTCCAACTCAAGGAACTGGATGAGTTAGCCAAAAAGTAGATTCGTCCTCATTAACCTGCACGCGGAAACACCTTCAATTCGGATCCGGCGGGTGCCGATTTGGCCAACATGCGACCATCGACGTGAAGGTCCATTTGTGGGAACGGAATCGAAATACCGGCTTGGTCTAACGACAACTTGGCCGCCACGGTCAAATGTTCACGCAAGGTCCAATAATTTTTGGGGTGGCACCAGACTCGCAATTGCCAATCTACCGAGGAAGCTCCCAGTTCCTTTAAATAGACTTGCGGATCGGGGCCCTCGGTTCCATCGGAAACGCTTGCCACGGCTTTTTCCAGAGTTGCGCGAGTTTCATGAAGGTCCGCAGCGTAAGCCGTTCCCACATTGACATCCACACGCCGAATCGAATTGCGTGTACAATTTTCAAGCTTATTGCCGAAAATCTCCCCGTTGGGAATGATCAAGTGACGATTGTCCGGCGAATTCAAGCGTGTAGTAAACAGGTCAATTTCTTCAACCGTCCCTTGAGTTCCCGCAACCACTATGTAATCGTCGACCTTGAAGGGACGGAACATCAGCAGCATGATTCCTGCGGCAAAATTGCCCAGCGTCCCCTGCAGCGCCATTCCGATCGCAAAACCCAGTGCTGCCAAAACCGCCGCGAAGGCGGCAATGCTCACACCGTTGTATTCCAAAACGCACATCGCCACGATGATCATTAGCACATTGCGGATGGCCTTGGCAAGGAATTTGCCAAGCGTGACGTCCACTTTTTGCGAAACGATTCGACCGACAAAACGCCCAATTGCGGAGGCAATCATGTAGCTGATCACTCCGACGGCCAACACCAGGAGCGCATTGGCAAGATAGTCTCGCAGTAAGGCTTCTTGTGCTGCGGCATTGCCCTTGACCGCTTGCGAGACCAGGTCCATGAAACCAGATGCCGCTTTGTTGGCTTGCGATGCCAAATCAGCTGCCGGTACGTCTTCCTGGGCCTCGACCGTCAGCGGCAACAAACTACTAATCATCGTCACTGTGAGTAATCGCAACTTCATTGTCGCTCGCATCATGGACTCCATTTATTCTGCCGATTCAACAACTCGGCGATATTACCTGTAATCGGACAGCGGTGGGAAAGGGCCTAAAATCTGAGGACGCGGATAATAGATAACCCGCGAGATTCATCAAGACCGTTTTTTTGTTCGGCAGCACCCATGTGCGGTGCCAGGTTAAACCGTTGTAGAAACGGACTGGACGGTCAAATTTGATTTCATTACGCTTCGTCGGCAATCAATTGGCAGCTGCGCGTTCTGCCAACGGCAAAGCGTAAAGAGATTGGGGTTTTTCGAATGGACTTAAGAAATCGTTGGCCCGACTACTTGCTTCCGATTGGCGTCATCGCCTGCCTGATGGTGATTTTTGTGCCATTGCCACCGGGGATAATGGACTTACTGCTAGCGGCCAACATTGCCGTTGCCGTCGTAGTGTTGTTGAGCACGATTTACGTCAAAACTCCATTGGAGCTGAGCGTTTTTCCGTCAATGCTGCTGGCCACTACCTTGGCTCGGCTGGCCTTGAATATCGGCACGACTCGCCTGATCCTGACTCGAGGTCCAATCGATCACGAAATGGCGGCGGGCGGCGTCATCCAGAGCTTTTCGCAGTTCGTCACGGGCGACAATCTCGTCGTGGGTTTGGTGATCTTTTCGATCATTGTGATCGTGCAGTTTGTGGTCATTACAAAAGGTGCTACCCGTATCAGTGAAGTCGCTGCGCGCTTTGCTCTGGATGGATTGCCAGGTAGACAGATGGCCATCGATGCCGAGCTAAATGCTGGCACGATCGACAACCAGCAAGCCAAGAATATGAGAGCGGAAACAATCGCTCATGCCGATTTCTACGGTGCCATGGATGGAGCCAGTAAGTTTGTTCGTGGCGATGCGATTGCGGGCGTGGCAATCACGTTGATCAACATCATGGGCGGACTGGTTATTGGAGTTGCCGGCCACATGTCGATCGCCGAAGCAGCCGAGACCTTTACCAAGCTGACCATTGGTGATGGATTGGTAAGTCAGTTACCGGCTTTGCTGATTTCAATGGCGGCCGGTTTATTGGTGACGCGTCGAACCGAAAAAACCGACTTGCCCCGCGAATCGCTGAGACAGGTTTTTGCCCGGCCAATCGTTTTGGTGCTGACGGCTATTTTTGTTGGCCTGTTGATCCTGACAGAATTGCCAAAAATCCCTTTGCTGATCATTGCCGCCGGGTGTTTGGGCGGAGCGTATTTTCTGACGACGGGAGCAGCCCGTCAAAGTTCGACCGCCCAGCCTCACACGCAGGCTGTTCGAAAACCTGCCGCCACCGAAGTGACCCTGGACAAATTGCTGAATAATGAAGTCATGGAAATGGAATTGGGAGTGGGCCTGATTCGATTGGCAGATGCTCGACAAGGCGGCCGATTGCTGGCACTGATTACGAATGCCCGAAAGACGATTGCTGCCAAGATGGGTGTGATTCTTCCCAAGATCAGAATTCGGGACAATCTGAACTTGGCCCCCGACGAATTCCAGATCATTATTCAGGGAACGGTGGTCCGTCAGGGCATTATCGACGCCGATTCATGCTTGGCCATCGATGAAGGAAACGCGACGGGGCCGATCGACAACGGAGCCGTGACGGGAATCCCTGCGGAAGGATTGATTGGTGCGCCAAGTTTCTGGATCGCCCCCGACGCATTCGAGATCACTCAAGAAACGGGTTACCGAGTGCTCACTGCGGATGAAGTGCTGGCCGATCAGCTGCAAAAATCCACTTTATCGAACGCGTCTCAGATTCTGACGCGTGATGCCACTCGGCAGCTGATCGAGGAAGTGCGAAAGACATCACCCGCTGTGGTGGAAGAACTGATCCCGGATCTGATGTCTTTGGCACAGATTCAGCAGGTACTGAAGTGCCTCGTCGAAGAAGACGTTTCCATCCGCCCGTTGAGCCTGATCCTCGAAACGTTGGGAGACAACGCAGGCCTGGTGAACAACCGCTGGGACCTGGTGGAGAAAGTTCGCGTCCGACTGGCTCGGCATATCACGTCGAGACTTGCCAAACGACCTTCGGGCGAACTGCCAGCATTCACGATTTCTGAAGAGCTTCAGGACCGAATTGCTGCGGCTTGGGAGCGGGACCTCGATGAGATCCGCATCGGTATGCCGAGAGAGATTGTCCAATCCCTCGTCATTGCATTAGGAGAAGCCGCCGCAAAAATGGCGGCTGCGAATATCAAGCCAGTAGCCCTGGTCGATCAATCGATCCGTCCGGTGATCGCCGAATTGGCCATCGATCTCAAACCCGCTTTGTTTGTGCTGGGCAGCAGGGAAGCGGCTAACGCAAATATTCAGATTGTTGGTGAAATCTCAACCGAACAGCTTCGACCCGCAGCCAACCCGGCAGCTTGATCCAGAGGAAGATCTTCAACATCGCTAGCTTGAGCATTATCTGACTGCAGATCAAAGGCGACCGTAGTTGAATAATCTGAACTTAGTGCAAAAGTCTGATGGATCAATCGTCGATAACCTAATAATGGAAAATTAGCGTATGCTCAACCTGTATGCGCGCAATGCCAATCATGAAGATCGACGCAAAAAAAAACGACACAAAATTGCAAGACCTTGTAATTTGTTCATTGACGAGGCGAAGCTCTTTCTGATATTTACCTTTCCTTGAATCCGACATTGGCTGAGAAGAAAACAGAACACAAAACCGATTGCCGCCCTGGCATTCGCAACGAGATATTCTGATCGGCTTTCATTCCGACTTCAAAATTATAAACTGTACTCGCTGAGTCTCGCGAAACAATCACGGAGGATTGCATGGCGACAAGTGTTGCACAAACAGAAGAGATTCTCGAAGTCTGGCGAAAATATAAACCTGACTGCACCGATAAAGAGCTTCGCAACCGTCTGATGGAACGATATTTTCCATTGGTCAAATACAATGGAGAACGAATCTGGCAGCGATTGCCCGATGGCGTTGAACTCGACGATCTGATCTCTGCCGGTGTCTTCGGGCTGATGGATGCGATTGACGCTTTCGACCTCGATCGGGGTGTCAAATTCGAAACCTATTGTGTTCCCAGAATTCGGGGCGCGATGCTCGATGAACTGAGAACGATGGATTGGGTTCCAAGACTCGTTCGCTCGAAAGCCAGCAAGATCAACAACGCGACCAAAAGACTGGAAACCAAACTTGGCCGCCAGCCAACCATCGTCGAATTATCCACCGAGTTGGAGATGACGGTTAAAGAATGTGAAAAAATGATGAGCGACGCCAATGCGGTCGGACTCATCAGCCTCAACAAGAAATGGTACGAAACGGACAGCTACAAAGACGTTCGCGAAATCGACATTCTGGAAGACAAAAAAGGAGAAGATCCGACCCGTCGAATCCAGAAGAACGATCTAATGCGATTGGTCACCAAAGGGCTTAATCGCAACGAGCGGCTCATCATCATTCTCTATTACTACGAAGAATTGACGATGAAAGAAATCGGTGCCACGCTCGATTTGAGCGAAAGCCGAGTGAGTCAGATGCACAGCAGCATCGTCCAGCGACTCCAACAACAACTTGGTCGACGCCGAGTTGAGTTTGGTCGATAAACCTTTTGATCTAACTCCGAGTCCTCCATTGAATATCAGCGAGGATCTGAACAAGCTATGCCTTGTGGCAACCCTGCTTTTATCACTACGTATTGGTTCAGATCTCCTTGAAAACGGGTCAGGAACCACCGATTTTTTTTGCAAGCGTTAGGCGGGGCCGGCGGAATAGATAAAGCCAAATCGCTCGACAAAGGTGACCTGAGCGTGAATCACTTCGCCCTTAAGCTGGGCACAGGTTCGTGCGACTATTGCATGTTGCATTTCCAGGTCCAGCAGTTGTTCGAATCCAAAAACTGAATTCGACGAAAGCTTCCATGTCGACAGAACGAAATGCGTTCGTAAACGGGCGTCGAGAAACGTTGTTGGATCTGCGGTGGTTGTGCGTTGCGAAAGGATCAAATGGTCGTGCCATTGTTGAGTTGGATCGATGCTGTCCCAGATCGAGAATCTTCGGATTACCAAATCCTGCAAGCCGATAATCTTCCAATCGACAACGAAATCACGATCAAAATCGTTTCTCGCCAAATTGATTTCAGGCCGCTGACAATTGACAAAACTCATGCTCGCCTCGGTGAAACTTGCTGGATAGCGTAGCAATCGTTCCCAATTCCAGGCGTCTTGTCGCCAACGTACCTCCTTAGAACGTTGAACTGGACAAATCGGTTCGATTCGATTGACCAATTTACATGTTGTGCACCGCTGTGGGGGCACCAGCACCCGTCTGCTAGTTGGGATGCGAGCATCAAAAACTGGGGCGAGAGTTGCCGGGAGAGAAGTCCTATTCAGTGAAAAAGATCAGTTTTCTCGAAAACCCGAATCCTACGAAGCACGAAATTGCGTGCGAGTCGAAAGGGCCAATTGCGGAAATCGCTTTTTCTCGAAATCGAAGTAATCAGATACGATACCTGGAAATATTTTGACGGCGGTAGCGGAAATATGCTGAACGAGCACTGCCAACAGCCCAGCTGAAACAAACCTACAGCTGCGTTTGGTGTTTTGCCAACGTCAGAAAACTTCCAACGGAAAAATTACAAACTGTGCTAGCATTTGAGTCGATAACAAATTGTCCACGAGTGGTTGCGTAGTCAATCTCTGTTACGGAGGGCAATTTCATCGACAAGGATGCAGCCTTGGTGTTTGAGACCCAAACTGGATCTCCTTGGTCACGGCCACTACCCAACGTGAGTGACGCAGGAAAGATGCAGGCCAGCTCAAACCTACGAATGGAATTGTATAAAACACAAACAAAAGTTTGCTGAGTCAGGCAAACTAAAATCCCGTAACGGGGGAGAACCAATGCAAATTAGACCAACGAACAACATTCAAACGACGCAAACCGTCAACCTGAATACTCGCAACACAACGACGCAAACATCAAACGCGTTGCCCGCCGACCAGCTCGACATCTCGGCGGAAGCCCAAATGCTGAGCAGTACGCAGAATGACCGAACATCCGTGCGGATCGGGTCGCCGATATTCGTGCTCAAACGCGCGGCGGCGATTATGAAACGCCAGAGAAGCTGGACGCGGCAGTTACTCGATTGCTGGATGAGTTCGCATAAGCCAGTTCCGGAATCGAGATCGGTTCAAGCGATTTTGACAAACGTATATTGATCGACCGACACGCTCGGAGCGCACGCGAACCGACGTTTCGACGTCCCATCACTCCACCAAGGGCCGAATTATCCCCGATTCGGCCTTTTTTTGTTTCCCCAACGTACTTTGCTCCACGACAGTTGACCATCTGCATCGCCGAAAATTACAATCTGTGGATTGGGTACAGTAATCACCGTATTCCCCGTGCGTCGATGCTTCGTGCACGGCCGGAACCGCTGGGTCGATCACGATGCAGCTTCATTGTCTGACGGACCTGCACCCGCAAAACCTGCCCATAGAATTGGCGGCATAGATGGCGATCCTGACCTCGACCGACAGTTCGGTCTTAAAGAAAAAAAATATCCACTCACCCACGATGCGGTGGTCATTGGACGACACCCCGATTGTGATGTCCACATCGATGATGCGTCTGTCAGTCGTCAACATGCTCAGGTGATCTATCAGCGGATGGCCAATATTTCGTTGAGGATCTGGAGAGCCGAAACGGCACGTTCCTGAACAATCAACAGCGTTCATCAGCCGACGAAACTCTACGACGACTCGGAAATCCGGATTTGCGATATCACCTTTGTTTTTCGAACCAGCGATCAACAGACTGGAACAGCTCAGCCGCGACCCACGATTGATAGCGACCCTCACCCAAGTGGAATTCACCAGTCCAGTTCGGTTTTTCTCGACGACGACATCGACGAATCCAAGTCCAACGTCCTTTCACGATTTGAAGTCCCGTCGCATCACTCCAGTGCCCACAACCGCGTCGGGGCGGAAGAGAAATTGTTGCCGCTGACAAAGATCACTTACGCGTTGAGTGAATCGGTTGAACGCGACGAGGTGTTGGCAAAAATACTCGATTTCCTGTTCGATCTGTTTGTCGAAGCCGATCGGGGCTTCATCATCCTTCGCGATAGCGAAGGCCGACTCCAGCCGGTGGGTGTCAAAACCCGGCGAGAGCGTGACGACGAACAGATTCGAATCAGCCGAACCATCGTCAACCAGGTGATGGAAACCAAGACTTCGATCATTTCCAGCGACGCGGCGGCCGACGACCGATTTGACATGGCTCAGAGTATCGTCGATTTTCCGCATCCGCTCGATCATGTGTGCGCCGTTGATCAACAGCAAAGACGAATCGATTGGCGTGATTCAACTGGACACGCTCAAGCAGTCGATTGCGTTCAAGGAAGAAGACCTGGAAACGCTGGTTACCGTCGCAATGCAAGCGAGTCTGGCGATTCAAAAAAGTGATCTGTTCGAGGACGTCAAAAAGGCCAACAGCCTGCGAGACGATCTGGAGCTGGCCCACGAGCTTACAACAGCGATTTCTGCCCCAACGTGTGCCGGACATCGATCATTTTTCCTTCTTTTCTTTTTACCGACCGATGCAACAAGTCGGTGGCGACTATTTCGACTATGTTCCCTTGGACGAGAATCGAATTGGCATCATTGTCGCAGACGTCGTCGGTCACGGAATTCCCGCTGCATTGTTGATGGCGAAAGTCTCCGCGGAATCCCGATTTGCTCTGGCCACGTCCGAGACGGCTGTCGAAGCGGTCGCAAGATGAACAACAGCCTTTCGGATTTGAACATCGATCGCTTTGTAACCCTGGTGCTGGGATTGTTGAACCGGGAAACCAACACCATGACGATCGTCAACGCGGGTCACATGCCGCCGATTTTGCGTCGACAATCCGGTGAGATCGAACAGCTTGCTGTCGAAGAAGCGGGACTTCCGTTGGGTATCCTGGAAGACTTCGAATACGAATCGGTCGAGGTCAAAATCAATGAGGGCGATGTCGTCATCATGTACACCGACGGAATTAACGAGGCGATGGACGCCGCGGGGAATCAGTTGACGACCGAAACGATGATCGAAGAAATCAAGATCAGCCAGACGAAAACACCCGACAAAATTGGTGACCTGATTTGCCAGACGGTGTCGCGGCACGTCGGTCGCGAGCCGGCAATCGATGACATGTGCGTCGTCTGCATCGGACACAACGGGTAACCAGCCAAAATCAGTTTGCCGGTCGGTCGGAGTCGAAGATCCATTTCCGACCTGCTCCCATTGCTATCCGTTCTTGGGTGGTCCAATGATCCGGCGCAAGTTGTTGACTACCTGCCCGATCGATTTCTCTGCGCCGGATTTATCAACCAGACCTCCATGGGGATAGCGGGGGTCGTCACCGTCCTGCCATTGCCTCCAAATGATCCCGTGAATTGCCGGTCGCGCAACCATCATCGGCAACACGGTATCAAGAAACTCAAGTCGCTGACGTTCAGACATATTGCTTTTTTGACGGTTGATCATCCGATCCACTGTTTTTTCGTCGCCGTTTTCATCAAATCCGCTAGGCACACACAAACAGAGAATCAGCGGTAAATCCAGTTGGGTCCAGACATCAATCAAATCGATCCACTGCAGCGGATCCCGAACGCGCTCCCGTTGGGCCAATAGTCAAGATTGATATCCAGACCCAAAAACGAAATTCGCAAACCCTGCCTCAAAAGCGAATCGGCAATTTGCAGAGGATGGACGCCGCCCACGGAACTGGCCAAACGCTCAGCCCATGGAAAATCGAAACTAACCATCACTGGAAGCTCGATCAGCGACTCGTCCACCAATTGCAGCAAATCAATCGAGATTTGCAGCTGTTGCGGATAACTTAAATGCCGATGCCCAATGCCATTCAAGCCGCTGACCAAATGAATCAGGGAAGCCGTCTCCGGCAATTGCTCGAGCTGTTTTCGGCAATCGGCCAAGATCGTATCGCGCCGAGCCAGGTAATCATCCAATCGAATCCATTCCTCTGGCATACCACCCAGACTGGCATCCAGCCAAGGTCCAAGAATCGTCCTTTTACCAAGAGCATCGAGGCAAGGATGCCCTTCCGATCGAGACAATCCGAATTTGCGCAGACCTGAACCAGGTCAAAAGCATCGTGTTTCAGGCTGGGGCCGGAAACTGATCCGCTTTTCCAGCCGCGTTGGCAATCCAGAATTGTCCGGAACCAGTCTGCTCCGATCGAATTTTGGAAATCTGATCACTGAAGGCACGCGATAATTCGAAAATTGCTTCAATGGAAAACTCGATCGATTCACCGGCAAGCTGATCCTGCTCGGCACTGTCGGGCGTCATGATTGCTTTGCCAAGTAGACTGATCGACGTTCCCACCAGTTGATGGATCAGGGAAGGTACGTCCAGGCCACCCTCTTCCCAGATTGAAACCTGGTTTCTGACGCGATTCAGTGTTCCACGAGCTAGTTCCGTCAAAAGCTGATAGGTCGTCCCTCGAACTGGAAGCGTTCCCGTGCAGATCAGCAATTCACCCCTTTTCTTGACGGGGTAAATAAAAAACAGTTTGCCCGACTCGTCCTGGTTTCGAATAACCTTCAAAACGGGTCCGTTTCCATCGGTGCCCGTATGTTCGAGCTGGACTTTACAGGGCCAGGGAATTCCATCCATGCCTACCACGAAAATCGACCCGGCATGAAAAGGACTCAGCTTCCATTCCAATGGTAGTCGGAAACGGAATTCGGACATGAATCAACTCGCGGTTCTAGATTAGCCAATGGTTACTGGAAACTATTGTGACGACTTGCAACCAGAATCGAAATAGTAAGAACTTGAAAACGACGTGAAAATGGGGACTTTAACAATCGCAGCTGCTTCCTTATAGTTGTCTTGCACCCTTTTTCAGGAATTCCGGGAGATGACCGTGGCAACGCTGGTTCGACAAGGCAAAGTTCGAGATGTCTACGATCATCGGCGAATACTTTCTGATGGTCGCCAGCGATCGAATCAGCGGCTTTCGACTATATTCTTCCCACGTTGATTCCCGACAAGGGACGGGTCCTGACTCAGATCAGCAAATTCTGGTTCGATTACTTCGATGTCCCTCACCATCTGGTTTCCACCGACGTTCGTTCCGTTGAAATCCCGGAAGGCCTGGACGCGGATGAACTGGATGGGCGGACGATGATCGTCAAAAAATGCAATGTCGTTCCCATCGAATGCGTGGTCCGTGGTTACCTGGTGGGATCTGGATGGCGCGACTACCAGCGAACGGGCTCGGTGTGCGGAATCCAACTGCCCGGTGGATTGCAAAACTGTGCAAAGTTTCCGGAAGCCCTGTTCACGCCAGCCACCAAAGCAGAAACCGGACACGACGAAAACATCTCCTTCGAGCAGATGGTGGATGCCGTTGGAGTTGAGACCGCGACCGAGCTGAAAGAAAAAAGCCTGGACGTTTATCAGCGCGGACGCGACTATGCCGCCGAACGGGGAATTATCCTGGCCGACACCAAGTTTGAATGGGGCTGGCACGATAACGAATTGATCCTCATCGACGAGGTGTTGACGCCTGACAGCTCCAGATTCTGGCCAGCGGATTCCTATGAAGCTGGCAGGAACCAGGTTTCCTTTGACAAGCAATTTGTGCGCGAGTATCTTGACTCAACCGATTGGGACAAAAACAGTGATCCACCGTCCCTTCCCGACGAAATCGTGCACCGAACGCGAGAGAAATACATTGAAGCGTTTGAGAAACTGACCGGTGATAAATTCGCGTGGTCATGATCCGCCGAAGTGGAAATTCTAAAAACGAACGGAAACGAACAGATTAGGGATTCGCGCCGAGTTCCTCGTTCAATTTCTCCACTAGCTGTTTCAACATTCGGGCTCGGATGAGATTACCGTGAGCCTGAACGGACTTGCTGTCGGAACCGTAGGCTTCGATGGCCAAGTCATATTCTTTCCGCGCCTCGATGGCTCGCGACAACAAGTAGTTAATTCCATCCAGCCAACGATCGGCATCCTCTTTGTCACGCAACAATTTCAACCAGTTTGCTGCAGCGCTGACATTGCCGTTATCGAAATGGCATTGGGCCAGGAACAAACCCGTATCGCGACGAACCAAACGCATTTGAGCTTGCATGCTTCTCAACTGTCGCTGAAAATCCGCAGCGTCCTGACCGGCAGACTTGAGAATTCCCAATTGAATCTGCAAGTTCTTGTCGGTGGCCAGGCTGTCCACTGTCGCGTCGGTATACATCAGGCTTTCAAAGCTTTCGATCGCATCATACGCCAGAGAATCACGCGGCGTCTCGAATTTACCTTTGAAGAACCTGGCCCGCGACGTGCGGTAACGGGGGAAATCGTTGACATAGGCTTCGTCCGAATAATACCAATTCAACCGATCGACCAGGACGTTGTTTTCTGTCTTCTCCAAAGCCTCGCGAACAACCTGTCGAAACTGATGGGTCCTGAAACCCGTATCCCAGATTTCGAACTCAACTCCTTTGGCCTCGGGAAGCCTCTTGACGACCTCGGACGGCTTGCTCACCAATGGCAGTCGAGTGTCACCAATTAACCGGATCTCGAGGCCGGCCATTCTTTTGGAGAAAGCTTCAGGCCTGACGTAAATCAAACCAACCAATTGATCCAACTGGTCAGATCGAACCCAGTACTTGGTATTCTCCTCCAGCGACTCATCGACGGTTAAATCGAGCCCGTCAATCAAGTCACCATCGGCTCGAACCTCGGAAAGCGTGGCAATGGAACCGATACGCTTTCCCGGAATCGGAAGAGCCAGTTTTGTATCAAACAGAAAATACTCATCTCCTAGGGGCACTCCCACGACCCACGGCTTGAGGTTGCCCTCATCGTCCTTGACGGACAGCATCACCGAATCGATGCCGATCTGCTGGAGGCCGATCATGAACAGCTTGGCCCGTTCCACGTAATCGCCTCGGCCAAATAACAACGTTTGCCAGGGATAACGCGTGTAACCGGTACCCTCCACGCCCGCAGCAGCCAGATCCTCACTGTCGTTAAGACGCAACTCGTCGACTTCATCTGCGGAAAGTTCGGTGTCTGGCAACAACTGAATGTTGCGAACAATCCAATCGAAGTACTTGAATGCCTCCGTCAATTTGCCAACCGATTCGTCATCCAGTTCAGGATGCAAAATGCGAATCATCTCAGCCGGCGGATCTTTCGTTTCCGATGAAGGTTTGTAATCATTGGCTGCCAAACGATAAAGTTCAAATGCTGCGATTTGAGGCGATTTCGTGACTCGATTGACCAATTGAGAAATCCAGGCAACTTCCTGCAAATAGTACGCGTCCGTATTCACGAAACTGAATCCATCGGTCCGTTCCACAACCGCCAATCCCGGATACTGATCCATCAACGGTTTTACTAGCGGGTCAAGAGTCCAATCGACCTCGCTTACCTTGTCCGTCGAGTAGGTAACCCACCGATTCAAGCCAGTCGAAATTTTTGACCGGAATTCATTTTGGTCAAATCGCCGTTCGCTGAATACAAAATCCATCGTTCGCGAAAGGTCGTCAACCTTTGTCTTCTTCAGGTCCGAATCGATTAAATCCAGGACGGGGTCCGACGGAGGAGTGCAGCCGATCAGGGCTGCCAGGCAAACCGACACCGAACAGACAAACAACCGATATCCAAACATAAGACTTACCCTTATCTGTCACTCAGATTCATGAACCAACTGGTGAATCCGTTTTAGTTTTCTTAAAAGTGAACGTATTTTATCGAGAGGGACCATGTTAGGCCCATCGCTTGGCGAATGGTCAGGTGTCGGGTGGGTCTCCAAAAAGACCGCATGACAGCCTGCCGCCACCGCTGCGCGGGCCAATGGCTCGACCATTTCTCGATCGCCACCGGTTTTGCCGCCAACCGCACTTGGCTGTTGGACACTATGCGTGGCGTCAAAGACCACAGGAACTCCTAAACTCGCCATTTGCGGCAATGCCCGCATGTCATTCACCAACCGACCATAGCCAAAAAAAGTGCCTCGTTCGGTGAGCAAAATATCGTGGCAACCGCTGCCTGTCAGTTTACCGACAACATGCTCCATGTCCCATGGCGCCATAAACTGTCCCTTTTTTACGTTGACCGCACGTCCGGTCCGGGCAGCGGCGAGAAGAAGATCAGTTTGACGGGCTAAAAAGGCGGGAATCTGAAGCAATTGGCAGACTTGACCCACAACCTCGGCATGGTCCGGCAAATGAATATCCGTCGTCACGTCGACGCCCACCCGGGAGCGAATTTCAGACAGGATATCGAGGCCCTTTTCAAGTCCTACCCCTCGATACGAATTCAAACTCGTTCGGTTCGCTTTGTCGAACGAGGCTTTGAAAATAAACCCCAAATTCAGCTCCGAACAGACGGATTTGAGCCGTTCGGCGATCTCCATTGCCGAATCCAACCCTTCCAAAACACAGGGCCCCGATATGATCAAAAGCGGGCAATCCTCTCCACAGACCACGTCGTTAATTTGAACTGGATTATTTGGCACCGGAAGCTTACTTGGTGGTTGATGGGCTGCAAGTCGAGGGTAAAGAACTGTGTAAGAAGCGACTTTCGCAGCCGATGTCGCTGACCGTCATCTTAGGTGTTGCGATAGTGTTGTCAATATTGCAGTTAACTGACTCGATGGGTCCAATTCCGCTCGCCCGGCCCTTTTCAAAACCTCGGTTCCATTGCCGCTGTCCGCCCCATTCTCTAGAGACACCTATCGCGTTGCGCACTTGTCGTCACAAACGGGATCGACAGGTATTCTCCAACGCGATCTGCTCACTCGAAATGGAACTTGGCTCAAGCAAAGTTCGTGGTCAACGTAGCGGATCCAGAGATTTAGTTGGCGGAATGAGGATTGGTGTCCTGGCAGCGAGAGCCATCCAAAAACAATTCCCCATTTGGCACCTGATCTCACCCTCGAGAAAAATTTTTGTTTTGAATTCCGGACTGAGCAGAGGACTCTGTCGTTGAAATTCAGAATCTTGCGTCAACGATACAATCAGGGGAAGGCAATCAGCAGCTTTTTCCAGCCCTCCAAGCCCACGATATTGGCTTTCGTTCGTTGTTCTTTGGACCAAAAATAGACCTCGATATACAAATCGTTGCTGCTAATGCATGCGGGCAACCGATCTTGTTTGAACACCAACGTTTCTCGGAATTCCATGTTCTCGTCGCATTCAGAACGCATATCCTTATTTGCACGCAGGTGAAAAAGCTCTCGCCTTCCAAGTTCCGTATTGCGAATGATCCTTATATGGCGATCGCGTGTTTGTGTGGGAGCGATCCGCCAGTGTAGCTCAATGGTGTAATGACCATTTCTCAGGTTGACCGAATAGTCCAACAGCTTGGCTTCGTCCTCGAATTCAAAACCCATTTCTGAGCAATAGCTTTCGGGGAAGGGGTCGACGAACTGGGCATACCAATCTGAGAAATTTGAAGGGTACCCGAATTGATCGATGTCATTCTTGTAGAATTCAGCGAGACGATCGAATTGCTGTTCGGAAATGAGCGGATATGAGCTGCGCTTTTGATTCAAATGCTGAAGCGGTAATCGAGCCCCTGTTTCCTGTTCAATCGTAGCCACGCACTCGCTCAAGTTTTCCAATCTGCCGATGTAATCCAATTCGGTTCCCGCATGATTCAGTACGTCAGATTGAGGAACCGCATGTGGATCGCAATCAAACATCGGATCGACCAGGGAATCGATGGCTCGGTCCAAGGACATGTTCGTTGCGAATCCAAATTCACGCCGATCAGCAATGGTTGGATTGCCATTGATGTTTTGATCGAGAATCTTGTTACAGTAAAACGACAGGAAGCGCGTGATGGGTTCCCTGACGACTGTGAAAACATACCAGCCCTGACGGGCGAATTCGTGCGCCATCACTTCATCGGGATGTGGAAGGTGTATGTCTTGCGATCGTTCCAGAGAGAACTCGGGTCGTCGGAGTTTTGCCATGGCAAATTTAATAGACGTGCAGCCACTTTTGCGCATCGTCAGATAGGCCAACTTATGTTCTGGCAATAAGTCAAATTGGGCCGCGATCAAAGCCGATCCTCCATAACCTATTTTGTCAGTATAAACATCAAGAAGAAAAAGTTGCTTACTGCTCGACTACAGGAAGGCATCGAGGCAACCGAGACAATAATGACGACAGTTGGCATGACCTCAAGAGAGATTTTGACGCCAAGCAGCACCATTTTGAAAACCCAAGTTGCTTCGTATCCAGCATATTCTGCCCGGTTACTTTTTCTGGGGCAACCTCAAGAATGATCCGGCGCATGGCATCAAGTTGTTGCAGATACTGGTCGGCAAGGTTTCGGGCCTCTCCGGGATCTTCGTAGTGGTGGAACAACAGGCCGAGTTTGTCGACTTCAGTTTCGATCCACTCAACAATTCCTCCACGTTCAGTGATTCTCCCGGGCGGAATGTATTTCCAATTTCCTTGACGAATGACGATCGGTGTAAGGGCTTCCTGAATGATGGTTTTAATTGTAAATTTGTGCCTAATTCCATTTCATTCGAACTGCGGATTGCTTTCAAACAGGCGGTCGGTGTGCATTGAGATGATCAGCAAAATGCCAGGCAATGAGTGTCGTTGAAACCGCCAAACGGTTTTTCGGCCGCTTAATTTTCAGCCACGGTTTTTGGCAATCCATGCTTGCGATACCACGACCCTCAGGCTCAAGGGCTGCACTTCGATCTCTAGCGGCAGTTCGCCGCCGGGATCACCATCCAACTGGAAGGGTACCAACTCGTCCGATTCGATTCGCATTCTTTGGAATCGCCGGAAACGTGTCGCTTTTCTTTTGTGCTGGCGCGTAATGACTGCAAACAGGTAGTACAGACCGCTGATCAAATTCCCTCCTCGGAACAGGCAAAGGTCCAAGTGACCATCTAGACAGTCAGCATCTTCGACGATGGGCAAGTTCATGGCGTATCGCGGCACGTTAAACACAAATGCCCACTTGCCGAACAAAGGCTTGGGTTCATCGTCGAGAAAAATACGAATTTCCGGATAACGGTACTCGCCAATCGCTTTGAATATTGGCCTGGCGTACGACCAATGACGAATGTTCCCTTTCCTTTTCGAGTGGAGGCGTTTGACAACATCGGCGTCAAAACCGCAGCTCGCCATTACAAGAAACAACTTGCCGTTGGCCTTGCCGGTATCCATTTGAATCGTCGCACCGACGTCGATCAGGCTGGCGATTTCGGAGGGTACTGTCTTGATTCCCAGAAATTTCGCCAGCAGATTTTCGGTACCCAGCGGGAGAATCGCCAACGGCGTGCCTGCCGGCAGGCCGTTGGCCAACAAGGAAACCGTACCGTCACCGCCGGCGGCAACCACGGCTCGCAATTGTCCTTGCCCCCGCAAGTCCTTGACCGATTGCTTGACCTGTTCGAAGTCCGTCAACACGATCGTATGGTAGCCCAGCGTGTCGAGTTCACGATGAAGCTGGTCAACAACCGATCCGGGATGCGAAGCACCGGACCCGGGATTCATCGAGATGATCACAGACCTGGCTTGTTCAGGAAGATTCTCAATCGTCATCAAGTTGCCTGCCGTTCAATTCCCTGCCTCCCTTGGGGTCTGGCTAGGGCCCCTATTGAGATTCGACGGTGCTGCGTTCAAGAGGCGCAGCAACACGGCACATTCGCCTGAACTGAAGATTGTCCTCACGCCTGAACCAGAATCAAAGGTGTGTTGCACCCTCGTTTGCGAGCAATCCATTCTCAACAGATTGCACTGCCACTGCAACGACAGGGAAACGACTTTGGCCGGATTCTGTCTGTAAGTTCGCATCACAAACCACCGGTGTCCGGCGAGCATTTTGTTTCCCTGGTCCATTTTCGCGCCGGCATCCTGTGAATAATCGTCTCAAACATCGCGAGTAAAGGCTATTAATTGCCTCACCGCTGGACAACATCAATTTATCAATCGACCAAAAAGTAACCTTGATCGAACTCTCTTCCTCTCATCACCAGCTCCTTTCGGAATTGACATGAACATCTTGTCTGGCATCACACACAGCTCGACCGGATATTTTGGAAATGCCACGATCAACAATCGCGCCTATCCGGTGAATGCGATTCCTTCGTCGCTGGCTCCTCAGGCGCGCGTGGAGACATCCGCCCAAACCCTGCTGAAAATTCACCAATTGCGGGAGGCCATCTCGGCAATCCGCCCCGGCCGACTGACTCACCACGACAAGCGAATTCCGGCTGAATCTGCCACTGCGAATTCAACATCCGAGTTGAACTTCGCCACCATCGTCAACACTCGTTTGCAGAGCGTTGAAGAGATCAACACGGTACCCACTTCGTTCCAACACAATGGTCCCACCTGGAGTGGCTCCACGGTTACCGCACCGTGGAGTGGTTTGGGGTCGACTGCCGGTGCCATGGTTGGCGGAACCTATGACGGTTCCAACGGCCAAGGCACGCTGACTTTCAAGGTCGTTCGAGCAGGAACTCACGGCGAGGATGATTTACGGATTCGGGTATTCGCGCCCGATGGATCGACGATCGAGAACATCAACATTGGAAAGAACGATCCGTTAAATCAGGTTTACGAATTATCCAATGGAATCTCCATCACACTGAACGACGGAGACCTGGTTAGAAACGACTTTTTTGAAGTCGATACGGCCATTTTGTCCACGTCTTACACTCCCGGTGAACCGGGTTGGAGCGGGTCGACCGTCACGGCCTCGATTGGCGGATCGTACGATGGCGCGCAAGGTAGTGGAGATTTGACCTTTCGAGTTGTCCGAGGAGGCGTGCACGGCGAGGACGACTTGCGATTGAGGGTCTTCGCGCCCGACGATTCGGTAGTTGAGACCATTAATGTCGGACGCAAAGACGCACTCGACGAAGTCTATTCGCTCTCGAATGGGCTGACCTTTTCGTTGACCGCTGGAGAGCTGATCAAGAATGAATCCTTCGTTGTTTCGGTCGACGCCAGTGCTCCCGGCAATTACACTACGTCGCCCGACTGGATTCATGCCTCCTCAACCGCAACCATTACGGGAACCTACGACGGTTCCAATGGATCGGGTACTCTAACTTTTAAGGCGTTGGACAACGGCGTGCTCGGCCAAGATGACTTACGTGTGCGGGTTTATCGGCTTGACGGTTCGACGATGGAAACGGTCAATATCGACGCCAATAATCCGATTGATCGGCTTTACGAATTATCAAACGGATTGTCGCTAACGTTTTCCGCTGGCAACATGATCAAGAACGAGACTTTTTCCATTGCGGTCGACGCCAGTACCAACTATTCAACCGATCCCAATCCCATTGACTCCACGGCCGAGCCAGTAATTAACGGTGTCTATGATGGCTCGCTGGGAGCCGACACATTGACGTTCTCAGTCATCGAAGAGGGAGTTCATGGAATGGATGATCTTGCATTTGAGGTTCGCTCTTCTGTGGGGACCTTGATTGACACTCTCAACATCTCTGGTTCGGATCCTGTCGACCAGACCTACCGTCTTTCAAACGGCCTGGTTTTATCGCTTGGCGCAGGAAACCTCGCACTCAATGAATCGTTCACATTGTCCGTTAATCATCTCGTGCCCACCAGCGTGAACCCCGATCTTGCGTTTAGCGGCTCGGGAATTGATAGTCCAAAACTGGAGGATGGGTTCGCGATCACCGATGGGGCATTCAATATCAACGGCAACGGCATTGCCGTTTTTGCCGACGATTCGATCAACAGGGTGCTGGATCGAATTAACGCAGCCAACATTGACGTATCGGCGACCTTTGATGCCGGTACCGAAACAATATTGCTGACGCGCAATACTGCCGGGAACGACAAAGATATCGTACTCTCCGATGACACCTCGGGGTTCCTCGTTGCAACCAAGCTTGCCGATGCAACCGCTCAGATGGGTGGTGGTGACGAAACGACTCCCTTGGCTGAGCTGCAAATCATGGCAGGAGTTTCCAGCGGTTCGATCACGATAAATAGTATCGCCGTCGCCTTCGATGTGAACAACGATTCCCTGGCGGACGTCCTGGCCAGAATTGAAGACCTGGTCCCGGATACCGTTACCGATTTCGAAGCCGCATCGGGGCGGCTGTCCATCCACTCAACCAATCTCGAAGATCTTTTGATTTCCAGCGGCGGAACCGGATTCTTTCAAGCCCTGAACATTAGCGAAGGAAATTTTGAAGCAGTGGATTCGAGAAGCATCGGCTCTCGGACTACCGGTATTTCATACGGTGCCAGAAAGGAAACGGCGCGTGCGATTTCAAACTTTGCGCGACGCTTTAACGGTCTGTTCGTTGATCAATATGGCGAAACCGCTGATACCTTTCTTCAGCAAGTTCGCAACGATCTGAAATCCGAAGTTCAACAGATCTTCGATCCGAAAAAACAACCAAGTGATAGCCTGACTGGAATCTCGTTCGATTTCGAATCCGAGGCTGAGGTATTTCGGTTTTCCGATTCGATCAAAAGAAGTTTTACGACGGGGCTTAAGACCATTGAGGGCGTGACCGAATTCAACAGGTTCTTTTTCGATAATACGCAGAACGAAGAGGGCCTCGTTGATCGCGTCCAGGCCATCGTCAAGGACGCTGAGAACCGCTTGGCCCGAGAGCTGGGTTCTGCCGGATCTTTCGTCGACATGTGGGCGTAACAATTCCTTGACCGATTCAAGTTCTTCGCCAGACGAAAGTGTGGGGCTTTCGCAAATCCAGTCTTAGACCGCTAGAAATACAAATCCAGCACCTCGCGCTAACATCCTCAGTTCCCTTCCTGTTCGTCGTTCCAAATTTCAGGCCGCATTCGAGTAGCTTTGTCGATCGAGCCGAACTCCGAAACGGCCCGGGCAAATAGCTCAGCCCCTACTGCCTGTTCGATCCTGCGTCAGCCACAAATTGTCATTTGTACCAATCCGCAACAGCCAATTGAGCACCGGCAGCTTTTGTCGGGGATGGACCACGATTTGGATTGATCCGGATTGGCACACGAGATGCTAACTAAGAAATCTGATGGCCGTTTGAACCCTTCCGGGATCGGATTACCATCGACCCGCGAGGCCTCTGGCAACTTTTGTAAAGTGATTGCCTTGCCCCTAATCACTTTGCGAGTCAAAACGTTTTTGGCGGCCAGGGGCCTCGTACAAACGGGTCCGGCTTTTTTCGATTTGGATCAGGAGGAAAAACTCGACGAATTTTCACTTATACACTCGGAGAACCGTCACAAGCTGGTCCGATTAATTCAAGTCGCCGGCCTTCAATTTCTCGGGAAGGGAATTGTTAATGCTGGCCGCGGCAGGGCTGACGTCGGACCGAACTCCTGTCAATGCTTCCAAATCGTCAACAACCAGCATGTGTCCGTGATCAGCGGTCAAGATAACTGCCGTTTCCTTCCAGGTACTGTTTGTCTCAACCCACTTTGCCACCGCGTCAAATGCCGCCTCTCCGCTGAAGACCGCTCCGATCGCGTCGTCGATATTGTTATTGTGATTCGCCCAGTCTACATCGCCCACCTCGACCAACAACCAAAATCCCTTCCCATTTTTCTCGAGAATGCTCAGCGCTGCTTCCGTCATATCGGAGAGCGTCGGATTTTCAAAAATGTCCGCTTCTGAATAAACATCTACCTTGGAGATACCACGAGTTGGATTGAAATTTCCATCGGCAGTTTGATAGGGCAAGTGTCCGCCATCGACGCCAAAAAACCCGAAGAAACGGGAGTTGGATTGAATTGCTTTCTGCACACCGTCGAATAAAACTTCATGACCATTTCGATTTTCTGTGCGCTGAGCCACAACGTATTGGCCACCGTTTGCGACATCGATTTTCTCAAGCAGGGTATCGACTACATACTTATTGCCGGGGACAAAATTATCTCCCTGCTTTTTCCGGTCATCTTGATGAACTTCGCCCCAGCCCGCCCCAATCAAGACGTCAACTCCCTCAAGTGGTTCCGGGTTGGATTTTGATGCCATACCCAACAGATCCCGTGTCAAGTCCTGGTAGTCGTTTCGCGTGACGTTTTGGGCATAAGCGCATGCTGGCGTCGCATGGCTGACCGGTACGCTGCTCACCACGCCAATCGACAGACCCTGTTCTTGCATTTGGTGGGCGATGGTTTTAACCTTCGATCCATCTGGCGAAATATTGATCGATGAATTGTAGGTTTTGATTCCAGCCATCATGGAAGTCGCCGATGCGGCGGAGTCGGTAAAAGGGTGGGGGACGCTTTTTCGTTTACCCAACAAGTAAGAATCATCGCCGGGTACACTCCATGGATGCGCACCACCGAGACTCGCGTCATAACCGCCACCCCGATCCTGTCCGCCACTTTGGGTGACGACCTGAGCATTGACGTCCACTCTTGTATTTTTGTTGTGAGGAGAACAAACGAAGTATCCAAAATCTGTGGGGCACTTTGAGTAATCCAGAAACGACAATCCGCTTCCGCGACCTTCCCGATATAGGACTTTCTTGTTTCGATAGATCGAAGCTGCCTGCGTCGTCTGCCAATCCAAACCATCAAACAAAATCAGAATGACATTCTTTTTACCGGCGGCGAACGCCTCCTGCTGCAAGCGATAGACGTCAGTTTGATCAAAATACTCTGCCTCGGGGTTGAGTGTCGAAGTGGGAAGATTGCCGTACAACTGTTTCAACCGCGACTCGCTCCGATAAACGCTATTGGGTCCCTTGCACGAATCCAGCTGGATTCCATACGAATAGATCGGGATCAACCGATTAGAATGATTGGTCCAGTTTGAAAACACGCTCGTGCGATCGCCCCAATGGACCCAGTCGGCTTTTTTCGTATCAACCGCCTGAAATTGCATTTCACGAAGGTAGTCTGGCGCCTGTTGGGCAGCCGATTCGCCGAGATCAAAACAACCGAACAGCCAGACATAAACGACGGTAATCGACAGAATTGCATGCGAAATTCGATTTGAAGCCATGTTCTTTCTTCACTTTTCTAGTCGAAATGAATCCAAACGATTCGCGATTGGTTGACGGCCGAAAATGCCTGGTCCGCGAATGTTATTGATTTCCTAATTATCGCTCGTCGAGGCAACCCAATCTTCCGGCTGGACGGCAAAGTCGCGAGAAAACGCGTCCATGCCCGAGGTTGCTTCGCACCTTTTGAAGAATCTCCTCAGACTCAAGGCCGGTTTCAAATTGTAACTCGCCGCTGTGGTTTCCAGTAGCAGCTGAATTCGAATTTCAGGGGAACGGCAGTTTGGAATCCGAGGGTCGAACTGACAGTCAGGACGATTCGCAATCAAAACACACGAGAAAATCGACTCAATCGGCTGAGCGAATTGTTAACGATTCATAACAATCTGGCCGCCGGTCTTTGAAACGATCGACTTCATGTTTGCCGGGAATATTGACCAAGTGTTTTTGTCGGGCGAGCCCAGGATCAATCTCGCAGATCAAAATTGCATCTTTAGCATGATCCGCGACGGCAATGTCACGACCATGCGGATCACAAATCTTGCTCTTGCCAATAAACGCGACTCCCCGTTCGCTGCCAATTCGATTGATTGCCATGAAGTACACATGGTTCTCTAGCGCCCGTGCGTTGGGAATGTGATCCGCCGTAACGGAGGAAGTCGGCGGCCAATTGGTCGGCAATACGACGAGATCTGCTCCTTGCAAGGCCAGCGATCGAGCCGCTTCTGGAAATGCACAGTCGTAACAGATGTTCATCCCGATCCGAATTCTTGGAGTCTGGACGACTTCGAAAGGACCATCCCCCGGTGTCGTAAAACGGTCGACACCCAAATGGGGAAGATGGATCTTCCGATACCTTCCCAGGCAACCCGCAGGTCCCATCAGCATTAGGGAGTTAAAGACGTTATCTTCCTCTACCTCCAAAAAACCAAACACGACCATCGTATTCAGCTTCCGACATATTTGATGAACCTGTCGAACGATATCGTCGTCGACGGATTGGGCCACTTCTTTTGCTTCCGCCAGAGTATCGAAGCAGTAACCGGTCGTCGTACATTCCGGAAACACCGTCAGCTCAGCTCCGGCCTTTGTCGTTTCCAGTAGACGATCTTCCATGCGCCGCAGATTTTCGACTGGATCTGCGAATTGGATGTCCATCTGGACGCCAGCAACGATGAAGGGTGCCACGTGACCATCTGTCATGGATTAACTGCAATTTCTATTGGTCAGTTGAATCGGATGCGTCACCCGCGTTCTTCATCATTTGCTTCGCCTGATTTGCCAAAGCCTGATAGCCCGGATGTTGGGCGTCGAGTTTTGTGAGTTGATCGATATACTGGAGCGCCACATCGGGCTTTTCCACATGGATGTAGTAAGTAGCCAGCCCCATGAGATACATCTGGTTGTCAGGCTGTTGTCGATGGGCCTCCAACAAATGCTTCTCGGTTGATTCGAGCTCTCGTTGAACATAAGACGACATCGCAAAACGGTAGTGCAGTCCGTGAGTATCTGGAAGCCCGTGGCTGCGAACGATATCCTTTCTCAATAGCTCATGCTCTTCGGCTCTTATGCGGGCGATTTGTCGTCCGATGCTTTGGATCTGTTTCAGCTTGCTTCGCATTTCTCCAACCGCGATCCCTCCGCCCGACGGTGACTGGCGAAGTTCGCTGTTGAGACGATTCGCGTCCGCCTCCAGCAACGCGGCGAGGTTGGACCGGGGCCCGGCGAGGTTGGGCTCGACCGTCATTGCAGCACGGTAATCGTCTTTGGCTCTGGCCGGATCACCAAGCATCTCGTGCAAACCGCCCAGCATCATGTGGTTCCCCGCTCGATCACCATCGATATACAGGGATCTCTTGTATTCTTCCAAAGCCAATTCGAACGCCTTGCGACGATCTGGCTCAACATCGTTTTGCCGTACGTCATTTGGAAGACCAACGAAAACCCGGGCAGCATCGATGCGGACCCGCCGAGATGGATGGGTCAGCAGAGGAGCCACCTCTCGAGCCAGCCTTTTGATCTGCTCGCGGTCCACCTCGTCGGCATTTCCATATCGCTGACGATCCGCCAGTCGGGCGATCTCCATATCCACTCTCATCAACGCCGCCACTATCACTTTGGGGCTGGAGTCATTAAAGGCCTCAATCGCGGTCGTCAAAGACTCGGGATCGGAATCACCCATTAGCACGGCCAACGCGCTGGCGCGAAAAATCGCCGGCGCCCTTTCATCCGTGGCCAGTTCGTTGAGAGTCGGTACCGCCGCCTCGTCATCGGATCGACCCATCGCCAACTGCTCATAATATCGCGATCTGGGTTCGGACGTATTGACCGGATACCATTTGTCAAAAGACTCTGTCATCAAGCTGTCGATACGGTCCAGTTCCGCCCCGACTTCCTGGTCGCCTGATTCCGCCGCAATGATCCAGTCCAGGTATTGGGTCAGCGGTTTTCGATCGCTGTTGGGAGTGAGCTTAGCGTCAGAAAGATGGCAGGCAGTGCAAGCATTTGGCGTTCCAAATCGGACGCTCAAATCTGGCCGCGGTACTCGAAAACTATGATCCCGACGCGGATCGACCATCATGTAGGTTGTCGCCGGCATATGACACTCGATACAACTGGCACCCGGTGTACCAGGTTGATGATGATGATGCGCGGGCGAATCGTATTTGCCCGACGGATGTTGGTGACAGGAAGTGCAAAGCAGGTTGTTATCAAATCTGACTTTCGCGGAATGGGCATCGTGGCAATCCGTACAACGAATCCCCTCATGGTACATCTTGCTCTGAATGAATGATCCATAGACGTAGTCCTCGTCACGAATCTGGCCATCCGCATGATAAATCGGGTCGGTCAACAATTGGGTTGCATAATAGTCGTCGAAGTTGCATCCCGGCCGAAAACTGTCATCCACCGGTGTTCGTCGCGAATGACAGGGAGCACAGGACTCGACCTGCGGCACATTACTTTCGGTCTTGAGTTTAGCCAATCCATAGTGATGCTTACGGTCCCAGAACAGGCTGTTCTGGTTCGCCAACTCGACGTGCAAGCTGCCCTCGCCATGACACGCTTCACAACTAACATCAATCTCTGAAAACGTTGTGTGGTATTCGTTCGTCAGGGGGCTGAAGTTTTTCTTCAAATCGGTGCTGTGACAAACGGCACAACTGGCATTCCAGTTTTGAGTGATGCCCGTCCAGTGTAACGGATCGTCGGGGTCGAGTTTTTCATCAACGTCTGGCGGCCTAAGGTAAAACCACTGCTTGGCCTCCGTGTCCCATGAAATCCGCAGGACCTGTACCCGACCGATTTCATTGGGCTTGGCATCCTTGGGACGTTCCAATTCCACCATGTACTGTTGGAGCGGCCGGATTCCGAAAACATATTTGACTTCAAAATCCTGCATCTGGCCCGTCGGACCTTCGGTGTGAACCATGAATTTCGACCCGTCGCGGTACATTCGCGACTCGATGCCATAGTGTTCGATTGTTTGGTCATTGAAATCTGCCAGCACAGTCTGCTCGTTCGCTACATCCATCGCCAAATCATGATCCGAACCATGAAATAACGCAGCCTGTGTCTGATGACATTCAATGCACGATTGGCGGCCAACGAAATGTTTCTCAACGTCCTCCGGCATGCCGTGATACCAGTCCGCAAACAAATAGCCACTTGAGACGATCAGGACGACGAGAATCGAGATTTTCCAGTGATGTTTGCTCATAGACGATTTTGCAAGGAAGACCATGTACGAAGCGACGGCAATGGTTGAATCAATAATGCTATATTAACGCCGGCGGTTCATAGAAACTACGGGTCGCTTGTTCAAAGAACGATTCGACTGTTTTGATCTTTTCTGTCCTCTGCGTAATTCAACACACAAGATATCGACCGATGCACGAGTCTGATTTAGCAACATTCCCGAGAGTGACCTCGGACGCCGTCAGGAGCAATCTTTACGCTTGGCTGACTCGATTCGATCTCCAGCTTGATGAGGGCGCAATCCCGTCACTCGATTGCCTGGCGTACGGCCAGAATCTGTTAACCTTGACCAAACGACCGCTGCAAAAATTCAACCAATCGGCGCACCTGTCCATTGGTTTGGCAGGCGACTCATTCGAAAACCCAGTCGCTTCCCGGGAAATATTCTGGGCACCCAAAGGTTTTCCATTTGGTGAATCGATTTGCGTTGCCAGTTCCCGGCTGGGAAAGAAACTGGATGCCCACGACGGTTGGTTTGACGCCCTTCGCACCATCGCCTCCAATCTGAATCCAGATAAACACTTTTTTGTGACTTCAGCCGGCACAACCACCGACTCATTCATCCGTCGAATTGCCGAACTGTTTGGTTTCGACTTGGTCGATTTTCAGAAATTTCCTGACGACTTGGATGCAGACTGGTTTGAATCAGGTCAAACAAAAAGCAAAACGTCTCCCATTAAATCCGGCGTCTTCCCATGCTATTACGATAGCTTGACCGGCCCGTCGAAAAGGATGAGCTCGCCCAAGTCCGAAATAGCCAAGGATGAGCTCCTCATTTGCGTCGCCAATGAAACGAGACTCTTGTCGGTTCGAAAAAACGGCAACATCTACCGGGCGGCCAAACGCCGCCTTGCCGAGTCCCCCCAACCAGTTACCAAACTGCTTGTTGATTCCCGATTGACATCGCGTGTTGTCAGGGAAGAGCTCGTGGCATTGAATGCGACTTCGTGGTGGCTCTACTCAGACTCGGTTTCCGCCCATACACCCCAGGAATCCACGGCTATCGGTCCCCGTTTCTTTTCTGATTCGGCGGTGGCGAGCGACCTCCCTATTCCGATCCTTGAACTATCCGAAATCAAAATGGATCGTTACCTGATCCACTGGACTCGTCGACGGCTTGGCCCCTGGCCCGATCAGACCGAGGACGAATATCTCGACGATCTCATTTTCCGGGCCCCACGTCGCCAGCACGATGACTTGGCGACGTTGGCCAGAATCCTCGCGGGGCAAACAATCTTGGCGACCAACCGACTTACGCGCAGCCTGCATCGCGTTGTCTGTTTTTCCAACCTTCCGCTCGACAAGATTTTGGATCGCAAGATTTTTCGACCCCATCTCAGCCGTTGGGATTTTCAACCTTATGGCATTGCTATCGAGCGAGACAAACTGGCTCAACTTGGAGCCCAGCCCGTAATTTACGGAGATGAAGGAGTCTGGGAAGCGTTACCTGACGAACTCCAGCCATTTTTTCAACCCGCCACGTCCAAATCCAAGGGGATCGACTGGCGTACTGAGAAAGAATGGAGGATGGTCGGCGATTTGAATCTCAGACGGATTGAATCTGATGCGGCGGTCGTTTTTGTCAGGACGGCGGAAGAAGCGAAATTAATTGCGCCCATTAGTCGCTGGCCTGTCGTAACGTTGGAGACGCCCTTAAAACGCAGTCGCAAGTAGGTCGTCGGCTGGGACGTCACCCCACGGGACGGTTTGATTGCACGCAAATCACGGAACGAAAACACTTTCCGAAAAATTCGTTCCTGATTCGAGTTGACAAAGGAATTCGATTCCTCAGACTCCTCGCCAGCACCCTCGAATTCCGTTTGGGAATCGAACGATTTGCCACGCTTATCGAACAACATTCGATCCGACACCGTACGTTTGCTAAAACAGCAACAACCTACTTCAATTTTGACGCTAGCGAAATCTAGGCTTGTTCGTTTTTTTGCCTTTCTGTAATTACGCGGCTGGAAAAATTCAAGTTGAGGTCAAAGGATGGACCAAACGTTGCAAACACGATCGCAAGTCATGCGCACGCTGAAACCGTGCCCCCAGAACCAGCATGTTTCCAGGCACCCAATCGCGCCAGCGATCGGGCTGTGCATCGCAATGTTGCTGACTGGATGTCAAACCGAGCGATTAGCGCATTTCGATCTACCGGTTCCACCCCCGGTTTTGAGAGAGGATGCGCTACAGGACGTCCGAATGCAAAGTCCCGATGATGAAGCGGACAACCGTGTCAGAAGTTTCAACCGAGATTTTGAGAGCTACGGTTATCAAGAAAGTTTTGACACCAACGAACAGCAAAATTCGCTACCAGTGGACAAATCCAACATCGTTGCGGATGTCATCATCACGGGGAACCGCAGCGTTCCGACTCATCGACTAACCAAAAACATTCGCACGCGACCAGGTCGATATTTTGATCCGGACAAATTGCAACAGGATGTCGATCAGCTGTGGCGCATGCCCGAAATCAACCGGGTGAAGGGGCCCTATCTGAAGAAAACGGAAGAGGGCGTCACGATAACGATTGAAGTCGTCGAACGAAACCTGATTTCGCAGGTGAAATTTGTCGGCAATCGGGGAATCTCGAAACGCACGTTGCGGAGCGAAACCGGGCTAACAGACGGCAGCCCACTGGACGTTCACCAGATCCGCATGGCAAAAACAAAAATCGAAGAGCTGTACAAAGAGAAAGGCTACCCTCGGACTCAAGTCGAGATTCTTGATGGAACTGAGAAAGACGATTCGGAAGTCGTTTTCCTAATCCACGAGGACCAGCAGCAGCGTATCTGGAAAGTCGAATTCGAGGGAAATCAAATCGCCTCTGATGCGCGCTTGCGTCATTTCATTGAATCCAAGCCCGGAATCGCCAAGCTGATTGGCGGACTGGTCAACCGTGAAGAGATTGAGCAGGACGTTCTGCGACTAACCAACTACTATCGCAGCCTGGGCTTTTTCAACGCCCGTATCGGCCGCGAAGTTAGTGAAAGCAACGACGGTCGCTGGTTAAACGTCCGATTCATCATCAATGAGGGACCGCGGTATAAAGTCCGCAAAATCTCGTTTATCGGCAACGAGTCCTATCAACCGGATCAACTCATCAAAATGGTCGAGCTCAAACCGGAGGACGAGGATCAACCTGAATTTAATGTTGCCAAAATGAATCGTGACCTCGTTGCGCTTCGGGACCTGTACGGAAGCCAGGGATTCGTCTTTGCTGATGTCGAGGCGGAACCAAGATTCCTCGAAGAGCCTGGATTGCTGGATATCGTCTACAAGATTGATGAAGGCAAACAATATCGGGTCGGAAACATTAATGTTCACTTTGAGGGGGACTACGGAATTACCCGAAGAGAAGTCGTTTTGAATCGACTTTCACTGCGACCCGGCGACTTGATTGACGCCCGCGAGATTCGTAACAGCGAACGAAGATTGAATTCCGCCCAGATTTTTGCCGGGCCCGGAGCAGCCGGCCAGGCGCCTCCCCGAATCGTCGTCCGCACTCCCGAATTGAAAGCCATTGAGCGACACGCCGCCTCCGGATCGTCGTCTTCCCTCCGTTAATAATTCGCCCTGATCAACTGTTCATGTTCGCAAACTATTTAAACCGATTGAATACCGCATTGGCCGTTACACTGGGCTTCGCGCTGGTGATGGCATCCGGATGCGCCACAACCAATTTTTGGTCGCCCGATGTTGCGGACCTCGATATCCAAGAGATCCAGAACTCGGTCGACCGGTTGTCGAGACTGCCACTGGATGAACGACTGGCGCGTTTGTCGGGAAAACCGGAACAGGATCGGGGATCCGTCGCTCAGGCGACGCAAGAAATCGCCAAGCCGATATACACAACATCAACGAATGCAACCTCGTCGAAAACCACCTCAACAACAATCGCGACGTCGTCCGTCTATCAACAAGCGTCCCAATCGCAACGCCCGCAGGGTGTCGCAAACCAAGCCAAAACACCAGGGTTCTTTTACCGCGCTCAAAGCCCTGACGATTCCAATGACTTCGCCACGGGTGACTTCGCTGCCGGTGATTTCTCTGCCAATGCGTTGGCCGAGAACGAGCAAGGCGCCAGCGGCGACTCCAACGTTCGCCAGGCGGCTGCGCAGTACCCGGAATTATCCACCGAAGGCAGAACGACTCCCTCATTCGGGCTGCCGTCGCCCAATGTTGGGTCCCCCAACGAGTTGAATCCACTCGTCCAACCCTACGAACGTGGCGGCAACGCCGTTTTCCCTCAGAACTATGCCGATTTGGACGTCTACGTCACGGAAACCCAAACTGGACGGATCAACTTTGGGGGTGCTTACAACTCTGACAATGGAATCGTCGGTCAATTCACCATTGATGAAAGGCATTTTGACATTACCCGGTTCCCTCGGAGCTTTCGGGAAATCGTCGACGGAACGGCCTGGCGGGGCGGGGGACAGACATTTCGTCTGGAACTTGTCCCGGGAACCAATGTTGGCAGGTACCTGGTCAGTTTTGCGGAACCCTACCTGTTTGGAACCGATTATAGTTTCAGCGCCAGTGGTTATTTGTTTGAACGCAGATACTTCGACTGGGATGAACAACGATTAGGCGGTCGATTTGCGATTGGCCGCCGTTTGACGCACGACCTCCAATTCAGTGCGGGACTGCGAATGGAAAGCGTAAAAATCGACAACCCCCGAGTGACGACTTCTCCGGAACTCAATGAATCTCTGGGAACCAGTAATCTGTTTCTCGGCAATGTTGGCCTGATCCGCGATACGCGCGATTCGCCATTTGCCGCCACGACAGGAAGCTACTTTGCAGCCACCTTCAGTCAGGCGTTTGGTGACTACACCTATTCTCGGGGCGATCTCGACTATCGTCGCTACCGACTGTTATATGAACGACCCGATGGTTCGGGTCGCCACACGCTCAGCTTTGGAACCAGAGTCGGTTTCAGCGGTTCATCAACGCCGATTTTTGAAAACTACTTTGCGGGTGGTTTCTCGACCTTGCGTGGATTTGACTTTCGAGGTGCATCACCGGTTCAAAATGGCGTTCGAGTCGGCGGCGAGTTCCAATGGTTAAATACACTGGAATACATGTTCCCCATTACCGCCGACGACATGATCAAAGGCGTTCTGTTCTGTGACTTTGGAACCGTTGAGGAGAATATCGAGATCAATCCGGACAATTTCCGAGTCGCGCCTGGCTTTGGATTCCGAGTCTCGATGCCCGCGCTTGGAATGGGCGCTCCGCTCGCGTTCGATTTTGCCTTCCCAGTCGCGATGGCTGAGGGGGATGATGAAAAAGTATTTAGTTTCTACCTCGGCGTTTTGCGGTAACGCCATGGCGTCCCGTGACAAAGGACTTGGCGACATTCGCATCCTGATTACATTGTCGGTCATCATGATCATGCAAACCGGTTGGGCCAATAGACTCCCCGCCTTGACCGCATCGCCACAAATGTGGACATCCCACCCGGTAATGAAACAGCGGATCCGGGTGGCAAAACCGCCAATATTTACCCCCCAGGTCAATGGCTCCGCCAATCAACCGTACGCGACCTTTGACCAGTCCGGGACTTTGAGTCCATACCCGGCTCCGCCCGCGAATCCGTCGGCCCGTCCGCCTGTATCGTTTTATCGACAACCTTTGCCGCCGGCTTCGAGTTACCAGACACCTTCGTACACGCCGCCTGCCAACCCCAACTCAGTTAACCCTTATCCACCGAATGCGCAGTTACCGACCAACAATCAACAAACCCGATTCCAACCTGCGGCATTCCCCCAATCGACGACCTACCCCTATCCAGCCGGTTTTCCGCCCGGGAATCAAGGCGGAAATCCACCTGTCGTGACCACTCAGCCAGCCGGTCAGGTCTATTTTCCCGTCACTCCAATGCCGCCGCAGGTTCCCGGTAACCAGGTACCTTTCGTGCCCCCGCCGGACATCGCCAACCTCGACGTCTATTTTCCCAATACCAACTCCGGTCGATTCACCATTGGTGGAACCTACAGTTCCGACAATCGCCTCCTTGGTGAAATCGTAATCGAAGAAAGAAATTTCGGTACGCCTCGGCGGGTGCGCGAGGCACTCAATCCGAATTCCTGGCGCGGTCAGGGCAAAAACTTCCGCCTCGAAGCCCTGCCGGGCCAGGATGTCGAACGCTACCTGGTCAGCCTTTCCAATCCGTACTTAGGCGGAACTGAAAGCAGTGTCAGCCTGAGTGGCTATTTTTTCGGTCGACAATTCTATGACTATGACGAACAGCGCGCCGGTGGTCGCATCAGTTTCGGTCGTCGGTTCAATGAATTCCTGACCATGGATATCGGCGTACGGCTGGAAAGCGTAACGATTGACAATCCCCGCGTCATGACCTCTCCCGATCTCAATGCGGTTCTTGGCAATAGTAACCTGTTCCTGGGAAGTGTCGGATTCGTTTACGACACTCGCTTCAATCCGGTCGAATCGGCTCAAGGCACGTACCTTTCCATGCATTATCGACAGGCTTTCGGTAACTATTCCTACTCGCGGGGAGATATTGATTTCCGGCATCACCGACTGATCTATCAGCGACCCGACACTTCGGGACGGCATATTCTCACCTATAAGACCAAACTTGGCTTCTCAGGCTCATCTCCGGTGTTTGAAAACTATATCGCCGGCGGATTTTCTTCGTTGCGAGGATTTGAATTCCGTGGTGTTTCACCGATTCAAGGAGGAGTTCGGGTCGGTGGTGAATTTCAATGGTTGAATTCATTGGAATACGATTTTCCGCTAACTGCCGATGACATGCTGCACGCGGTTGTGTTTACCGATTTTGGTACGGTCGAAGAAGAAATCCAACTGACCGCCGGCGATTTCCGAGTCGCGCCGGGACTGGGATTGCGGGTGCATCTACCGTTTGCGGGTCTGGCGGCTCCACTGGCATTCGATTTTGCTTATCCTGTAGCCTCTGCGACAGGCGACGAAGAGCAAACTTTCAGTTTCTATGTTGGCTTGCTTCGCTGAACCAGGGTCGAGATTTTTTTGCCAAATTTCATGGGCTTCCGTTATCTCGGCCGACAAACGGACGTATCGGAAACAAAATGATGAATCACGCTGGAATCGAACCCTTCTCTCATGAAATCGACGTCGTCGTCGACTACCTGAAAACGTCGAAGGACGTGCTGGTTGTCACCGGGGCCGGAATATCGGCTGATTCGGGCCTGCCGACGTACCGGGGATTTGGTGGACTATACGATGGACATGACACCGAAGACGGCATGCCAATCGAACAGGCCCTATCCGGGCCCATGTTTCAAACGCGCCCCGAAATCACCTGGAAATACCTCGTGCAAATCGAGAAGAACGCAAGGGGAGCCGTCCATAATCGTGCACACGAAGTATTGGCGGACTTGGAGTCCCGTTTCAATCGGTTTTGGGTCTTGACCCAAAACATTGACGGATTTCATTCCACCGCAGGATCGAAGAACGTAATCGAGATCCATGGGAATCTCCACCGTCTCAAATGCACGCGCTGTAACTATATCCACATCTACCAGGATTATGCGAATCTCGCGATTCCACCGACGTGCCCCGAATGCAAAGCGCTGATTCGACCGGACGTGGTCCTGTTTGAAGAACAATTACCCGTCGACGAAATTGAACAACTGATGCAGCAGTCGTCGCGGCCTTTTGATTTGGTGATGTCGATCGGGACCAGCAGTCTGTTTCCTTACATTGTCGAGCCCGTTTTTCGGGCCGCCCAAATGGGAATCCGAACCGTCGAAATCAATCCTGCAGAAACTAATCTTTCCGGTGTCGTCGACGTCAAACTGCCCATGCGAGCCGCTGAGTCTTTGGCCGAAATCTGGAGGCGTTTTAACGGCGAGTAGCGCCTGCGACCTCAGTCGGACATTTCAATCACCGCCTTGACGCAACCGTCAAGTCGTTTGGAAAACACGTCGTATGCCTCACGGCCGTCCTTGATATTAAATCGGTGCGTAATGAATCCAGACAATTCGAACTTGCCCGCAGCAACTTCCGCGGTCAGCCTGTCCATGTAATGTCTGGCCGGGCACCTCCCGGTTCGATAGGTCAGATTTTTGTCGTACGCGTCGACGGGACTGAACGAAAAATTCGGCGTGCAGTGACACCCAATCACCGACATCGTGCCGCCAGGTCGAAGCAGCCGGTAGGCCAGCTCTTGGGCCTCGGGTAAGCCCACCAGTTCCATCACCGCGTCCGCGCCTCTCCCCGACGTGGCTGCTTGGATCTCTTCTACCGCGGACTCACCCGGCGAAAGCGAACGGGCGCCGAGGGCTTCTGCTCGCTGCCGCCGGTCGCCGACGAGGTCCAACGCAAAAATCTGTTGGGCTCCAAGCTGTCGAGCAGCCAGGATGCACAACTGTCCCACCGTGCCGCAGCCAATGACGACATAGACACCTTCTGGTTTGATTCCCGCCATTTCTGCGCAATAAAATCCTGTCGACAAGTTGTCGCCCAGCAGAAGCGCGTCCTCGTCACTGACTGTGGCAGGCAACTTTTTGAGCGTACCGTCGGCCAGCGGCACACGCACGCGTTGACTTTGACAGCCATGAATGCCATCGCCGTTTTGCCGCCATCCAAACAACTGCCCAATTTCACAGCGCGACGTCAAACCGACGAGGCAGTAGAAGCAATTCCCGCAACTGGTGGAAAATGGCGCAAAAACCCGACTTCCGACGACCAAATCTGAGTTGGCTCGCGCTTCCTCGCCGATTTCCAGAATGGTTCCGACCAATTCATGCCCCATCACGGTACCGACATCCAAACCGATTTCCCGCCCGAAAAAGGGATGAAGATCACTGCCACACAAACCGGCCAGCGAAACCTGGAGGATGGCGTCCCGCGGATGTTCCAACCTGGGTTCCGGCAACTCAACGGTCGCAACTTCGCCCACTGCTTGGAAACAAATTCCTTTCACAATTGTGCCTCACATTTTCGGCCAGGACAAAAACAAATCAGCCCCGAGAGGGGCTGAAATGGGATTTCGAATCCTAATTGGCGATGCTGACCGCCATTAGACGATAAAGAAATTCGTAAAAAAGATGTCCCGCTTGGTATCAAAGGTATAGAACCCATTGCGGGTACCCGTGTTGACCAGTTCTCGCCCATCGTCATCCGGCAGTAGCAAAAGCTGGTTGAACCCGCCGTTGCCCACGAACTCGTAGGTCGTCTCTTCGCTGCCAACGACTTCAATCAGATTCTTGAAGTCCGTCGCGTCAAGTCGGAATACATCGATCGAATCATAATCCACTCCGGCGAAGAAAGGAAAGGAATCCGACGTAATTTCGCGGACCGAAGCGACATCGACGCGGAGGTCGAACGAAGAGATTTTACCCCGGTCGTTTATATACAACCGATCGTTGCCGCCATCTCCGTTGACGGTAACCAGTCCTTGAACCAGATCGAGGTTGCCGTTGTTATCGGCCCGCGATGAACCGATATTGAAGAATTCATTTCCCTGTTTCCCGGAAATGGTAGTCGTTGTATCGGCATTCGATCCCCTGACGACCACAATATCATTGTCGACTCCCAAATCCACGTCGAGAATTTTGGTCGGCGCGTTACCAAAGGTGGAGTACTGAACAAAATAGTCTTCACCGTTCCCGGTGAAAATATTCGTCTGCGCCGCACTGATTCCATAAACCGAGAGGATGTCGTCACCTCCAACGGATTCAACATTGAGAACTTCTGTCTTTTCGTTGTACAAAATACTCTGCGTCCGAGTATTCACGACGCCGGAGCGAAAAATCAGGAAATCGTTAAGCACGGAACCCAAAACAGTCAATTCGTCGAATCCGGCCGTTCCAGAATCCCGGGCGACCACAAATCGGTTCGAGCGATCCGCAATTTCAACCGTCGTTTGATCTGACCCTTCCTGACCATCGACGATGGCATTGCCGTACGAGTTCGAGGAAACAAAGATTGTGTCACTACCGGCACCACCGTACGCCTGCACGAAGCTCTCGGCGGCACTGGTCAACAGATTAATGTTGTCGTTGTCGTCTCCGGCTTCGATCAGGACTCCCCTCTGGATGCCAGCGAACTCATTGACGTTAACCGTGTCGCTGCCATTTCGCGTCAGCAGTCTCAGGAATCCGACGTCCATCCGGGCGACAGAGATTTGATCGTCACCACCGCGACTGTCGATAATCAAGGCCTCGAATTGGTCGTTGAATACCATCGTGTCGGTATCGACCATGAAAACCTCGCCGCTGAGCATGACTTGGTCATTGCCTTCGGTCAAAGTAGTGATCAAGCGATCAGTGCCGGCGAGGCCAGTGTCTAAGGCAAACAGGAATCGGTTGACCCCAGAGCCAACCGCATATTGATAGGTATCCGTACCTTCCAGTCCGTCAGCTTCGATCGCACCCAGAGCAGCTGCTCGGACGGTAATGATGTCATCGGCACTCCCACCTTTCATCAGCAGAGAATTGTTGGCACGAAACGAAGCGACCTCGAATTTGTTGATCTCGGTCGCCGATCCGAACAGCGTGATACCACCGTTGGCTCCATCAATACTGAAGCTGCCTCCGGTCGACGCGTAGATGATCGGAACCGCCGAAAGTCCCGTGATCATCGTGTCGGTTACGACCGCGTCGTTGCTCATTGACTGATAGCCATTAACCACCATCAAGTTACGGGCGGCGCCACCGTCGATATTGATTGACCCAACACTGCCGAGCGGCAAGCGGTTCGTGATCGTGAACACGTCTTCGCCGTCTCCTCCCCAGAAGTTGCTGTCTCCGGTTACGGATTCAATGTCAAACACATCGTTACCTGCCTGACCGTCGAACGTCCCGTTGCCAGTCGTCATCATGACATGAAACGTGTCGTCATCGATGCCGCCTTCGAACGTCGCCATACCGTCGGAGCCGAAGATAAAGAAACTGTCTTCGCCCGCGTCGCCCCGGAAGTGATTGAAATCGGCAGTTGCGTAAACGTTAAATGAATCTCTTCCATCGTTTCCAACAAACAGGCTTTGGCCAATTGCGGAATTCACAGTGAAGACGTCTTTGCCCGCTAAAGCGTCGTATTCAACTGACTCAACACCGGTAATACTGAGCATCCCGCCGTTGATGTTGGCTGAATCCATCGCCAACACCAACTCGTCGGAATTAACGGTGGCCAAACCCTTGAATTGATCGTCGCCGACAACTCCGTCATCGTTGATCGTGACATCGGTTTTCGAGTTAAACGTGACTTCGTAATCGTCATTTCCTCCCTGTCCCAACAACGTGATTGGGCCTTGGCCGGAATTGGTAACGAAAAACTGATCATCATCGTCGCCGCCCATTAATGTCATCATGCCATCCCAACTCATTGGCAAATCGACATTGAATGTATCGTTTCCTCCCAAGCCGTCGTAGTTGAACGATTCAATGCCGGTAATCGTCCAGAGTCCGCCATTGACCATCACTGAACCATCGGCAATATCAAAAACGTCATCAAGCCCGGTGCCCACGGCCGTCAACGAATCATTTTCCGCACCGACGCTATCCACAATACTGAAGTTGGTCAACGGATTGACAACGGTGACGAAGTATTCATCGTCGCCGCCCTCACCGCGCAATTCCAAATCACCAAGCCCGGCATCGATCACGTTGAACTGATCGTTGTCGTCGCCGCCGTGAGCAACCGTCGTGGCTGTTCCCAGTAGATTGTCGAAATTGAAAACATCCATCCCCTCATTGCCAAAGATCGTCAACCCGGCCGTCCCCGAATTCATCACGTGGAATGTGTCCGCGTCAGTTCCGCCCATCAGGGTCGACATTCCGGTTCCCGCGTCGTCGACCGTAAACGTATCCATACCCTCCGTTCCATCCAATGCGACGCCGCCTCCCGAGTTGAGGACCTCAAATGAATCATTTCCCAGGTTGCCACTGGCGCTAACAAGGCCAGTCCCCGTATTGTTGACGACAATCATGTCCTCGCCGCCTCTGGTACGGATCGTCAAATCTGTATTGGTCATTTGAATGTCAAATGTGTCGATGCCCTGACTGCCGTCGATTTCCTCGATACCCACGAAAGTCAACGATAGGTCGTTTAAGGAGAGGGCGTTTAAAGTAAGACTGCCGCTGCCGTCGCCGTCGATGACCCATTGTGCGTCCAGGCTGGAGTCAATCTGCAAATGGTCATCTCCATCACCGATGAAATTCACACCCATCGGCAACTCGAATTCGCCATTGACGGTATCCAGAATAAACGTGTCGGTGCCGCCCATTCCATCCACGGTAATCGAGTACATGATCGCTTCCTCGTACTCCATGACCGCGCCATTAATATCGACTTCCAACAAATCGGGATCGGTCGCAGAACGGCGAACAATGAACGTATCGTCCCCCGTCGTACCGTCGATCATTGGGCTGTAGCCAAGCAACGTGATTTCGGAAACTTGTGTTTGACCATCGTCGGTATTGTCCGACCACTGCCCGAAGACCCAGACCTTCGTGGGATCTTCCGTATCCGCAACCGTAGCCTGATATCGACCCCAAAGATTCCCGCGCGTGTCGAAGTAGCCACCCTCGCCCTCCTTGACCGCGACCGGATCTTCCATGGCGATGGCGCCGTTGTTGTTATAACCGACGGAAACCGAAGCCGTCGGGAACTCATCAACACCCGTCGACGTGTGTCCGATCACAATGTGTCCGGCGGGCGTAATGGCAATGGAAGGATAAATGTAATTGACCGTGTCGCTCTGGATGGTTCCGGATTGTTTAACGGTCTTGGCAATGAGATCGATCTCGTACCAGCGGACCGCGCTGGTGGTTCCGGAGTCACCCAGGATCGCATGGGCTGCCCACAGACTGTCTCCCAGCCGGACAACGGCCGCAGAAAGCTCCGCGTTTGAATTCACCAGGTCCGCGTCGAATTCCTGCCGGACAAATTCCGGTGGAGCATCGAAGTTGTCGACGGTGATCGCGACCGGGGTCTCAAAAACCGCACCGCCCGGAATCTCGGGACTGGAAAACTCGTATAGAGTAATTTCCGTTCCCGAGGTAGGGACAAACAGACCAAAAGCTCCCGTCGCGGTACCGGAAACATCCATATGCCACTGCGTTGAACCACCGTCAATGCCTGAAGTGAATGACCGTGGAACTGCCACGGGATCGACCACCACCAAACTTTCCGCCTTGTTGAAGGCCCAAGTTTGACTTGTGGTCGAATCGCTGACCGTCACGTAGATATTGTTCGCGTCCACAGACAGGTTGGTGGTCGAAGGAAGCCCGCCGTCCGACAGAAATCCTCCAAAATAACCCTGCGTCCGGAAGACCGTCTGCATCCGTGTCGTACACGTCAAAGAGACTTTGCCAATCCTGTAGTGGATTGGAAGTTCGGGACACGGCCACCAAAGTTGGAGCTTGAACTCCGTCGGTACCGGTGATGATATCGGCATTACTGGTGGAAGTAATAAACCAGCGCCGCGAATCCACGTCGTAAACGATTTTCGCACTGCCGGTTCCGGCCACCATTTCCTCACTCGATTGGGCCCCCAAACCACCCGTGTCCGTCCAGAAAGTATCGAGAGCCTTCGACGCCTGCAAAGTACCCGTACGGTCGAAAACGTTGATGACGTCGTCCACAATCTCAACGACGTGGTTGGGCCCCACCGCACCAGTCGTGTCCGCGGGACTACCAGCGGCGCCAAATGACGTACTGGTGACGTTCACACCGATGTCAATGGCCAGCAGTCGCCGGTCTTCCAGCGACTGATACTCCATGGTTTGCAATTTTTCGTTGCGACGTCGATTGTTTTTTTTTGGCTTCCTGCGACGAGTTGAATTGTGGCGATTTAGGCTCATTCTCGAATAACCTCGTATTAATGATCACTCAGATAAGGAAATTGTTTCAGGGGGAATATGTTTCAGGGAATTTGTGTTGACTGGTTGTTTAGTCTGACGAAAACGGGAGTCTTCTAGCGGCGATTTCCAACCCCAACGAGAACAAGAAAACGGGTCCAACCGACAGGCTGCGACATAACAAAATAGGAAAACAAGGAAACAAGGGTTGTTAATTTTAAAGCTTGGGAAAAACCACAAGGTAACGTTGTCGGGGTCCGTTAACAACGGTTTGACGACAAAAACCGACCTGAGAGACAGGATTTCCCACTTCTGCAGGTATAAATGGAAAGCTGATTCCGGACCCAACCCGGATTTCTCACAGAATGTAGGCTGGCAACGGGAAAGTGAGAGATCCGGACTAAAATTGCCCCAACCAGCGGCGAAAAGGCAATGCTGCAGAAGAGACGTTCGCATCGGCCTGATGGTTCCAAATGGGCCTGCGAACAATTCTGCAAAAGGCGGGCCGGCCATCTTACGAGCTACTTCGATTGCATTCGGCCACTTGAATTACTCCGGTCATGACGACTCTGTTCCCTTTGCGACCCCCTGTTCAAAATCTTCCGAGCGAGGAGTGGGAACGAATTTGCACCTGAGAAAACGAAGAGTCGAATGACCGGAGATCGAACGAAGACTCTAAAAAAAAATGGCAGGCCGTTTTACAGCCTGCCATTATGCTCGCGGTATCGTTCGCAAGTTCTTAGTCGATATCTTCAACGGTTACCGTAAATCCGTCCGTCATTCCTAGGACTTTCTGCAACAGAACCACGTCGACCAATTCATTGACGTATTGAGATGATCCATCGGCCAATGCAAATAGACTACCACCGGAATGGTTACTTCCAAATGAATGATTGTTGAACGTGGTGTTGAGTCCGTTAAGCGCCGATGGAGGAATAGACGATGTTCCGCTAAAAACTGCGTTCACCGAATATGAATTCCCCAACTTGCCTGCCGTCGTACTGTCAGCGTCATACCCCCATGCCCAACCCGCACGCTGTGGCGCGAATCCCAAGTTTGCATTTGGCGATCGTGAAGCCTCACCAAAGGCAATTGTGTTCGAAGATCCATCCTGCATATCTGAAAAGTCTTTTCCACGTCTGATGGAATAAACTGGCTTTACAGTGGGATCTGTTGGTACTGGGGAATACGGCGAAAACACACCGTCAAGTCCAATATTTGTGTTCGCTTCCAACACTTCGGTTGAGTACTTGGTTGGAAAATTCGTGTCGTCCGCTGGCCCAGCAGAGCCCAGATAGTGAGAAGTGAATTCACCGAATGCGCTATCGGTCGTGATCTCATCCTGTTGAACGGATGACGGACATAAAAGAACGTCCAGGCGCGTACTCGACAAGGTACTTCGGGCTATCGCATCCTTAGTCGTCGCGCGGTAATTGTCCGCGAGACTTTGTTGTTCGAGGTCGGGGAGAATCATGACGGCAAAGCTGTCGCCGGATTGTGTCGCCCCCGGAGGGAATTTGAGATTTCTGGACTGGTAGTTGTGGCAGGCCAGAATGACTTGTCGCATCTTGTTGATGCAGGCGGTTCGCCGGGCCGCTTCGCGGACCTGTTGCACGGCGGGAAGCAGCATGCCGATCAGAATGCCGATGATCGCGATAACAACCAGCAATTCGACCAACGTGAACGCTTTTCGTTTGTTTCGTGAATGTGTAAATGACATTCAGGATCCTCCAATTATGAATGATATGAGAGCGCGGTAGGAAGAGGTTATATCAAAAGGTTCTCGGCGCTTGCGAGTACCCCGGGAAATGAGAGTTCAGCACTCAGAAAATAACACTCCTCATTGTAACGTATTTGTCTGAAGAATCCCAACAATTTTCTTTTTTGCCCGATTTATAGCGTTTGATCGGGCCTTCGTAGGTGGAATCCGACGACCCAGGGCAGCACTTCTCCGGTTTATGGCCGATTAATCCGCACGACGCGATCGGCGCTCACCCAGTGCGGCGTCTGGTCGGCGTTGTACAGAAACGACTTGGCAGGACATTTGGGAATCCAGTCAACGGACAGTCAGATTCTCTGCAATTCCAACTTCCCGAGTCGGAGTACTGGTTCTCCTCGTCAACATCCGCGGTGGTTATCTTTTGGCCAGGTCATTCGGACGCTTGGACCGCGAATCTTGTTGGTAAGCGGACGGACCTTTTTTGTTTGACAGGAGCGGCCATAACAAAGGTGACGCTTGGCTGGCCTAGATTACCTTGACTCACTTATCCCGCGTCGCCGCTTTTCTATTCTGCCAACTCAGCCCACTTCGACCTTGATTTCGTTGCCAACTTCAGGCTTTCCTTGCCTCTCAGTTCAAACTTAAGGCCGTTTATTGCAATTGACCACCTCTACGCAATCGCCTAACTTTCCCGGGCAAATCTTTGTAAATGGCTTCGTATTCCGGCAAAGCATGGACGCTATTCCGACCAACACGTCTCAACGCGAACAGTGTATCTCCCTGATCGTTCACGCCAACGGCGATTCCACCGATGAACAAATCTGTCAATCGGTACGATCAGCTGCCGTCGCGAAATGGCGCGCCCAGGTGCTCATCGTCGATCCAGATGCAATCGACAGGAACACTTGTTCCGCCCGCATCACTTACCGCCCGATACCAAGAGTATTCAAAACCCTCTCCGGCGCTTTGTGCGCCGCCAAACATGAGACGATTGTCATTGTCGATCCCGGTACCAGTACTCAGCCAGCTGACTGGCAGTGGATCTCGACCCGGACCAATCCTGAAAAAATTCAATGCTTCCTGAATAAGCCCATTTGCCTATCCGGCTTTAAACGGATCTTGCTGGCGTTCTACCAATTGCTGGTGAGGATGTTGTTGAAAACCGGCAAATCCGAATACACGTCCGGCGTGGTCCTGTTCCCTCGACACCTGGTGCCTTGGCAATTGGTCAGCGAAGCCGCGGTGGTCAACCAAGCCGCAGTGGTCGACGAATCGGTAGCACCCCAATTTGGAACGACGCGTCTCCTGGCGTTCGCCAATCTCGTGCGTTTCCCGGTGGAGGAATTTTCGATCGGCAACGCGGTGTCGAACGGAAGTCCGTCTCCGATCCATTCGCGGCGTTTGTGGCGGTCGACAACTGACGTCGTTCGGTTCTGGTGGAACCAGATCATGTTTCCCGGGACCTCCGCGCAGGACGAGTGCGTTCGTACACACGTCAAACCTGCTTGGAAATTGGCAGCATTCGGCGTGTTGTTGGTAGCGACGATAACTTTGATGTTCAGCAATCTGGATTACCCGCTTGTCGAGCCGGACGAAGCTCGCAATGCGCAATTGGCAATCAACGTCATTGAATCCGGCGACTGGATGTCATTGAAATTAGCCAGAAAATCATATTGGGACAAACCTCCAGCGCAAATCTGGGCCATCGCCACCTCCTACCAACTGTTTGGCATCCACCCGGCCGCGACGCGGTATCCCGGTGCCCTGGCGACCACGCTAACCATCTTGTTCACTCTAATGATCGGCCGTCGCCTGGTCGGATTTCGTGCAGCATTCCTGGGTGCCGTATTGCTGTTACTGAGCTGCGGATTTGTTTTCATCGGCCGCTACGTAACGATGGACGCGAGTCTAACGTGTTGCCTGACGATCATGACTCTTTCCCTCTTCGTCGCCACGCAAAGCCAATTTAAACGCAAATGGATGGTACTGGCCGGACTGGCGGCCGGTGTTGGCCTGCTGGTAAAGGGCCCCGTGGTAATGGTACTGGGGCTACCCCCTCTGCTGGGAACACTTTGGCTGACCCGCAATCCAAACCTGTACCGAATCAGTCCTTGGTTATTCTTCCTCGTGCCCGCGGTCTCGATCGCCAGTCCCTGGTTCATTGCAACGACAATCAATCATCCTGACTTCTTTGTATACTTCTTTTGGAAGCATCATGTCGTCCGCTTTTCCGATGCGTTCAATCATCGCGAGCCATTCTGGTATTACATTCCGGCCATCCTGATCATGATGTTCCCGGCTTCGTATTTGATTCCTTCGCTGTTCCGATTCGTCTCTTCTCGGAACATCGCCAACCGCAACCTGCGAACGACCACGCATGGCTTTTTAATCTTGATGGCTGTCTGGGTCGTCGGCTTCTTTTCACTTTCCGAATCCAAACTGCCAACCTATATCCTGCCGGCATTTCCATCGCTCTGCCTGATGATGGGTGTCCTGTTGGATAAAAAGATCTTCTCCTCGGTACAAAGCGGCTGGCACGCGTCACGACAATCAACACCCCGCAAACGAATTTTCCTGGAGGGCGTTCCACAACGAGGCACCGTCGAACTCCTGTTGCTCACCGTCGTGATTGTCAGTGTTTTAAAGTTTGTATTTGAGGTTAGCGTTCCCTGGTGGGCGGCCGGAATCGGATTGCTGCTAACAGCATTGATGGTCGTGATCGCGAGAAAATCACAATCGCGCCCCGAGATCGCCTGGGCCTGTATCGGCATCCTCGCATTCTGTTTTGTCTCCCTGGGGATCAATCAACTTGCTCCCAAAATCGCGGAATCACGTTCGATCCACTTGGCTGCCAAGAATTTACGGTCGACCGCCGGAATGCAAGACGCGCCCATCGTGTTCTTCGGAAGAGAGAATTACGGCGCATCCATGACGCTGAAGGACGAAAAGGTGGTCTTCTTCCGCGTTGCGGAAGCCGACGCGGTCTGCCGGTATCTTCAATCGCACCCGCATGCGGTGCTTGTGTCGTCGAAGCCCCAGATGAAAAACCTGCGTCGGATGTTGAACTGGCGGATCCTGCTGGAGTCTGCACCAACTCGCCACTTGTACTTGAGCCGTCCCAATCCCACGATGGCCAGGAATCGAAAAGACCAGTTGTTCCGTTAATGGCAGGGACGATCGCCCGACGTTTGGAAGTCGAGGGTAGGTCGCGTCGCGACCAAATGTTTGTCTCAACCAAGGCACTTGGAAACGCAGCGCCGTTTCTTGACGCTCGAAAAACTCAAGCATTAATTCCACAGCCATCCTCTTCTCGTTTCATTTGCCCGCGTAATCGTAACAGCCGGCCGAACCCCCCATCTTGCCGGCGTTTACTAATCCAAAATTTCATTTTCTTCCTTCGCTTTTGCGCAACAGTTGTATTTTTTCATCGTTAGCAATGGATTGTTATTAAGTCGTTGAAATATGGTTTTCCATTGGCCACTAATTGCGGATGAAACTCATGGCAGCTTCGAAGAAGAATATCAAGAAAATGAATGAAACGGGGCAACGTAAAGGTGAAGAACGCCGCAAGAAGAAAGCGACGATTGACGCCAACGGAAGTCCCATCAATGACCGACGCAAAGTAAAACGCCGTCGTCAAATCGACCCCACGACGTGTGAACGTGACTACTCCGATCCGGAGATCGAGTTCATGCGAGCCATGGACGACTACAAACGGGCCAGCGGTCGAATGTTCCCAACCTGCAGTGAAATCCTCGAGGTTCTCTCGAACCTGGGCTATCGACAAGTCGCTGACGCCCAGGCAGTTTACGATCCCAATGCCGAGCGCAACTCGCAGGCACAGGATGAGGAACTGGATTTTATCGACGAAGCTGAAGAGCAGATGGTCTAAATAGAAGAGACGTCCCAACAAAAACAAATGAAACCGCTGATGATTCATCAGCGGTTTTTTTTTGCCAGCAACCCCGCGGTAGGGTCCATCCTCCACGGCTTTGGAATTGACGTTCGATCCTGATTCAAATACCGTTCCGCAAGTTTTTCCGTACAAACGGAGCGAGGCACCAGCCGCGAAGCTCTCTTTTGGTTGACCTGTGCTGTCCGGACCCAAACGAAATTCTGGCGAAGTTTCCCGACATCGCCAGAGTCGCCGTTTGGAAACGGGCGCACGTGAATCTGTAAAGTTCCAATAGACTTTGAGTTGCCGTTTTGATTCCGACCCTATTTACCCGATACGTCATCATTGAACTGGGCAAGATCTTTCTTGTTTCTTCAATTGGTTTTGTCGGGTTGATGGTCATCATCGGATTGGCTGAAGAAGCAGCCGAACATGGTTTGGGCCCGGACATTATTTTACGGATCTCGCCTTATGTCGTCCCCAAAGCTCTCATGTTTGCGATGCCGGCGACCTGCCTGTTCAGTGCTTGTGTGGTTTTTGGACGCATGGCCGCTGATAACGAATTGATCGCAGTGGAATCGTTAGGTCTGTCTAAATCGGTACTCGTCGTTCCAGCCTTGGTGCTGGCTTTCTTGATCAGCCTGTTTGCAGTATGGATCAACGATATCTCGTTTGCCTGGAGTTACTGGGGAGTCGAGAGAGTCGTTTTGGAAAGCAGCGATCGAATCGCATACGGAGTCCTTCAAAACGAAGGCGGGTACAGCACCGATCGGTTTTCGATTGAAGTCGATGGTGTCGAAAACCGCCGCTTGATACACCCCGTCATCACGTTTCGGAATTCGAAGAAGGGCGATACCCGGATCGTCGCTCATGAGGCCGTCCTCGTCAGTAATCCCGAAACTCACAGCCTGAATTTTACCGTCACCAAGGGACTCGTTGACGTCGACGGCGAGACGTCCATGCAATTTGATGATTCGGCAACCATTGAAATCCCGCTGAAGACACCCGAAGAAATCGCCAAATCAATGGACAACCCGAGCCATCTCTACCTCAGTCAAATCAAGCGGGCCATTGTGGTGCAGGAAACGGAACTCGAACAGCTTGTTTGCGAAGATGCAATGCTTTGTTGCAGCCAGCTACTTTGTGGTGACTTTGTGGGACTCACGAATGCCGGCTGGACGACTCGACTGCAAAACGAAGCCGATTCCGAACGCCGACTCAACCGCTTGCACGTCGTGCCGCATCGGCGCTGGGCCAACGGTTTCAGTTGCCTGGCATTTGTGATTATTGGAATTCCGGTCGCGATGCGGATGAAGACTTCCAATTACGCGACGACATTTGGAATCTGCTTCCTGCCGATTCTATTTATCTACTACCCCCTGTTCATGCTGGGACTCAATGGCGCGAAGCTTGGCACCATGCCGCCGTATGCCGCCTGGCTGGGCGACGCGGCTTGTATTTCGATCGGCCTGCTGTTGCTTTTTCGCGAGTTTCGGCGGTAAACGTGACGTTCGATCGGTGCTCCTCGACACGACTCGATCCGAAAGCGATACTACGGTAATGCGGATTGGATGATCGATTCATCGCTCTCGCGGGCTTGCCCCTGGACCAAGAAGATAACTGGCCGTACCGGCAATGTGGCCGACGTCCAATTGCTTGAGTCCCGCGGAACAACAATCCTCGAGCCAGTGGACTTCGACCCGATCCGCTTTCAATTTCATGAATCCTGCAAACTTTTATTGATCCCCGAAGTGACCCGATGCACCGTCTAAAACTTAAAGCCTTGCCGTTTCTCATTTTCGTTGTTTTGTGCCTGCACGCTCCATTTTCTGCGACGGCACAGGAATCCAAACCGGAAACGGAAGTAAGTCCCAAGCCAGCCAAAGTCGAAGCCGTCGAACTGGGCGACACCAAGAATGTTCATCGCGTTGGCGACCTGTTTCTAGCCGGCCAATTTACGAAGGAAGACCTGGACAAAATCAAGAATGCCGGCGTTGAACGGGTGATTACCTTACGGACCGAAGGCGAGATCGATTGGGACGAAAAGCAGTTGGTCGAGAACGCGGGACTGCAATTTGCTGCCGCCAGTTTTCGCAAACCAGAGACGTTGACCGATGCGATTTTTGATGAAGTCTGCGTGTTGCTGAAGAATAAACAAGGCAAAACACTGCTGCATTGCGGATCGGCAAATCGGGTTGGAGCCGTGTGGTTGGTACATCGGGTTTTGGAAGAAGATGTTCCCGTGGATACCGCCCTGGAGGAGGCTCGCAAGATCGGATTGCGAACGCCCGGTTATGAAGAGCGAGCAATTGCCTACATTCAAAAAAAGCAGTCTGATCGCAAGGATTCTGGAACCGAGAAAAGTGTCCGACCGGGGATCAATGACAGTTTTCTGTCACCTGATCTGGACCCCGACGATTTCATCAAGAGATTTGAGATCGAAAGCCGCGAAGTCTACTCGGCCCGGAAAGAGGTATTGAAAGCCTGTGGCATTAAAACTGGCAACCGCATCGCCGATATCGGCGCTGGCACTGGTCTCTATACCCGCTTGTTTGCCAACGAGGTTGGCCCGGAAGGCTGGGTCTTTGCCGTCGATATTTCTCCACGCCTGATTCAACATGTGATGGATCAAGCCAAGGTCTTCAATCAGTCCAATGTGACGGGTGTGATTTGCCCAGAGAATTCGGTCGGGCTCCCACCGAACTCGGTGGATTTCGCCTACGTTTGCGATACCTATCACCACTTTGAGTATCCTCAGTCGACGTTGGCCTCAATCTACAAGGCGCTAAAACCGGGTGGCCATTTCGTGGTGGTTGACTTCAAACGAATTGAGGGCGTTTCTCGGCCCTGGTTAATGGATCACGTTCGCGCGGGTCAAGAAGTGTTTCAAGCCGAAATCGAAAACGCCGGCTTCGAACTTATCGGAGATGTCGAAGTCCCCGGACTTGAGGAGAACTACTTTTTGAAATTTCAAAAGCCGGCCGAATGATCACGCTTCGGGTTGGAAAATACGGTCGCGATAATGTCGCCGCCATTCCCAACACAGATGACTGCCGGTTTCGAAGTCACGACAGACTTGAGGCCGATGCTCGTGATGTTGGCATCTGCGGGTTTCCATGTCGAACCAACAGCACGGACCATCAAACGTGCTGAGTTCTGATCCGTATTGTTTGGGCTCATAGCTGGCGATGTACTCATCCAACTCGCGACGCAGATCCGCCGGTAACTGAAACCACCACGGTTCGCCCGCTCGGCCCCCCATCAACTCTGCGGCCAATCGCGGATTCTTTTCGACCCGGCGAGCAAGCATCGGATTCGCCTCAATCTGTTGCTTGCTGATGGGCTCCTGCGGGCGGACAAACGGAGGATAGCCCATGTGGAAGCAGCATACTCCGCAGCCGTTGCAATCGGAGATGACCGGCAGTTGTTCGTGATTACCACTCATGTTGAATCTGATACTCTCGCAGGCCTGCTGAACCACGGCTGTTTTTGACACTCCTACCGATTTCTATTCTATCGTAGTGCAGTTAAAGCGTGGCGGTCACTGAATTCAATGACTTTAGTGCGTAAGACTCCCGCGGACGGTTGAAATCCGTATCAAGCAATGCAGAGACCAATCGGTTGCCTCAGCCGTACCACCTCACACAATGCATCTTCTGCCCGTACTGCGGAAAAAGACCGTTGGTGGCTAAGACTCTTTTTAACGCCGAGTCGCCAACGAACGTTCGACCAATCGCATCAATCGCTCCCCGACGGTTTGGTAGCGAACCGATATGCGGGCCTGGCCGGACGAACCAAACTGAACGCTTGGAGGAACTGGGATGTCTCCCACTTCGACACGGTAAGGCGTTTGAAGTAGTCTTCGATTGCCTTCAGCATCGACGATCGACTCGCCTGGCGATAGCGACGATTGGGCAATCAACATTTCCTGCTTCAGAATCCTGGTGACCGTTCCGACTGCGGTCTGGTCGGGCGCCTGTTCGAACCGGACACGAACCTTCTGCCCCAATTCGATGAAATCCATTTCTGATTCAGAGACAATCAAAGAAACCGCATACTGACTGGCGTCGGCGATGGTCAGCAGATGCTCGCCACGGGAAACATAGCAACCGAGGTTCTGTTCTTCGTTTACAAATCCCGACCACTTTCGCGGTTGAACCTGGGATCCGTCGGCAGCCTGGGAAGCGGCGGGGAACACCGTTCCGTCAATCGGCGACGGAACGAGGAACGAAGCCAGCTCTTTCGCCAGTATTTCTTTCTGGTGTTCTAAGGATTTGAGTTTTTCTTCCGCAATTTTGATTCGGGAGACCAACTCTGGCTCGCCATTGACACGTCGTTGCAGCTCATTTAATTTGCCTTGTTGATATCGAGCCTCGTTTGATTTGAATTGAAGGCTCCATTGGACGGTTTCGTTTTTGAGTTTGGCAACCACTTGTCCTTGTTCTACCGCAGTGCCGCTACTGGCAACCTCGATCAATTGACCGTCTGCCGGGGCAAACACGCGAAGCGGATTGGCGGCTTCGACAATCACGCCACATGGGACCGAGCAGGGCAGGGGAATGAAAAAAAGGCCCCAGGCAGTCAGCGCAAAAATCGTCAACGTGAAAATCAATCGGGTTTTTGCGACCCCCTTCCATTGATTTGCCCGTGTGAACCTCCAAGTTTGCCGTGCTGAATTCGCCAGAAACCCTATCAACAAGGTCCCAGAAATCATGTATCCCAGCGGATAACTTCCTGCTTCGCCGATGATCCAGACGAATCCGGCCAGGATCGCGATCACGACAAACCAGCGATAACAGAACGACAGGAAACCATAAATCAGGACCGAGTTAGGCATCGAAATGCGCGAACGTGGCACGAGAAACCAGGAGAGGAAGCAATCCACCCAGGCGCGGCTGGAGAGAGCGCTGAGGTTTGGTTTCTCCCAAGCGTCGGCCAACAGATAGTATCCGTCGTAGCGGAGCAACGGATTGCCATTAACGAGAACTGTATTGACCGAGCAGAGCAAAACGATATTGAACATCATCGCGTTCAACAAACTGGGTGGCGTTAACAACCAGACAATCGCCGCCAGCGTCGCCAACACAATTTCGACGTAGATCCCGGCAAAAGAAACCATCATTCGTTTCCATCTCTGTTGAATGATCCAGGCATCTGAGACATTGCAATACAAAGTAGGAATCAAGGCCAACAGGATGACACCAATTTCGAAACATTCACCACCAAAATGCCGGCACGCAAGCGCGTGACCCAGCTCATGCAGTATTTTGACAACGATCAGCGTGCCGATTAGTCCAACAATGCTTTGCCCGGCGATCAGCTGATTGATTGCTGGAATCCGTGCTGTCACGTCATCGAAATGACCGAACATGTAGATCAGGACTGTCGACGACAACAGCAGCATCGTCGCTACCGCCCAAGGCTCAAACAGCCATCGCAGACCGGACAGACAATTCAGGATGGGAGACGGATTCACACCTCGAAACCTGATTGCCAATGGATTGGTCCACCTGCTTCGTCGCGAAAGACGTGTCAAAAAATCCTGTTGCCGATCGAGCGCTCCGCCAATCCCCGGCAAATCGACGATTACCAAGTTATCCTGAATCAACTTTCGGACGAAAACGCGGAGCTGCTGGACGGAAAGCGAGTGGGTCCGGAACCTCCGCTGCCAACGACGAACGATGTCCTCTTCCGTACGAACTCCATTCAGCTGCTGCAGTAAGAAGAATTCACGCTGCGTAAACAGATAGTGTTCAAACGAAAGCGGATCCTTGATGACCCAACTTGCTTCGGTCTGATCCTGTCGTTGAAAAAACAGCAGGTCTTGTCTGCACTTGATCTTCATTGGCGTAGGCGACCGCAAGACGGAAACGATCCGTCTATTGGCTGCGTTCGAATTCCCAACAACAGAGACCAGTCAAGCCACCGTGAACACCAGCAGTACGGCGCTCCGTTGCTATTCAATTTCGATCTCAATATCACCTCGCATTCCCGGTATCAAATCTCGGTTGGAATTCTCGATTTCGCACCAGACTGAAACGTTGAGATTCACGGGATTGGCTTCGGGATCAATGAAGGTTACTTTACCAAGGGCGGGATCTTTGACCCACTCCTGTTGAAAATCAACCGTAACGCTCATGCCCGGTCGCATTCGCCGGGCCTTTTCGGCTGGCACGAAACCCTCCATCTGCAACGGATTGACACTCACGACGCGCGCCACCGTCTGGCTTGGTTCGACCCACTCCCCTCCGCGACTTTCCACGGCCACAACTACGCCCTCGACAGGCGAATAGATCATGGATTTATTGACCTGCGACTGGGCTAGTTCAATGTTGTTGGCGGCGAGCCTTGATTTCATTTCCGCGATTCTAAAGTCGCGTTCGGCTTGTTCCAATTGGAGCATCGTGCGGTCGCGCTCCAATCGCTGTTTTGCGATGCGAGCCGCCGGAATCGAATTGGTCACACGTTGGTTGGCCTGCTCGGACCGCTGCAAATCGGCAACCGCGACGGCGTGGGATTTTTTCGCGTACTCAATGTCCACCTGGCTTTCCGCCGTGGTAGTCGCGATCTCATATTCAAGTTTCGCCCGTTCCAATTGAATTCGCAAATCGGTGTTTTTTAACTTTCCGATTAACTCGCCCCGTTTGACGGCTTGTCCTTCGCGGATATGAATCGATTCGAGAACACCGGCTTGCTCCACAGGAATGTCCACGGCATTGGAGATCGTCAACAGCGCTGATTTAATTACGATGGAATCGGATTCGCCTGGCACCAATGGATTGTCCGATTGTGCAAACACGCTCGAAGCGATGGTTAAAATCAGACATGGCAACATCCACGAGCAGCCACGGTGGCAAGCCAAGACTGACAACTTCCCGTTGTTTTCGCAGCTACGAACAGATATTTCATAGTTCTGATTCATCGGGCTTAACCTGGAATGCTGGCAATTCAGTTAGCAAATTCATTTTCAAGATCGGACCAACCCAATTAGAATTGCTTAACCTAACCTATCCAATCGGAAAACTTGCCCGAGCTAGCGTTTTTCGAAGACAGTCGGCGCGCCGCAATGCTGAACCAGGCTGCGCGTCGAACCGATCTAAATTGGAAGGTCCTATTTTACGACACGATCATCAGCAACAAAAAAAACGAAACATCGATGCGAAGCACCGCGTTCCGCCGTGCGTCGAATTGCCACCGTCATCAATCAGTATAAACGCCGCTCGGGCTGCGAATCTCAAGCGGGAACAAGTGCGAGTATTGCAAAACTTTCCGTCTGAGTATGGAACGCGACGTTGGCCTTTTTCAATAGCGTTTTTCGAGGTCGGTGAATCAGGCTTGGGTAGCACTTAAACGACAACTTCCGCAGGCGATAACAAATATGCGATTCTGGAAACGCAACGAACCCGAACCAACGGGCTTTCAACGTACCGACTTCGAATTGGCAGCCGATCTTGACTACCAAAAACTTGAAGCCCGTCGCGTGTTGAGTGCTTCGTTTCTGTTTGGTGCGGGGCAACTTGCAATCGACAATTTTGATGCTGGCCAGGATCTCACTTTCTCCCAACAGGACGCGACGATCGACGGAACGTTAACCGACGCTTACTTGTTCGAATTAGCGTCGGGCAGTTGGTCCGGTTCGTCAACCAATCCCGGGATCGAATTGGAAAGTGTCAACGGCGGCACCGACAACCTGCTCCAGGTCGCAACCAGTTTGTTTGGTAGTGCTGACAATTCCCTCGTCAACATCGATGGCGTTACCGGCACGCCGCTCAACATTGATCTGAATCAGATTGGCCCTTCGATTACCGTCGGCCAACTGGAATTGGCGAATATTACCTCCATCGATTCCTCACTGCAATTGAACCTGAACGGAGACGTCGTTCTTGAGAATATCGAAGTCATCGACTCGGATCCGAACGACGCGATCACGTCACCGGCAAACATCGACGTTACTGCGACCGGCAATATTAATGTGATCGGCCAAATTCGCAACCGAATGAATGCTCCCGCGGCGGACGTTAATTTGGTCGCACTTGATTCCAATAGCGACGTATCTATCGAATCAACCATCCAATCCAGCCGCGGAAACATCAACATCCATGCGGCGGATTCGATCCTTCTGGGGTCGTCGGCGTCGATCGTCAGCGGAAGCAGCGGCGATATATTCATGAACGCAGGTAGTTCGGGGATTGGCGACGACCTGGGTGTGATGCAACTTGGCGACGGCAGTTCGATCGACGCGGCAAACGGCTCGGCTGAACTGTCGACGGCAAATGGCGGAGACATCTGGCTGGGATCCGTAAGTTCCAGCAAGACAGGTTTGGCGATTACGGTAAATTCAGGCGGAAATATCTTTGACAATACCGGCGTCGAAACTCCCAACCTTTCGGCGGTCAACGGAACGATTCGCCTACAAGCCGTCGAAAATATTGGGAACCCGGATGGCAGCGTGGATTTTTTCAAGGCGATTTCCGCAGATTTTGAGCTGGTTGAAACCGAGGGGCGACTCATCGACGTTTCCGGTGGCAACACGGTCGGGATCCAAGAGCTTTCTACCGGCAACACGACCATTGCGATTGACGCAGACACGGCATATGTCTTCAGTCCGCACGATATTAAATTCCAAAACCGCAACGCGCCACTGACCCAGCTCTTGCTTCAATCGGACAAAACGATTTCTTTGCCGGATTCGCTGACGGTCAGTGAGAACTTGGCCATCCGCGCGGCCAATCAAGTACTCGCTGTTGACGGGACCATCGATCTGACGGGCATCAACCTTTTGTTCGAAACGGGTTCAACCGTCGCAATTCAAACCACGGTCAACCAGCTGGACATCACGGCGAATGGCCGTTTGGAAGTCGTTAATTCGATTGACCTGGAGCTCGTTGATCTCGATTGTGACTTCCTGGCAGTACACAACCTTGGAATTGACAGCGATACGTTTCTTACTGCCGCGAACCTGTCGATTCAGAATGCGATCGTGAGCGGTCCGTTGGCCGCAACCGCGAGCACTGGTAATCTCACGATCAAGGCGACTGGCCTTTCGATCAATTCTGATGTTCTTGCGGATGAGGGTCAGATTACGTTTGATGCCAGCGCTGACATCCGCATGAATTCTGAAGCGGTGGTGTCGACGGTCGGAGGTGACATCCGATTCGATGCCGGTGGAGCCATCGAAATGTCGGACGGAGCAAAAATCATTGCCGGTCGAGAAGAATTTGCCATCGTCGACGTGGAAGCAATATCCATTGAGTTGGGAACAATGGGTGACGGCGGACTCGTCGAGCTAACAGCGAACGATCACGTCACACTGGGGTCGGTGCAAACCAACAATGGCACAGATTCCGCAGTCCGAATCGTATCGAATCTGGGCGGAATCGTTGACGGTGGTGATGCCGATCCGGAATTGGTGTCTGAAAACGCAGATTCACTCGTTACGCTGATCGCGAATCTGGGCATCGGTGAGGACAACGCGCTGGAGACGCAGATTGCCCGCGTCGATGCCACGTCATCTTCATCCGGCGATATCGAAATCGTCGAACAATCAGGAATTGAGTTGCAGAACGTCGTCACCAACGACGGGCAGGTTTTCGTCTCAGCAGTCGGGAACATCCAAGCGACAAACGTGCAGACGGGTGAAATGGAGATCGTCGAAGACAACGCGGATCTTTTGAGGCTAGTTTCGACCGCAGGTTCCATCGCGACGACCCGCTTGAATTCTGCAGATGATATCGAACTGGTGGCCGGCGCGGGCAGCATCGGTGACACCGCAGGAGGCATCACCGAGTCGGCTGGCTCCGCTTCGATGGCCGCCTTGCATTCGATTGAGTTCGCGAACACAACGTCGGAGCGGATTTCCATCGGTGCATCCGCCGAGTTCGCAGCTAATTTGATCCGGATCGGCCAAGACGGACAAAGGGCGGGAGACCCGTCTGCTCAGAATGTCTTCTTTGGTTCGTTGGCACTGACCGGCGATGCAGCCATCGTTACCGAGGATGATGCGACGGAGTTGGCTGGCGCTTCTCAAATCGGTAGCCGTCTGTTTCTCGCCAGCAGTGTGTCCATCGAGAATCAATCCGCTGCCACCCTCGATGTCGGAGCAGGGACAGCCCAACTGAACGCCAGCGATCACGTCTTCCTGGGAAACCAACTGGGCGATTCAATCGTTATCGGGTCTGTGGGCGTGGTTACGACCGATGCGCATCTGGAATTGGATGCGGGAGTAATACTGCGGGGCGAAACTCCCAACCAGGATGCTTCGGTGTTCGGTATGGACACCAGTTTGGGAACGGAGGTGGACCAAACCTTATTCGTTACATCCACCGCAGAGATTATCCAGGAATCTGGGGAACTGCACGCCCGTCAGATCGGGTTGGATGCCGAAAGATACATCCACCTGGCAGCAGTTAACGATTTCAATGAAATGATCGCCCTGGAAGCCAGCTCTTCGTCGGGCTTAACCGATCCAACGTTGATTAGCCAGCTAACGGCGTTGGGGAATATTGAAAACGGGGAAGTTGATTCGGGCCTTGCACAGTCCATCGCTTTCCGCCACCTGTCGACGGCGAACGTGAATTCAGTGGCGTCGCCAACTGGAACGGGTCAAATCAGTGGACTTAACAGTTTTGACGGCAGTATCTTTGTGAGCTCCGAAGACGCCGTCGAGATTAATCAGAACATTGTCGCCGTCTCGACGACTGGCGATCCCCAGGTGACGGTTTATGTCGCCAACGGGACCAACGAGGATCCCAACATCAATTTCAACTCGACGCAGATCCAGGTCTCGGGCGTGCAAAATCTGGGCGTCGTCAATCAGGCTTCAACGACAGCAAACTTCTTCATCATGGACGAAGTCCCGTTGCCCGGTACGACCCGGATTCTCGTACTTAACGCAGACGGTTCTGCTGACCAGAACATTGAGCTGGAATACGCCAATTTGGGCGAAGCGGGCTATCGCGTCGGTGTTGTCTGGGATTCCGAGAACCTACCGAACTCACCGGTTGAGGACCCCAACACGTTTGTCGCCAATGTAAACGATCCTTCAGAAGAATTTGATGACGCAATCTACCAGGGCAACCCTACCAGGATCCTCCAGTTGGGCGGAAACGAAGGTGGCGGTGAAACGATCGGCAAGGTGGAAGCATTCTCCAGGGACGCGGTCATCAGCCATCAAAATAATCCCGACGTGTTTGCCACGGTGACCGTTCGGAATGACCAGAACATCAACCTGTTTGCCGGTGACTTATCGACGGTCGACAATTCATTAAACGAAACGCAACAAGTCATTCGAGCCGAGTTGGACGCACCCAAGAAATTTGCTTTGGAACTGCCTCCCATCAACCCTATCAACCCGGTAGAAATCCGGAGTGTCATCGAGCAACCCGTGCTTGCCGCTACGCCAGAGAACATAGCGACGGCAAGCCTTGAGCGCGACGTCCAGCCGTTTGAAACGGGCGATTTGAAATGGGTACGGGTCGATATCCCCATTGGTGATCTGGAAGAATTCGGCGACGACATTCGAATCAAGGATCCAACACGTGAGTATGCCCAAGCTGATGATGCCGAAGCGTTTGAGCTCGATGACTCGATCGGCGAGAACGAGATTGAGAAAATCATTCTCGAAATCGAAAGAAAACGCGGAGCCGAAGCGGGCTATTGGTACAAAGTTTTCAAGGACTACAGGAACCGCGATGACGAGCTGTTCTTTTATCACTTGAAAACGGGAGAAATCCCCCAGCCGGATACCGGCCCTGCTTCCGACTTCGACGGAATGGAGGATTTTCCAGAATCTAAATTCGAAGAGACTCTCGATGAGTCGTTCGAGGATTCAAATTCAAATGCTGATCCCGTCGTGCCCCGATCGAATCTTGAATCGCGGGAACAAAATGAAAACGGCGATTCGTCCGGAACGAATGATCGGACCGGTCAAACCATCGGCTCGAAACCGGAATTCAATCAAGACCAAAATGAATTCGAAACAAATACATCTCGCTCTCAATTGGCTTTGGCTGCCAATAGCCTGCTGCTGGCTGCGGCGATCGTGAAACAGCCCCAGTCAGAAAACGCCGAACAAACACCAATGACGGACACAAACCAGCCTCCTCCAAAAACGCGAATCGGATTTTCAAAACTCGACCGATTGAAGCGGCGTTTGTCGAATCGTTGGCCGTACGAATACAATACTGACTAAGTTTTCCTTTCAAATTTTCCCGTCCAGGTTTCATGTCGATTCTTTGCCCTCAATGCAAACACTCCCTGAAAGAAGGAAAGGATGTCAAAAACTGCCCTTCCTGCGGTTGGGATCTATCGGCTGAGATTGCACAGACCTTGAAATCGAAGACGGCACTGCCAACGGACGTCGTTGAGGACACTCCGCCGCCCGGGACGACGAATCCTGTTCCCCGAGAGGCGTCCGTCGAAACGACGCCGACACTTGAAGCCCGTACACTCGAACCGCCCGGCCGACCGACACTGTCGGGCGGCCTCCCGGGCACCGCTTCAAACGACGACGAGGAGTTTGACCTTTCCGATGACTTCATGGTCGACTCAGCCTCGGAGTTAACGGCCAAAGAGAACATGCCAACGCTGGATTTGCGTCAACCGGAGCCCGACCCTCAAAAGCTCGAACGCGAGGAGCCGGAAGACGACGTCGATTCGAACCTTAAGCAAACACTTCCCTCGGTGGGTAAGCCAACCGCCCAATCTCACGATACTGGAAAAGCAGGATCCAACAATCCTGAAATCGATGAGACGATAGTGCCATCTCGCTCCGGGAGCAAGCTCCCCACGGTTCAGCGGTCCATCAACACCGTCATCCCGCCGCGTTCAATTACTCGCTCCGACAAATCGGAAAAACTGCAGGATTACAAGATCGAGAAGAGAATCGGTTCCGGTTCATTTGGAGTTGTCTATCGTGCCTTGCAGGTTCCACTCGATCGGACGGTCGCGTTAAAGGTTTTGACATCCGGCGATTCAGCCAGCGAAGAATATCGGGAGCGGGTGCAAACCGAGTTTCTTCGGGAAGCACAATTTACCGGTAAACTCGAGCATCCCAATATCGTGCCCATCCATGACATCGGCCTGACCGAAGATCGACATGGGGAAACGAATCGGCCCTTTTACGTAATGAAAGAGATTCACGGCGATTCGTGGTTGCAGAGAATTGGTAAACTCACGCGTTCCGAAAATCTGGAAATCTTCAAACGGGTTGTGGATGCGATTGGTTTTGCCCACGACAAACAAGTCTTGCATTGCGATCTCAAGCCCGAAAATGTCATGCTCGGGGAGTTCGGCGAAGTACTCATTGTCGATTGGGGACAGGCGATCGATCTTTCTCACCCCGCCACGATGCGTCCCGGCGGCACCCCGGCCTATATTTCTCCAGAAATGGCGAATTACTGGTGCGACATTTACCTGGACAGAAAAGCCGTCTCGCCCAGCCAGTCGAAGGTTGGGCCGCGATCGGATGTTTACTTGTTGGGCGGGATTCTGTTTGAGATCATTACCGGAAAAATACCGCGCTCGGCAACCGAAGGCGAGTCGCAATACGACGTGATGCGACGAGCCTGCGACAATGAAATCGAAGACGCTCCGGGATTTGATGACGAATTGATGCAGATCGCTCGCAGGTCCCTGCGCATCTCCAATCAAGCTCCGATCGAGACGATTGATGAACTGCAGAATGCCATCAAGGAATTTGAGACTCGCGCGCTCAGCATCGAATTGCGGGAACGTGCAGACGCTCTGTTGGCCGATGCGAAAAAACGCGACAGCTACGATGACTTCCAACGGGCCCGGTTCGGCTACGAAGAGGCCCTGGACAAATGGCCCGAAAACTCTTCGGCATTGGTGGGCCTTCGAGATACGCGACTTAGCTGCGCCGGATTGGCACTTAACGACCAGAACTTCGATCTCGGCATCGACATGCTTGCGCAGCCGGAAACGGAGCCGGAAAAGCAGACGCTGCAACTGCTAATAGATGGCAAAAAACGACGCGATCGTCGACAGCAGCTGGTCCGATATCTGGCGATTGCGCTGGCGATCTCGATCATCGTGGGCATTGGTGTCAATGCTTTCATGATTGAGCGCAACATCAAAACAGCCCGGTTGCGCGATGAAGCGCTGCGGCAGAAAGCAGTGATTGAACAGGAAAAAACCCGAATCGAACAGGAAATCGAGCCGCTGCGCAACGAAATCGCGGAGTACGAATCGCAAATCCGGGAGTTTCCGGCAATCCTCGAACGCGAGCAGCGAAAACTGACCCAAGAAAAGCAGAAACTGGCCGCCGACCTGGCCCGCGAAAAAACAGAGTTTGAACGGAAACTTGCTGCCGAACGAATGAAGTTTTCGGTCCAGGAAAAAGCGTTCGCCGATCAGGCGGCCGCGCTGGCAAACCAGCTAAAGACCGAACAGACCAATTTCGCGGCCGAAAAAAATGCCTTCGATCAGCAACGAGACCACTTCAAGTCCCAGATCAACAACCTGGAAGGCGAACTTACGAATTTGTCTCAATCATCCAAGATTCTCCGCTTCAAATCGGCGATCACCAATATTTCACAATCGCTGCAAAACGGAAACTTTCGCGATGCGCGTCAGTCACTGGATTCGATTGCTAACAAAAGAAATTGGGAATGGGCACGCCTGAATCTGCTCGCCCATCGAGAAATCCAATCCATCTATCCCAATCAATCATTGGTGGATGTCGCAGCATCGCCAGATGGAAAATTCATTGGATTCGTATTCGAAAATCAGGTCCAATTCCATGAATGCGGTGACTTTGACGCGGACCCGTTGATCATCCCGATCTCGAGAGTGCAATCCCTCGCGTTGTCCAACAACGGTCGGCTGATCGCGATGGGAATCCCGGCAACCACGCAATTGGATCCGGGGACGATTGAACTGCTTGATCTTTCGAGCCCGAAAAAACCGGTCCGAATCGCATCGTTAGATGCCCAGAGTAATTCGATTCAACACTTGGAGTTCAGCGCTGATTCCAAACGGCTGTTATCTGTCGGTAGGCCGTCCCCGCTGAGAAAAAGCAGCTCAAGGCAATCGGAAGAGGAACTGATGATCTGGTCCGATGCCTGGCAACGAATTGACGTGGATCTGACCAATGCGGAGGGCAGCATTCCAAAATTCAATCGGGCCTCGTTTTCGGTGGACGGTTCCAAAATCATTACCTGTAATCCCGGCGCGTTGGGACGCGATCAACATATCCACGTTTTCTCAGAATCAGAACGGGGATACCAATGGATGGCCCAGTCGCCCGCCGCCTTTTTGAATTTTGCAATCTTCACAGACGATTCTGGCACGGAGGTCGCCACTTGTTTTCGAGATCCGAAGGCCGGGACCTATGCTTTGGCGACGTGGAATCCTCTGCCTGAAACAGGTCCTCGCACGCCCAACGGCAACGTTACCGGCCAATCAAACAGGGACTCGTTTTCAATCGTCACGGCGATCGAAGACAAAATCCTGTTCATGTGGAGGTCCGAAAATTGGCTGGTGACCTCAGGACAAGACCGCATGGCCACCATTTGGGACTGGAACACGCGTCGATCCAAGCGGTATCGGGGCCATTCCAGCTTCGTTGACTTTTGCTCGTTGAATCGGGACCCCACGAGGGTGGACCCGATTCTGTTTTCCGTCGCAACCGGCAACCAACCTGAGATTTTGAAAACGGATTTGTCGACCTATCGGGACGAGACGATCGCAACGGTCATCTCCGATTCACCCCCGGAAAACCAGCCTTCCCCGACAACGCTGTACCGCTCTGAAGTTACGGGGCAAATGGCATTCGGCAACGATCAGGGAACGGTTTCGGTGTCCCTCGCCACTGAACCAACGGACGACACGAAACGGCCAGATCCTATTCAGTGGGAAGTCTCGGCCTGGAAAAACCATTTTCTTGCCGATGATTTCGTTTTCGCGCAATCTCGACAAGACTTCTTTTATCGGTTCAATCGGCGTTCGGGAGCGATTGAAAAGGTTTTGATCGACTTGGCCCCACCACAGGTCCCAGGCGAACCGACGGTAGAGATTACCGGATTCGACGTGTCGTCCGATGGCAGGATCGCCGTGGTCACCACCAGTCGGCCAGCACCTGAATTTGAAATCTGGGATCTTGAATCACAAACCCGACTGCACACGATCAACTATGGCGAAGACTCCATTTTTGGACGAAATACCGAAAAACAACTGCGTCAGTTTCATGTTTCACCTGACGGTAAATGGGTGGTTGCCGGCAAAGTGGGTGTTTTTGCCTGGTCAACAGATACCGGATTGCAACGAAGGTTGTTGCAACCCGGCGCGGATCTCGCCCGTTCTTCGATCAGCGCCATTTGTTTTGTGCCAGGAACGTCGCAATTTGTTGCCAGTTGGAAAGACCGCATTGACCTGTTCGATCTGGAAGTCGATGGGCCAGCCAAACGATATTCTGTGCCTCAGCTTTCGTACAACAACAACGAACCGAACATCCTGGACGGCGCTGTCTTCGATGGTCAAATTCTGTTGTTGATTCGAGCCACGGCTGATGCGAAAGATGATTCGGGAATCATCTTATACGACCTGCGGTCTCAAACCGAATTGAAAGCATTTGAAGACGCGAAGGTCGCCAGTTTTTGCGACGGAATTGCGAAACAATTGCTTGTTGTAAAAGAAATCTCGGGCGATTCTCGGACGTTCCGATACGAAGTTGATTCGGCAGAACTGGCGGAAATTGACTTTGGCTTGAACTCCGAAAACCGGGAACGGTTCCGCAATGTGCGAAACATAAAACAGTTTTCTGACGGTTCATTGATTCTGCAATCGACGGTTCGAAACGCCGTGAACCCAGTGCGGCCAAATTGGAACTCCATTTCGTTTCGAAAGGACCTTGCGTCGGGGCCATTGCGGGTGTTTGCCAAACCCAAAATCGAATATTGCGCCGTCGCCTCCGACACCGTGCTGACACTTGACAGTGGCAAATTGCGATTTTGGCGAGTCCGGGAAAATGGAATCCGACCGGACGGTGTATTTGAAGGAAACTATCGGCATTGCCGACTCAGCCCCGATGAAAAAACGATTGCACTGGTTCCGGAAGATGATCCCGGTCGTATCCTGCTCGTGGATTTGAAGCGGCGGAGCGAATTCGCTCGCATCACGACTGAGCTATCCGGAACATCATCGCTCGCCTGGTCTTCCAATTCGAGCAAAATCGCCGTCGGCCAAACGACAGGAGCCGTCGAGATTTGGGAAACTCAAGCCAATCAAATCGACTTTCAAAAAACAGCCACCCTTCCGTCGATGGCTCAAGCAGTTTCTACCGTCGCTTTTTCCGGGGATGGCACCGCCCTCCTGGCCGTCCATGCAAACGAAGGGTTGGCTCGTGTTTGTCGATTGAACGCCTTCAATCGTTGGCAATCGGTTATCATCCGCCCCGAGGACGGGCAAGCATTGATTGACGGCGACATTGCCTGGGACGGCAACCGAATTGTTACCGGTGCGGCAAACGGGCGCTTGACAATCTGGAACACCAGTATTCGCGTTGACCAACGGAATATTCAAACGAATCAAAGCGGCGCATCCGCGACTGCCGAACGCAAACTGCTCGAGCTTGAAAAAATGCACGACTCGCCGATTCAATTCGTCCAATTCAACAAAAACTCAAAATCCGAAACCGAAATCGTCTCAGCGGAAACCGATGCGGGTGATAATCGTTACCTGATTTGGTGTGCGCAGCCAGAAGGGCAATGACCCTACCCACCGCGGAGTAACCCTACGCGGAAAAGGATTTGCTAGCAAAATCAAATCCGTCTTATTCGTCGACACAAGTTAGATTTCTCAATTTCCAGGCGGGTTTTTCAAGAATTTCCTCCGAATTCTCGTCCGTTCAGCTGCTGTGGGAAAGTCCACCTAACTTTGTAGGCGCAAGCCAACAGGTTGACGTTGATTGGCTGCAGCCCCCTCTTTAACATGCCGACGAAAAATTTTCCGAATTTTGGATGATCATGTTAGATCCAGGCAGCTTACTGAACGCACAGGCATTCGAATCAGACCGATGCCACGACGTCGCCCATCGTGGTGGCGATTTGAGATTTGCGAGCGTGATCGTTGTCCTGTTTTGCCTTGGAATGGGTGTTTACTTTTGCGCGATTCAGGACCTCTTTTACACGCACTATCAACCGTTTTTTGATTCGCTGGGGTACTACGACCAACTGCATGCGGTCATGTTGACAGGGCAGCAGGAAGGTTGGGCAGCGGCGACTTACCACGCGTTTGATTCCGGCACGACGGTTTACATGCCGTTTTTGATTGCGTCGTTGTTGGGGCTGATTATTGAACCGAGTCGTAACATTGGCGTCTGGATCCAAACGGTAGAATTGGGTGTGCTGATGATGTCGGCACTGGTTTACTTTTGCAAAATCAAGTCAGTCAAACCGTTGCCTGCGTTGCTGCTGCTGGTACCGTTTGCGATGACGACCTGTCTGTACCGCAACAACGGCGGCATGTCCGATTTCCGGATGGATCTCAGCCTGTATCTGACGTTTTCGATTTCTTGCGTGTGGTATTTGATCGCCACCGCGACCGGTCGGAGACTGCACTTCTTTTTTGTCGGTCTGGCGATTGCGGTCACTTGCCTGTTTCGTGCAACAGCCCCCGTCTACCTGGTACTTGGGCTGGGTCCGGTTACACTTCTCGATCTGATGGTGCGCAAAAATCGCCAGGTACTTGTCGAGGGACTGGCCATTGCCTTTGCAACGGCCGCTGCCGGTTCGCTTTGGTTCTATTTACTCCAGTTTGGCAAACTGCACTATTACTATTTTGTCTGGAATACAGACGCGAATGCGAAGCTTCCGCTGAACGAATCGGTCGCACATATCAAGTTTGCCTTCCGGCATATCGGCAGCCAGTTTCTGATCTGGATTGGATGCATCAACCTCTTGCTTTTGCTGGCCAATTGGAATCGCGGGCACAGCCTGTTGGCTACGGCGCGAGATTTGACGGTTCACTCCGCTCGTCATATCGACTGGCGATTGGTATGGTTGGCCGCCGCTCCACTATCAATGCTGGTGTTCCGAGGCGCCGGCCTGAATCAGTTTGTATGCATGCCCGCCATTGTCGGAATACTGCTGCTGATGTTAAATCCAATCGCCGAAAACCAGCGATTCCTTTCGCATCGACCTTTGTTCATCGCGGCCATCTGCGCGTCCGTTTTGTGTCTCGCGTCTGTCGGCATCGAGGGTTGGGACAAACATTTGCCGGGACCATACAATTCGATGGTGGCCCACAAACAGACGATTCAAACAATCGTCAACGACGCTAAAAGAGAGCGGCTGCGGCATGTCAACTATGGCAGCACCCACATGTACTATTTGAATTCCTCCAGCCTCGGATCCGCGTTACGATTTGATATAACGGAGGCACAGATCCGAGGACGCCGGATATTTCTGGACAAAGTGCAGTTGATCAAAAATGGTGTCTTCTCGGGAATCGTTGCGGACGCGAACTGGAATGAATTGGAGGGCGGAGACAAGACCGAAAAACTCAATCGGCTACTATACATGGCCGATTCAAGAGTTGACTACTTGATTCTTCCCGACCCACAAACCATCAGCTTTCTTGAGGAAAACGTTTCCTTTAATATCATCAACCAGCACCAGCGCGTCGTGCGTCGGCACGTTTTGGAAAACGGGAACTGGGTGCGCGTCGGCCCACCCATCGTGAACAGCAAGACTGAAACGGTACAGCTGTACCGCAACATCAGCCGAACTCAAAGGGCGGCGCGTCGGCGACCTGAAAATCAAAACGCCAATATTTTGCGTTGAACGTTCAGTCTTCTGCATATCCCTTCCACCCATTCCATCTTGGCTATCCTTCCGTCTCGTTTCGCTGAGCAGCAACTTTTAAAATCCACACGCAGATCCGGAATTCCTCGACACCGCGAAGCACGTTCCGTGGAAGACCTCCCGGGAACCTTGTTTTCACCGCGATCTCGGCTTCCTCGCGGCGTTTCCTGTGGTGGCGAGCAGTGTCGGCTTCCAGCGGCAACAAATCGGGAAAGCTTGCTCTGCCACACGATGCCAACCCCAAATTCTCGGCAGTAACACCGTCTTGGCTCGTTGTGACCAATGCCGCGGACAAATCGGGCTTTGACTCATCTTTCGAAATCCGCGCCCTTTTTCCGCTTCCACGCTCACGGCGGGCTGCTTTTGTGAAAGAATACCGGGACTCGAAATTCCAGGATGATGCCCAAAACAAGACCAGAACCCCTCAACCGTTTACATGATTCTGCATGTCGACATGGACGCGTTTTACGCGTCGATCGAATTGCGAGACCGCCCGGAACTTGCCGGCAAACCGGTCGTTGTCGGTGGTTCTCCTCACGGCCGCGGTGTGATTTCCGCCGCCAGTTACGAAGCCCGCAAATTCGGCATTCATAGCGCCATGCCCGCATCGCAGGCAATCCGTCTGTGTCCCAGTGCGGTGTTCATCAAGCCACGAATGGAACTCTATGCCCAGGCTTCGAAACAGATCCGCGAGATTTTCTTTCGATTTACGTCACTCGTCGAACCGTTGGCGCTTGACGAAGCCTTTCTTGATGTGGGTGGCTCCGAGAAACTGTTTGGAGACGGGCCATCCATCGCCCGGCAGATCAAGGCCCTGATCAAGTCGGAAATCGGCATCAACGCTTCGGCCGGCGTCGCACCGAACAAGTACTTGGCCAAAGTCGCCAGTGACCTGGAAAAGCCCGATGGATTGGTCGTCGTTGACCCGAACCACATTCATGAGTTTCTGGATCCGCTGGAAATATCCCGCGTCTGGGGCATCGGCCCAAAAACGGCGTCGAAATTCAAAACCTTTGGCGTAACCACGATCGGTCAGTTGCGTCAGCTTTCAATGTCCACACTCAAAAATGCCTTTGGAATCAACAGTGAGCATTTTTGGAGACTCGCGCGCGGATTGGATACACGAAGTGTCGTCCCAGACCGGATCGCCAAAACAGTTTCTCACGAAACGACATTCTCGTCCGATATTCATGATGACCGAGCCCTCGAAGCCTGGTTGTTGGAGTTGACGGACCAGGTGGCCCGCCGCTTGAGACGACATGGTATTTATGGAAAGACGGTACAGATGAAGCTGAGGTATGCAAATTTCGATACGATCACACGCGCAGTCACGCTCGCCGCGCCGACACAGACCACCGACACGCTTTGGCGGGCGGCCAAGGGCCTGTTGCAGCGCGCTCGTCAGGACAATCAGCGCCCGGTTCGTTTGCTTGGCATGGGCGTCAGCAACTTGACTCGAAACGAAAAAAAGCAGCAGGACTTGTTTGATCAAGTAGAAAAAATAAAGGCCAATCGAGTTGATGCCGCTGCCGATTCTATTCGCGACCGTTTCGGCAATGCTGCGGTTAAACGGGGCAGCAGCATTGCCCATCAAGTCCGCTATCGCAGTGATCCACGTATCGATGATGAAGAGTAGAATCAGATAAAATTCCCAATGTTTACAATTGACCAGAGATGAAATTAAGAACGTCTGAAAGCTGACCAATGAACCCAAGCCGACATTCCGCAGTTCAATTCCTTCCCGCCATCCTAACGGTCCTTTCAATGACAGCTGTCGTATCAGCGCAACTGCAAAATTCTGAGCCACCGAAAATCCGTTTCGATCTCCATGACCAACGAGTCACCGTCAAGGTTGGCGATGAAGTCTTTACCGAGCTGATCTATCACGAAAAATACGCCAAACCAATTTTTTACCCGATCTACGGCCCCGGCCAGGTCAGCATGACCCGGAGCTGGCCGATGAAAGACGACGTGAAGGGTGAGGCACACGATCATCCCCATCACAAGTCGTTGTGGTTTTCCCACGAAATTAACGGCATCGACTTTTGGAGTGAAAAAGGAGGAACCACCAAAACATTGGCGACCGATTTTGAAACCCTGAGCGGACCAGCGTTCCGGACAAATTCCATTTGGGTGCGCCGAGGCACAGGAGAAACCGTGTTTAGCGATCTAACGATCTATCGTTTTGGTTCTGACGAGGACAGTCGCTGGATCGACGCCGAGATCACGATCCAGGCAACTCACGGCGACGTAACCTTTGACGATACGAAAGAAGGCACCTTCGCGCTACGGACCCACCCCGACCTCAGGTTGAGCGCGGACCCAAAAGACGGTGTCGAAAAAGTTTTTGGCCAAGCGTACAACAGTAACGGCGAAACCGGAAAAACCATTTGGGGAAAGTCCGCGAAATGGGTGATGTACGGTGGTCCGATCGACGGTACGCCAATGAGCATTGCGATTTTTGACCATCCCTCCAATCTGCGCCACCCCACAACTTGGCACGCGCGGGAATACGGTCTGGTCGCCGCCAATCCGTTTGGTCTGCATTATTTTAAGGGCCAGGAAAAAGGGACAGGGGCCTATACGATTAAGAACGGAGGAGAGCTGACGCTAAAGTATCGCGCCCTATTCATGAAAGGCGTGCCGGACGCGGGTGAATTGAACCGCCGTTTCGATCAGTTTGCAGAAAACTAATGGGCACGAACTGCTACGCCGTCGGAGGAACCCCGTAGATCGTATCTACCGGGTTGTGATCACTGCTTTCTCAGCCTTCCCGCGTTCGTTTCCGCGGCAAGTTGTTCTATCGTCTGCAACGTCGCTTGTTCGACGGCCGCTTGCCATGACCTGGCCGCTTCAAACTCGGGTCGGTTGTAGGCAAAAATGATCGCCCGCGAACTATTGACCACAGCACCCAATCCGTTTTCGTCGAATCCACCGGCGACATCTTTGGCGGTACCTCCCTGAGCACCGAGACCCGGAATCAGTAAAGGCGTATGGGGCATTTGCTGGCGAAGTTCGGCCAGTTGTTCCGGGTAAGTCGCCCCGACAACCGCCCCGACGACTCCGTAGCCGCTGTCGCCTTGCGTCTGTTCCGCCAACGACTGAATATGATCGGCGACGATGGAGTAAACCGGTTTCCCGTCAATCAGTCTTTCCTGCAACGTTTTGCTACCCGGGTTGGACGTCTTGGCAAGGACAAAAATCCCTCCGCCGTTTCTTTCAGAGGCATTCACGAATGGTTCAAGACTATCATCACCGAGGTAGGGATTAACGGTCAACGCGTCGCAACCCCAGGGACTGTGCGGTTTTGGTCCCAGATAAGCCGCCGCGTAGGCTTGCGCGGTCGACCCGATGTCACCCCGTTTGGCATCCATGATGACCAACAAGCCGGCAGTTTTGGCGTGATCAATGACTTCTCCCAAAGCCACCATTCCATGGGGCCCCAGCTGTTCGAAGAACGCAGCTTGGGGTTTGACGGCGGGAACGAGCGTCCCGACGACATCGATGATCTGGCAACAGAATTTCTTGAAGACGATGGCCTTTTCCTGCAGCGACAATGAACCGCTGGCGCCGACGAGGTCTGTCGGCAGTTGATTGAATCTCGGGTCCAAGCCCACGACCAGGGGGGTCATTTTGGCCTGAGTGCAGGCGGAAATCCGATCTCCGAAATGCTGAATTTGACTGCAATCAGGCATGATTATTTTTTTGCCGAACGATTTGACTGGAAAAATGTCAGAGCATATTAGCAGATAGTTGGCATGAATTTGAATTTGGGGCAGACGGCAACCGTTCCCGTCTCATTTCACGATGAAAAGTCGGTTGAAAAATCGGCCAAGCTATCCTAAACTGGTCGGACAAATCGGGCTGTAGCGTAGTCTGGTAGCGCGCTACACTGGGGGTGTAGAGGTCGCTGGTTCAAATCCAGTCAGCCCGACTTTTAAGTCCATATTCGACAAGCACTTACGGCGAGATTCGGTGATACGAATTCTCGCCGTTTTTTCGTGATACGATCGGTGATACGATCCGTGATACGATTGGGATTAGATGCTCCCTTTTGAT
>CALODY010000013.1:0-121523 GCA_942492215.1 Pirellulaceae bacterium
GGCACTGGACAAGAATGGCGATGGAAAACTTACGGAAGTAGAAATTTCGGCCCGATTTTGCCGCGATGGGAGGCCCTCGAGGTCCCCGGGTCCCCGAGGTGGAGAAGGCGGTTCCCTCCCCGTGGGGGTGGTCGTGGTGGCGGTGCAGGAGGTGCCGGCGGCGGCGTTGGACAGGCGATGATCGAACGAATGCTGGGATACGACAAAGATGAAGATGGCAGAATCAACAAGTCCGAGATGCCCGAGCACGGCTGCAAAACCATGTTTGACCGCGTTGATTCCAACGGCGATGAATACCTTGACCAGGCTGAACTCGAAACCATGGCTACGCGCATGGGTGGCCGAGGCGGCGACGGAAGTCGAGGTGGTGCTCGCCGCGGTGGCCGCGGCGGACAAGGTGGCGGCGGCGGTGGTCGAGGCGGAGCTGGCGGTCAAGGTGGGGCGGGCGGACGAAGCGGTGCCGGTCGTCGCGGTGGCCAAGGCGGCGGAGGTTAATCTCAAACTGCTCAAACGCCGCTGAATATCCGGCCGATCCAGCTCAGGTTTACCAGCCAATTCCGTCGCTTCGGCGGCGTGTTTTTTTATTGGGGCGTGTAGTCGCCACTCGGTAACTAAACGTCGAAATTCTTGTTCGGCACTCGATATTCAAAGCTGGCGCGTTTCAAAAATTGGTATGCATGTTGTGAGCGGCAAGCCGCCAGTGTTTTGGGGCAAAACCGGCGGCTAGTGGTTTGCCGCTCACAATTTGGTGAACAAGAATATTCAAAATGCTCTAATCCGGCAGTCCCAAATCCTCGGCTGATATCTGCCGCAAGACCTCTTCCATGCTGGTAATGCCTTGAGCCATTTTTAACAATGCGGGATTTGCTTATTTCGACCATGCCGCTGGCAACCGCTGCCCGATGGATTTCTGTGGTGGGAGTATTGGCAGCGATCAATTTGCAATTTCCAGAGTTGATCGTCAGCACCTCGAAAAGACCCGTTCGACCAACAAATCCTTGATTGAAACATTTTTCGCAACCGGAAGCGGGGCCGAAGATTTTTTGGCCCTCGCTGGCTTGCAGCAGGTGGCGAATTTCTTCAAACGTCTCCGGCGAATCCGAAATATCGATTTCCAACCGGCAGTTGGGACATAGAACTCGCACCAACTGCTGGGCAACGACTCCCAATAAGCAGTTGGCCAGGAAGAAAGGCTTGGTGCCCAATGCCAGCAGGCTTTGAATCGGCGCTGGAGGCAATCGGGGCATGCATCGTTGCCAGCACAAGCAGCCCCACTGTTGGCAGCACGGATCGCGGTTTGCGCTGTCTCTTCGTCGCGGATTTCACCGACCATAATGACATCGGGGCCTGTCGCAAAATGCTACGCAGGAGCTCAGCAAATCCCAAACCGATGTTCAAAGCCGACTTGCGACTGGCGGACGCCTGGCAAAATGGATTCAACAGGGTCTTCAATCGTGTTGATTTTTCGAGTGCCATCGGACAGGTACTTGAGGGCGTGCCACAGCGTTGTTGTTTTCCCAGTACCTGTTGGTCCCGTCACCAAAGTAGTCCGGCGGGTGTTCCGAGCATCGATTTGAATTGGGCCATTTGAGAATTACTCATGCCCAATTGGTCCAGTTGAGCTCGTCCGTGCTTGCCGTCGGCAATGCGAATGGCCAAGTCTTCGCCGTTCAATGTACTGATTGAATTAAGTCGCATGTCAATCCGGTCATCGTCAATTTGAATGACCCAGCGACCATCCTGGGGACGACGGTGTTCAGCGATATCCATGCCGGATTGAGCTTTGACGTATCCCAACATCTGCCGTCCCATGTCTCCCGGGACCATGGCCATCTCTGTCAAATTTCCATTGACGCGCGCGGAGATCGTTGCAGAATTCGGATTGGAGAGCAGGAACAGGTCACTGGCGTTCATATCCACGGCATGCCTGACCACCTCTACAATTGCCTCCTCAGCCTGCATGTGCACGAGGTCAGTCGCGTGAAATTCGACCGGCTCATCGGGTAAGGTCTGTCCACTCATTCTTCGGCACCTTTCAATTCCAGCTTCGTCGTCGCGTCATGTTCGTTGGCTGCCAGCGATATTACCCGGTCCAGGTTCAGCATCCCAAATACGTTTTTGACGGAGGGCGGCAGCGCGTACAGGACCATTTTCCCACCTTCTTTTCCGAACTGCCGGTTACTCGACAGCAACCAGCCAACCCCACTTGAATCAACATGTTCGACATCTTCGAATCCGAGAATCACTTTTTTGGAATACGCATCATCGCCAAGGGTATCAACGAATGCATTGCCGTTTACAGCGATCGCATGCTGGGTAATCCGCCCCGAAGCTTGGATACGGTGAGTATTTCCGTCCACACCTTTCAGTTTCAATTCGAACATCTTTGATCTCGTAGAGGTAAAAACAACGGATTAATAATAACGAAACGCCGGGCGGATTGGCAGTTCGCGTGGAAAAACTTGTAAAATCTTTCCGTGGCTGCCCGCCGATTCGGCCAAATCAGAAATCTTTCCCGATTCGATTGGTGTGAATGCGCAATCGAGCGGGCTTTCCGCTCAGTCGTCGCTCCCATGAATGAGCCAACAGGTTTCGGTTTTCCGCCGTCTCGATATCGGGGTCGGTCGGATCACCGGGTTATTTCAGTTTGCAATGGCAGGGCGTGATGAAACACTACCATTTCGAGAACTGCTGGCCCACCGGATTTCCCTTTCACGATGTTCCAACTAACCTGAACTATTTAGCCGGAATCGTTAGCTATCCAAATCGAGAACATGAATATTACGAACTTGAAGTCGACCCTTGCTCCGTTGTTCTGCGGTTTATTGATGAGAACCGCTGTGGTCTTGACCTTGACTGGCGTTTTGGTAGCGGATGATGGTCCGATCAAACGCCCATTAGACCATTCTGATTATGATCGCTGGAATACGATCAGCGGTCAGACATTGTCACCCGACGGCGACTGGGTACTGTACTCAATCATCAGCGGCAAAGTAGATGGCGATACAACCGTGATCGTCAGAAACATCAGTTCGGGGAAACAGTTCTCGATCCTGCGGGGCAAGGGACCACAGTTCAGTTTTGACAATCGGTTTGCGATCTATCGTATTGATCCTGATCCCGAGATCGTCAAGAAACTCAAAAAGGAAAAAGCCAAACCGGAACAAATGCCCAGCGGCTTCATTTGGAGATCCTTGAGTTAAAAACGGGTGATCAGTTCATCGCTCCCCGGGTCACTTCGTTCGCACTGCCGGAGAAAAATGGCCGCTGGTTGGCTTACCAAGTCGAAAAACCAGTCGAATCCGCATCTGCCAAGGCTGGGAAGGCCGCCACCGGTGAAACGTACGAAGTCACTTCGCAGGGACTACGTTTGCCGGAAAAGAAACTCAAGCTGAAAAAACGCGAGGCACTCCCAACGGAAACGGCTCCCAAAAAGGAAACGACGTCGGAAAAGGAACCGAAAACGGAATCGGCTCATTCGCCATCAAAACAGACGACAGCGACGGGAGACGACGACAAGAAAAAGAAAAAGGATAAACCGACTGGATCGACTCTCGTGTTACGCGATTTGGAAACAGGCATTGAACGCCGTTTTCCGGATGTGGTCGACTACCAATTCTCCAAACACGGATTCGCATTGGCGTTCGCTACTTCGGTCGAACCTGCGGAAACCAGACCGGCGAAAACTCCAGCGGCTGAATCGAGTGCAGGCAAACCGGAAAACGAGAAGAATCGCAAACCGGAATCGGAGCCTTAGTTGACGGACTCTATGTTTTTGACCTGGAGAAACAAAAACGATTCCATGTTGCCTCGGGGACCGGCAGGTACGATAACCTCGCGTTTAACGAAAACGGATCTCGGCTCGCATTCTTGACAAACAAGGACGACTATGATGCCGAAACGCCCGGCTGGTCGCTTTATCATTGGCGTCAAGGCGCGCCGTTGGCAACCAAGATCGCTGACGAGTCATCGCCGGCAATCCCTGCGGATTGGTGGATTTCGGCGAATGCCACGATTCGGTTTTCCGATGATGACCGTCGCCTGTTTTTTGCGACGGCCCCGGTTCCGGAATCCGTGATGAAGGAACGCCAGGAAGCTGAGAAAAAAGCCGAGCGGGAATCGGGCAAACAAAAACCCGATGAACCTGAGGAAGAAAAGAACCGAAAGCCAAATTGGATCTCTGGCACTGGCAAGACCCTTTACTTCAGCCGCAACAACTACTGCAAGCCGAAATGGAGCGGCGACGTGACTATCGTGCGGTCTACGATCTTCGATCCAGGAAGATCACTCAATTGGCGACCCGCGAGATTCCCACAATTGTCATCGATCACCGCTCCAAGTCGGACCTCGCCGTCGCATCGACGAACTTGCCGTATCGCAAATCGTTGTCGTGGGATGTCCAGGGATTCCAGGATTCCTACCTGGTCAACTTGAAAACGGGTCAGCGGGAGAAGGTTCTGGAAAACAGCCGCGCCAATCCGCGCATGTCACCGGAGGGTAAATACATGACTTGGTGGGATGCCGAACAGCAAAAGTGGTTTGCAATGCCAACAGCACCCCTAAAGTCCGGCAAATCGTCAAGTGAAACTGCCGAGCGCGAACCGATCGAGATCAGCCAAGGCATTGAGTTTCCGTTGCAGGACGAATTGCACGATACGCCTTCGCTACCTCGTGCGTATGGCTCGGCGGGCTGGTTGAAAGATGACCGGGCGTTTTTGATCTATGACCGGTATGACATCTGGCAGCTTGATCCCAGTGGAAAGGAAGAACCGGTCTGCCTGACCGAGGGTCAAGGTCGTCAAGCTTCGATTCGATTCCGCTATCGACAACTGGATCGGGAACAACGCGCTATCGACCCCGCCGAACCGATGATGTTGACGGCGTTCAATGAGACGACCAAAGCGAGTGGTTTCTACCGACTGTCAACGGTCGATTCGGAGTCCGACTCGATTCTGATTCCGAAGGGGAGGTTGCCGACAACTCACCGACAGAATCGTTGCATTCGCTGATCATGTTGGATGAAAGATTAGGAGGACTGAGCAAAGCCAAAACCAGTAACGACGTGATTTTTACACGCAGTTCGTTTATTCGTTGTCCGGATATCTGGGCCAGCACGACGGAATTCAAAAAGATCACGCGCATCAGCGACATCAATCCGCAGCAGGAAGAATACCGCTGGGGAACGGCCGAGCTGGTCCGTTGGGATTCGGCTACGGGCGAAGAGCTGGACGGTCTGCTCTACAAGCCAGACGGATTTGACGCGGAAAAGAAATACCCGCTGATGGTCTATTTCTATGAACGTAACTCGGACAATTTGCATAGTTACTACACACCTGCCGCCGGTCGTTCGATCATCAATCACAGCTTTTATGTGAGCCGCGGTTATCTGCTGTTTGTTCCCGATATTCCCTACCGGACGGGTGAACCGGGGCCCAGTGCCTTTGACTCCGTCGTCCCGGGTGTTCAAAACCTGATCGAACAGGGGTTTGTGGACGAGACACGAATTGGCATGCAAGGGCATAGCTGGGGTGGATACCAAACGGCTTACTTGGTGACGCGCACCAACATGTTTGCCTGTGCCGAATCGGGTGCTCCCGTCAGTAACATGACCAGTGCCTACGGGGGAATCCGCTGGAGCAGCGGTATGAGCCGGATGTTTCAATACGAACGCACGCAAAGCCGGATTGGTGAAGACCTCTGGTCGGCGCGCGAAAAATACATCGCGAATTCACCTGTATTCTTCGCAGACAAAATTAACACTCCGCTGTTGATTCTGCACAACGACAAAGACGGAGCCGTTCCCTGGTACCAGGGGATTGAGTTGTTTGTTGCGTTGCGACGCCTGGAAAAACCAGCCTGGTTGCTGAACTACAATGGCAACCCGCACTGGGTCATGGGTGATGCCAACCGTCGCGACTTCGCGGTCCGCATGCAACAATTTTTTGATCATTACCTGAAAGACGCGCCGGAACCCGAGTGGATGGCGGTCGGTGTACCGGCGGTGGATAAAGGAAAAAAGTTCGGTCTGGAATTGCTCGAGCCGGAAAAGGAAGTGGCAAAAGAGAAGGAATCCGAATCGTCGTCCAATGAGTAAACGAAGATATCGCTTCAATTCTTTGCTCAGTTCGAGTTTTGCAGATTTCAATTAGCCTGTCTAACACATCTGGGCCAGGATGGTATCGAGTCGCACGACTTGTTTCTCACGGTTGTCTTCTCAAGGTTGGCGTTTCAAATCGGATAGCATTTCGGCCGCTGCTCGTCCAAGAAAAAGTGAATCACCGCCCGCCGCGATCAAGGCATAGCCTTTGTCCGCATAGCGCTGAACGTCGGACGCCGTAACGCCGAAGTAACCAAGGGGTACGCCCGCCTCACAGCAGACGGATGTCACCCGATCAATTGCCGCAACCACGACCGGATCGTCGATCTGACCCAACTTGTTGTAACTCGCAGAAAGGTCGTAGGGCCCAACGAGTACCGCGTCGATGCCAGGAACCTGGACGATCGCCTCCATGTTGTCAACTGCCTCTTTGTGTTCGGCCTGTACGACAACGACGGTCGAGTCGTTTGCAGACTCAACGTATTCTCGAAATCGCATTCCATAACCTTGGGCGCGACCGAGTCCGACACCCCGTGCTCCAAGCGGGGCATACTTGGAATACCGAACGACATCTTTCGCCTGCTGAGCCGAATTAACCTGAGGTACGATCACGCCGGCGGCTCCCAGGTCGAGTGCTTTCTTGATTGGCACTTCACCCGAATGCGAGACTCGAACCAGGCACACCACCTTGTCGCCGACAGCTTGCAAGATTGCCAACAACTCGTTTGTTTCAAATGAGCCGTGCTCGGCATCAATGAACAGCCAGTCGAAACCCACATCAGAAAGAATTTCTGCACTCGCCGGTGTTGGAAGCGAGACCAACGTGCCCAGCAGTCTTTCACCGCGGGCCAGACGCGTTTTGAATTGCTTGGTCATTCAAACCCTTTGTCTAAAGCGCGGTTTGCATGCCGACCCCTTGCAGCGGCGGGTTGGTCAGCTGCAAATCCAGATTCTGTTTACCCCAATTCCCAGCGGAGTCCCGCTCTGGAAAGCGACTCTTAAAAAGCCATTTCCACCGACGGCAAGAATTGAAAACTCTTCAATTTCTCGAACCTGTAATTCGAATCGGTCGACGGCCGCATTGCAATGGTGACTCGATACTCGAAATGTGAGTGTTCACTCACCATCGATTCCTGGACGGTTCAAAAACCGGAAACACTCACTTTGAGCGCTTAAAGGAGCCACGAATTCCGAGTAGACTGAGAGCCTAAGAATCGGCGCTGCGAATTATCCTGTTGTCCAGCATATTTCGTGGAACTCACTGGCACGGAAAAAGCCGTTCCAGCTTAAGTCGCTTTGGATTGTCGGTAAATGCTGCCGCCAGTGTGATGTCCTGTTATCGCGTCCACTGCGCGAGCTTTCGAAATCGTTGGAGAATGTTATTGGACCATTACTGAGAAATTCTCTTCATGGAATTAACATCCGATCGGTAGTCGATTGCAGCACAATCAAGTGTCGATACGGCGAACAATGATGGACATTAATCTGATTCAGCAACGAGCTACGGAAATCCGGCGATTGATTATCCGCATGGTAACCGAGGCACAATCGGGGCATGTGGGCGGTAGTCTCAGCGCAGCCGATTTGCTGGCGACTCTCTACTTTCACGTCATGCGTCATGATCCAGAGAATCCGGACTGGGAAGATCGTGATCGGTACGTGCAATCTAAAGGCCATTGTTCTCCGGTGATTTACGCGACACTGGCCTGTTGCGGCTATTTTCCGATCGAAGATTTGACAACATTCCGGCGACCGGGCTCCCACCTGCAAGGACATCCCTATTCGCCCAAAACACCGGGTATCGAGGCGAGTACGGGAACCTTGGGTTTGGGGCTTTCGACGGCGTGCGGTCGAGCATTGGCGGCTAAGATTCGCAGCCAACAACATTGGGTCTTTTGTCTCTGCGGCGACGGCGAGCAGCAGGAGGGTCAAATCTGGGAAGCGGCGATGTTTGCTTCCAAATACAAGTTAGATCACCTGATCGCTTTTACCGATCGCAATCGTCTGCAGACAGACGGCGATACAGAGCAGGTCATGCCGCTGGAGCCACTGGATCAAAAATGGCGTGCCTTTGGATGGGATGTACAGGAAATTGATGGTCACGATTTTGTTGCCATCGATGAGGCGATTACCCAGGCCAAACTGACCAAGGGCAGGCCGCACATGATCCTCTTGAACACCATCAAAGGCAAAGGCGTTTCGTTCATGGAGAATGTCGCCTCTTGGCACGGCACTCCGCCGACCCCGAAGCAAGGTGAACAGGCCTTGGCCGAACTCAAATGACAGAATTCAAACACACAAAACTCGGTTATTCTCAAGCATTGATCGAGTTGGCGGAAGAAATCCCGGAGTTGGTGGTGCTGGATGCCGATGTGGCCAAGGCGACGAGCACCTGCGACTTTGAGGCCAGGTATCCCGATCGATTCTTTAACTGTGGCACAGCCGAACAGAACGAACTATCTGTCGCCGCCGGATTGGCTTTGGAAGGCTTTCTTCCGTTTCCGTCGACGTTCGGAATGTTTGCCACGGGCCGCGCGGCAGACCAATTCAGAAACTCGATCGCGTATCCAAATTTGAACGTGAAGGTCGGTGCCACGCATAGCGGGATTACGACCGGCGGTGACGGTGCCTCGCATCAATGCAATGAAGACATCGCCATGGCGCGTGCCTGTCCCAACTTGACGGTGTTCGTTCCGGGGGATTATGAGGAAGCGCGGTTGGCGACCCATGCGGCAGCCCGGATGCATGGCCCTTGCTATCTTCGTTTTGGGCGTGACCAGTATCCGATCGTCCAGGAAATCCACAGTCCAGTCGAGATCGGCAAGGCCAAAGTGCTGCGCGAAGGCAGCCAGATCCTGTTGGTGTCCACGGGTATCATGGTCACTGAAACACTCAAAGCGGCTGATGCGTTGCAGGAACAGGGCGTTGATGCAGCGGTGCTGCACTATCCTTGCCTCAAACCGTTTGATGAAGCAACATTGCTCTCAGCGGCTGAACAGGTCGTTGGCGTGGTGTGTGCCGAGGAGCACTCCATTATCGGCGGCCTGGGAGAGGCAGTGGCGACGTGTTTGGCGGAACATCTGCCGAAACATGTCCGACGTGTGGGGGTGATGGATGTTTTCGGCCAGTCTGGGCAGCGAGATGAACTGATGGACATGTATGGCTTGAGGGCGTCCAACATTATCGCAAAAGCCAAGGAAATTCTCGAACTTTAGAAAATCTGAATGTCATGAAGGCGGTTGTCAAAACAGCAAAGGGTGCCGGCAACGTCGAGTTGACCGAGGTCGATATCCCTCAAATCTCGGCTCATGAAGTGCTGGTCGAGGTCGATTCCTGTGGGATCTGCGGCACCGATTTGCATGTCCGCAATGACTCATTTCGGAACTTCCCACCTGTCATTCTTGGACATGAATTCGTAGGCCGGATCGTCGAAGAGGGATCGGAGGTAAAGGGTAGCACCCATCCGGATTCACGGTATGCCGTTTTGGGGGCTGTCGCTGTCGTCTGCGGTGAGTGTGAATACTGCCAAAACGGCTACATCATGTTTTGCCCGAATCGACGGGGCATGGGACACGGCGTTAACGGTGCCTTTGCACGTTACGCCAGGGTCCGGCCCGATCAGTTGTTTGAACTTTCAGAGAGCACGCCGACGGTCGAGGGTGCCCTGGTCGAACCTTTTGCCGTTGCGGTCGCTGCGGTGACGGAGAACACCAGGGTGCGAGCCGGTGATGTCGCTCTGATTACCGGCCCGGGCCCCATCGGTTTACTCTGCTTGCAAATGCTTGTCCACGTCGGTTCAAAAGCAATCGTCGTTGGAACCAGTGCTGACAAGGCGCGATTGGAAATGGCGAAGGAACTTGGCGCTTTTTGCGTTGCCGATGCCCAGTCCGATCCGGTGCCGGAGATCATCGCCGATGCAACCGAAGGCCAAGGCGTCGATGTGGCTTTTGAGGTTTCCGGAGCCGGTCCCGCCGTCGCGCAATGCCTGCAAGCGCTGCGCCCGCTCGGGGTGTATACCCAAGTGGGACATTTCGGTCGCCAGATCGAAATGCCATTCGATCTGGTGGCGTTTAAACAATTGACCGTCCAGGGAACCGTGGGCTACACCCGCGAAACTTGGAGCCGTGCGATGCGACTGATGGATCAGGGGCTGCGACCGTCAAGCATTGTGACTCATACCTTCCCGCTGAGCGAGTGGAAACAGGGTTTTGATCTCTTTGAAGCCAAGAAGGCTGTCAAAGTAATTCTCCAACCCGATGAATAGAAACAAGAGACCAACGAGATGCGATTACAGGACAAAGTGGTGATGGTCACAGGCGCCTCCAAAGGCATTGGGCGCTGTCTTGCTCTCGGATGTGCCCGCGAGTGTGCCGACGTCATTGTTCACTACAACTCGGACCAGGCCAGCGCCGAAGAGGTAGCCAACGAAGTCCGAAATTTGGGTCGGGAGGCTTTGGCGGTGCAGGCGGATCTTCGCCATGTCGATTCGATTAGGGAGATGTTCCAGGTCGTCCGCGCTGATTTTCCCAGGCTCGACGTATTGATCAACAACGCCGGTTACACAGGCTGGACTCCGCTGTTTGAAACGACCGAGGCCGATTGGGATTCGGTGGTGGACACCAATCTCAAAGGGACCTTTTTTGCAAGCCTGAATGCCGCCCGCTGGATGGTTGAAACAAATACTCGCGGCAGTATTGTCAACGTTTCGACGAACTGCGCTGCGTTGGGGGTTCGCAATTTGTTGGCTTACGCAACCAGCAAGGCGGGAGTCCATGGCATGACCCGGCAGTTGGCGATCGAATTGGCGGAGCATGGCATTCGAGTCAACACGTTCGCTCCCGGTCCCATCAACGTTGCGCGAAATCTTGCCGATGACCCCGACTACCGCGACGCATGGGGTTCGGTTGTCCCGTTGGGGCGCACCGCGGATCCTGATGAAATGGTTGGGCCGGCGCTCTTCCTGGCCTCGGATGACTCCGGTTACGTGACCGGTCAGGTGTTCTATGCCGATGGCGGTTGGTCGGTACAGGGAATGGTCCCATTGAATAACATGAACCAAGCAGCAGAAAAGAACAGTTAACTTCCACCACCACAGCACTCCGTCGGTTATGAAGAAACTCAAAGTTGGTATTGTCGGTTTCGGATTTATCGGGCCCCATCACCTGGATGCGATCCGACGGCTGGGTTTTGCCGAGGTGGACGCGATTGCCACCAACGAGCACGAACAAACCCAATCCCTCGCCCAGCAGTATTTTATTGAAAAGGCTCACGAGAATTGGGAATCACTGGTCAACGATCCGGAAATCGATATCGTCGACATTGCAACTCCAACGTCCCTCCACGCGGAAATTGCGATCGCCGCAGCGCAGGCCGGCAAGCACGTGATCGTTGACAAACCCATGGCATTAAATGTCGCGCAAGCAAAGGAAATGACAGCCGCAGCCGAAGCAGCCGGCGTGGTCAACGCGGTGACTTTCAGCATTCGTTACAACGTCATGCTTCAGCAGGCGCGGGCGATGGTTGCGGCTGGAAAAACGGGTAGCATACATTTTGTCCAGGGGCACTATTGGCAGGAATGGTTGCTGCGGGAGACAGATTACAACTGGCGAATTGAAACGGACGCTGCGGGACCGCTGGCGATGGTCGCTGACGCGGGAGCCCACTGGTACGATCTTGCGCAACACGTGACCGGGCTACGGATCGTGCGGGTCCTGGCGGACCTGGCGCGCTTTATTGAGGTCCGGAAAAAACCTCTGCCGGGGGGCGGCGTCGAGGATTTTCGGGTTGAAGTTCCAGATCTGGGTATGATCTTGTTCGAATTTGAGAACGGGGCACGAGGTCTGTTCAGCACGGGTGCGATGCACGCCGGTCACAAAAATGATTTGACGCTTGAGATTGCGGGCAAGAACTGCTCGTTGCGTTGGCAACAGGAACGTCCGGCAGAATTGTGGGTGGGAAACCGGGATCTGCCCAATCAGATCATCTTGCAGGATCCAAACTTGCTCGACCCGACCATTGTCCATCACGCAAAACTGCCGGGAGGACACAATGAAGCCTGGGCGGACGCATTTCGAAATCTGATGAATAATATTCTCCAATTTATTCGGGATGGCAACGATCCAAAAACGGCGGATGGCACAGCTTTTCCTACTTTCCGCACGGGCTTGAATGTTACTCACATTGTCGAGGCAATCGCCGCAAGCGCAAATGAAAATGGAAAATGGATTGAGCTACCGTTCCGATAGCGAGGCGAACGGAGCCGGTATTCTCAGGCAAAGCGGCATTCAACCGGAACGACAATCGGGTCCAACATGAGCGGAAGCGACGCCAAAACAATCATCATCACCGGTGCTGGAGGTGGCATCGGATGCGCAACGGCCAGACGGTTTTCACAGGAAGGTTGGAACATTGCGTTAGTGGGACGACGCGTGGAATCACTTCAGGCCGCTGCTCAACAACTGCCAAACGAGAACCTGATTTGTTCGTGTGATGTTGCTGACTACGACGCAGTCCATGCCATGGTGGAAACAGTATTGAATCGGTTCGACCGTCTGGACGCCCTGGTCAATGCGGCCGGCGTAAATCTTGCTCAACGAAGCTGGCAATCGGTCACGGCGGATGACTTTCAAGAGCTGCTGTCGATCAACATCGGTGGGGTGTTCAATTGCATCAAGAATTGCATGGAGCATTTGCGTAGGAGGAAAGGAACGATCGTTACCATCAACTCGGAGGCCGGCCGACGCGCGACGGCGAAGGCGGGTGCAGCTTACGTCACTTCCAAATTCGCAATCGCTGGCATGGTGGAGTCATTCAACGCGGAAGAACGCCTCAATGGAATGCGAGCCGTGAGCATTTTCCCGGGTGAAGTCAACACGCGTTTGCTGGACCAACGGCCCGAGCCTCCTTCGGAGGCACTGCGAGCGAAAATGCTGCAAGCCGACGATATCGCGGAATGCGTGTGGACGGCGGTGAATTTGCCCAGCACGGCACTCATCGAAGAACTTGTGATCCGACCCACGCACACCGATTACCAATAGAAAGATCTGTATCGAAACGTTCCTGGATGGCTCTGCGTTCGGCCATCGCAGCCGAGCGGATTTGATGTTCGCAACGGCGGATCATGGAGTGCATGTGTTTACAACGCGGACGCGATCACCAGGAAACGACAATTCAATTGAACGGCCAACACCTCGTTTGTTGGCGAACCGGGGTTACAATTGCGTTGTCCTGCAGTCCGGTCCGTGAGGGTTCAAATTGGCGACTCAACGGAATTGGACCAATGGGGCAGCCAAATTTCTCGGGTTGTTCGAACACTTTCGTCACGACTGCTCACGAATTGACCCACTAGTTTTGCAGACTCGCGTGCATAAAACGGAATCACCGATCATGAGAAAACTTCGACTCAACGCTTTTGCAATTCGTCTATCTCTGGTTGTGACTTGCTGGATGACGGCAAGCTCCGTGCATGCTCAACCGTGGCATTACATTGAGGTTGATGACTCACGACAAAAGTGGGGTGATTGGGCAGAGCCAGAGTGGCTTCGATACTTTGGTCTTGACCATGGCGACATGAATGGCGACGGTTTCGACGACATCGTTTCCGGCCGCTACGTCTATTTGAATCCCGGGGCGTCACTGGATGGCCAATGGAAGCGACAGGATTTGGGCCTCAACACCGACGGTATGCTATTGATCGATGCGGATGGCGATGAGTTTGCCGATGTGATAGCGACTTCGCTACCCAAGGTCTATTGGCTTGAAGCCACCAATTTGGCGGCGACAGAGTGGACATCCCGGGAAATCGCACAAATCAAAGAGACCGGGCACGTGAATGGACAAGGGTATCGCGTCGCGGATTTAATTGCCGGTGGGAAACCGGAAATCATTCTCGCCGGGGGAGGGGGTTTGTTTCTGATTGAGATTCCGGAAAACCCCAACGCCACTTCAAAATGGAAGGCGACCAAATTATTTGACTCTTCTGACGAAGGATTTGGGGTCGCGGATATCGATGGAGACGGAGACCTGGATCTGTCGGCTGCGGACGTCGTCGATGGAGAGCCGCGCCGGTTGTTCTGGTGGGAGAATCCCGGCAACCAAATTGATACTGGCACAAAGCACATCATTCACGATTCAGAAAAACCGATTGACCGAATCTGCATTGCCGATTTCAATGGTGACGGTCGGCCAGATATCGCCTACTCGCAAGAACGATACCCCGGCAAGGAACCGGATGCCAGGCTGGTTTGGCTTGCCGCGCCGAGCAATCCAAAATCAAAAAAATGGTCGGAGAATGTCCTGACCACCCAGTATTCGATGAATAACCTGGATGTCGCCGACGTCGATGAGGATGGGGATATCGACATTGTGACGAACGAGCACAAGGGACCCGATCTGAAGCTCCAATTGTTTTTCAACGATGGGAAGGGCAACTTCAAAAGCGAGGTCATTGACCGTGGGAAAGAAATGCATTTGGGAGCTCAGTTTGCCGACATGGACAATGACGGCGATCTGGATATCGTTGGTCATGCATGGGATAACTACAAGTATTTGCACCTTTGGCGCAACGATCGTATCAAAAAGTAATCGGTAACTGCCTTCCGAGGGCAGATGCATCGCGACGCGGGCACCGGGAGTGCTACAGGGACTGAACACAAAGTTTCAGCACGTAATTGAATCGGAGTGGTACTCATGAATGGTTTGTTCTACAGACTCTGTTGTGGTTTGGCGGTTTGCGGGATGTCCACCTTGGCCCCGGCGCAGGAACGCATTGCCGAGGCGGCGCAAGACAGCCAACCGGCCGAGCAGGTGGATCAGGAAGATCAATCCAAGGGGGTCCTCGCATTTTCCGAGCGCCAAGTGCTCAGTGGTTTGAAAAACTTTTGGGCCCACATGCCAACGGACGTGACGGGCGACGGAATTGCCGACTGGTTTTACCACACGGATAACGCTTACGGAGGTGGAATCGCTTACTTCGAAGGACGCAAGACGAACGGAGAATGGAAGCTTGTCAAAATCGCCGATGCTGGTCCCAATGGTGAACAGTTGGCGACGGGAGATATGGAATTGGCCGACATGGACAATGATGGTGACATCGACCCGATCGTTGTTCAACACACCGGTGAATGGGAGTCGAGTGGTGAGCCCGCCAAAATCTTCTGGTACGAAAACCCGGATTGGACTCCACACGAGGTGGGGGGCACGCCGTCCTTTGTCAAGGATGTCAACCTGAAGGATTTCAATGGTGATGGCTTAGTCGACGTGGCCGCCTTGACGTTCGATACCGAGACGTTGTCCGTCTTCCGCCATAACAAAGACGGTAGTTTCACTTTGGCCACCCGCCTCAAGCGTCCGGGTCTTCACGAAGGGATGGATGCCGGAGATCTCAACGGAGACGGACATGTTGATATCGCAACCTGTGGCTACATCTTCTTCAATCCCGGTGGTGATATGACGGGGGAGTGGAAAGAAAAGAATCTCGATCCCAAGTGGAATAATCAGACGGGCGATTGGTCTCGCAATGCCACCAAAGTCGTCGTTAAAGATATCAACCAAGACGGCCAAAATGATGTCGTAATGTCACATTCCGAGCGTGCTGGCTATCCCGTTTGCTGGTACGAGCGTGATTCAGAATCGGGTGAGTGGAAGGAGCATATTATCCTGAAAGACCTGCCGGCGGCCCATACGCTTGAGGTATATGACATGGATCTGGATGGCGATCTCGATGTACTTACCGGTATCAACTGGGCACGGGCAATCAACCTGGAAATCGACCGTGGGGATGTGTTGTTGCTGCTCAACGAAGGCGATGCCAGGAATTGGAAGGTGCAGAAGATCAGCGATAAAGGCATTTACAATGGTCGGGTGGTCGATTACGACGGTGACGGCGACTACGACATCTTCCGTCTCCCCAATCATGAAGCGAAAGAAGCATTCTTATTTGAGAATCAATTGAAATAAAGGCAGCTTCGCCCGCTGCCTTTCATAAAGCGTGTACTGCTTACTTCCCGGCGTTCTGCTTGTTCCGGCTTTCAGATTGGTGAGCAACACCGGTTAGCGATCCTCATCCACTTTCAATTTCGATAGTCCCTCCGCCTCGATCCTGTTTGTGACCGGATTCCACTGAATCGAGTCTGCCAGAGCTTGGGTCCATTCTCCCGGCTGGGGGCGACGAATCAGCTTGGCAGCGCCCTTTAACTCAACGATACCATTATCTTGGTTAATATGAATGAACTCGGCTGCCATCTCCGATTCGTCGCTAAGCAAGGTGGCTGTTCCCTCCAGCTGGACTGACATTCCGTCAATCAGCATCTGATCGGCAGCGAACTCAGTACCTTCCAAATAGGCTTTGACATTGCCGGTAAACCGAACCAGGTATTCCCCTTTCTGCTTGATCTGAATTTCACCCTCATCGCCGGCAATGCCAAATTCTTCATTCGCCTCACTTCGAATCTTCAATCCTTTGCCACGAATCACGGAACCTTGCTGGTTAGTTTTGTACTGAACATGGCCTTCGATCGCGAGTTGATCTGCGGCGAAATTCGTACCATCCAAATTGGCTATGACATTGCCAACGAAACGAGCCTGACACTTCCCGTCCTGCTCGATCTGGATTTCACCAACGTCGCCGGTAATGTCAAATTTGTCATTCCCTTCACCTCGAATCGTCAATTGATTGCCACGAATCGCAGCGCCATCCTTTGTGATATCACACTGAACATTGTCTCCAATTCGGAGTTGGAAACCCAACATGTCGATCGCTCGAAAGGCTCCTTCCGCATTCTCACCCCCGTTGGTATCCCCCGATCGAACCATCAGAATGGTCTCCGGCTTTTCGCTCGCTTCGTTCGGAGCATCGTCCGACTCGAGATCATCGTCGGTAGATTTCAGGTCGTCGGTTGCGTCAAGTGATGAGTCTGACCGTGTTTCCGAGTCAACCACATGGCACTTTACCAACACCAACAACGTCTCGTTTTTTCCATTGGGGATTTCCCGCAGGCTGTTCATTACCAGCGTTTGACCAAGGGGAACCTCCATCGAGGAACGGATCTTTGTCGTCGCAACCTCGGGGACCTGAATTCGCAAGGATTTTTGATCGCTGGACGTCGGAATCTCCGCAGTTTCGACGCCACGGATCGTCGATAACACCATGCGACAATCAAGCTGAACGCTGGTTTCATTTTTGAGGGTCGGCTTGAGCTGAATGCTGGTTCCTACCTCAACGGTTCGAATGACAGGCTGGATCGGATCAGACAGCTTTCCGGAAGGATCTTTGATCCGGTCCAGTCCCACGACAAAAGGCCTTACGGATGTATCTTTTACTGTGGCTTCCTGTCCATTAAACAGCATTACTTTGGGAGCCGTCAGGACATTGGTTTTTTGATGGCTCCGCGCCTTGTTGATGACCGGTTGAAGTTTTGACGCGTCAAGGATGGAATACAGAACGGGAGTGCTTTTCTCCACATACGAAGTGGCGCGGACGGTCGGGCTGGAGGTCGGATCCATGGTTGACGAAATGAGTCGGTCAACGTTGTTGGCCGGCACAGGTCCCCACGAATTGTCATCATCAAGTGCCAACGATACGGAATTGCCTAACGTGGATTCAGCGACCGACCATTCGATTCCCAATCCACGAATTTGATCCTGCGCCATGGTAAGGAATTGGACTTCGACCATGACCTGCTGAAATCCATACTCCTCGAATGTGCCAAGCAATTTTGATATGGCTTCAAGCTGTTCCTTGGTATCAAAAACATAGAGTTTGTTTTGTACGATCTTGATTGTTGGTTCCGAGTCTCCTAGATGATGAACTCCGAACTCGTCCGAGAGTTGGACATGACGTCCGGCGGGCGTTGAGCCGTTTCCTAGCTCGTCGGGGTGCCGACATGGCAACATCGAAATCAGTTTTTGTTCTGGCGTTTGACCCTGAATAGTCAATTTTTTGAGCTGTTGGAGCAGCTCGCCAACATCGTGGGTCTCGATACTCCAAGACTCGGCGGAAGGTGGCGGAACCAAGGGAGGAAGCGGTTGTGCTTTCAAAGGTTCGCTAGTTTGTGGTAGACGCTCGGCCGTTTGCTGGCCAATAACCACGGCCGCACCTGGCAAGACCAATACGCCGCATATAAACAGGACCAACCAAACCCAAACCGGCGTTCTTCTGTGACTTCCAGTGCCTAATCTCATAACTCTCTCCAATCGAGCTGACGTAATATCCACCGGTCGCACGCCCGGCAACGCCGGCGCCACACGCAACTGGTGTTTGTGTTCCAGGACCCCCAATAATCGGCGGGCATAAACAGCGGGTCGGCAGCCCAGCGAGGCGACCGTTTCTTCATCACAACTTCGTTCCGATTCACGTGTCACCATCCGCACCGCCAACCAGACCAGTGGGTGAAACCAGAACAGGCTGATTGCGAGGGATTGCACCAGCGCCCACCACAGATCACCTCGCCGAATGTGGATCAATTCGTGGGCCAACAAAGGCCGCAAGGCGTCAAGGGGCTCGTTTTTTACAATGGCTGCTGGTAACAGCACGGTGGGGCGAAACAAGCCCAGCACCGCGGGACCAACGGGATTCTCCAAAACCAGCACCCGAACTTGACGACGTATGCCGAGTCTTTTTGATAGCTGTGCGACCAAACACTTGATGCGAGGGTCATCCAATTTCAAGCTATTCCGCAACCAGCAAAGAAACAACACGTAGCGAATCGAAACCACGGTTAACCCGAGCATGGCGCCACTGATCCACACCCACAGGCCCGTGGATTTCCAGTCTCTTAGATGATTCCTGCCCGAGTGATCTGTCAGACACGCGTCGTGGTTGATCGTAGCAATGTCAGTATCATTTTCGCTGCTGCTAGAGGCGTCATTTTCCGGCTGGACATGCACAATGATCGGATCGATCGAGGACTTGAAAGCAATCCCGCCAGCTCCGTTCGTCAAACCTGCTCGCTCTATTTTTGTACTCAGTGGATCATGCAATCGGCTTGATGCCAGCCAACTGAACGGACTTGCCGGGCTGCTGACGACTGGCGGAGTCAGGCATTTGAGCAACACGAGCAGCCATAAAGCATGAGCCAGGTGAGGTCGGTCTTTCGCAAAAAAGCGAGCAACCAGCCAGACCGATAAAGCCAATAAAGCGACCTGCCATGACTGTGTGACCAATAGCGAGAACCAATCGCTCATGATTTGCTTCCCTCCCCCTCAAGTCGATCGATCAAATCGCGAAGCTCGGCGATGCCATCCTGATCGATGCGGCGCTCTTCGATCAGATGCCGAACCAGGGGCAAGGTTTCCCCACCAAACAAACGCTCCACGAGGTCGTCAACGGTTTCGCGAATGACCGTTCGGGCTTTCGTTCGCGCTGAATAGACCCGAACGCGACCGTCCAACTTGGAATTTGCGTATCCTTTGGATTCGAGTCGGCGCAAATAGGTCTGCACGGTGGCAAAATCCATCTTCCGTGAATCCGGAATGGATTCGAAGACTTCACGCACCGTGGCCGGTCCGATTTCCCAAAGAGCCCGGGCAACTTCCATCTCGCCTTTTGATAATGCCGGCCGGTCAACCATCTGATGCCTCCTGCAAGTTCGCGATTTTTGAGGTATTTATTTCGTTTCTGCCACGTACGGTTGTACGCGAGAGATCGTAGACGTACATCCGTACGCGAATCAAGACCAGTTTCTCCCTGACGGATGGGGAAAATTGACGGGATTCGTTTCCCCAACGGCCTCCAACGGCTTGGATTCGAAAGCAAAAATGCGTCTAATTGAGTTTGGCGAGACGTTTCTTTTGACCGCGGACTAGCGAATTGGCGATAATTTGGTGTGTTTGGGCATCGAATTACCAGTTTGCCCGGCGATTTAACGAACCAACCCTCAGCATTCGGCGTAGCAAGGTTCGGAACGGCTCGACGACCTTCATTTTGCTGAAAAAACCGAGGAAATCATGCAAGGTTCGACCCCCAGAGAAGTAATGGACTTTGACGAGGCATTGGAAAACGTAGGCGGCAGCTCGGATTTGCTTGGCGAGTTGGCCGGAGCCTTGAAATCGGAACTTCCCCAACTAATGAGTTCTGCCCGAGACGCGGTGAATGCGGGTGATGCCCGGCGAGTCAATAGTGCCAGTCATTCGATTAAAGGCTCCGTTACTCCTTTCGCAGCGAAGTTGGCCTATGAAGCCGCTTGGGTTTTGGAAGAGAAAAGCGCAAAAGGTGATCTGTCGGGTGCCGATGACGAACTCCAAAAGTTGGAAGACGAACTGAATCGACTGACGACTGTCTTGGATCATTTTTCCGCCAACGGTTCTGATTAATATCAGCCAGCGGTATCTTGAGGCTCAGGGTAACGTCAATCGATCGTGCCGGCGGAAAGTGACGTTGCGGGCGCGTGACGTTTGACCCCCTGCCTGAATCTTTTCACAATGCCTGTTCTGAGTCATCAATTGAAATGTCGGGGACGGTCATGCACATCGATTCAATTCTTTTTGTGCGCAGGATACAAGTCGTCACGGTTGTCTATGTATTTTTGATCCTGCAGATCGGACTGACGAAAGCGCAAGAACCCGTCTTTGGTCCGAAATTTCAAAACCTCGAAACCATGTCTACCGGCCAGTGGTGGAAGGTCAAACCGAACAAGCGCCGGTCCATGGATCTCAACGTGCCACGCGATCAGGTGGTCGCGTTTGCCGTGTACACACACGACCATGGGACACTGAAGCTGTCGGCACAATTGTTTCCTTTGATGCCTGACGAGCTGAAAGAAGTTCGTCTCGAGTTCAAACAGGACGACGGTATTTGGAAAGAAGTTGCCAAACAGAACGTGATAGAGCTTGGTTGGAGTGCGCACTTCCGCATCGACAACTGGGATAACTCCCAGGACGTAGCATACCGTGTTCGGCACGGCGAAGAAGCAATCTTTCAAGGTCTGATCCGCAAAGACCCACTCGACAGAGATGTGATCGTGGTTGGCAATCTCTCCTGCAACAGTTCCCGAACGCCCGGCCCTCGACCGCAAATGATCGACAACTTGATCAAACTCGATCCGGATTTGCTGTTTTTTGCCGGCGACCAATCCTATCATCACACCGAACACACTTACGGTTGGCTGGAGTTTGGAATTCAGTTTCGCGATGTCCTCAAAGACCGACCTGTCATCACGATCCCGGACGATCACGATGTCGGGCAGGCCAACATTTGGGGTGAAAATGGCAAACAGGCGACCACGACAGCGGGGCCCAGCGGCGGTTTCTTTTTTCCGGCCAAATACGTCAACATGGTGCAGCGTTGCCAGACTTGGCATCTGCCGGATCCGTACGACCCCACGCCGATCGAAAGAGAGATTGGCGTTTATTACACCGATCTCACCGTCGGCGGGATCAACTTTGCCATCCTCGAAGATCGTAAATTCAAAAGTGGACCCGAGGGCAAGATTCCCAAAATGGGTCCCCGTCCTGACCATATCAATGATCCCAAATACAATCGCGCTTCGGTTGACCTGCCGGGCCTCAAATTACTGGGTGATCGACAATTGGAGTTCCTGAATCAGTGGAGCCAGGATTGGACGGGCTCCGACATGAAATGCGTTCTTTCTCAAACGGCTTTCTGTGGTGCCGTGCATTTGCACGGTCAAGAAGACAATCGGTTACTGGCGGACTTGGACAGTAACGCCTGGCCGCAAACGGGCCGCAACAAGGCACTTGCCGAAATACGTCGAGCTTGGGCTCCGCATTTGTGTGGTGATCAGCATTTGGCCGTCGTCGTTAAACACGGAATCGAAACGCAACGAGATGGTCCCTACGGGTTTACCAGTCCCGCGATTGTCAACACGATCTACGGTCGCTGGTGGTGGCCCAAGGACGAAAAAGCCGGTCCCGAACCGGTCGCCGATAGTCCGCTACCATGGACGGGAGATTACGAAGATGGGCTGGGCAACAAGATTCATATGATGGCTTATGCGAACCCGCCAGATCGAAATGATGAACGGCAACGGGGTGACGGATTTGGGATCGTAAGGTTCGACAAACGAAATCGCCAAATCACGTTTGAATGTTGGCCTCGATTTGCCAGCGTCGACGATGGTGATTCGGCTCAATATTCCGGTTGGCCGATCACAATCAATTATCGGGACAACGATGGGCGTCAGCCGATCGGTCAATTGCCGGAATTGGTTTTTGCTGAAGCCGAACGGCCCGTGGTGCAAGTCATTGAAGAAGCGACGGGAGAGATTCTGTACACGGTGCGAGCAGATTCCAACCGGTTCAAACCACCGGTTTATGGTACGGGGACCTACCAAGTGAAGGTTGGTATCGCAAAACCGAATTTGAAATCGATCGCAGGTCTCACTCCTCTCAAGCCCGGCGCAACGGCGGAATTGAAAATAAATTTGGATTGATATTCCGCTGAAGTCCGCTTCGGCAGCACGCACCTTCCACCAATGAACAGCCGACGGCATCTGCGATTTGCATTTGGTTGATTCGCGACATCTATTCCATAGCGCTTCTTCCTTGCCGAGGTCAAGTTTATGGAAATCTGAACCGACAAATACGATACCGACCTTGCTGCCGAGTGATTTTCCCGTCGAAATCGTTCGGTTTTTCGCATTTTGACAACCAGGACAACTATGGGATTTTTGGCAGGAAGTACCACGTTCGAGCGTTTTCGAATCACGCAGGACCCCACCGGCGAGTTTGGCGAAGAACATTTGGAAAAACTTATCCACCATCAAGTTGGTGCGACGGAAGGTAACTTGTATGAACGACCCAGCGTCGGGTTTACTGCGGGCAATCATCTGTTCGATACCCAATTCGAATTGACCAAAAACGTCATTGGCGACGCCCTGCATTTTGGAATTCGGATTGACTCCTGTAGCATCCCGGCTCCGGTCAAAAAAGCCTGGCTGCAAATGGAGTTGGCTGGTTTCATGTCTGAGAATCCTGCCGGTCGACCTACGAAAACCCAGCGACAGGAAGCCAAGGATTCCGTCGAGGAACGCTGCGCCGCAGAAGCGAAAAAGGGAAATTACCAGCGGATGAATGAGACTTCTGTGTTGTGGGATGCGACATCCGAAACGGTTTACCTGGGAAGCACGAGCGAGAAGACAAACGACGCCTGCCTCGAATTGCTAGAGCGAGCATTTGGGCTTGAGTTCAGCCGGGTGACCGCTGGTAAACTCGCGGTCGAGTACGCAGATGCAACCGATTCCAATGCGGAACTGTTCGATACATCGCCATCCCTGTTTCTTCCCCATGAGGGAGCGGCTGAGATCGCGTGGTGGAATGGAATGCCTGACAACGATGACTACCTGGGCAACGAATTTTTGTTGTGGCTGTGGTGGAAATGGGAGACGGGATCGGACACCATTCCGCTTTCGGATTCATCAGAAGTCGGCGGGATGTTCGCCCGTTCTCTGATGCTCGACTGCCCACTCGCCGAATATGGTAAGGAATCGATTTCCTCGGAATGCCCCGTCAAACTTCCCGAGGCCGCGATGGCTATCCGGATGGGCAAACTTCCTCGCAAGGCCGGTTTGACGCTGATTCGCAACGACGAGCAGTTCGACCTGACGATTCAAGCTGAACAGTTTTCAATTCACGCTGCCAAAATCACACAGCTTGGAGATCGATTGGAAATCCGCGAACCGATCGATCGGATCCAAAGCGTACTCGATATGGCAGAAACGGTTGATTTGTTGTTCGAGGTGTTCTGCGCAAAGCGAATCGGCAAATCGTGGAACAGTGAATTGAAGAAGATCGTTCAGTGGCTACAGAACGAAAATTCACTGAAGAAACGGAAATCGGTCGCGGCTTGACCCAAACGCCAAACCGGGTGGATTGACTCCGAGGGCACCGAGATTCACCGCGACCTGAATTACCTCGAAAATGCTCACGAAAGACGTAAACTGGAATTGCGTATTCAGTTCTCGACGAAATCCCAATCAGTATTCTGGTGGGACTTCTTTTGGTCGCACGTCACTACTTTGTTTCCAGTCGCCTGCAATAGCTGCGGGATTATTGTCAGGCGTCACGGCAATTTGCTTTTGGGGGTGACCGGAGTTTCGATAACCTTGTTGTCAGGCTCCGGAACGGGGGGTGCCTGAGACGGTTTCAATCCGTCAGACGTTCGGGAATCGTTTTGCAAGTCCGAACCTTCCTGTTCAGTTGGTTCCGATTCGCCACTGGGCTGAGCACTGAAAATACCAGGTACGCCAGCCGGTACGTCGAGCATGCTTCGAATTTCATGCGAGTAAAGCACGCACGGTAAATCTCCATAGACCGGCAGAGCCCACGGCGGCATTTCCAAATAGGGTTGCGGCTGGTATTGCTCGTCGTACAGTTGATCCCAAAAACCACGTTCGTTGACGGTCAGCAATTCCAAATCGAGAAACAACTGCGTGCGATCTACGATATAGTCGATGTGACGGCTGGCAACGTCACTGAGTGCGTCGATGTAAGCTCGCTGTGCCTCAAGAAAGTCACGCGCCGATACACCACCGGTGCCCAGCCGGAATTCCAATGACGTGCTGATCACGCGCTCGTAGGCCAGCGCCGCGCCAGCCACGGAAATGAGATACTGTTCCCGATCCAGTGCAAGGCTCCGCAGTGTGTTGCGGACCCCGAATTTGATCAAGTCTTCCGCTTCCATCAGTTCGCGACGACCAACCTGGTAGTTGATCAAAGCGTTCCGATAGGCATTCCGCTCTGCCCGACGATTAAGCGGTGCATCAAATTGAAGTTGTAAGTTCGTCGCGCTGCTGTCGGTGTTAAAGTCAGACAGAGTGTTGTCCACGGAACGAGTACTGAGTTGCTGACTCACATTGATGTCGAGTATCGACCGAAGAGCATCCGCGCGCAGCTTTATGTCACGCCAAACATCGGCGAGTTGGCCACGTTGGTTCATTAATTCAAAACGCAAAACCAGGGCTGTGAGCATGGCGGGATCGACATCAATGTCGATGGGTTCCAGGCCGCCACCCAGATTGCCAGAGACTTCCTGCGTTTCTTCCAGTAACCGGCGAACCAATACCTCAGTTTGTTGTAGGCTTTCGCCCGGCGCGAGGTCATTCTGAGAGATCCCGTTCAGTGTATCCAATTCACCAACCAATCGTTCTACCTCGGTTCGCAATTCCGAAGCAAGTCGGACGATCTCTGGCAAATCTTGTAGTTGTTCGTCCCGAATCATTTGCTGAAGCTGAGCCTGCAGCTCTGCTGACGCGGTCACCGCCGATTGCTGACGTTCTTGCAAGGATTTCAATTGCCCCGGAGAAATGTCGGAGAGCTCAGAATATTTGAATTGACGATCCGAAAGCTCAATCAGGTTGTTGACCAACGCCAGCAACCGCTGGAAAATCACCGCCAGCGAGGGCGAGCCGCTGTTGATTTCAGCGTCAAGTCCTTGAGATATTTCGCGGGCGGTCAGGCGACTGGCATCAATCAACAATATGGCCCGTAGTCGTCTGACGTTACTTGTGTCCCGGGCATCAAGTCCCAATTCGTCCTGCAACTGGTTGGCTGCCAGAATTCGATCCACCAACACCACGCCTGCATTGAGCAATTCCAGTTCATCGGGCTCCACGAGCGCCGAAGAAAGACGCTTTTCGGCTCGCTGAATCAAATCCCCGTTGACCGAAAGCTGGTCGCTTTGGGTCAATTGATTCAACTCGGTCAAATCAATGTTGATCGGTGTTTCTGTCGGTAGTCCCATTTCGATTTTGAGGCTGTCCAGCTGTTGCTCCAGATTGTTGCAAACACTGATCAAATTGCGGCGACCGGAAAGCAGGTCTTGTTCGACCTGGTCCACCTGAACGCGAGGCACCAATCCGGCACGATATTCCGCTTCGGATTGATTGAAAGCACGCACCAACGAAAAGTAGTTTTGAGACTCAATTTCGATCTGACGAAAATCTCGCAAACGGGCATAGTATCTTGCAGCAAAGTCGACGAAGAACTGCTTTCGAAATCGGGCAAAATCGCGTGCCGCGTAGACGACGTTGCGTTCGGCTTGGGTCAACCCTTCAAAAACGATATCTCGCTGCAAAAGTGGCTGGGATAGCTCGAGGATCAGATCCGTTCCAACGTTGGCGGCAAACCCGTCGGGCCCGTTAAAAGTCAAAAGCACGTCGTTGGCAAACCGGGCCAAGAAGTCGCCGCCAGTAATCAACAACTGGTCGAAACCGATACCCGAAGGAATACCAAGAGAGCTTTCCGCCACTCCATCGACTTCGAAATACCTGTAGTTCAGGTTCGCACCATTGCCACGCGCGGTCGGTTTTAGCTGGTAGGCAAACCGCTCGAAAGAAAGAGCCAAAGCAACCTGGTAGAGTGTTTCCTTTTGTGTTTGGTATTCTCGACTGTTGAGTAACGCCACCTCGACAATTTCCGGCAATGTTAACAACGGGGCATCGGTGGGATCGAGCGAGCTGACAGAACTTTTGAAACGCTTGTCTGTCCGGTCGGCTTCATTTCGGAGACTCTGAAAATCGAACATCCGGCGTCGACAGGCAATAGGAATATTTTTCCACGCTTCGGGAGGAATGGGGCTGATCTCCGGCGCACCTTCGTCAGTAATTGGACCGGCAGTTGAACTTTTTTTGTCAGAGCCATCAACTTCGAGATTTTGAAATTCAGGAATTTGATAGGCGTACAGTTGAGGCGCAGGAATTGGAAGCGACGGATCGTCAGGGCACCCATCGTCGTACAATCGCGAGCCCGGTTCCGGATAGACCGAGTATGATTCCGGTGACTCCCAAGGTGTGCAGGCTGACTTTTGGTAGATCGCTCCGTAAGCATCCCAGTCGGCGCGGGTTCGATAGCGGTCTCTTGAACACCCAGCCAACACGAACATCGCGATAACCATCAGTCCGACTAAGGTATATTTCATCATGCTTGGTCGTTGCGGTCGTCCAATGCGTATCGCAAATATGCAAAGCGTTCACGGGGTCGTTCTAAAACGCAATTCAAATCAGAGGCGATTCGCGCCAATGCCTGCTTGGTACTGTTGGCCGTTGCCAAGTCTCCGCAACCGGCCCGGCCGAAGCTAAGGAAGTTCCTGACAAACTTTGTGGCCTGTAAAGGTTGTATCGACTTGGTCAACGTGTCAGTTGTCTCGGAACGAATAGACCGTCAAATCCGATCCCTAGTGCCCATCTTGCCGGGCTTTCGGATAAGTATTCCCTGTAGCCGCATTTCCTCATTTGCAGACACGGGATTTTGCTAGCGTAGCGTGGTTTTCTTCTTGGAATCATCCATCACCAGGAACGCCAACAGGGCGGACAAAACAGCGCCGCTAAACAGCCCGACGATCACGACGACACGAAGGTTTCGCTTTCGTGCCAAACTGGATTCCAGTCGTTCCTGATAAACTAGATCTCCCGTCGATCTGACTTCATGCAACTCCAGCGGTGTCGATGGACCATCTTGAAACAGCATCGCAAACCCAAGTACCAGCAAAACCAAGGCGAGCAGCAGACACATTGGAGAAATCAGATGGCGAAACATACGCGTTTAAGTGGCAAGAAGCATCCCGTATTTATAGATCCCGGTTCCCCAGACTGGCGTTATTCGTGCCTCAACGCCTCGATCGGATCCATCAAGGCAGCTCGGCGAGCAGGGTATATTCCGAACACGATGCCAATCCCGACGGAGATGCCGAACGCCAGCAGGACCGACCAAGCGGTGACAACAGTTTCCAGGTCGGTGTAGTACGTGACTGCCACAGGAATCAAGATCCCGACAAGAACTCCCAGAGTACCCCCCACCGACGACAGCAAAACCGTTTCGACAAGGAACTGAAATGTGATATCGGATCGTTTGGCGCCGAGGGCACGACGAATCCCGATCTCCCGGGTGCGTTCGGTTACGCTGGCCAGCATGATATTCATAATTCCGATCCCACCCACCAGCAAAGAGATTCCCGCGATACAACCGAGCACAAGATTCCAAATTCGTTTTTCCTCTTCCGCCTGCGCAAGCAATTCCAACGGCACTTGAATTTCATAATCGTTGCCACGCGGGTGCGACCGTTGCAGAAGTTTGCGTGCCATCGCAGCGGTCTGGCTGACGAGTTCGGGGTCTGCCACCGAAAGCGTGATTTCATTCAATTGGGTCAGCTCAAAACTCCGACTGCCTGTGCTCCGAATCTCCTGGAGTTCACCAAATCTTCGATGGGCACAGGAAATGGGGATGTAGATGTCCAAGTTGTAGTCCTGCTGGCCAATCGCACCAGGTCTTGCTGAGCCACTATCCTGCGAATCCAACAGGCCGACGATGCGATAAACATCTGCTCCGATAAAGATGCTTTTTCCAAGGGGATCTTCGAAGCTAAACAGTCTTTCGGCAGCACCCGCTGCCAAGACGGCCACGTTCCAGGTGTTGTGAATATCAACTTCTGTGATGAAACGGCCTCGGCCAATGTTCAGGCTTTTGATTTCCAGAAAATCCGGTGTCGTTCCCAAAACTCGCGCACGCGGCATCCGTCGTTGCAACCGGGAGGCCTCGGCGGAAACCAATGCAATCGGTACAGCATGGCTGATCGTGGGCAGCGTTGATTTCAGCCGATCCAGATCCTGGTATTTGAGACCGTATTCCAGTACGTTTCGCCTGCCGTTAATGCCCGAGTTGGCACTTCCCGTCGCCCCGGAAGATGATTCATCCTCGATTGGTTTAACACTTCGGATAATCACATTGTTAGCGCCGAGGCTGCGAATCCTGGCGACAGCTTCCTTTTTTGATCCTTCCCCAACGGCCAACATGGAGATAACCGAACCGACTCCGAGGATCACGCCCAATACAGTCAACAGACTTCGCAGTTTGTGAAGCAGCAGATTCTTGACGCCGACTTTGACGGTATTCCAGTTCATTGTTCTTTTTTCGGATCACCGAGGCACGGACAAATCACCGGCTTGTGGTCAGCGTCGGTTTGCCAGTCGTCCATTCTCGAGGAATTTGATCTGGTATCGATAAGGGCAGAGCCAGCCTGATAACTCGGCAGACGCAGGAATTCCATCACCGTGTCTGGCGCCAGCAAAACTGCCAATTAGGGTTCTGGCTCACCGGAAGAGCCTGCCTGGTTTCGACTTTTGCCCTGCGCTGCTGGCTTAGTCGTCGCTGTGGCAGAATCGGTTTGTGCGGTGGGCGGCATCGCGACGACGTCTTCTTCTCCAGAGGATGTTTCGGGAAATTCCGCAGCCCCAGCATCCGGTGAAATATCTTTCGAACGATTTAAATCTTGCTTGTAGATCGCCATCGGGTTGAGCACGACTCGCGTTCCGGGATCGACGCCCGACAGGAGCTGAACGAACTTGTCATTGTTGCGACCCAGCTCGACGACGCGTTTTTCAACACCGAATTCTGTCTCAGCGTAGCACCACGTTTCGTTCTCAATTTGTACAATCGCTTGAACGGGAACTGCGAGCACGTCTTCTAAACGATCCACATGAATTTCCGATACGGCCGTCATTCCCGGTTTCAACTGGTTCACTTCATCGGGAATTCGCACGACGCAGTCGTAAGTCTTCGCGCTAGTATTCGAGTTTTGGGATGGCACAACTGCGACCTCGCTGACGACTCCCTGGTAGGTTCGATTGGGGAATGCATCGACCCGAACGGTTACCTGAAGTCCGATGCGGATCTGATCCAACACCGCCTCGTGGATTCGGGTGCGTATCTGCATTTTGGCCAAGTTCGGCAGACTTAGAAGTTCTTGTCGTTGTCGTACGGTAGCGCCTTCCGCAATAACGTCACCGGAATCCTCATTCTGGGCGTAGACGACCATGCCAGCGTTAGGAGCATAGATCTTGCAGTTTTCGAGCTGGATTTTTAGTTGATCAAGGCGCGACTTTTGGCGGGCGACTCTCTCGCGGGCTTCGAACAATTGCGCGTCGACCTGTGCCAACTCTGATTCGTTGGTTACTTTGACCTGTTTCAAGTTGCGTTCGGCCGTCGCGACCGCACCGTCAAGCCGAAGTAGCTCCTTCTTGTATTCGTAGGTCTGCAATTGACGCCGGGTGGCCTCATGGTTCGAGAGGCGATTCACTGCCGCAGCCAGTGCGGCTTCGGCTTTCATGAATGCGAAGCGACTTTGATCAAGATCGCTTTTTCCTTTATAGCCCAGTCGAAACAGTTCCTCGATTCCACCCTTTTCTGTTTCCTGCAGTTTGAGCGCTGCCTGGGCTTCCAAAATTGTATTTCTCGTGTCGTCGATCTGCCGTTCGATCTCTTCCACCGATAACTTGAACGAACCACTTAGTTCGTCGACGTACATTTTGCGATCAAGTTGAGCTAATTCCAGCGCGAGTTCGGCCTCGGCCACCGAAGTCTCGTTTTGTGTGATTTGATTGACCTTGCGAGCTTCGGCCTGCAGAAGTACCGATTTGTCGCTTTGATACTCCAGCGATTCAGATTCGAGTCGATCACGAATTGCAGAATCATCAAATTCAACCAGCAAATCCCCTTTCTGGACAACGCTGCCATTGGGAACAATCGAAAGAATTAAGACGCTACTCGACCCGCTATTTCGATCGTAAGTCGCAGCACGGCATTCGAGCGTGGTCTGCTCCTGGCTCTCCAAGTAGCCTCTTTCGGTCACCACGATCGGTAAATCACTCGTATCAACCGTGTAAACTACGAGCGTGGGGTCATTGTTTCCTAGATCGTTCCAAGCAAAACCCAGGACGATCAAAATGAGCAACAAAAACGCGAGCGTCGTACCAACCAAGACCTTCTTGTTCAGGCGATCAACAACGTTGGTCATCCAACGAAGACGGGGTTTTCTCGCTAACGCGTCCAAAGATGCCTCCCCAACTGACGAGCAAAATCTGCACTAAAGTTACCTATTTAACCATTGTCGTTTGCAAAAGTTCCGCAATATCCAAGGCTTATTAACCAATCCTGCTTTTTTGTTCGCAATTCTTGTCATCGAAAGACCAGCTTTTTCTCGGAATAGCCAGCAGCCTGACGCATTTCAAGTCAGTCGTATCGAAAAGTCCGAAAGTTGATCGGAGCTGACCCCAGCGGAGGATAAACTTCAAGCCCATCCAATGGAGCCTGTCATGCACTCACCGGTAGGCATGAGCAAGTGCGGAGCAAACTGCAATGAGGCCCCCATATATTCGTGTCAGTTTCTACCGATCCGAGCTTGGATGTTTGGGACCGCTGCCGAAATACTCCCGTTTGTCAAACGTCTCGCTGCCTTTGCCTAATGCGCGTGGATCGCTTGACGAGTTCAATTCGGCGTCCAGTTGTTTCAGTAACCGGGTTTTGACATCAGCGTATTCGGCCTCATCCGCGATGTTATTCATTTGAGCGGGATCTTTGCTCATATCGTACATTTCAAACTCGGGTCGTTTGGCAAACGCAAGTTCGTACTTGCGACGGTGCTCTTCGTCTTTGTCCCGATTGTCGATCATGTAGGTTTTTGTGGGTCCATTATCACAATCGCCATACCAGCAACCAGGCAAATACGCATTTTCATGATCGGGCGTTCCCGCTGGCCAACGATCCGGTTCGTAATTGTGGATCAGCAAGTACTGATCGGTTCGAATGGCGCGCATGGGAGTTCCGCCGGATTCGGGGGCTTCCTGACAGGGCACATGGCGCTCCTTGCCGGTTAACACGTGATCGCGTTGCGGCTCAAGGCGACCTGAATCGGGCGACTTAAAGATTTTCATCCAGCTTTTGCCTGTCATTTCGGCTGGGATCTTTACGCCACCGACGTCCAGGAACGTTGGCGCGAGGTCGGTCGTCGAGACGAAATCGTTGACCACGCGGCCAGGTTGAATAACTTTCGGCCAGCGAACTGCCAGCGGAACGCGCGATCCGCTGTCATACAAATTGGCTTTGCCGCGAGGGAACGGCATGCCATGATCGCCTGTCATCACAACCACGGTGTTATCGAGAATGCCCAGCGATTCCAGTTTATGCAGGGCGATTTTCACGTCGTTGTCGAATCGTTGTACTTCAAAATAGTAGTCCGCAACGTCCGATCGGATGATCTCGGAATCGGGGTAGTGATCGAACAATTTGATCTGGCTGAGATCCATGCCGCTCTTTTTGCCGGATCCCAACACGTAACCACGGTGGGGATCGCTGGCGCCCAACCAAAAACAGAAAGGCTGGTCGCGTGGCCAGGCTTCAAGAAAGGCGTCGAAGTTGCTGTAATTCTTGCCAGCCGGATGCCCTTTGGGTTCGTTCATCCAGTTGTCGACTTTGCCCGGTCCCCAGCTCTTTCGCCAATGGCCGGTGAAGTAACCGGCGTCTTCCAACAAATGCGGATACGTCTTGTGTTTCGTATCGAGTCGACTGTGCAGGTTGCCACCCCAACCGAGCCGCCAATGATACTGACCGGTCAAAATCGCATTCCGCGACGGTGTGCAGGAAGGCGCCGAAACAAACGCATGTTCAAACAGGATGCCTTCTCTGGCAATCCGATCGAATGTCGGTGTCTTGACGACCGGATCACCGTAGGCACCCGCGTGTGGCCAACCCCAATCGTCGGCGATGCAAAACAGGATGTTCGGCCGCTCGTTAGGCTCCGCCTGAAGTGCGGAAATTCCGGAAAAAATCGTAACCGACGTACAGAACAGGAAAAGGGAAATGTTCTTAGCGTGACAGGCTGCCAGGCGTGATGGTATGTTTTGTCTTTGATATCTAGTCATTGCAAGTCCTACTGGATTCCAGGTCATGAACAGATCCCTAAAACCAAATTATCTGGGTGAAGGAATGGTTTTTATCCTGGTCCTGTTTTGGGGATCCTTGACCTTAGCTGAGGGCCAACAGTCCATCAGTGGAGCACCAGGGACTGTGTCTCCGGAGATCCATGACGATCAAACCGTTACTTTCAGGCTTGAGGCCCCAGCGGCGACGGAAGTAAAAATTTCAGGCGATTGGTTGCCTTTCACTGGATTTTTACCCGGGACCGAAGACATGACCAGGGACGGGAACGGCACGTGGACTTATACCACGCAAAAACTCGATCCTGAATTATACAGCTATGCTTTTCTCGTGGACGGACTCAGGGTCAATGACCCTAACAACGTATTCCTGACCCGGGATATTGCCATCAATAGCAACTTCTTTCTCATTGGGGGAGGAAGGGCTGATCTCTACCGGGTAAATGATGTACCTCACGGAACGGTGGCACGCCGGTGGTATGATTCAAAGGGTAACAACATGAACCGGAGGATCACGATCTACACGCCACCAGCTTATGAGACCTCCGACGAAGCATACCCGGTGTTGTACCTGTTGCATGGAGCGGGTGGTGATGAGGAAGCATGGGTGGAGTTGGGCAGGGCAGCCCAGATCATGGACAACCTCATCGCCAACGGTAAAACAAAACCCATGATCGTGGCGATGCCCAATGGAAATGTCATTCAGGATGCCGCACCCGGAGAAGGGATCGAAGGAAACTATAAACCACAATTCATCGTGCCCAAAACCATGGATGGAGCCTTTGAGGAGACCTTCCCGGAAATTATTGAGTTCGTGGAAAGCAGCTACCGGGTCAAAGCTGACAAATCACATCGGGCTATCGCCGGACTTTCCATGGGAGGTTTTCATTCCATGCACATCTCCAAGTACTATCCCAAGACCTTTGACTTCATCGGTCTGTTTTCGCCCGCCCTACTGCCTCCCCGAAATCCGTCAGCCGCGGTTTATCAGGATATGGACAGGTTGCTGAGAACACAAATGGAGAATGGATTCCAACTTTACTGGATAGGCATTGGAAAGAAGGATCTCCTGTTCGCGGTAAACAAAGCATTCAGGGAAAAACTGGATCAAATGGGCATGAAGTATTCCTACCGAGAGGTGGAGGGGGGACATATTTGGATAAACTTTAGAATCCTTCTTTCAGAATTTACACCGTTGCTATTTCAGTAGATCGGCGGGACTGTTCGAAAAACCAAAACGATGAGTCAACAAGAATTACGGAAAAACAGAGTACGCTCTGCTAACGCAGGAGTTTCCCGTGTTGCTTCGGTCGACGCGCTTCGCGGGCTGACCATTTTGCTGATGGTGTTCGTCAACGATTTAGGGCCGTCGGCACCTTCGTGGATGCACCACATTCAACCGTCGGACGCTGACGGAATGACGCTGGCCGACTTGGTTTTTCCACTGTTCCTTTTTATCGCTGGCGTTTCCATTCCCCTGGCGTTTCAAACCGCGCGCAAACGCGGACAGACCGGTTGGCAAATCCTGGGCCATATTTTTTCGCGATCGATAGCGCTGATCGCGATGGGATTGATCGAAGTCAACCGTTATGCCGAGATCACGCTGGGACCAGATTTGTGGGGGCTGCTGGCTTTCGTGTCCATCATTCTGGCCTGGTGCGTGGTGCCTCGTGAGGACTCGATGCGGCGAAAGATATTTCTCGTATTAAAGCTTGTCGGGATCCTCGGCGTGATCGTGTTATTCGCGATCTACCGTCGCGAGCCATTCCCAACCGAGGTGTTGTTTCTCGGGCAGGTTGAGAATTGGACGTGGATGAGAACCGAGTGGTGGGGCATTCTGGGTCTCATCGGTTGGGCGTATCTCGTCGTCGCCTTGATCTATTTTTTGCTGTTTGTTTTCAGTCCTCGCAAATCAGAATTGGGTGTCGCCGACGCTCAGAGCGACCGCCTTGACGATCCGACGCAATCTCAGATATCGGACGTTCCAGTACGTCGCGAGTGGCTGATGGCCGCGTTAGGGATGTTGATGCTGATGTTTCTTGTCTCCCAACACGGAGGCTTTTTTACTCGATTGGACGACAAGGCCTGGTTGGGTTCGTTCCGATCGATCGTAGATGCAATTCAGTCAGCAGTTGAATTCGTAAATGGCTATGTTGATTTGGGCACTCAACTCGGTTCGCTTCCCGCGATTATGATGGCAGGCTGTATCCTCGGTACGATTCTGATTGCCGGCACGGAGATCCGTTCGCCGCGGGCGCGAGTTTGCTGGGCCCTGATGTTTGCTTTTGTTCTCCTGATTTCAGGGTTAATGACGGACACGTTCGCCGGCATCAACAAAATTTCGGCCACGCCGACCTGGTGCTTTTGGAGTGCGTCGTTGGCCACGCTGACTTGGGTCATTTTATTCCTGCTGATGGATGTTCGGAATTGGAAGGCCTGGGCGGCGGTGATTCAGCCAGCCGGAGCCAATCCGCTGATCGCCTATCTCATGCACCCGATAATTCTGTTCAGTCTGTCCTTGACCGGACTTGGCGAAACCGTCAGAGCCTATAGCTCCTCGCCTTCACCCTGGATCGTCGTTATCGGGTCGCTGGTTATGGCAATGGCGATTTGCATTTTGACAGGCTTGATCGCGAAACTAGGATTGCGGATCCGGGTTTGAACTTGGGAACCGATTCGCTGCTTTCGATTCTATCGTGTAAACTGTGGGTTCATTACTTTCAGTTGATACGTATCGATGAACCGGGCAAAGAAAATGCTTCGAATCGCCTCGCTAATATTGAGCTTTTCAATCTCACAGTGTTTAACCATCATGGTCGCCGCCGGCCAACCGACCAGCGCTGCTTCCGACAAAATCCGTGCCGCAAGCCAACCGAATATTTTGTTTATTTTCACGGATGACCACGCCTACCAATCGATCAGCGCCTACGGGTCAAAAATCAATCAGACTCCCAACATCGACCGTCTTGCGCGCGAAGGTATGCGATTCGATCGCTGCTACGTGACGAACAGCATTTGTGGACCCATGCGAGCCGTGATCCAGACGGGAAAATACTCGCACCTCAACGGTTTCTGTTGTAACGGCAACAAGTTTGATGGAACTCAACAAACGTTTCCAAAACTTCTCCAAACTGCCGGCTATCAAACTGCCGTTGTCGGCAAATGGCATCTGGGTACCCACATGCCACCTCAGGGTTTTGACTATTCGGAAGTCTTGATCGGACAGGGCCCCTATTACAACCCACCGATGCTCAAGAATGGTGAAAGGACCAGTCACGTTGGGTACACGACGGAAATCATCACGGATCTGGCTCTGGATTGGCTGACAAACAAGCGTGATCCTGAGAAACCGTTCATGTTGATGTACCAACACAAGGCTCCGCATCGTAATTGGCAACCGGGACCGAAGTACTTAAACATGTATGACGATGTAACCATCCCGGAACCAGAGACTTTGTTCGACAATTACGAGGGGCGCGGTACGCCGGCCAAGACTCAAGATATGTCGATCGAAAAAACAATGACGCCCAATGATTTAAAATTGGTAGCGCCCAAGAATTTTACGCCCCAACAGCTGGAGAAATGGAACGCAGCTTACGGACCAAAGAACAACGCGTTTGAGGAGGCGAACCTGCAAGGCAAAGATCTCGTTCGCTGGAAATACCAGCGCTACATCAAAGACTACCTGCGCTGCATCGCATCCGTGGATGATAACATCGGCCGCGTTTTACAGTATCTTGATGAATCCGGAATCGCAGACGATACGATCGTCATCTATTGTTCGGACCAGGGCTTTTACTTGGGCGAACATGGCTGGTTTGACAAACGCTGGATGTACGAGGAATCTCTTCGCACTCCGTTCATCGTGCGGTGGCCGGGCATGGTGAAAGCGGGTTCGGTCAACTCGGACGATATCGTATCACCGCTAGATTTTGCGGAAACGTTTTGTGAAATCGCAGGGATTGAAATTCCCGGGGATATGCAGGGTCGCAGCCTGGTTCCAATTCTCAAAGGCCAAACACCCGAGGATTGGCGTACCGTTTTTTACTACCACTACTACGAATTTCCGGGACCCCATTCGGTTCGTCGTCACTATGGGATCACCGATGGCCGCCACAAGCTTATCCGTTTTTACGAACCGAATGTCGACGAATGGGAAATGTACGATTTGGCATCCGATCCGAACGAATTAAACAGCGTCTATGGAGATGCATCGGCATTGGCGGATCAAGCACGTCTGCAAGCCGAGTTGGACCGACTGCGAAGGGAATTGAGAGTGCCCGAGCAAGATCCTCCTGAATCCTTGCGCAAACCCCGGAATCGTGCCCAGCCGAAGAAAAAGCAGGCTAGTGCTTTGTCAGGATTGTATTTTCGGGTAGTGGACGAGGCTACGAGTCCTTCAAAGTCGCAATCCCAAAGCGGCGAATTTTTACGTTGACAATCCACTAATGCATTATCAACGCTGAGAATGGGGTTGGTGAATTGGCTGGAGTCGCCAGACTACAGTGAATCGCCGAGCTATCCAAATTCTGGCAGATCCGGAAACCCCAAATCTTAAGCTTGACGATGCAATAGTTCCACGTTGAATTTGATTTTGGAATAGGCCATGCATTTCGTATTCAAAATTGAAGATGGAAACGAATGACCATCGCCAATTTCTAAGTTAGTCATGGCCCGCCGTTTCACAATTCGCGTTCTTCCGTCAGTTTTTAATCGGAAAAATGGGCGTTGTTAACGAACCGTAGAGAGCAACATGCTCTGCGCCTCGCAAATTCTGGACCCTGACCAACTCTCGCCGTTGTCTCTTGCGATCGTTATCGGGATTGTTACTACAAACCTCGTTGATATGCTCGAATGTTCAAGGGTCACTGCTTACCATGCCAGAAGGTCACACCATTCATCGAATCGCTCGGGATCACAGCAACTGGTTCACCGGTCAAAAACTGATAGTGGCGTCTCCGCAGGGAAGGTTCGAAAAAGAATCGGAAATCTTGTCTGGCAAAAGGCTGACCAGAGTGGAAGCCCACGGCAAACATCTGTTTTATTACTGGGGTGGAAAAAAAGCTTCCGAACGGAAGATCGTGCATATCCATCTGGGACTCTACGGAAAATTCCGGGTTCACAAGAACCCGGCCCCGGAACCACGGGGAGCGGTTCGCGTTCGAATGGTCGGCGAGTCGAGAGCCTTTGACCTGAATGGTCCCAATTGTTGCGAGATTCTCTCGAAAACCGGCTACGAGAAATTGATGACGCGTTTGGGCCAGGATCCGCTCCGGGATGATGCGGACCCGGAACATGTATGGCATCGGATTGGCCGCAGCAAAGCTGCTTTGGGAACGCTGCTGCTGAATCAGTCGATCATCGCAGGGATTGGGAATGTTTATCGAGCCGAGCTCCTGTTCCTGATGGGGCTGCATCCCGAGCGAACAGGCAATAGTCTTCGCCGAGCCGAGTTTGATGACCTGTGGGACTTGACCGTCGATCTGTTAAACATCGGTGTCAAATACAATCGCATCATCACAGTGGATCGCAAAACGGCTGGTAAGCCGCTTAGCCGATTGGTTTCACGCGAACGATTGCTGTGCTACAAGAAATCTCGATGCCAGCGGTGTAACTCCCAGATCCGAAAATGGGAACTGGGGGCGCGGACCATGTATGCGTGCGAAAGATGTCAGAAGTGAGGTCCAAACGACAACGCCCACACTAGGAAAATCAATACCCTTCCCGTAAAGCGGGCATTCAGCGTTTATCCATCAGCTTGCTCGGGGGGCAAATTGCGACGACCGGATTCAAATCCGCACGACCATCTCCGACAATGGCTTGCGAACTTTGGCTTGATGCTGGGCAACGTCGTCTTCGGCTCGGTAGCCCACGGGTAGTACGACGGCGGCGTGCAGGTTCCGCGAATTGAAGTCGAGCAGTTCGTTGTATTCGCTCGGTACAAAGCCCTCCATCGGACAGGAATCAATTTCCAGCATGGCACAGGCCGCCAACATCGTGCCGAGGACAAGATAGGCCTGCTTGGCCGCCCATTCCATTCGAAACTCTTCGGTCATGCCATTAATGGTCCCGATCATGACGCCTTTGTATTCCTCCATCGCGCCGGCTTCGAGATCGCGCAGCGATTCGACCAGCGCAATGTAATTGCTGATGTATTCCGCATCCACATCGGTTCGAGTGGCAATGACGATCACATGAGAGGCATCGGCAACCTGCCGTTGCCCGTAAGACGACGCCACGAGTTTGTCCTGCAGTTCTTGATTTTGAATGACGACCAATTGATACGGCTGAAGCCCATAGGAGGTAGCAGCCAGATTGCCGGCGTCCAGCAAGGCATCGATCAATGGTTCGCTGACAATTCTGTGAGGGTCAAACTTCTTGGTGGCGTATCGCCAATTCATGGCAGCAGTAAGGTTCATCGAGATAAAGATCCGTTGTTCTTGGAGGGAATTTAAAGATTCCAGCCACGCAGAAAGGTGCTGGCTCGAAAACCAGCTTATCGAATTCCCGGCCGTTTTCGAATGGCGTCCTGTGCGAAGCTGAGTGTCAAGTCGAACAAATTTCCAGTCTGTGATGGAAATCGCCATCAATAGATCGTCTTGACGGGACGAAACCAGAGAAAAAGAGAACAAACACTCTGCTGCCTCCAAATGGATGGAATCAGCAACTTTTGCCGGCGAAAAAACCATGAAAGGCCATTGTCAATTCACAGTTGTCGGAATGGCCGCGGCCGGATTACATCCAAATTGGAACAATACTCGGGGCCGGACGACAACGCGCACGGATCGGTGCGCCGCCTCCGATTAGCCGAATTTACAAACGGAATTCTTACCGACCCCGGGAAAGGAGCATACCAACACTACCTTCGTCGAAAAAGTTTGAAGATCGGCACTCCACGTTGAATTACCACGGGTCGAGATAGGTTGAAGTCTGGATTCGTCGCATCCGCCGGACAGCAACATGCCGGTCGCAAAATTTTGGTTGGAGTTTCGACAACCGGCCAAATCATGGTGGGTTGATTTTCAATCGTAGCCAACGGTGCCGGTTTTGAATCTATCGTAATCGTTACCTCGGGTGTGGGTTCGGTCATCCGGACTTGTTGGCTTCCCTGTGTGCTGGCGGCCGGCTTGAGAACGCGGTCAAAAAATTCGTTCTGAGTTGCACTGGCTCCCCGTCCCAGGCCGTGTCCGCCAGTGGGCCAAAACCTGCTTTCGTAGGCTTTATCGGCTTCATCCAGGGACGCGATTAATTGAAACGCGTTGTTCGGGTGCACATTGTCATCCAACATTCCATGCATGATCAACACTTTGCCTTTCAAATCGTTCACGTACGTCATCGCCGCCCCGGTCTTGTAGCCCTCCGGGTTCAGTTGGGGAGTACTCATGTACCGTTCGGTGTAGATCGTATCGTAGTTGCGCCAATCGGTCGGCCCTGCACGAACAACGCTGGCGGCATAAACGTCCGGGTGCTTGAAAACACCCATTGCCGCCATAAATCCTCCGTAGGAATGGCCGACGATTCCGACGCGATTTCCATCGACATAGGGACGTTTGGCCAGCAATCGAATCGCATCGGCGTGATCCTGAATGTCGATATTTCCAAGTTTCAAATAGGCCGCGCCGAGAAATGCTTTACCGCGACCGCCAGTGCCGCGATTGTTAACCTTCACGACCAGGTATCCACGATTGCATTCACGCCTCGGGCTACTGACGTAACTTGGACGAATTTCCATCGAACCAGGGCCGCCGTACAAGGAATTGATTACGGGGTATTTCTTGTTCGGATCGAAATCCTTGGGCTTGTAGAGAATGCCATAGATATCAAACTGGCCGTCATCTGATTTGAACGTAAACATTTCTGCCAGATTGGCCGCCGCGGAAAGATCGCTTTCGGCAAGGTTGGCGACGAAAGTTCCATCGGTTTGATAGAGGGCAGTGCAGGGGGGGCGATTGACTTCTTCGTATTGGGCGATCAGCCATTTACGATTGGGTGAAAGCTGAAAATTGGAATGGTGATAGTCCAGCGTCGTGACCCGTCGCTGATTGCTGCCATCCAGCCCAACCAGATGGTACTGCAGATAGTAGGGGTTGGTGATGGAACTGTTGGCCACGAAACTCATCAGGTTGTCATCTTCGTAAACCTTGATCGAACTGATCTGAAAATCACCGTGAGTAATCGTCTCCAGGACCTCCCCAGACAGGTTTCGCAACTGGTAATGTGTAAAACCCGTTTTGTCCGTTGGCCAGAGAAAGCGCTGTTTGTCTTTGAGAAAGTTCATCCGTGGCGAGTTGGTTTGCCAGGTGTCCTGTTTTTCTTCGATGATGGCCTGGCAAGCACCGGTCTCCAGGTCAATCGTCATCACCTTGAGATGTTGCTGCAGCCGATCCGTCCAGTTCAACATCATCACATCGCCCAGCGGTGATGCGCGAATTCCGTAAATGTACTCATCGCCGGATCCACCGATATCGACTCGGGTGGAGACCCCGGATTCGAGATCGTAGATAAACAGCTCGGCAATCGGATTGTTGGCGCCTGCTTTGGCGTAGTATTCGGGATAGAGTTCGGTATTGATTTCCGACCAGCCGCGCAACAGGTAGAATTTTTCAACGTTGGAATCATCGAATTTGTAATACAGGATTTTTTTCGAATCCGGCGTCCACCACATGGCTTTGGTTTGATTCAGTTCCTCGCCGTAAACCCAACTGGCTGTCCCATAATGGATTAGTTCATTGCCGTCTGTCGTGACGGCAACGACGTCTTTGGTCTCTTTGTTTTCGAGGACAAGATTCCAGTCTTTGTACTGTGCCGTCCACTTTCCATCCGGAGATTCGACTTGCGTATATTGTCGACCGCGCGTCGGTCGTCCAATGTACTTGCCCGTATTTCCAGATTCCTCACGAGAACGAGCTCGAGAACGGGGACGAACGGGCGGGGCAGTGGCCTCCTCCAGAGCTGCTACTTCGATCTCGTTCCTAAGTTGAGTTTCGAGGTCAAACCGAAATCGTTTTCCCGACGATGTGTACTCGACGGATTTGCCATCTTCGCTCCACACAACCTTGGAAACCGTTCCAGATCCGGTGGAAGAGGGCCCTGATTGGGCGGCAGCACAGATCGTCGAAACAGAGAAAGCGACGAATACTCCGGAACACAACAAAAGTGTTCGTGGATTCAAAAATAGGTTCACGAAATTCTTCCATCTAAAAAATCAACGGATCTAGAAAACAACGGATCGAAAACGTCAATTGTAGATGGAGAATGGTCGGTGGGCGACGGGCAGTGAGCGATGGGCGGCGGGTTGAAGCGGCGGAAAACCACTCGGCGGACTTCGACGATCCGGATGCCAAATTCGAACCCGAGCCTGTGGCAACTGTCTAAAACAGCCAACCGCCGCGACACAGGTTGATCAATGAACCTCGTGATTGCCATCCGGTTTTGCGGCGAACCTCTTCCCCTTTTTCGGTGTAAATAAACGTGGGAACGCTGCGAATGCGATACTGCTGAGCAATTCGCCGGTTCGTCCTGACATTGACCGTGCGGATCTTGATGCCTTCGCTCCTTAAACCAACGACCGTTGATTTCAGTTTGTCGGAGCAACCCCCTCAGCTGGGCGCGTAAAAGTAATTGAGGGTTCCGGTGATGGTCTTGCTATCTGCATCCGTCCTCAAAAAGTGACTCCCAGTGACGATGCCGACCGGTAGCAAGAACGACAGCGTGATCAGAAATGCAGTGTTGGTTTTCATCAAACCCTCCAGAATTTTTTAAAGTCTACGTCTCGGTAGGCAGAAAATCGGGGAATTGCGAAAGACAGGTAGAGCCGGGATGTCATTCAAATTCGGGTCATACGTTTTGTAACGGCTTCGCCTATTGCCCGTTGAATCAAGGCCGAAGTTACTGATTCGCTGCGTCAACTGCGCATAAATCGGGCATCGCTTAAAAGTGTGGAGTGGTTTTAGCCAGCTAAAGCATCGATTCCGACTCTTGTTGCCTCGAAGCGGTAGGTCCGCTCAAATCTTGGTCTTCATAAGAAATGTACTTGGAGGCAGCCTTTGAATTCTGCCATTGTTGATCGCTCATGCAAGAACAAAATCCTGCCTACCGACATACCAAGATCATTGCCACGCTGGGACCCGCAACGGAATCGGATGACCGGCTCGTTCAGTTGATTACCAGTGGCGTCGACATGGTTCGCCTCAACATGGCCCATGCGACTGAATCCTGGGTCGTCGAAATCGTCAGCCGCATAAGAAATATCTCAAAATCCGTTGGTCGATCCGTTGCCGTAATGATGGATGTGAAAGGCCCGGAGATTCGGACTGGCGTCCTTGAAAGTCCAATTGAACTCAAGATTGGCGATAGGGTGCATTTTTACGTGGAGACGGGCGAAACTCCAACAGAAGGGACCACCAGTGTCTCGGTCAACTACTCACGTCTTCCTCACGATGTTCCGGTGGGTTCGACCATGCTGGTCGATAGCGGTCTGTTGCGATTTAAAGTCATCACCAAAGATGAAACCAGCGTACGATGCGAAGCGTTAACTCCCGGGATTCTGGATTCTCGTCGCCATATTAACTTGCCGGGTGTCCAGGTGAGTTTGCCAGCGTTGACCGAAAAGGATGAAAACGACTTGCGAGTCGGTGTTCAGGCCGGCATCGACTTTGTGGCGTTGTCGTTTGTTCGTCAAGCCGGAGATGTCCTTGAACTTCGAAAGCACCTGGACCAACTTGGCTCCAACGCGCGTATCATTGCCAAAATCGAGGACCAGGCTGGCGTTCGCAACATGATTGAGATTATCCGCGCAACCGACGCCGTGATGGTTGCTCGAGGCGATTTGGGAATCGAAATCGCTTATCAAAGACTGCCAATCGTTCAATCGCAACTGGTCGAAGCTTGCCAGGCGGAAGGGAGACCGGTCATTATCGCGACTCAATTGCTGGAATCCATGATTCATTCGCCGATGCCAACCCGAGCAGAGATCTCGGATGTTTCCAACGCGGTTCGCGAGCAGGCAGATGCGGTCATGTTATCCGGAGAAACGACCACCGGGAGTTACCCCATAGAATCCGTGGAAGTGCTGAAAGCCATTATCGCCAGCATTGAACCAACGGTTGATGGTGAAATCAATTCCCGGATAAAACTGCACGAACCGAAGTCGAAAATGTTACGGTCGGCAGCGGTCTTGGCTCAGGAGCTGGGAGAGTCCGGCATTGTCGTCTTCACACGAAGCGGATTTCTGGCGTATGTGCTGGGCGCTCTGAGGGTCCGAGGCGTACCAATTTTCGCTTTCACCGACATTGAGTCAATCTTTCGGCAGTTAATGCTGCCCTGGGGCGTCGAGCCGTTTTTGATGGAGTTTTCGGCAGACCCGGAAGAGACGATACTCGATGCGCTCAACTATCTAAAGCGCCGAAATTGGTGTGCCGCAGGAGATTGGTTGGTCGTGATCACCAATGTGCTGGCCAACGGCGTCGTGATTGACACGATGCAATTGCGGCAAGTTGATGGAGCAGATTGACGGATCTTGTTCGAGACACAGCTTCGATAATGCCCCAATCCAGATGGTCGAACCAAGGGGGATCGTATGACGTTAGGTGTTGGGTCTCAATTCGTCGATGACGTTCAGGCACAGGCCGGGATTATCAAGGATCTTTGCCGATTGTTGCACGGCAAATGACTGTTCAGAAGTCTTTTGGGAGACATTCCCATTTCCGCCATCACAATCGTTTGACTGCTACCGTCAACAACATCTTCAAAACCAACATGGATGCCAGGAGCGAAGGCACCGCATTTGAGTCGGTTGGTGGATTCCCCGAGCCATGTCTCCAACGCAAAACGCGTAATTGGTTTGGCAGATTTGTTTCCCTTCTGAACTCCAGAGAAACAGTTCAATCGATTCGTTGCCAAGGTCGGATATTCGGATATCCATGGTGCCGGCAAAAGGGTACTCGGTTTCACAAGCTTTCATCCCATCGGTACGAAAATTACGATCCAGGACTTCGCAATTTTGTGTGAGTCGGTCGAATTCGCCGCGATCATAATGTAATGTCGCGATGGGGATTTTTTACTGGATTGCTTAACGTTGGAATACGTGGGGTTCAAAATGTTGGAACTATCGCTTTACGTCGTGGTTTTTATTGCCTTGTCTGGTCTGATGGCGGTGGTCGAGGCGGCCGTGCTGAACGTTTCTCCCATTGAAGTCGAGGAAATGCGACTTCAAGGAGCCTGGGGCGCTGATGCACTCGCGAAGGTTACCAGTCGTATTACGCCCGCGCTCGTGGTTCTCGTCATCTTGACGAACACGATTAATGTTCTGGGACCCATCCTCGCCGGTCGAAAAGCAATGCAACTTTATGGTGATGCTTCGATTGGTTTTATCGCGGTTGTTCTTACACTGGGGACAATCGTCTTTTCCGAAATTATCCCGAAATCAATCGGCAGCCATTATGCTCCAACTGTGAGTCGCTGGTCCGCACCTTTGATTCGATGGTTAAGCTTGTTGATGTATCCGGCAGTAATCATCTTGGAATGGATTTCCAGCCCGTTTAAGAAAGGCGAACGACGTTTTGGGACGGAAGCTCAGATCCGCACGTTGGCTGCGATGGGCCGCCGCAAAGGTTATATCGAAAGCGACGAAAGGCAGCTGGTGAGGAGGGCGTTCCTGCTAAACGACTTGTCGGCCAGGGACATCATGACACCGTTGGAGAAAGTCGTCGCCATGAAAAATACAAACACAATCCGTGAAGCATCGGCGCAGATGTTCAAGCACGCCTTTTCGCGATATCCAGTTTTTGGCAAATCGGCTGACGACGTGTTGGGAGTGGTCCTGGGCCGGGAAATATTGCAGGCGTTGACGGAAGGCAAGGAGCAGCAGCCGGTTTCTTCAATTTGTCGACGGAGTCTAACCGTTCCCGCGGAGACACGATCCGACGAGTTGCTCGTAATTTTTCGGAACGAGCACCAGCATTTGGCAGTTGTGCGAGACAAACAGAAGACTGTGGGTCTGGTGACATTGGAAGATGTTTTGGAAGAATTGGTCGGGGAAATTGAAGACGAAAAAGATCTTTCCGGCCGCGCAAACTGACTTGCAAAACTGATTTCCACACGGGGAAGCGACAAGGCGCACACGCACAAATTAAGGTCAGGCTACATTGCTTCTTCCTGGGACAGCCTCTTGGACGCAGCGAGGATTCAATCCCCAGCCGCTTGGCAGTTCGTGTTTGCCATTTCTCTTCACCGTACGGCTGATCCCGAGAAATACAAACCGAGATGGCGTTGGCAAAGTCGTTTGCATTCGAATGATTTCACCAATCTTCGAAGCTCTCATTACCAGAGGCAGTTCCCATCGCACCCCAGACGCCATAGGGACTTGCGATTTCGTTCCCTCCGCCAATTGTTCTTTCGTTAATGTCGGTTGGGTCGGGTCACCGGCGTCGATATCCAGGGATATGAAATGCGTCGAACCATCAACCATGACGACATTGATGCCCCCCACGTGAAATCCCCCAGCGGAATAGATTCCATCGGCGGGTTGCGAGAATTCAATGGCACAACTGGGACTGTTGGGCGGCAGAATGGTGTTGAACAATGTAAAACCTGCCGCGCCGTCCGCCCAACAACCGCCCCGACCGGGTGAACCAAGCGGGACCTTCGGACCGTAAGCGTCGGTTTTCGATTTGTCGATGACGCTCAAGCAGAGGCTGGGATCTTCAACAATGTTCGCTGATTGTTGCACGGCAAAATGACTGTTGAGAAATTTTTCCGGGGAAGTTCCCATTTCCGCCATCGCAATCGTTTGACTGCTACCGTCAACAACATCTTCAAAACCAACATGGATACCAGGAGCGAAGGCACCGCGCACCTGGTGCGATTCGTGGATTCCCCGAGCCACGTCTCCGATGCAAAATGCGTAGTTGGTTTGGCCAAATTTGGAATCGCCACTTTCTGAACTGGGGCACAGAAACAGGTCAACCGATCGGTGCCAAGGCGGATACTCGGAATCCCATGGGGCTGGCAAAGCGGAGTAGTTTGTTCCGCCAAATGTCGAACCGCGGGTGACCTGGTTAAACAATTCCTGTTGTTCGATATAGGGCAACAAAGAAACGAAGCCGCTCAAACGATGGACAGATTCACGATTGGCCAAACGAAGCAGGTCCTGTCCGCCCATCGCTGCCGGAAAATTCCCGTGTTGAGCCTGATAGTTGTGACAGGCAATCACGAGCTGCCTTAAATTGTTTTGACATTTCGTACGTCGCGCAGGCTCCCTGACACTCCGCGTGATGGGCAGTAATAGCGCGATCAAAATAATGAAAATGATCATCACGATAAAGAGCTCAAGCAGTGTGAATCCGCGCTGAGGTTTCCGAATCGCGGAAAAGTTTATCTTGCCCATGACATTATCCTTCGGTCGTTAAACGTGCCCCCTGACGCGGAATCGCCAATCGGATTGGACTCCGCCGTCGCGACCATGCTTCATAAATTGCCAGTGGAACCAACCAACTGAGCCACGCAGTCGCTTGATAAGTCCAATCCGCATCAATTTGCAGTACGACGAACAACCCGGATCCCAGTCGCAACAACAGCGGCGAACACAAAAGTATGACAACGCGAGTCGCCCAACGTTGATGCAATGCGAACTGCCTGTTCTTTGCATGTCGAACGGCCATCCACATACAAGACGCTGTGGCGATCGCCAGCATCGCAAAACCCCATCCGGCGATCGGACCAGTGACAGCCCGGGTCGCCATCACCAGGCCACTGGGAACCACCATCGTCATCACAATCAGAAACTGAGCCCGCCCTAACAGCCAATGAAAAGTCTGAACTCGGGCTCGGCCGCCGCTAATCATCAAGATGGCACCGAACACCAGTGCCATCGGACTGCTGACAATGTGAACGTAAAAAGCAGCCTGATAGACCCCGTGAAACTGTGGACGGCGACCGGCAAGGAACGCGGACGAATCGAAATCGGGCGGAAAGTACCAACGATATTCATAGAGAATCGTAACCAGCACTTTGCCCAGCAGAACGACCAACAGGACCATCGCAATTTTTCGGAGCCCTTCCACGCGGTTCTTTTTCTGAATCTTTGCCATGGGTATCAGCGTCGGGATCGGTCGCCAGGGGAAAGGGCAGGTCCAGTGCTTCCCCAGGCTCAATCATACTCGTTCGACCCTGCCAATGGCAAAAAACGATTGGCGGTAGCATCGGCCAACCAACGGCTTTTGATCATTTTTTTGTTGCCCGAACTGGGGCCTGGGAAGGGACCCCAGCGGAAACATGTTCGTGATCAAAAACGTTGCTATTGTCTGCCAGCCGGGATTGAGTTGTCGCAGCATTTGGAGGCTCCGCACGAATTGAGCCCAATCAACGATAGCGCAGTTGCCCATCGGAAACGGATGCCGCTGACACATGGTATTTTTGCAGTTGCTGACAAATGATGGAGGTGCGAATGGTCGCGGCCTGTTCTGTCAGGTGTTGATCCGAATCAAAGAATCCATCTTTGTCGAAACTGATCATCTCAACAGTCGTGATGACCGGAATGGAAATCTTCCGAGCCAGCAGTTTTTCAAAATCACGGACCCAGTCCTGACGGCTTTCCATGCAAGCAGCACCCACTGGAGGATGTGTGAAATAAACGCTGGCGTTGGCGGATCGGCAATGACGGTGGAAATCATCCAAACGAATTGCCACTTCGTCAAAGATTCTCCGGTTGATTCGCGGCAACGTATATTTGCCCTGATAGCGAGACGCGACGTCATGATGCGCGACGTGATCTCCAAATTGATTGAAACTGTTTCGAAAATAGCAAGCGTTTCTGGGAAGACGGGATTCGATATCCTGGGTCAATCGTTTTCTGAAGTCGTGGACACGGTCAGCCAATTGTCCCAGCGGACTTTTAGGAGGAACCAACTCTTCCAGAGATCGATCAAGATCCGGCTGGATAAACTCTTTGCAACCCGGCCACACCTTGTAGGCTTTCACGCCGATTTCCTGCCGACAATGTGGAAAAGCCGTCAGAACGGCGTACTCTGGCGCCAACACGATCACGTCATCGGCGCGAAGGTTGGCTTCTACGGCGCGCAGCAACGGGTAGAGCCCTATACTGGCATGCAGGCCAAGATTGACAGGGTTACGTCCAAGTCTTTCTTTAACAAGCGGAGAGTTCAGGCCGAAGGCAAGGCTGGAGCCACCCACAAAAATGATTCTCGGCGAAGGTGTTTCTTCGAGTAGTTTGATCTTATCTTTGAACGTGTAAAGGTAGTGATTGCTGGCTTGATCTGGTTGACTACGCAGCAAAACCATTGCCAATAAGGCCGCCTGGATCGCAATAAAGAAGCCCAGTTTGACCATAAACTTTTTCATGTCGGGCTCCTCAAAAAGCGAAGTAAACAAAGGGTTGTTCGCCAGCGTTTGACATCAGGTCCAACGTGCCCCAGATCAGCAAGGTGTAGGCCAACCAACGAACCGGCAGTGCGATGGCTCGACCCCCTGAAAGTGGACAAGCATGCTCTCTTCGGCACCATTCAATTCCCACGAATGCAACCAGCACGCCCAGGGATCGAAAAAGACCATTGTCATTCTCAACGGTTCCAGGCAACAAACGCCAACTTTCCAGGTTCACCGTGTCGATGATCATGCGCGCGAGAATTCCCCAAGCCGCTTCGATACTCTCCGCCCGAAAAAACACCCAGCCGCAACAGACCAGGGCAAATGTAAACATCATCTTTAGCAGCACTTTGGGTCGCGGGAACAGGTGAGGTCCTCCGACGATATCGTGAGTCTCGGATCCCCCTCGACGGTTAACCGATTTTTGACCAATGACTGCGGCTCCGTGAACACCTCCCCAACCGACAAAGGTCCATGCTGCGCCGTGCCACAGACCACTGAGCAGAAACGTGACAAGAATATTGATTTGATTCCGAAGTTTGCCGCACCGATTTCCTCCAATGGGAACATACACATAGTCGCGGAACCAAGTGGACAGCGAGATGTGCCACCGACTCCAAAACTCACTGACGTTTTGCGAAAAATACGGGTACGCAAAATTCCTCATCAGCCGAATGGAAAATAGTCGGGCCGTACCGATCGCGATATCCGAGTATGCCGAGAAGTCGCAATAAATTTGAAATGCAAAACAGATCGTCGCCAGCGTCAATTCCGGTCCCGTCGCAGATTCCCAGTCGCCATAAAACCGATCCACGCTCACCGCCAGTTGATCGGCAATGGCCAGTTTTTTGAAAAACCCCCACAGGATCAGGCGGCAACCGTCGGTGGCTGCACCAGGATCAAACGCGCGCCGGGATTGAAATTGAGGCAACAGGTTACGACCACGCTCAATCGGGCCGGCGACCAGTTGTGGAAAGAAGGAAACAAAAGCCAGGTAGTCCACCAGGTTGCGGGCAGGCTTTAACTGACCACGATAGATGTCGATCGTGTAGCTCAACGTTTGAAAAGTATAAAAGCTGATGCCAACCGGCAAAATCACATTCAACGTCAACGGGTCAATGTGCCAGCCGAAGGTCTGGACCAGTGCCTGAAGATTTTCGGCAAAAAAGCCAAAGTACTTGAAGACCGCTAACAACCCCAGGTTGCTGACGAGACTGACGATCAGCCAACGACGCCGCTGGGGAAGATCCACTGTCGAATGGATGCGGTTTCCGATGACCCAGTCCAGCAGACTGGAAAAAAGAATCAACGCGCAAAACCGATAGTCCCACCAGCCATAAAAAAAATAGCTGGCCAGAACGAGGATCGCATTCTGCCCGCGACTGGTGCGGGCGCGCCAGTAAGCGGCAAACACGAATGCTAGAAAAATGCCGAAGGCAAGGCTGGTGAATTGCACGGCTTCCATTCCGAGAGCTAATAATCACGGCTGGAATAATAGGCTGGCAGTTCGTAACCGGTCAACGTCAATCCGCTTCCCAGACACGGGTCAGAAAACAGAATAGCCAGCAAAAAGCGGGTTTTTCAGTGTTTTTGAAAACCGGTTGAATGAGTTTGGGAATCTGTCAGAAATGCCTTCCGCAAGTTGCGGTGAACCCGAGTTGCCCGTTTCAGGGACAGAAGGCAACCGAGTTGCTTCCGATCCGGCCATCGGATTTCCAACGCAGTTGCGACGTTGTCGATTCGCATTGCCGAGCATCAGCGGAAATCATCGGCGTTGTTAAGTATGTAGTTGAGCAACAGCACTTCGCGATTATCTTTATCTTCGTAGAACGGTCCCTCGACGAACGAGAATGGATATTCTTCCAGTTTCGCGATCTCGGATACCTGTTCATGCCGTTCGTCACTGTCTTCGCTGGGTGGGTCGGTACCAAACAGCTTCAATGCCTGGTCAAACAAATCCTTGTCACCGGTCGCACCGATGGCGATCAATCCGTCCGCAGCGTCGCGCCATTGGTCGCCGCTGCTGTTCAGGAAATATTGAAAGAAGCCGCCATTCTCAACTTCCGCGATCATCATTTTGACTGCCACCACATGCCTTTGTGGATCCGTCAAGCCTTCCCAACCCACCGTCTCAAGCCGATCCCAGGCAAACCCGATCGGATTTTCAAAGCCCATCGCCAGCACTTTCGCCGCGGTTGCTTCCTCTCGAATTTCGTCCGATGGATGCGTCAGCCACGGATCGATCACATCAATCGACTTGTTTGGATCGACCGTCGCCAGCATCATCAAAGTCTGCCCGACGACACGATAGCCAGGATACTCGGCCGCTTTTTCTTTCCAGTCTGCCAGGATTTTCAACAAATCTGTCTCGGCAACTTTGACATCGGCCAGTCGCAACGCCCTAAGCACTTCGTGAAGATTTTGCTGGTTGGCCCCGAGCCTTTCGGAAGACGTCAAGATGGAAACGGCCCTGGCTTTGTCGAGTCTCAACAGACACTCGGGAGCCTGGTCGTATCCCGACGCGGCGCGACGGTAGACCAGTGGAGCCACCGCGTCGAACGTGAGCTGCCGAAACGACTCGGACCCGCGATCGGCTTTCAAGGCTCGGAGAATTCCCATCATCCCGTAACTGCGAACGTAGTCGTCTTCGTCATCCAAAAGTCGGCACAGCGGAGCGGCTGCATCGTCGGTTGCCATCGAGCCGAGCAACAGCGCGACTTCCTTGCGGATGTTTTTGTTATCATCGGTGACCAGCGGTAACACCGCGGGTACTGCTTCCGGTGGGGCCAATTCCTCGAGACAGCTCAACACCCCGGCGATCGGCAACCGGCCCACACCTGACGTATCGATTGGCGGTGGCTCCCGAAAGCGTGGGTCGTTAATAGCCGCCAACAATGCCGGAACGACTTGAGGTCCCGCTTCACAAATCGCTCGCGTCGGCGTTCCAAACTGATCGGGCTCTCGCAGCAGCATTTCTATCAGGCGATGCGGAGATCGTTTAGCGAGGGCGGCGACCTCGGCGTCCCTCATTTCAAATTCGTCTTTGAGACTGAAAGCCATAGTTGGGTTGCGAACGTAGTCCATAAATCCGAACACGGTTTCGGATCTTCGAAACATGGTCCGATAGAGTACAAATCCAACGGTGGTAACCGCCAGTAAAGCAATCGTAACCAGGAATAATTTCATGTTTCTTGCGTTCAGTCGAAAGCCTTACCTTGAATCGATTAAACCTACAAGCGATTAGCGATCGCGTTCCACGCTGATCGCGGTTACTGCTTCTGCAACGTTGGCAGGCCTGGTTTTTTCACCCAGTTGGATGAGCACGTTACTGAAATTCGGCAGGATATCAATCGTTGCACCGGAAGCGAGCAAGTTGTCGACTTCCATGACTTCCAGAACGGTATCGAGGATTTCGGGATCCTGTTTTGCAATCTCATTGAGCGCCTGGCCAACGATGCTCGGTCGAGCCGCCGCGGCCTCGGCCATTTTCTGTGAGACTTTGAATGCCGTTTCGCTCTTGATCAATCCGACTCGGTTTTCACCATCCTGCTTCATCGCGCTGGTGACCTGAACCAGACGTTTGACGACTTTCTCGGTGATGTTTTCAACCATATGCACGTCGGTGAACTCGACCTTTCGGATATAGACGCTGCCCAGCTGGTAGCCCCATTTCTCTGATAACGGAGAAACGGTCTGGCGCACGGTGCGACTGAGACTGTGCCGGTCTTCCAGCATTTTTTCCATTTCAAGATTGCTAAGCGTCGAAATTGTGGAACTGGTCACATTCGCTTGCAACGATCCATCCGGGTTGGCGTTGATAAACAGGTAGGAGACAGGATCCTTGACCTGCATCTCGTACCAGATCCCCACGCCCATTGGCGTTCCTTCTTCCGAGTTCACCATCTGGCTCCGCAGATAATGTTGACGCAGCGCCGTGTTGACGACGTATTTTTTGCCGAAAAACGGAATCAGTACCGCTTTGACACCATAGTGAGTAAGCGGAAATTGGAGCCCGGGTTTATCGATCGTACCGATGACTTTTCCAAACAACGTGAACACATGGGATTCGCATTCTTTCACACAGGTGTAAAGTCCGAAGAAACGCGACAATCCTAACAGAATTGGCAGAAATAGCAGTCCAGCAACGAATCCAGGTACAAAGAACATCATGCCGTCCCTCCTTTCTGATCGTTGGGGGTCGCTCCCTGAACGATGCGATCGGCTCGTTGGTACAGCGGCACACGCAGGTTGCGGAGGTAAGATTTCAGACAGGCAGAGCCGCCTTCGGTTTTAATCGTCGAAAGCGTCTTGGCCAGCTCTCGCAGCGGAGCGACCTCAGCCTGCGCGTTGTTGGTGGCGATTTCCACCGCGCGAGCACTCATCGTTATCTGCTGTTCGGCATCTGCACGGGCGGTACTGATGTCGGCGGCGACTTGATTGCGTGTGCTGTTAATTGCCGAGAGGGCGCGATCGACTTCACGCGGCGGGTCGATCTCCGTGATTAGCGCCGCGTCCAGTTCGATCCCGTAGCGCCCGGTTGTCGAACGGCACTGTTCCTCCATGTACTGATTCAACAGTGGCAGGTTTTTTCGCAGGTCATTGATGGAGACGCCCTCCGAAAGCTCGACGGCGCTGGTTTGAACGGCGGCCTCCCCGGTATCATCGATCTCGGCATCCGCCAGCAGGCTTTGACCCTTCGGGTCGACGAAATTTGCGATCCTTTCGCGTAGCACCGAAACGAAGTAACCCATCACATGTTCCAAGGGACTGGCCACGCCAAACAGGTAGGGGTAGAGATTATTTTCGCTAACGCGGTATCGGATTTGCCCGTTGACACCGGTGGTCAGGTTGTCCTTGGTAACCGCCTCAATCGTGTCCTGTGATTTGGTCGGATCCCACGAAAGATCGACTGCCTGAGTGGCGACGCTGACTTTGTGAACCCGTTGCCAGGGAAATTTGAAATACGGACCGCCCGGCCCAACAACACGAACTTGCGGATACTCGTAGCGTTCCTTTTCATCACTGCTCAGAGGGGGAGGGGCGGCCTTTTCCTGTAACCTTTGTACGGCCCCAAAACTTGTTACGACGGCACGTTGATCGGGTCGCACGGTGTACAGGCAGCCGATCAGCAACCTGACGATGGCAAACGTGACGATGCCAGTAACAAAACCGAGAATCAATGTCATGTTGTTCCTCCAAAAGAAGCGGCGCGATACGAAAGTACCCAATCGGTTCGCGACAAGTTTGGGCTGACGAGCCTGTTGAACGATTATAACAGGTTACGAACGGCCGATTGACTCTGCAGGGCTTACAAAGCAATCATACGCTTTGGTCGCAGGCAGACGATTGAGTTCGGTTTCCCCATCTCAGCGGTCCAACAGGTTCAACTTTTGCATCCATTCCTGCATGCGATCCGGCCAGCGCGTGACCGGCAGGTCAGTTTTACGCAGGCCGTAGCCGTGGCCTCCACTTTCATAGATGTGCAGCTCGGCGGAAATGTTGGCTTTTTTAAGTGCGATGTACATTTCGGCAACTCCGATCGAACGGTCTTCGTCATCGTGCGCGATGACCATGAATAGGGGCGGGCAGTCTTCGGTCAATTCCGCTTCCTCGGGCAGTCCGCTTGAGTAAATTGGCGCGGCAAAGTCAGGCCGAAAGGATACCGAGTCATGTTCGTCCACCGGATCGTAACGCCGCTTGGTGGTTAGTGCGGTGAATTTGACCGGGGTGCCGCCTGCCGAAAATCCAATGATGCCGATCTTGTTTGGATCAATTCCAATTTCCCCGGCTCGACTTCGCACCAGACTCATCGCTCGCTGTCCATCTTGGGCCGCGGTCAGCCATTTTTTGTCGGGATGGCGAGCAGCGCCTGGTACTCGATACTTGAGGATAATCGACGTAACGCCGATTGAGTTAAACCATTTTGCGACTTCGGTACCTTCCAAGTCGTAGGCCAGGATCCAATGCCCGCCCCCGGGTGCAATAACAATTGAAGTCCCGGTGTCGATCGCAGGATCGGGTTTGTAGATCGTCAACGTGGGTACCGAGACATTGTGCAATCGGATCACGCGCTGTCCGGCAATGAGTTCATCGGCAGGAGTTGTCATATCGTATTCGGCGGGCAACTCTTTGATTTCGCCGGGTGCCTTGGCGGGCCAGAGATCCCAGATAATGGGCTCATTATCCGTCAGTACACCAAGCGGTGTTTCCTGAACCTGCTCGCGTTGGGCGTCTAACCTTGGTTCTTGGATTGTCGCGTGTTGTGCTGCTAACGTCGCGCTGAGGAGGAAGAGGGCCGCAAAGGCATTTACGTTTCTAATGTTCATGGCATTTTGTGTATCAATCGGCACGACTGGGACCGGTCGACGAAATGGTCACCGCTCTTTGCAAATCGGCTGAAAGCGTCAATTTTGTGAGGAGTTGTTTCTGGCAGCCTATTATGAGCTGATCAAAAGCAACTGTCATGAAGAAAAACGATATACTTGTTTGTTCTTCCAGCAAAATAGGCAAAGGCGGTCGCTCTGCTATGGCCATGGGAAGCTGATGAATCAGGTAGCCGGACCCGCAAAAATTCGGACGATAAGGTGGCCTTTCGAAGTGTAGCCACTCCGGCTACTTCATGAGCACATGTTTTGGGGGTTTCGAGTTTTCGAACACTCTCAACTAACCGGCAGGGGGAGAATGACTTCGAGTAGCGCGGTCGGTTTAATTTCTGGAGTAAAAAATGATTCAAAGGTTGCGTTTTTTTTGTTTGCTGTTGGTCTTGATTGGCTTGACGGGTGATGCATCCGGGCAAGAACTTGAGTTTGTAGATTTATTCAACGGCAAGGACCTGACTGGCTGGAAGGATGTGAACACATCGCCAGAGACCTGGTCGGTGAGCGATGGCATGTTGATTTGTTCCGGACAGCCCATCGGTGTGATGCGAACCGAAAAACAGTATGAAAATTTCATTTTGCAGATTGAGTGGCGACATATGGAAGCCGGCGGCAATTCGGGAGTCTTCCTGTGGTGCGATGCCAACCCCGATGAGCGAAACCGGTTGCCGATGGGGATGGAAGTTCAGATGTTGGAACTGGACTGGGTGAACCAAAACAAACGCGCTGACGGTTCGCTACCGCCGATTGCCTACGTGCAAGGCGAACTGTTTGGCGCGGGCGGCATGACGGCAACTCCGGAAAACCCACGCGGACAGCGCAGCAAATCCGTCGAACATCGGTGCAAAGGCCAGGGAGAATGGAACAAGTATGTCGTCGTCGCGGTCGATGGAAACGTAAAGCTTTCGATCAACGGCAAGTTCGTCAACGGAATCCGTGATGCCTCCTTCAAGAAAGGTTACATTTGCCTTGAGTCGGAAGGTAAGGAAATTCACTTTCGCAACGTTCGCATGATGGAATTGCCGCCGGGGGTGGCGGACGAGACAAATACCGTACCGGCAATTGATGAATGACGCTGCGAGGAATCCAGGTTTTTGGGAAAAGAGCTTTCAAGTGCCGTTTATCGCTCCACCCTTGACGGCGATGCCGGGTGAAACCCGAAATGGGAACGGTTCGAAGCTATTGTATCTGACGATTTGGCCTTACGGGCATTGCAACTGCTCAAAGACAATTTAAGGTGGTTACCGGTAAAGCATTTTTTAATGCCGTTTGTAGATTTCGTTTCGATTGACCAAGCCTTGAAAATATCTCTGTTTATTCCGTGCTTCATCGACCAGCTCCTGCCACACGTCGGTGTGGCGATGGTCAATGTGCTGGAGCGTTTGGGTCACACGGTCGACTATCCGAAAGGTCAGACGTGTTGTGGCCAGCCGGCATTCAACATGGGGTACGAGGATCAGGCTCGGCAAGTGGCTCGGCATTTCCTGCAAACGTTTTCGGGTGCCGACCTGATCGGTGTTCCGTCAGCGTCCTGCACCACGATGGTGCGAGTTTTTTATCCCGAGTTATTTGCCGACTGCGCCGAGCTCGAACAGGCCAATCAGGTTGCCGAACGAACTTTTGAATTTAGCGAGTTGTTGGTTGATCAACTGAAAGTCACCGACGTGGGGGCGACGTTAAGAGGCAAAGCGACATTTCACGATGGCTGCCATGGACTGCGGGAGCTCGGGATCAAGTCGGCACCCCGTGATTTGTTGCAGAACGTAAACGGATTGGAACTGGTTGAAATGGATGAAGCTGAATCCTGTTGCGGGTTTGGCGGTACGTTCAGTGTCAAATTCCCTCAGATCTCGACAACGATGGCCGACGTGAAACTGCACAGTTGTCAGCGGACGGGAGCCGACTACGTTGTTTCCTGCGATCCAAGTTGCCTGATGCAGTTACAGGGATATTTCGATCGGCAAAAACAACCCTTTCGTTGCCTGCATTTGGCGGAGGTTCTCGACAGTCAATGAACGTCCCCTCCAAACAGTTTCAAACCGACGCGACCTCGATGGCAGCCAATGAGGATCGCCGCAAGTTCCTGCGTTCGTCAATGCAGGCCTACTCGAAAGTCCGCCACAGTACGGAAGATCGATTCCATGATTATCAAGCGGCGCGCACGATCGCCGCGGAGATCAAATGGAACGCGATTGAACACCTGGACGTTTACCTGGAGCAATTCGCGGACAATTTGGAAAAACGGGGAGCGACCGTCCACTGGTGTTCCAACGGCGAGCAGGCCCGTCAGGCAATATTATCCATCTGTCGGCAACACGACGCCAAAGCGATCGTCAAAAGCAAATGCATGACGACCGAAGAAATTCATTTGAATGAGCTGTTGGAATCCGAGGGTTTCGAAGTTGTCGAATCGGATCTGGGTGAATTCATCGTCCAGTTGAGGAACGAGTCGCCGTACCATTTTGTTTTTCCCGCGATGCATTTAAAACGTGAGGAAATTGGCGAGCTGTTCTTCGAAAAACTTAAATCGGCAAAAACCGATGATCCGGAAGAGCTGACAATGATCGCGCGCCGCGTACTCCGGCAAAAATATGTCGACGCGGATATCGGCATCAGTGGGGCCAATTTTGGGGTCGCCGAAACGGGCATGATCTCGATCACCGAGAACGAAGGCAACGCACGACTGACGACGTCGCTGCCCAAAGTTCATATTGCGTTGATGGGTATTGAGAAAGTCATTCCGAAGTTGGAAGACCTGGGGATCTTGTTGCCAATCCTGGCTACGGCCGGCACGGGCCAGCACCTGACCTGCTACAACACGCAACTGGGTGGACCCCGGCAGGCCGACGAAATCGACGGTCCCCAGGAAATGCATGTCATCCTTCTGGATAATCATCGCACTCAATTACTTGCCGACCCGGAACAACGGGATGCGTTGCGTTGTATTCGTTGTGGCGCGTGCCTGAACGTTTGTCCCATCTTCAAAAATGTCGGTGGACATACTTACGGCACGACTTACCAGGGACCCATTGGTTCGGTCATTACTCCGCACCTGCGTGGATTGAAATCATGGAAGCATTTGTCCCAGTCTTCGTCGTTGTGTGGTGCTTGCTCGGAAACGTGTCCCGTCAAAATTGACCTGCATCACCACCTGTTACGGAACCGGCGAAATTCCGTGACTCAAAAACAGGGTGGCATTTTGGAAAGGGTGGCGATGGCTGGGTTTGCGGTCATGATGCGAAGGCCCTGGCTTTATCGAATCACTGGCAAATTGGGAAGGTGGATGCATTGGCTCACCAAACCGATTCACGGAACCATTGTCGATCCCTTTTACGCGTGGCGCAAAACGCGAGAGTTGCCGGGTCCGGCGAAACAGAGTTTCAAAGAATACTGGAGCCAACGAAGTTAGTGGCGATCTGCAATTTCGTGTAGCCCGCATTTCAGGGAACGGCCGAATCGCTTGAATCTGGAAACTCCGGGACTGGGAAGTCTGTTGCAAATCATGACCGACGATACAAATCCAAAACGGGCAATCCTTAGCCGAGTCCGCGAGGCCCTACGACAGAAGTCCGATTCACATGTTCGGAGCCGAAGCCTCTCGGCCGGTCACGAACTTCCAGTCTTAAAGAACACTGACGAAATTCTTACCAGGCGCTCCGAGTTTTTGCCGCCCGTCGGTCACAGTTTTGACGAACAGGTGGCCCTGTTTCGAGAACTCTCGGATCGGCTGCAAACGGAATTCAAGGTGGTCGATTCTGTTGACAACGCTGCGGCCCAGATTGCGGAACTTGCCCAAGAAAACCATTGGAGTCGCGTGGCGTTTCACAATCACGAATTGGTGCAATCGGTAATTGCCGGGCTGGACCTGGAGTTGTTTTCGACCGACGAGCCTTTTGATCCGCATGACCTGGAAACATGCGATGTGGGTATTTCCGGTTGCGAGGCCCTGATTGCACAAACCGCTAGTGTTTTGGTGACTTCGAAATCCTCGGGTGGTCGTGCGCTTTCCGTTTTACCACCCCACCACGTCGTGATCGCAACGAAAGAACAAATGCTCGGATCCATGGTGGACGGCTTCCGTTTGCTCCATGAGAAATATGGCCCGCACGGCTGGCCAAGCTTTAGTTCCTTTATTACCGGACCCAGTCGCACCGCCGACGTGGAGCGTGTCCTGGTTCTCGGCGCACACGGCCCTAAACGGTTAACGGTTATATTGATTTAAACCGAGTTGGCGTACGGCAGCGTCAGGTAGCCGGATTGACAACAATTCGGACAGAGACTTGGTTGAGTCTTTCCAAACTCGAGAAAGACGCAACGATTCGTTCCGTCCGTCTCGGAAATACTGGACGTAGCGAAAAAACATTTTCTTCCGGGTAGCAGAAGTTTCGAATTCCAAAAAAGCACAAATGTCGTTGATCGCTCCGCGACATTCTGCTCAGTATGAGTTACTAAATCCGCTCCAGCATGAAGTAAGCGAGTGGGATGCGGAATGGGCCAATTCTGGCCACTGCTCGACCTAGTAGATGGTTGTCATCGATCTTGACTACCCGATCAACGATCAAACGGATGGGATCACCGCGCCGGTTGTCTCCGTCACGATAATTGAACACAACACCGTGTTTGAATGCCCCGATGCCGCCAGCACCTTGAATAGCGAATTTTCCTCTTCGTTCCAGTCCATCCCAGGACCCAGGATCCGGTTTTGCCTGCCAACCGCAGCAACGAAGCAGATCGTTGGAAACCTGGTGTACCATGATATTGTCGCCTTTGAGCTCACAATTGACGGGCGTGATCTCTTTGACGAACTGTTTGTAGCCAACTAACGCGACGATTCCTTTGTTGACGCCGCGCCAATTGCCAACGAGGTCTTCGGAGCTGGGAGTTTGGCCCTGCATGAACATTCTTCGGTAGTCGATTAAGCGGAAGTTCCGGGTATCCATCAAATCGATTGCCTGCGAGTGGCCGGACCGGGACCCGCGTCGAAATGGCTGGGCGAAAATTGGATCAACCGTCGTTGCAACAAGAGACAACGACAACAAGAATAGGCACATCAAACGGATCATAGGGGCACCTCCATAGGGGTTGGGGGACCGTTTCTGCTGCGGTAATTTCCATGCTAATTCGAGCCCGCAGGATCCGGGACTTGCCCCCTGGCGACGTACCAAATTGAGCTGAGCCTGCTTCCAGATTTATGGATCACGCGTTTTATGACGAAAACCATCCACAATTTCGGCCAGAATATACAGTTCCAACCGGCGGCCATTTACCGCCCCAAGACCATTGTGGAGGTCCTCGAAGTCCTATCACAGCACAAAGGTCAAGAGATTCGCGCGATTGGAAAGCTGCATTCCTGGAGTCCGGCTCCCACGACAAGTGGCGTGTTGATTGAAATGGACCAGCTGTGTTCGATCGAAATCGAACGCGAATCGGATGAGGTTTGGGTGGACGTGGAAGCGGGTTGTCAACTCAAACAACTGGTCAGATATCTCGACAAACATGGACTGACATTGCCATCGTTGGGATTGATTGACCAGCAAACCGTTTCTGGCGCGACCGCGACCGGGACCCACGGATCAGGAAAAAACAGCTTGTCGCACTACATCGAGTCCGTCTCGATTGCCCATTTCGACGAGCAAACCGGCGAAGCCAAAATCACGGTCGTCGATCGAGGCCCCGAACTCAAAGCGGCCCGTTGTTCGCTCGGCCTGATGGGTGTTATTGTTTCACTTCGGTTTCGATGTCGACCCAAGTACAACATCGAGGAACATGCGCAAATATTTGAAACTCTCGACGAAGTTTTGGTTCTTGAGAAAGACTATCCCCAACAACAGTTTTACTTGATGCCGTGGTTGTGGAAGTTTTTTGGACACCACCGCGTTGAAACCCAATCCCCGCGGGGTGGCTGGGCATCCCTGTACCGAGCCTATTGTTACGGCATCGTTGATGTTGGCCTGCATGTCGTGATTTATTGCATGGTCAAGATCTTTCGATCACCATCGGCAATTCGATTTTTTTATCGCAGCTTACTACCGAAGACGATTCCGAGAAATTGGAAGGTCGTCGACGATTCCCATGCGATGCTGACGATGGAACATGAGCTTTTTCGGCACATCGAGATCGAGATCTTCGTGCAACGCTCGGACCTTTCACGAGCAACCGAGTACGTCGTTGACGTGATGTCTGTCTTTGGTGGAAGTGAAATGAGAAATGAGGAAGTGACCCGACCGCTGCTTGTTCAATTGGGTCGCAATGTCGAACTGGAGGAGCTCCGCGGCTGTTACGTCCATCATTATCCGATTTGCTATCGTCGAGTCCTGCCGGATGCGACTTTAATGTCCATGTCCAGCCCCGGGCCCCGCGCGGAGGAGGACTGGTACGCGATCAGTTTGATCAGCTATCAATGGCCTGGCGAACGGGCAGGATTCTTCCGGTTTGCTGATTTCATTGGTCAAACAGCTGCCGACTTGTTTGGCGCGCGCTGCCACTGGGGAAAATACAACCCGCTTCGCCGCGATACGAACGAGCGATTGTATCCGGATATCGAGGAATTCCGATCCATTCAACGCCGTTTCGATCCTGAGGCGGTTTTTGTGAATGACTGGTTTCGCGAAGTTGTCTAGCGAGCGGTCACTTTTACCTGGCAGTCGCCGGATTGTCGCTTCCATTCCCTCGCGATGAAAAGCAGCGAATCAACAAACGCGCACGCGTTTGTATAATTGCTGCAACTGATATTATTCCTCGCGAACCAAACTCAACTCATCGAGGTTGCGTCGATGTTGCAGGCAGGGCAAATGGCTGCGAATTGAGGCAAGTCGATCGAGGTCAATTTCCGCGATGATTACGCCTTCACCGTCGGGTGCCGTCGCCAACACCGTACCCCAGGGATCAATGATCAGGGAGCGGCCATAGGTCTGCAAATTGTTGGCGTGATGACCGGACTGATTCGGCGCAATCACATACATCTGGTTTTCGATGGCCCGCGCCCGCAGCAGGATTTCCCAATGATCCCTTCCCGTGGCCATCGTGAAAGCGGCCGGCAGGACCAGGATTTTAGCTCCGAGGTCGACGTGGACTCGGAACAGTTCGGGGAACCGGAGGTCATAGCAAGTGGCTTGGGCAATTGGGCCAAACCTGGTTTCGGTGACTGCGATTCGATCGCCGAATTCCATGTTCCTCGATTCTTTGAAAGTCACTTCGCCCGGCAAATCAATGTCGAACAAATGCAACTTTCGATATCGCGCCAGTTCTTTTCCCTCGGGTCCAATCAGCAGGCTCGTGTTGAAGATCTTGCCCGTTTCGGTTCGCTCAGCCAGGCTGCCGGCCACCAAAGTGATGTTGAACCGCGCCGCCAGTTCGCTCATCGCATTGCTTGTCGGCCCGGGAATTGATTCGGCCTGGGCGACCATCGTGTCGGGATCTGCCAGGCAATTAAACAACTCGGGCAGTGCAACCAGCGAGGCGCCGCGATCGACAGCCTCACCAACCAGACGGGTCGCGGCAGCCACGTTATCCGGTTTGCTGGCAACGGTATTCATTTGTATCGCGGCAACAAGGTGGCGGGACATAGGTTACCTGAAAGAAAGGGGTACAATGTTCGGGCAATGTGATTTCTTGATGCATATTGTAAGTCCATCCGATGTTGAAAGAACCATTCGATACGGTTCTGGACCAATATTTCGCTTCCACAGACAAACCCGTAATTCCCGTTTCCAAACCGTCAGTCGATTCGGTGCCAGCATGGACAACGAAATAGAACACGTTCGGAAAGCCGTCGCAAACATGTTTTCAAAATCAGGGAGATAAACGAAATGCGGCAAATCTGGATTCCTAAAGCAGGTCCGCCCGAGGTCCTCGAGATTCGCGAGGCTCCCGATCCTCAACCCCAGGAGAACGAAGTCCGGATTCGTGTCGAGGCCGCCGGCGTCAACTTCGCTGACATCGTCGGTCGACTGGGAATCTATCCTGACTTGCCTCGCATGCCGGTGGTTGTGGGCTATGAGGTTGCCGGTCGCGTCGATGCGGCGGGAACAGGTGTCGATCAGAGCTGGCAAGACCAGGATGTGTTTGCGCTGACGCAGTTCGGTGGCTACAGCGATGTGATTTGTGTACCGCAATCGCAAGTCGTCAAACGACCAGAGGGAATGAGCGCCGAAACGGGCGCGGCGTTACCAGTGAATTACCTGACCGCCTACCAACTTGTTTGCGTAATGGGTGGACTTAAAGCGGGTGAAACCATGTTGGTTCATTCAGCTGGCGGTGGCGTTGGAATTGCAGCCACACAACTGGCGCGACATCTCGGTGCTCGAGTGATCGGCACCGCTTCGGCCCGCAAGCATGATTTTCTAAAACAATCCGGAGTCGACTACTGCATCGACTATCGAACCGAAGACTTCGAGGAACGCGTGTTGGAGATCACGGATAGGGCAGGTGTAGAACTGGTCCTGGATGCGGTGGGCGGATCGTCGTTCAAGAAAAGTTTCCGTGTATTGGCACCGACGGGCCGGCTGGGAATGTTTGGAATTTCATCGGCTGCGACTGGGAAAAACCGAAACTATTTTTCGTTCTTGAAGATGGCGGCATCGATGCCTTGGCTGCAGTTTACGCCGCCAGCGCTGATCGACCAGAACAAAGGTGTTTTTGGAGTGAATCTTGGTCACCTGTGGGGCGAAATCGCCCGCTTACGCGGCTGGCTTGAAACCCTGCTGGATCTCCATCGTCAGGGTGTGATCGAGCCGGTGATTGACGCGACGTTTTCCTTTGAACACGCCGCGCGGGCCCATCACTACCTTCAGGATCGTAAAAATATTGGCAAGATTCTATTGGTTCCAGAAAAAATCGTCGATCAGGTTTAGCTGAGTTCCGGACGGGCGTACAACGGTCCCCAACGGTTCTGTTGTCATTCGCCGCGGTGCTGGTTAAAGTTCAATCATTCCTGTTTCCAGACGTGACAAATTCTGCGAGTGCCAAATCATGAAAGCACCGATTGTCCAAAAACACATGACCCGGCTTCCTCTGGAAATTGAACAGATCGATAATGTCGCCAATGCCAGGCGGCTGATGGGACTATTTGGAATCCGTCACGTACCGGTGATGGGGGGTTTGCACCTCAAAGGCGTTGTTTCCGATCGCGACATCATGAGCGCGGCTATCGCCGCGGGCAAAAAAATTGATGAGCTGCCGATTGAAGACGTTTGCGAGCATGACGTTTTGACCGTCAGTCCGCTGACTCCGATCGACGAAGTCGCGACCAGAATGTTGGAACGTGGTGTCGGTAGCGCCGTCGTGGTCGATGGCGAGTACGTGGTCGGTATTTTTACCTCCACCGACGCACTTAAGGCGTTGGCGAGTTGGTTTCGGTGAACGGCCGACAGAACGTTATCCAACTTTCACGAATCAACATCTTGGCGCGAAGATTACGCCGACAGTGTTGAGACCGCCCTTTAATGATTCCGGGTGGAACTGAAATTCTGTCGTGGAGTCCAGTCCGACGTCGCCAAAAAAATCTGCGTTTCTGCAAACGAGATCGGCCCAAAATTTCGTTCGCCTGAAAAAGTCTCAAACGGGTGTTGCATTTCGAGAGTTAATGCGGTCTTCCGACCACCGTTGAATCCGCGTTCCAAAATATTCTCGTCTGGGTATTTGCATCCAAATGACGAACCAGAGCGAATACGAGGCCATCAGACCGTTTCGACAAACATTCATTGAAAGAAATAGAAATGAGACAATCCAGGGTCGTCCTATCTTTACTGATCGCATTCGTTTTACTTTCAGGCCACCTGCAGGCCCAGCAAAAATCAATTGTCCAGACGGCGATTGATGCCGGAAGTTTCAACACTCTGGTCACCGCTGTCAAAGCTGCAGGTTTGGTGGATACGCTGAGTGGGGACACACAATTTACAGTGTTTGCGCCAACCGACGAGGCGTTCGCGACTGTTGACGAGGCGACCCTCAACTCTCTGCTTCAACCCGAAAACAAATCTCAGCTTACCCAAGTCTTAACCTACCACGTGCTCGCTGGCCGAGTGAACGCCAAGGACGCCTATGATCTCAATTCTGCCACCACCGTCAACGGCCAGCGATTGCCGCTCAACTTCCGCGGCGATGCCTTAAAAGTGGGTGATGCGACCATTACGGTTACCGACATCGAATGCTCTAACGGAGTGATCCACGTCATCGACGCGGTTTTGTTGCCCAAACTGGATTCCATTCCCGCGACCGCCAAATCTGCTGGGCAATTCAATACGTTGCTGGCTGCTGTCGGTGCAGCGGGTCTGGCTGACGTGCTTTCTGGTCCCGGTCCGTTTACTGTGCTCGCGCCGACTGATGACGCGTTTGCCGCTCTACCGTCAGGTACCGTCGAGTCGCTGCTGAAGCCGGAAAATAAGCAAAAGCTGATTGACATCCTGAAATACCACGTCGTCTCGGGAAGAGTCTACGACACGGATGCCGTCAAAGCCGGTCAAGCCAAAACGTTGTTGGGTAGAAGCATTGACGTCAATTTATCGGCTGCAGGAATCAAGATTAATGAATCCAACGTGTTGGCGAAAAACATCGATGCCTCCAACGGAATCATCCACGTGATCGATGCGGTCTTGATTCCAACCAGCATGTCTCGCGTGGGAACAATGTCGCTGCTGAATGATGCGATCAATCAGGGCGCACCGATCTTCAACGCGGGACATCATGGTCGTTGCTGTGAAATTTACATGAAGACAATGGTTTCCATTTCCGATGCTGGGATCGAACATGCGGATGATCAGACAATGACGATGGTCCAGCAGACGATCGACAACGCTCGGAATACACACGACATGACGGAACGAGCCTGGGTATTGCGTCGAGGGATGGATTCACTTTCTGTCCAACTCAACAACATGAAGGAAGTGATGCCAACTTCTCTGCGTGTCAAACGCTAACCACCTCCACTTGTTGTCTTTTTAAAAATAAAACGGCGGGCCTTCGATTCGAGTGGCTCGCCATTTTTTTATGAATCCATGGCTTTGGATCGAGAGATTCCAAATTTGTCGTATCTTGGTTCGACTCTCTTTCTTTTGCTGGTTTGGGAATCGCTAGCGGTTCGCATCGTAGAAACAATGATCCCAATCGTTTGACATTCTGCACTGACTTCGCAAGAGACAATTGTGATACATTTAGCGAAAGTCAGAATTAGTGACGTCGGTACCGACTCAGCGAAGAACCCGAATGACGAAATGCCCAACCAATCCACCCTATTTCGATGGGCTCCTCCGGCGCTTGGCTAACGAAGACGAATATTCCGTCAAGGCGTTTGGCCGACACGTTCATTGGGGATACTGGCACGAGACCCCAGATTCAGCTTGTTCGCCCACGGAGTACGGAACGGCTGCCGAGGAACTCTGTCGCGTTATCTGCGACGCGGCGGGGATTCGCGACGGCCAACGCATCCTCGACGTCGGTTGTGGGTTCGGGGGAACGATTGCCAGTTTGAACGAACGGTTTACTGATCTACAAATGGTGGGCGTGAATATTGACCCCCGACAACTTGATCGGGCGACCGAGTTGGTGCAGCCGCGCAACGAAAATTCAGCCCACTTTGTGGAAGCCGATGCCGCCAACATCCCCATCAACAACACGAGATTCGATGTCGTATTGGCAGTGGAATGCATTTTCCATTTTGACCGCCAAGGATTTTTTTCGGAGGCACGGCGGTTGTTGGAACAAGGCGGAAACCTCACGCTCTCGGATTTCATTCCCAGCGAGAGGGCAACTGAGTACTTGGATGCGACTGATTTGTCGGCCGACGAAGGAATTCGCTGGAGTTACGGCGAAATTGATTTGAGTTGTTCCCTCAGTCGGTATCGACAGCTAGCCGATGAAAATGGTTTTGAATTGGCCAATGCAATTGACATCACGAAACACACCCTGCCAACTTATAACTTCCTCTATTCAAGCACCACCCAATGGACGGACCAGGAACAAATCGCGATGTTCAAGCGAGCTACAAAAATGCTGGAGAAGCTTTCTCGCAGTGGCAGCATGACCTATCAGGTCTTGAATTTTGTGAAACTTTGAACTTTCAGGAGGCCATCAAGACGACGATTCCCCGTCCGCGACGGCCTCTCACAATTCGCTACTGGGGCTTTGAATGACGGCCCAGGTTTCGAGCGAATTTTGCAGCGACAAACGGTTGCAACGAACCAAGTCATCGTGCGCTTCCGGATAACTGGCGACCAAAACTCGGGAAACAATGGTTCCTGAGGGTGGCACATCGAAGTAATTCCTCGGTTTCCAACCCTTGGGCTTGCGGACGATCAAAAATAGATAGTCGGGTTGCGTTTGGCTAATGCGGTTTTTGATCGACATTTCTCTGTCCTGCGTGCTATTAATCGGGGAGCCACTACCAGGGATGCCCTACCCGAACGGTTCTCCCTCCGTTTATGCATTAACCGCCTGTCGATCCGACTGCTTAACGAAATCGTCGTCGAGTGTCGGAAAGAATTCGATTTGCCGGCAGGCGACGAACGAAATACTCGTGATCGCGTCCGGAGCCAACGCTTGAAAATGCGACTTTGTTTAACAAATCCGGGGCAGTTGTTCGCCAACAGGAACCGTAATGACCCGCGACGCTCCGATGGGGGTTCTGGCAATGACCATCCCCGGATGTTCAGCCACAACTGTGCCGATGAGGGCAGCCGCGGCACCCAATTCGTTTGCCTGGATGGCCGCCAAAACACGGTTGGCGGATTCGCTGGGGACGATGCAAACCAGCTTGCCTTCATTGGCAACCAGTAGAGGGTCAAGCCCGAGGATTTCACAAGCGGATTGCACCGTCGGTGTAATTGGAAGGAGTGCTTCTTCAATTTCAATACCGCATTTCGAGGCGGATGAAATTTCATTCAAACTAGCCGCCAGACCACCGCGGGTCGGGTCGCGAAGTACATGAGTGTTTGGGCAGACTCGGATAATCTCCGCAACCATTCGGTTGAGGGGCGCAGAATCGGTTTCAATTTTCGCTTCAAACTCCAGGCCTTCACGAACACTCATGACGGCCATTCCATGGTCGCCCAGTGTTCCGCTGACAATTACGGCATCGCCCGGTCTGGCTTGGTGCGGGGCGATATTGATTCCCTCCGGAACGATGCCGATTCCAGCCGTGTTCACATAGCATCCGTCACCGTGTCCGCGCTCGACCACTTTCGTATCACCTGTGATGATCGAAACGCCCGCCGCTCGCGCGGCTGCCCCCATGTCATCGGCGATCTTTTTTAGCTGGGAGACCGGGAAGCCTTCTTCGATGATGAAACCGGCGCTCAAGTGAACGGGTCTGGCACCACTCATCGACAGATCGTTCACGGTCCCGTTGACCGCCAAATCACCAATCGAGCCACCAGGAAAAAACAGCGGCTGAACGACATAGGAATCGGTTGAAAATGCCAGCCGTCCTTTGGCAACATCAAACACGACCGAGTCAGCCAGACCAGCGAGTAAGTCATTTTCGAAAGCCGGCAGAAAGATGTGTTCGACCAGTTCCCCGGAAAGTTTGCCGCCACCACCATGTCCAAGAATGATGTTGGGATAGTCTCGCAACGGCAACGGGCAATGGGTGCCGCTGAATTCGAGCGTGGATTCTGGTTCCAGTTTGTCGTTCGGTTCTGTCACGGGACCTTCAAAACTATCCGGCTACTTGGCGGGCCAGAGTGAGTCAACTCAACTCTTTCGAGAATGTTGCGGCCAAAAATCATAAATGCAAACTCAGTTGGTTTTCGCTTCAAGCTCCACAAAGCGACCGTAATTGTAATAGGCCGCGCAAGCGCCTTCGCTCGATACCATGGTTGCCCCCAGCGGATTGCGTGGCGTGCATTCTTTGCCGAAGGCCTCACATTCGTTTGGCTTGATCGCTCCTTTGAGGACATCGCCGGCTCGACAAAGCGACGATTCACACGTTTGGATGTCCGAGACCGAAAACCTAAATTCGGCATCAAATTCCCGATATTCTTCACTTAAACGCCAACCGCTGTGGGGAATCACGCCGATCCCGCGCCAGCCCCGATCGGTGACTTCGAAGACTTCGTCGATCACTGTCTGGGCCGCTACATTGCCTCGTTCCGACACCACGCGCGGATAAGCGTTTTCGACTTTCGCTTCCCCGTTTTCCAACTGGATCACCGTCCGGCGAATTCCCTCCAACAAATCGAGCGGTTCGAAACCGGTGACCACGATCGGAACCTGGTATTGCTCGCAAAGCTGCGGATAGGCAGCGAAACCAGTCACGCAGCAAACGTGACCGGCGGCCAGGAATGCGTTGACGCGGTTGCCAGGCGAATTCATGATGGCTTCAATCGCCGGCGGGACCAACACGTGCGAGACCAGTGCCGAAAAATTCGTGATGCCCTGGTCTTTGGCGACTTTGACCGCCATCGCGTTGGCGGGAGCCGTCGTCTCAAAGCCGATTGCCAAAAAGACGACTTCCCGGTCGGGGTTCTCGCGGGCGATGTTGACCGCATCGAGCGGCGAATAGACCACGCGAACATCTCCACCAGCCGCCTTGATTTTGAACAGATCATCTTTCGAGCCCGGCACTCGCAGCATGTCGCCGAACGAACAAAAAATGACGTCGGGACGGCTGGCGATGGCAAAGCTTTGTCAATGACTTCCAGCGGCGTCACACAAACGCGACAGCCAGGGCCATGAATCATCTCGATATTGCCTGGCAGGATCTGATCGATCCCATTTCGGATAATCGAGTGCGTCTGACCCCCACAGACCTCCATGATCGCCCAGCGTTTGGTGACGATACGAGCGATTTCTTCGGCCAGCCGCTTGGCTTTTTCCGCGTCCCGATATTCGGTCAGGTATTTCATGAGATCCCTGCTTGAGCCTCTGGGAAGTGTTGAAGATGCGCGAAGCTAATCCGTAGGGACGAAACCGGGGGTGGGCGTTCGAAATCCGTTTCGCGAAGTTCCTCCAGTTCTTCTTCCAGCAATCCCAGTTCTTCAAACGTTCGCAGCGTTTCCTGCGCGGAGGCTTCATCGATCTGGCTGATGGCAAAACCAACGTGGACGATCGTGTAATCGCCGACTTGAATGTCCGGCAAATATGCCAGGCAGACATTTTTTACGACGCCGCCAAAGTTGACTTTGCCCATCCGGGTTCCGCGGTCTTCGAAGATCGTTTCCACCTGTCCCGGTACGGCCAAACACATGGCAAGCTTCTCGTTGGTTGAGGTTTGGATTGATTCGATCGTTCGCGTTTTGAATTATATCCCGACAGTCCCAGATCATGACACGATTGTTGCCCGAATCAGCAATTGCCAGTAAGCCATCGTGAAAACAGATCCCGTAGGGCCAGCAAAGAGTATTCTCCAACACCGATTGCCACCGATTCTCGCCATTGCCCACAAAGTCAATTTGGCCAACGACGTCGATCGCGGCTGAATTTTCCACTTGCGAAATCGGAGTCTTCCAAAACAGGATCCGATTGTTGGCCGTATCCGCGACAGCCAGAATATTCTGGCAACAATCGATGGCATACGGAAATCTCAATCGACGAGGCCCCTGGGCATCGTAGGGCAATTCATATGCCGATGCAAAATCCTTTTGTCCAATCACGGTATCCGCGGGGATATCGGTCGCGGGAAATGGATTCCAGCCCAGAACCCGGTGGTTGCCCGCGTCTGCGACGAACAGATTTTCGCCGGCCCCGGCAAAATCATGAGGCCAACGGAATGAATTGGCGGCAACGGGTCCACCACGATTTTCTTGTCGGAATTCGAAGCGTCCGTTTGGCCCAAAACCATGGTCCGCGGGTTGATCGGATCCGGTGGAATCGAATCCCAGATTAGAACTCGGCGGTTTCCGGTATCGGCAACCAGCAACCGGCCGCGAATCCAGGCAATCCCGTACGGCCAATTCATTCCCTGAAGTGACGGTGATCGGCCCCGATTTGTTTCGATTTCGAGAAGATTCGATTGACCAAGGGCGTAATCGGGTGGCGTATCCGATCTTGAAGGAACCTGATTCCAGAACAGCACACGGTGATGCCAGGCATCGGCAACCAGCAATTTTCCATCGGCGACGATCTCGCCCGTCGGAAGGTGGAACCCGTTTTCGGGACCGCGACCGTTGGCGGCTGGACCCTCGGTCTGGAAATCCGGCTGTCCCAGCACAATATCGGCGGCAGCTTGATCGGTCGTCGGTACGCTGTGCCAAATCAGAACCCGGTGGTTGCCAGAGTCACACACTACCAATCGTTCGTCGTCCAGCCAAACACCCCGCGGGGCATACATGGTTCCCGCTGAAGGCTGGGCACTTGGTAGTGCCAATCCAAAAGGAGATTTGGCACCCAGCCACAAACGGGGCTTTCCTGCTGACGGCGCAGGTGCGTCGGGATTCGGATAACGGTTGATTGGGAAAATTCCGGATCGTTTGCATGCGAACATGCTGAATTGCGGTTTGAATTTGATCAAGCTTCGGATCTTTGCGTTGATCCATGACGACTTTTTCCAATCAAAGAAGACGATGACACAGTCGCTGACAGATAGAATGAGTTGGGGTGAATGCTAACCGGGTCGGACCCAGATACGGTCTTCGCGGATCCGCAGCGGAAACGGCTCCAGTTGGCATTGTGGCGCGGAAAAGCACTCGCCCGATTCGCTATCATACTGGAATCCATGCCAGGGGCAGGTGATCGTGCTGGACTCTTCATCAAGAATTCCACCATCCAGCGGCAAGCCTTGATGGGCACATGCGTTACGATAGGCGCGGATCCCCTTCTTCGTGCTGATCAACAGGATTTTGTCGTTTCCGTTTTCAAAAGCATACGGTTTGCCTTCGCTGAGTTTGGATATCAGGGGTCCGACCACCCAGCCGTGGTCTTCGTCCGCCGCAGGCGAGGTTTGCAACTGAACCCAACCCGCAGCTTCCGGAGCGTTGGGAACGACCTCGACTTTTTCGACCTCTGGCACATGTTCGCGTAGCGATTCCTCGACGGTATTGCGTAATGTCACCGAGGACATTGAACAGCCGTTGCAATTACCCGATAGCTGAACAAACACCGTTTTGCCTTGCACATCGACGAGTGTCACGTCGCCACCATGAGATTGCATGTAAGGGCGAACCATTTCAATGACGCGACTAACCTGGGTTTTCAAATCGGCCCGAACCAAACCGTGCATCGCAAAGAGCGCGTAAACCGTCGGCTCATCGACGAGATTGAAAAGAAGTTGTTTTCCGTTGGCGTCATTTTTAAGCGTCTTGACGATATGGGTCAGTCCGATTTTGTGAAACTCCTCGATGGCAGATTTCAACGTCATCGCCTTCGCGCGAACTTCCGGTTCCAGCGACTGAACTTCCGCGATCGCTCGGTCGACCCGTTCGGCCAACTGCTCAAAGTCGTCGACAGTGGCCATGGGTGTGCTGGTTTTTGCATCCGGGGTATCGGTTGACATTATTCGGCTCCAAATTGAACAGGTTGATAACCCGAATGTTGTTCCAGGGCTTCGATCGTCTTTTGCAACAACAGCTCAGCGAAAATTCTTTTGGCCAAACCGACCAGCGTGACTTCGACAGCCGCAGGCTCCATGCCGGCGGTTGTCCGATTGGCGAGAGACCGCAACACAAAACAGGCTCCGTCGATATTGTTCAGTAGAAAATCTTCAAACACTGCATCGGTAAATCCGTCCAGCCAAACGCCCTCGCTATTGGGGTCGGCTTTGATGTTTTCCAACGCGCCGGTTGCACCTCGGAATCGCTGCTCCAGTCGTGCTACAAAACGCTCCGTGGCGGTTTGCAGAAAGAAACCGAATTGTTGTTGTTGATAGAGGTCCATGATCAAGTTGGGTTTTCTACATCGGAAGTAAGCGGTTCGGATTCGTGGCCCATTTGCTGGTTGATGTTTTCCAGTAACTCCCGTGCCGCGTTGGCTTTGTCAATTTGATCATACCAATGGAACAGCTTGTAGGATTCGGCAAGCTTCTCCAACGCGGGTTTAAAGATTCCCAGGTGGGCCAACGCATTGGCCTGATTCAGTAGTACGAGCGCGTAAGCGACAGGATCTTTCGCCCGCGATCGAACCTGCAATACGTCATCGTAGATTTCGACGGCTTGGATCAGGTTTTCCTGCGGATGTGACGAAGGAGCATATTGCAACGCGTTGGCCAAATTCATACTGACGCTGGCCCACATGTCGGGATGTTCTTCCATCGTGTAAACCTTCAAGGCATGTCGAAAGGATTGGACCGCGATACCAGTGCGAAGTTGGTTACTGGCTTCCATCGCGGGCATCGACAGATACGCCAGGCCGAGGTTGTTTTGTAATTGAGCGAACAAATGGGGGTGCCCGGTTTCGGTGATACCATGCTGCAGAGCAGCTTGATACGCGTTGACCGCTTCCAGCAAAGCCCCTCGTTGGCCATTGGATGCGTTTTGAAAAACCATCCCCATCCCCATGTAAACCTGGGACAGGAAGAGCGGCAATTTGCTGTCCTGGGCCAGACGAATTGCCTCCCGATAGTCCTGTAAAATCAAGGCGGGAGCAGTACCGGGTATCGACTGCAAAAGATCGGCTCGCTGTATCAACAGGATCGCTGCCAGCAACGGCGAAGATTCTTTCGCGGCAGAAACCGCGGCGGTCAGATTGGATCGGGCGGCCGCCTGGTTTTCGTTCTCCATCTCAGCGGCAGCCCTGGTCGCCAGCGCGACCGAGAGCAACTCCTGGTCAACCGTAAACGAGTTGGGCAGGGTATCAGATACGCCTGCGGAAAAAGCCGCCACGTCCAACATCTCTCGGAGTGGTCCGGAACACACCTCGCGTGTCGCGGAAAGATTTTCTCGTGTTGGGTTCAAGACAAACCGGTTATAGTCGGCTACGGGCGACGAATCTCCAGCCAGCAATTCCATCGCGACACGGACTTCGCCATTTGCGGCTGCCGCGAAGAATCTCCATTCTTCCGGCAATTCGACATCGAGATTGCCGCGCAGCAACGGTTGGCAGGCCGACGAAGACTCGAATTCCACACTCGGCAGCAACAAGTTCGCAGCCGGGAAGGCAAAAATTCCGATCGGTTGTGGCCGAAGTTCAATCACGTGTTCGATCACCAAATCGTTTGCTTCCTAAAAACCCATTTGCGGGCCGATGTTTCGATTGGCGGATTTCTCGTACCAAGACGCTGCAACCTCGGCCGCCTGCTCAGTCGAATAGTCGTTGATTCGAATCCAGTTGTTCTGCACGGGATGGTCGCCCTCGTCAGGTTCCCAGGTAGGAACATTCAAGTAGACGATCCATCTGCCCTTTTCTTTGGTGACACGGACCCCCGCGGTCAAAGGGATAAAACGAGAACTCTGTTCATTTTCGTCCGAGCCGAATGATCTGACTTTTGCATTCATTTGTTTGTTTTGGCCGTGCCCAGGTTCACGCGTAAGCCACCGATGTTTTCGTCCCATTCCGCCTCGAAATCACCCGCTGGAATTTCGAAATCAAAGACTTCGGAAATCAACACACTGCGGTCGCCGAGGACGTTTCTCTGCTTCAACATCAGTCCGCCAGCGGCGGCACCACGGGTCGGCAACAGGACGAGTGCCTCTTCCCGCCACAAACAAACCAAAACATCGTCCGGAAAAAAATGTTCGGCGTCCTCACGGGCGATGCGCAAGTAGCCGTCGGCAGTCACTTCAAGATTCAGCGACGATCGGGTCGGTCGTGACAAATGTTGATTCATGCCGTCATTCTATTGCTTGGGTGTCACAACCTCAAAAAGCCTATCGACTAATTGGTCGATGGCGGTATCTACGCAAGGGGTCAGTGGTTGACCGACGCCGTAGTTGGCGCCTACGATCAGATAAACGGTAACTTTTTCAGTGTAGTCATCCTTCAGCAGCCAGCGGCCAAACGCGATGGCATGGTCCCAACGAAACGCGTGTAAGTTGATACCCTCAATCGGCGGCAATTGCTCGACTTCTTCGCCTGGAATTTCAAACATCGCACCCGGATCACTGCCCGACTGACAGGCATCAACCAGGATCACGTGCCGAACCCCTCGCATCTGAAACGCGACGTCCATGCCCCCGGTGCCGCCGTCAGCGCAGTGGACGTGATCCGGCAATCCACGATCCCACATGCGTTGAATCAAAACGGGGCCGGTCGCGTCGTCGCCGCGTAACAGGTTGCCGCAACCAACAATCAACGTGTCCATGCCGCTGGTGATCGGCTGGGAAGGATCAAAGTTGTCAAGATGGGCCTGGTTCATTTTGTTTTCAAAAAAAGGACTCGTCACGCGGAATCGGCCGAGTCCATCATTCTGGTTGGGGTGAATCGTTGCGGCCAAGTAGCCACCAACTCAGGCTGGCGTTCTCAGCGGCCCGATCGATTGGCAAACCGGTGGACGCGGGCATCAGGCGCCCTCGCCAATCCTGAATCTTGCGAGTTCCTTGCCGGTCTTGCTGTCGTAAGTGTGTACGGTACAAACCAGGCAGGAATCATAGGATCTGGCGACATGGCCCATCTCGACCGGATCGGTTGGGTCAGCAATGGGTGATCCAATGAACGACTGTTCCATCGGCCCATGGACTTCGTTTCCGTCTTGCGGCCCGATGTTCCAGGCAGTCGGAGTGACGACCTGGTAATTTTCAATCTGGCCGTTCTCGATCACGATCCAGTCCGATAACGAACCCCGCGCGGCCTCCGTGGAGCCAAAACCTTTCCCGGATGTCAATTCTTCGGGTTTGGTGTAGAACTTGTCGTGGAGATCAATTTCGCTGAGCCATTTTTGCGCCAGCTTGTAGTACTTGCAGGCTTCGTGCATGCGGGCCATCACGCGCACCAGAACGTTGGGACCGTTCTTTTTGACGGCATCGAGGAACAGCGGATCGTAATCCTGATGTTCCAAGCGCATCGGGTCGGCCGGCGTTGACCTGTCGAGCCAAGCGGGCCGGCTTCCAGGGGCATGGGGCCTTTGCCCGGCACTTCGTAGCGCGGCGATTTGGCCCAGCTGTATTTGCCCTGCTTGTGCCCTTCCAGCGGATCGATCGGATCGGTCACTCCGTCCCAGGGATGCAGATAGGAATCCCCCTTGAAGAACGAATGGGCGATCGACTCGCGAACATTCAGGTGATCGAAATCGTGGAACTGCTCGCCGTCGTAAACGCCCGCCCGATTGATCAAGGCAGCGTTGCGACCTTCGATGGTCGGGTTCTCGTAGTGTTCCGGCTGGAAGTAGGTTCCGGTCGCCAGGAATTTTCCACAACCGAAACCGTATTTGCTGAGTCCTGCTGCTTTTGAGAACCGCAAAAACAGTCCGCAATCGGAATTGCGCTGGCTGTCGTTTTCGTCTGCCCAATTCCAGACGTCATCCCAGGTTTTGTTTTCCATCCAGCGTTCGATCGAGCAACCAAGCCAGGTGCCTTCCAGCCATTCCCGTTTCCAGTAATCGAGAATCGCAATCGAGCGAGTGACGTCCGACAGGTTGGGACCACACATCACGCCGCCGGGAACCATGAAGCTGGAATGCGGCCATTGGCCACCAAAGATCGCATAGACTTCCACAGGTTTTCCGGACAGCGTAACACCCGTCTCGTAGGAAGTTCCAACGAAAGGGGCAAATCGTTTGACGACTTCTTCGTACTCGGGAATATTTGCGTACTTTTTGTTGGTCAAATCGATCGCGAACAACGCATAGAACCAGCGCGGAATCGACTGCAGGGTTTCGCAGCATTGGGCGATGTTGCGTACCAGCGTGGCGTTGTGCGGAACGTGAGTTTTCCAGGCCGTGTCCAGCGCGTAACAGGCTTTGTACAGGTGGCTGCCGCCGCAAATGCCGCAGATTCGCGGAGTGACAATCAAGCCAGCCTGGGGATCCTTGCCTTTCAGGATGATCTCGAAACCGCGAAACATGCTGGCCTCGGTCCAGGCGTTGGTCACCACGCCGTCAGTCACTTCCAGCTTCAGATCGAGGTCGCCTTCGACACGACCGAGCGGACTGATTCTCATGGGCGTTGCAGTCGACATTTTCAAAATCCCCTTCTTGTTTCCCGGTCACTGCGAATTGCGACCGGTCGTGTATTGGAAAGTAATCAATAAATCTTCACCGCACTCGCGCAGCAAAAGGGTCACTAAATAAATAAAACGTTGCAAAATGCTAGACGACAAAAATGTCTTCTTTGGACCATTGCGGCGCAGCGACGCGGGCGGCTGCCGCATGGGCCATGTAAGTCACGTGATCCGTACCTTCGGGAACATCTTTGGGAATCACACCGCTAATCTTTTGAGTCTTGAAAACGGTGCCGGGCGCTAAGTCATAAAATGGAAACTCGGGTTCCGTGCAACCGGTGCAAGGCATTCCCGCCCGTGTTTTGGAAGACTGTCGATTCCAGAGAATTCGGTTGCAGGGAGAGTGCGTCATCGGACCACGGCAGCCAAACTCATAAAACAAGCAACCGGTTCGCGTTCCCTGTCCAAACTCCACGGTCGATTGTTTGTACTCAAAAAACTGGACGCGAGTACAACCCGTTTGAGTGAAGGTTTTGAAGAAGGTTTGCGGCCGCTGCAGGTCATCGAGAGCGATATCCCCGGCTCGTCCGCTGGCAATCGCCACCAGGATTTGAGTCACCCAGTCGGGATGGCAGGGACAACCAGGGATGTTGATGACCGGCAGGCCCCACTTGGATTTGAAATCCGCTCCCAGGTATCCACCGTGATTTCGTTTCAGGTATTGAAGCCCGACACTGTCCGAGGGATTGGGAGCGTTGGCAGGGATGCCTCCCCAACAGGCACAATCGCCCAGGGCGACAACGGCATTGGCTCGGGGCGCCAACTCCTGAACCCAATCTTTCATCGGGCGATCGGCAAACATGTTGAAACGACCGGAACCGTTAGGACCGAGGATTACCGTGCCTTCGAAGACGAAAATATCAAGTTCCCGGTCACCCGCAGCGATCTCTCGCAGCATCTGTTGAACTGGTTCACCCATTTCCAGGCCCAGCGAGGGATGCCACAGCACGTCGATGCCAAAGTCGGTGACCAGGTCGCAGGCACTTGGCTCTTCTGCATTAAGAAACGACATTGTGTTTCCACTGCACGCACCGCCTTGAAGCCAGAGTAATGATGCCACGATCAACTCCTTTACGGATGAGGCAAACAGGTCCGTCGTCATCCAGTCCCAAATCCGCCAGCCAATGTGAATTCACGATGTGGCGGAGAACGGGTCGGTTTTTCGGGGCCCGAAGCCGGATTAAATTTCAGGTGTGTGATGGCAGCCTTAGCAGCCACCACCGGGGGATTGTCTGCCTTTGCGTTCAGTATCGCTATAGCACGAACTATGTATTTTTGTCTCGAAGAAACTCGTTTTTGTTAGAAACCAAACTTAACCAGCAGGCCGCAAACCAAAATTGCCAATCCGGCAAACGCATGGCTCAATCGATGCAGGTTGGGCATCTGAAAAAGTTCAACCCGTACACCATCAAGATCACGCACGCGAGCATGGTACCGAGCGTCGCCACCGAAAACGCCAACACGACTGCGACAATGGCCATCCAATTGGCTTCTGCCGCGGGATACATCAACAGCGGGATCAATACCTCGCAGGGACCCAACGCGAAAATCAAGAATAGTAACCAGGGTGCAATCGAGTTTTGCGATTTGTTTGATTCTTTGCCGGCAGCGCTGTCTCGCTGGTGGACATGGCGGTGTTCAAGATCATGTTTGTGCAAATGGTTGTGGATCGTTCCATCTGCATGTGAGTGCAAATGGGCATGAGGAATGTCTTGAACTGCGGCGACGATGCCCCATGTTAGATAGGCCAGGCCAAACCCAATGAAAAGCCAGGCTGCCGTTTCGCCGCGCAGAGCTTCCAACCATTCGATTTGCATTAAAACGGTACCTGCCAGCAAACCGATGCAGCCAATCAGGACCGAGCCCGCAATGTGTCCGAGTCCACACATCGACGTTGTCCAAACCGTTCTCTTGACGGACCAACGATTCGATCTCGCCATGGCGACGAAGGGAATGTAGTGGTCTGGACCGAAGAGCGTATGAAAAAATCCAACCGAAAAAGCCGTCATCACAAGAATGCCAATCTCTGCATTCATTTCGATTTACCTTTCGGTTTCAACAAGGGGTTCTGGATTCGCCTCGCGTGCAGGTAGGGATTGTGATGTCTCCATTGCCGCCGTGAAATAGCATGTTCATACCATTGTCTCGAGTTTTCTTTTCTGAGACTCTAAAATGCAACGGCTCGCCGACGTTTGCGACTGCTCAGCAAATTTCGGCGTAAACGTAGATCGTTGGGAACTGGCGAACAGGACAACAAGAACTGGGATCACTCATCGCGGACGCTGTCCATTCAACGCTTTTATGGAGTTAAGAACCATGTCTTACAATGCCGTTGTTTCCTCACCGGAACGACTTCAAGAACGATTGAATGATCCGAAAGTCGTTGAAGGATTGAACCGACTCCTGGATCAGCTGGATACCGTTTCATTTGCGGTGGAATCCTTGGAAGGATTGCTTCGGCGCGGGGAGGTCATCACGGATTCCATTTCTTCATCGATCGCAGATTTCAAGGGAATGGGCAGCGGGAAGGCCCAGGAGCTGTTTGAAAAAGCTCCGCAGATGATTGAAACGGGGACCAGGTTGGCGGAAGCCGCCGGCGCCATGGACGTGGACGAATTGGCTCGATCCCATGTTCTTGAACGACTGACCGATCCACAGATTCTCGAGACGCTTAACCGGTTACTCGACCGTTTACCACTGGCGGCGTTTCTGCTTGAATCGGTGGAGGGTTTTATTGCCCGCGGTGAGACGATCACCGACAATCTCGCCGATGCGTTTGGTGAACTTGGTTTGGGGAGTATGGACATTGATACGGATCAATTGACTTCCCTATTAGCTTCGATTCCCAAGCTCAGGGAAGCGGGCGAGAAACTGTTGGACTCCAAATTAATGGACGAAGGGCTGCCGACCGTCATCGATGCGGGCGTTGTGATGGTAGAATCGGGTATGCTCGACAAAGACGTCGTCAGTATGCTTGGACAATTGGGGCGACAAAGCGCGGAGACGTTTCGTGAAGTTACCGCCAACCCGATCGAGCCGATCGGCGGACTTTTTGCGACGCTGCGAGCGACCAAGGATCCCGATGTTCAAAAAACGGTCGGGTTCTTTTTTGCGTTTGCAAAAGCATTTGCCAAACACCTTAAATAGAGTCCTCGAAAAAAAACCATCTCATGCACGAGCTTTCCATCGCCAACAGCCTGGTTGAGATTGCCACGGAGCACGCAACCGGGGCGGGTGCCGACAAGGTCATTTCGGTGACGATTCGCGTCGGGGCTCTTTCCTGCGTTCACGAGAGCGCCTTGGATTTCAGTTTTGAGCTGATTACCGAGGGTACGTTGCTGGAGGGTGCAAAACTCAATTTCATCGAGGTTCCTGTTTCTATCTACTGCGAGAAGTGCCAACAGGAGGTTGAATTGCCTGGAATTCAACGCTTCCGATGTCCGGTTTGCGATACGCCGAGCATGCGACATTCGACAGGGCAACGAACTTGACGTCGAGTCCATTGAGGTGAGTGGTTCAGCGCTAACGGCCGGTTGACAAAACAGCGTTTCGTAGTCGATTTAGTAATTTCGGTAACCGCACGACTTTGTGAATGATAGACTGATGGATGAACTGCGGGATGTCGCCTTGCGTTGAACGAGCGTCCGCCGGTTGCCAATCTCATTTTTCTGAGCACGAATCACCGACATGATCGAACCGAGAATTTTGGAAGTCCGCACCAAGATCCTGAAGAAGAACGACGAGTTGGCGCGTGAAATGCGTGACGATTTTGTTGGCGCCGGGGTGTTGGTTACCAACCTTGTTTCCAGCCCGGGAACCGGAAAGACACGCTTGCTGCGGGAGACGTTGACTCGATTGATCAACGCGGGCGATCAGGTAGCCGCCATTGTTGGCGATCTGGAAACGGATAATGACGCCAAACGGTTGGCCGAAAGCGGGGCCCCGGTTCGACAGATCATGACCCACGGATGCTGCCACTTGGAAGCCGACATGGTGCAAGAGCGCCTGGCCGGTTGGAGCATGGCCGGACTGGAGTTTCTATTTATAGAGAATGTTGGGAACCTGGTTTGCCCGACCAGTTGGGATTTGGGTGAATCGGTGCGGGTAGCGTTGCTGTCAGTGACCGAGGGCGAAGACAAACCGCTCAAATACCCGGGCTTGTTCAATACTTCCGATGTCGCACTGATCACCAAGATTGATTTATCCGGTCCATGTGAATTTGATCGCAAATCGGCGCTGGAGAACATACAATCTGTCAGACCGGGAATGCAGGTGTTTGAGACTTCCGCCAAAACGGGTCAGGGGATGGACGAGTGGATCGAGTTTCTACGACAGAAGCGAATTCAACTGACGAATACGAGCGATTCCGTCAGGACGTAGGCAGCGATCCCTCGTCGATTGACGAGCTTTTTCCTACCGAATCAGGAGAACGGAATCAACGTCGGCAGGGAGAATATTATTTGCGGCAGGCGTGGAGGCAGTTGCAACAGATTGCCGTGGCCGCGCAGTCGTTTTCATGGCAACTTGATTTCGACAAGCTGCTGGTCGAAATCGCCAGCCATGGCTACGAGATTCTTCGTTCGGACCAGGTGATTGTCTATTCCCAAATCGACAACCAATTGCGACCAGAAGTCGTTTTTCCTTTTTCCCAGTCGACTCTCGACGCCCGGCAATCCGGCTTCGTCAACCGAGCCCAGCGTTTGGAAGAGAGGCCGGATCTGCCCGGCGAAGACGCGCGATGGTGCGTCCGTTATTTAAAACCCAAAGTTTCCAATGGGATTGATGGCCGAATACCAAACGTCCGCAATTCAATCTGCGCACCGTTCGTGTCCAGTCAAAACCGGGTCCTGGGAGTCATTGAGTTTCGCAACAAGCGAACCGGCGGCATGTTCACCGAGCAAGACATGCGGGTCGCGAACTGCCTGACCCAGGTGGCGACCAGTGCGATTGATCGGGCGAGGCTTTTTCATCGAATGGAGGAATGGCAGCGATCAATCGAAACGTTGTTGTCGTTCAATGCCACCGTCAACCAGCAGCTTGAACCCGAGGAGATGGTTCGTGAATTGGTGGCCAATGTGACCAGTTTTCTCGAATCCGATGGTGGTGCCGCGGGAATTGTGATCCATGAAGAATCCGGACCGGTGGCGGCTTGCGATAGTTTCTTTTTTGATGGAAGGTGGCACGACTATCACCGTCGTTGGAGGCCGAAAGAGGGAATTCCGGGCATCGTCATGGAAACGGAATTCCCCTTCCTGATCAACGACTACCAAGTCAATGTTGCGGCCGATCCGCGGTTGGTGAAAGAGTTTGACATTGGTTCCTGTATTTGTGTTCCGATTAAGAATGCCCACGAGGAAGTGTTGGGGTTTTTCAAACTCCATCGTCGCCGGGGTCAGCCGGAGTTCACTTGGCAGGACGCTGCGTTCCTGGAATCGTTGGGCAATACGGCGGCCGTTGCCATCGAAAACGCGCGGTTGATGAAATCGCTGGAGCTAAAAAATGCACAGATCAAAAGTCTCTCCGAAAACCACGTGCGGCGGCTGGAACTGGAGCGGCAACATATTGCTCGAGAATTGCACGACGAAACGGGCCAGGTGTTGATTGGCCTGAAACTGCGCTTGCAGGTCTTGGCGGGCCTGTTGACGGAGGAACAGGCAGATGCCAAACAGGAACTGGCGGCGTTGCGAGTCCAGGTCAACGACGCGACCGCACAGCTGAAGGATTTGGCCAAACGGCTGCGACCGCCAACGCTCGACGAATTGGGCTTTGAAGCCACTTTGCGGCAACTGGTGGCGGAGTTTCGGCGGCAAGTCGATTTTGGAATTCGCCTCGAAATTCAATCGCAGCCAGATTTGGCGAGCGAAGCGGAAACAGCGCTCTACCGGATCGCGCAGGAAAGTCTGACGAACGTAGCCAAGCACGCTGATGCATCCCAGGTCGTGATCACGTTTTCAAGATCGGGAAATCGACAGGTATTTTGCATTCGGGACGATGGATGCGGGTTTGATCCCAACTCGACCACCAAGGGCCTGGGACTTGTCGGCATCCACGAACGCGTCAAAATGTTAGGCGCCTCGGTCGAAATCGTTTCCCGGACAGGGCGGGGCACCGCCATTGAAGTTTCCATCACATCGCGGGCCGAGCCATGAAGAAACGAGTTATTCTGGCAGATGATCACAACCTCGTGCGTAGCGGCCTGGCGGCGTTGTTGAAACAGGACGGCAAATTTGACGTGGTCGATGAGGCGACCGATGGTATCGAGGCGATCGAAAAAATCCGGGTAACGCCATGCGATTTAGTGATTGTGGATCTGGCCATGCCACGGCTGGGTGGAATTGAAGTCGTGATGGAGATTCGGCGTCAAAACCTATCGATCAAAATCCTGGTGCTCTCGATGTACGACGACGCGCAGTTCGTGGCACGCGCCATGAAATCGGGAGCGAACGGCTATTTGCTTAAACATGCAATGGATGGAGATCTGTTTGAGGCGATCAATGCGGTTTTTGCAGGGGAGAGTTTTATCAGTCGCTCCATTGACCAGGACGCGTTGAGGGAGTTCTCCTTCGACGATGGGGATTTGACTTCTCGGGAAAAGGAAGTTCTGCATTTGATTGCCGAGGGCATGACCAACAGTGAAATCGCCAAAGTGTTATCGATTAGCCCGCATACCGTTACACGCCACCGTGCGAATCTGATGAAGAAGTTGAATGTCCACAACCGCGTCGAACTGGTCAACGTCGCCAATAGCCGCGGCTTGATTACGATGCGGAAATCGCGCGAATTGAGTTTGCCGTTTCTCGAAAGTCGTAAACCGTAACGCGCAAACGTCGAAATTTCGGTAGTGCAGTCGCTTTTATCGGTGGACACCAAGCAGCTCGCAATTCGGTCGAGCGACGTTTGCGCTGTGACGGCAAAGCAGATCCGCACACACGCGACTTTGATGCAGCCTACGTGAGAAATTCGGGTTCGTCTTCAACCTTAGGCAGAATTCGGATGTCCAATTTCCGGTGTGGAATTTTTTCTCGGCAGCGCTTCCATTGGGATATTGGTGTCGATCGGCTACTGGATACGCAATTTGGTTCTGGCAACCAGTGCTTGCCCCAGCGCAAGTCCGCCGTCGTTGGGCGGTACGGTCGCGTGAGTTAACACTTCGAATCCGTTGTCAACAAGTAGCCCTCGAGTCAGCTTCAGCAGCAATACATTTTGAAAGACCCCGCCCGTTAATCCAATCGTGTCAATGTTGGACTCCATCCGGGCCCGCTTGCAGGCCTCTGCAACCATGTTCGCCACGGCATGATGAAAGCGGGCCGCGAGAATCGATGGGCGCTCACCTGCGATGACATCCCTGCAAATTTGACGAATCAGGTTCTGAAATTCGATGATGGTTACTGGCCCCGGGCAGAAAGAATACGAATAGGTTTTCGGGTCCACCTGCTCGATGCACTCTTCGGCCAAGGCTTCCATCTCCATCGCCGCCTGGGCTTCATAGGTGACTTCCTGGCGAATCCCAAGGATGGAGGCAACCGAATCAAAATGGCGACCCATGCTACTGGTCGGTATGCACCGCAAATTTTTTTGCAACTGTTGTCCCAATAGATTTGCTTCAGATTGGGGGCAGTCTGCGACACACGGCAGGCGGGGGTCCCAGTTTATGCCGGCCGCCCAGAGCGTTGCCATGGCGGCACGATAAGGTCGACGGATATTGGTGTCGCCACCGGGAAGCGGAACGTAGTTGAGGTTCGCAAAGCGAGTAAATTTCTGATCGTCGGCGATCAGGATCTCGCCGCCCCAAATGGCATCGTCCGTTCCAAAACCGGTTCCATCAAAACAGACTCCGATGATCGGATCACGAAGATCGGCAAGTTTCGGTATCCCCTCGGCGGGAGCAACAGCAGGTTGGAGCATTTCGGTTGATTCCTTCGCAGTCCGCGTTGCCTGATGTTCGGCGATCAGCGATGCGACATGAGCGAAGTGATGTTGAACGCGAATGAAGGGTAGCGATCGAGATTGTGCAAACTGCTGCGCCCATTGCCCGGAAAGATAGTCCGGATGAAGGTCCGCGACAACGGCCTCGATCTCCACCCGAAACAAGCGAATAAAATGATCAATATTCCTCTGCATCGCCTCCAATGTTTCCAGGTTGCCCATGTCGCCGATATGCTGACTGACGTAAGCATAATCGTCTTTTGTCACGCAAAAAGTCGATTTGATTTCACCGCCGATTGCCAAAACGCTGGGTCCGGATTCTGCCAGCTTCACCGGAACCGGAGCGTATCCACGAGACCGCCGAATCGGCAAAATTCGATTGTCCTCGACGGAGCGGACGACTGAATCGTCGCAGACCACATGGATGTCACGATCATGGAGCAGAAAAAAGTCGGCCAGCCCGATCAAACGCTCATGAGCTTCATCATTGGTGCGAGCGATGGGTTCGTCGGTCAGGTTGCCGGAAGTCATGATCAATGGAGGCGAGTTTTCCAGCAACAGATAGTGCAGTGGCGAATAGGGCAGCATGACACCCACAAAATTGTTGCCTGGCGAAACCAATTCCGACAATCCAGCGATCGGTTGCTGGACTCCATTGATTCGCTTTGATTCCTCAATGGGTCCGCGGTGCTTGCGCGGTATTTTCTTTTGTAACAATACGATGGGGCGTTCTTTGCTTGCCAACAGCGCGCGTTCATGGTTTGAGAAATGGACGAAATTTTTGGCTTGGTCAATATCGAAAACCATCATCGCCAAGGGTTTGTCGACGCGTCCTTTCCTGGTTCGCAGTTTTTCAAGTGCCGCGTCATTGGTGGCATCGCAAGCCAGATGAAAACCGCCGATGCCTTTGACTCCCACGATGTGTCCCTGGTTTATGGCCATCCGAAACTCGTCGATCGCGAAATCGCTTTGTTGGTCCGTGCGGCCGGACTCGAAGCCTTTCTTGTCGAGCGGATCCGAAACAAACCAGATTCTGGGGCCACATTCAGGACAGGCATTGGGTTGGGCATGGAATCGTCGGTTGCCCGGGTCATCGTATTCCTGTTGGCACCGACGACACATCGAGAATGACTTCATCGTGGTCAGGGGTCGATCGTACGGGATGTCCTCAATGATCGTGAAACGTGGACCACAATTCGTGCAATTAATAAAAGGATAACGATATCTCCGATCAGCAGGGTCTTGCATCTCGTCCCGGCATTCATCGCAAACCGAGATTTCCGATGACACAGGGGTACTGCGACGTTCTTCCAACGAACTGGGAATGATTTGAAATCCGGCATCCAAAGCCGTGGGGATTTCCGTAACCGAGATCGAATCGATCCTGGCCAGGGACGGCACATATGTCTCGAAATCGGATATGAACCGGTCGATTTGAGCGGGTGTCCCTTCGATTTCGATCGTAACGCCGGTCGAGTCGTTCTTTACCCAGCCGACGAGGCCGAGTTGGTAGGCGCGATTCCAGACAAAAGGACGAAACCCAACGCCCTGAACGATTCCTGTGACGTGAATTTGCTTTCGAATCGTATGCGGCCGCTGGGACAACGGAGATTTCTCGGACGGGATGTGAATTAACCAGGCTGGGTTCGGGCCCGGTACAATTTATTACGGAATCTTAAAGTTTTCGAGTGACACCAAGTCGACCCTTACGACTATTAAACAGCATGACGTCGAAGATTGAAATTGAACTGAATTCCGATCGGGAGCTGGTTCGGAACGCCCAACTGGGGTGTACGGAATCGATGGCGATTCTGGTGCGCCGATATCAAATGGATGTCCGGAATTTTCTGGCGCGGCGCACGGGCAGTCTGGAAATGGCTGACGATTTGACTCAGGACGCGTTCGTGGCCGCGATTGGCCAACTTGATCGACTGAAAGAGCACGAGTCCTTCAAGAGTTGGCTGCTGTCAATTGCGAGAAATAAATCGGTCGACCATTTGCGCAACCTATCCCGTGACCGGCGAACCCTCCAGCAGGCCATTGAGTTTTTGATCACGCGACAATGCACGTCACGATTGCATCGCACCACGATCTGGCAATCGGATGAGTTACTTCAGGCGTTAAACGATTGTATAGCCAAATTAGGAACCCAGGGACGAACACTGGTGCAGAAGTTTTACTTTGACAACGAGTCAGCCGAATCGATTGCCGAATGTTTGGGTCAACGTGGAAACACGGTGCGGATGGCGTTGCTGCGAATTCGCAAAACGCTGGCACGTTGTATTCGAAAGAATACGGAGTCTGAGTTATGAATCAAAAAGAACTTGATTCGACATGGTTGCAATACATCGAGGGCAGGGAACTCGATCCGGCGACGCTGAACAAGTTGGAAGTGGAGTTGAAAACAAACTCCCAGTTAGTCAGCGATGTTGCCGATGAGCGGATTGTGAATGCGCTACTGCAATTGGCCGGGCAAACCGAAACGCAACAGGAGGCGTTTGTCATGGAATGCGTCGGGAGGATGCAACGGGCCGCGGCAAACCAGTCGACAGGTGTTGATTCGCCGACGGAGGGATTGTCCGATGATTGCCCGAACGAAGAATTTGCACCGCAACGATTCCCAGAGTCGGAAATTCCGGTACTGATTGATCCAGTGATGAAGGGGTCTGTCTTGCGGGGGCCAACCAGGCAAGTCGGCCGATCAAGAAAGCCACGTTGGATCGTTGCTGCGACATGTGCCGCTTCGGCACTTCTTCTTTTGGCTGCGACGATCTGGTTTCTGTTGGCCCAGCCGCGATCGGAAACCGGCACGACAGCCGGCGGCAAGGTCATCGAAGTCGACGAACGTGAATTCATGGCTCATGACCCAACTACTTCGTCGGCCAACTCCACCAAAGAACCAATCGAAACGGACTCGAATCAGAGCCCGTTTGATTCGATTGCCACGCACCATACGCCGGAGCAATTAGTGGCGCCCGTCGAACCCTCTCCCCCGACGATCGCTGACGTAGCGCCCCGGTATGAAGCGCCTGTCATCAATGACCAGCCCGATAGGGATTTGCCGACAAGCGAAAGTCCTGTTGCTCCGCGCGTCACATTTGCGCAGATCGTGAACAATGGAGAACTTGATTGGGCCGACAATCAACCGATGAATCGCGTCGGAACGAAGGATCGAATCACGATTCAATCGGGGCGAGGAGTGATCAAGTTCGACAATGGCTCCCGGATTTTCTTCGAGGCACCCTTGGATGTGATCCTCCTCGATGAGGGTCTCATGGATCTACGAGCCGGCAAGCTACTTGCCGAACTTCCCTCGAACCGGCAGCCGTTTGAAATCGTCACTGGGTCAAATCGTTTGCTCGCCGAACGTCGCGCTGAATTTCAAGTTCGTGTTGGGAGAGAGGGAAAAGTGGAGGCGTTTCTTTCCAAGGGTCGAGCCACGGTTAAATCGAAGGGTCCCGGGTCCGAATTCGGGGAAATTGTGCTGACGCCGGCTGGCTTGAATCAAGTTGTCACATCCAGTATCCAGGACGACACGATTCCCACCGTTCTAATGGCAACAGGTCACAAGAAATTTCTAGGTCAGATCGGCATCGGAGGCCGCAACTGGCAAACGGAATCGCCCCAGGAAATGGTCGGGATGACCAATTTGCTATTTGAAAAGCAGTCTGAGTTTTCCGACGAAAACTTTCAAATCCGTTGGCGCTCATTTGTGGATCAGGTGCAGGCAATCGATCGCCATCAACCCGGAGAGGCAATGGCAAGCTTCCAGTCCATTGCGGCCGAGCTGTTTCGTGATACTGGTTCTGCCGAAAATCTTCATAATCAGCGTGACGAATCCGAAAATGAAACGACTGCTTTTCAGGGCTCCATCAATATCGACGGCCAATTGCAGGTGTTTGATTCCGCCGAGGAGTACGAACGCGTTCGACAACCGTTGATGCGGGCCGGGAAAATTCCGTTTGAAAATAGAATGACAGAATTGCCCGCCAACAATAACAATCAGATGATCCCGGCCGTATTGGGCAACAAAGGACCGAATCTCGATTTCACTTCTCCCGATCAGTTCCGGCAATTTCGGCGTGAGAACAGACAATAAGCATTCAACAATCCAGGTATAACGATGAAACTTATTCCCTCAACTCGTTACTTGAATTCACGGATTGGGCTGGCCTGTTGTTGCTTAATACTGGGCCTGGGTTCTTCTTCTTCCGGTGAGGAAAACGAACGAGTTTGGACCAGTTCCGACGGGCGAGAAAAGGTTCGAGCAGTACTGGTTAGTTATGAGCCACGCGAACGGGCTGTGTCGTTAGAGCTGGCAAACGGCCAGACTATCCAGTTGACTATGAAACAATTATCAGCCAAGGATCGACACTATTTAAGGAACTATTGGAAAAATCAAACTGCCGAAAATCCAGATGCGCCGGACTCCACCGAAAAAAAACGTGTTTCCGCGGCGGCACGAGATAAACGCGATCGACAGGTCGACCGGCTACAGACGCAACAATCAAAACAACGTTTTGGGATTGATTGGGTCACGGAGATTCCGTCGGCGCTGGAATACGCGAAAGGCAAGGAGACGATTGCGGACGATCGCCCGGTGATGTGGTTTCGTGTCCTGGGAGATCTTAACGGTTTTATGTGAAGTGCTGGCCATCGCATGAGGACCGTGTCGTTCTCAGATCCGGAAGTTCGCCACCTGTTAAGCAACAACTTCGTTAACACGTTTACCAATACCTACGGCGATTCCACATCCGGACTTTCAATTGCACATCGACCGAGTGATCCGCCCGGTCAATGCATCCGGGGAAACGGCAAACAGAATGTGCAAACGATTTTCATGACGCCTGGCGGCGAAATTTTTCATGTAGCGACAGGCTTTCTTGGACCGGAGGATCTCGCGGAAGAAGCCCGCTATGCCCAATCTCTATTTCAAGAAATCGTGCAACAGGAACCAGAAACCGTGCGCGATCGGGTGTCGACGTCTCATAAAGATCGTCTACTCAAGGCGGGATTTTCCGAACAGGAAATTGTCAGTCGCAGTCCCTTCGCGGCAACGATGATGTTTAATCCAGCAACGTCAGGCAACCTGAACTTGATGACTGGCCCCGGAGAACGCACTCCAGGAAATTTTGGTTCACCGCAAGGGATTTTCGACGGCTTTGTCAAGCAGCAGTTTCTGCAGGATAACCAGTTCTCAATTCAGTACCCTTTGATGAGCTGGCAGCAACTGCAAAACGATCCAACGACGCTGGTGGGCAGGGGCAAGTCGTTCTTCGCCAGCTCCAGTTCGAACTAGCAAAGGTTGTGATCGGTTCCGCCGCCGGGATCAGCACTCGTGGCTGATAGTTGATACTTCCCGCTGCAAACGGGGGAAGGACAGCGAACATCGCCGAGCGAATTGGTAACATGGAAGTAGCTGACAGGCTGGAATATCGCCCCTTTGCCTTATTCGATGTTCGCTTTTCACCAGCGCCTTGCTACCTACGGAGCAAAATCAATGAGCTGCCGCCGAATTGACCGCCGACAATTTTTAACCGCTACCACCGTGGCAACGACCGCTTTCGCTGCGAGCGGAGTTGCTCAAGCCGTCCCGTTGCCGACCACTTTGCAAAACGTGCTGCCGCGCTGGCGCGGATTTAATTTGCTGGAGTTCTTTCAGGCATTTGGTGGGAACGAGCAAGATGCCGGCATGGTGCGGGAGGAAGATCTCAGATGGATTCGGGACTGGGGCTTTGATTTCGTTCGGTTGCCGATGGATTATTGGCTGTGGATTGAGAGCGATTGGCGGCAAAGCAAAAAACTCCTCCCGGCCGACGTCTATCAGATTAGCGAGCGAATGTTGGCGCGGGTCGATCGTGCGGTCGAGCTTGGCACCGACCTGGGGCTTCATGTCAGTTTGAATTTCCATCGCGCACCAGGCTATTGCATCAATGATGCAGAACGTGAACCATTCGTGTTGTGGAGTGACAAACAGGCGGAGGACGCGTTTGTGTTTCATTGGGAAACGTTTGCCAAACGCTATCGGGGTGTACCGGCCAAGGATCTCAGTTTCAACCTCTTGAATGAAGCCCCCACGGTTCGCGATGGCTACATGACAGCCGAAGACTATCGACGCGTGATGTCCCGTGCGACCGAAGCGATTCGCAAACACTCACCGGATCGGATCATTATTATTGACGGACTGAATGTCGGAAATGTCGTGGTGGAAAATATGGTCTCGACGGGTGTTGCACAAAGCGTCCACGCCTACACACCCGCCGGCATCAGCCATTACCGCGCATCGTGGGTTGATCGCGACGCCAGGTTCCCGACGCCCACTTGGCCACTTGTGAAGGGAGATGGGTCAATCGACTACGACCGCACCCGTTTGGAAGCGCATTACGCTCCCTGGGGTAAACTGGCTGAACAGGGCATCGGCGTGCACTGCGGCGAAGCGGGATGTTACAACAAGACGCCGTACGATGTATTCTACCGATGGTTTTCCGATGTCATGGAGATCCTTAAGGGGCACGAGATCGGCTACGCGATGTGGAATTTTCGTGGCCCGTTTGGGATCCTGGATTCTGGAAGAAAGGATGTTGAGCTGGAAGACTGGCACGGACACAAGTTAGATCGGCGGTTTCTACAACTGCTACAGAAAAACTAATCGCCGAATCAAAGGAAAGTATCGTTTCGCTCAAATCTAATTTCAAAGGGGGACTCTCGAAGTTGCTTGGCGAGGAAACCCCAAATCTGAGTCCCAATACGATCGCACGTGAGACGGCGACCACTTGATGGCGGCGACTCACAACATCATGATCATCTTTGTATTCGTCTAAGTTTTCTGCAGAGCAGAACCGTCCCTGTTTATCGGTCCCGCCGATCCGTGACGATTTCGCCCAAAAATTCCCCCGCCACCCATGCCATCGAGACCCCAGTGACCAGATCAATCCCCGTGAGTTTTTTCAGGTTTCGTTTGTTTGAACTCGGTTTCAATTTTCGACCAGTAAGCATTGCGTGTTTCGTGTTCATTTGCGCTCTCTCAGGTTGCGACAAACCGGACCCTGCCACGGTCGAAAACAACGAACAGACCGACACCACGGCCATAACTCAAAGCGACACGATTCCTGCCACCACCACCAGCCGCTTTCGGAACCCCAGGCTTTCAAAGAGGGCAATGTCGACAACTCGCCAGAATTTTCGTACTCAATTCTCCACTGGAATGTCGAGTCGGGCGGCAACGATCCCGCTACTGTCGCCGAACAATTAGTGGCGCTCGGCGAGTATGATGTGGTCGGACTTTCGGAAGTCGACGTTCCCGAAGCCTACGAGGAGGCCTTCGTCAAAAAATGGCCGGACCGGTATCAGTTTATTCGCGGCCTCACTGGCACCAACGAAGACCGAGAGGACGATCACCTATGGATGGCGTTTGATACCGAAGACTTTGATTTGGTCACCAGCCAGGAGATGAAAGAAGTTGGTGGATTTGTTTTCGACGATGGGCATCACCGCGTTCCCTTATATGTCCGATTGCGAGACAAAGCGAACGGTCAAGAAGTCGTCTTTATCATGAATCACTTTGCCCGCGGCGACAAAGAATTCCGGCAGGCGCAGGCGCGCACGCTCCGTGAATGGGCCAGGACTAAGTCGATCCCGATCGTGGCGATCGGAGACTACAACCTGGACTTCGTTTTTGAAACACAAAGGGGTAACCCGGCGTTTGACGAGTTCATGCGCGACAATGTATGGCATTGGGTCCGGCCCGAACCGTTGGTCGACACGAACTGGTCGGACCGTGACGGAGATGGCATCGACAACTATATCGATTCCCTGCTTGACTTCAGCTTCGTCGCAGGAGCCGCCAAAACCTGGCAAGCCAGCAGCCGCGTGATTGTTCGAGAAAATGACTTCCCCGATAATGATCAAACGAGCGACCACCGGCCGGTCGAGCTGATTTTGAAAAGCAATTGACCTTGGACTTCTCGGAAACATCCGAAGCGAAATAATCGGCGGCTGGTTGGCGGCCTTCGTGGCTTCAACGAGAGCTGCAAAAATTGGCTCGTTTCCCCCCTCCATCCAGTCAACATGTGTGAAGACCTTACGGAAATCGTCACTTGAGCCAATATGAATCCAGTACTGGGTAGCGAACGCCATCCCCCACCGATCTGCGGATGTTGTGAGCCCGCGGGCGAGCAGCCTTTAACGGCGATAGCTGAAAACGTATGTGCTCCGCGGACCATAGTAAGGACGAGCGCCACTTCGATAGTAGTAAGGTCGATAACTCCGCAAACCGTAGTACGGGTAGTAGCGATACGAGTAGGTGTAAACCGGATCGTAGGTGTAGCTGTAGCTAAGCGGGTAGGGACTGGGCAAATAACGCAGCCTGGCTCCCACATAATGTGGTCGTTGGACGTAGTAACCGCCCGAATAATAAACCTGAGCCACCGAGTTTTCGCTGACCGCCAATGACAAAAGCAAAGCGAGCAAGACAATCGAATTGAACAAGATTCGTGAGTTCATTTTTCTACTCCTTACGAGATTCGATTTCTAGCTGAAGTCCGTGCAAAATCGGTGCCGGACGCCGCCGCCTAATCCTCAGAGAAAAAATTCAGTTCGTTGCTGGAGAACAGTGCGATTGGGCTCAAGGCGCGCCAATTGGATCAAGTGAAAATATTCTGCGATTGGTTATGCCGATTCTGTTCATGAACTTGCTCAGATCCCCGAGCCTGCTCAATGATCGTTTTGATTGGAGGTGGTTTGCGCCATCCCGTTACGAAGTCGCCGAAAGTGGTCTTCAACCCCGACGAAAAAAACCACTGAAAACGTCTGCTTAACCGGCGGTCGTTGTTTGTAAGTGAGGAGATCCAGCGAACGTTCCCGCGTTCGAAGTACAATAGGTGCGAACCAATCCAATTCTTACCTACCGAAAGTCCGCCAACTGGATTCGCCAATCGCATCAGCGTGCTTTACGGATTTGTCGATATTGACCGTAATTGGCAGTCCCGCGATGTCAGTCTCGGATGGAATTTCGTTCGCCCATTCGCAATGGTTACTGGAATCAAAATTCGTTGGCGGTGGCGATTTTGTGTACGATGAGTCAATGGACAGTACTTCTGAAAGCCTTTTGATTCGTCTTCGTTCGCCACTTGACCAGGAGGCCTGGTCGCGTTTTGTGGGTCTCTATACGCCACTCATATTTTATTGGGCGCGCCAGACTGGTATGCAGACCAATGACGCTGCGGATTTGGTGCAGGATGTCCTTTCCATCGCATTTCAAAAACTGCCGACATTTGAATATCAGAGAAACGGGAGTTTTCGCGGTTGGTTGCGAACCGTGACATTGAACAAACGTCGAGAGCACTTGAGAAGAAACACGGTAAACGCTTTGCGAGGAAAGGATTCAGCACTTGCCCAAGTCGCCGACCCGTCGGCTCGGGAAACCTGGGACCTGCAATACCGACAAGCACTGGTCGCGCGGGCAATGGAATTGCTTAGGGACCAGTTTCAGCCGACGACGTGGCAGGCGTTGACCCAATATGCAATCCATGGACGGCCCGCCCAAGAGGTGGCTGACGAGTTCAAATTGAGCGTCTGGACGATATACGCAGCCAAAGCACGGTTAATGAAGAAACTCCGTCTTGAACTTGAAGGGCTTCTATAGTTCAGCAAAAACGGGCTTTCTTCCTCGAAAAACCTTTGGGTGATGTTTCCAAACAAAAAATTCCAGGTTTTTCATACAAGTTCAGCGTCCACCGCGCATAGCCTCTACTAGCAAGTTCTATTTTGAGAGGTCACAGATGATTGCAGAACGACCGACGGAGTGTCCCGGGAAGGAATTACTTACCGATTTTGTCTTGGGAAAATTGCCGCAACCGGATTTTGAGGCCTGCGAAAGCCATCTCGCCGAATGCCCGCCTTGCGTGGAGACAATACAATCGATCGAGCTAAAAGATACACTCCATGACATTACCCGGCAGTTGTCAGAAGTCGATGCCCATCATCCAGATGATGCGTAGTACCGTGACCTGTCCATCGGATGACGAGACCTCCGCGGCGTCGGGGACGGGCGGGGGGTCGGAGTTACCCGTTGGCTTGAGCCGGGATGAGATGGGCAATTTGGCAATTACTTCAAGGGCTGGTCGGGTGGGGGGCGGGTCGTTGGGTGTTGGGGTGCAGCGACCGTTGCTGAAAATACTCGGCCCTCGCTGGGTGACGCGCTCGCGAGCGATGTGCGAGCGAGCACGTATTGATACGTACGTGATTACGATTTACCAAGTCGGACATCGGAGTTGCATTTAGCGGGGGCGCGATCAGTCAGAAAGCGGCGCGGCGCCAAACATATTGGTCAACAAGTGGCGGCTGGATAGCGGAGGCCCATGGGTCACATCGCGATATAAGCCGGAAACATCTGGACGTGGAAACCAACCATTACGGCTATCGGCGGGACGCCATTGCCTGTCCGTGATCGCCGGGGGGCATGCTTCCTTTTGAGTCTTCCAACGCGTTGTCGACATTGCAGGCGATTCAGCGCGACCAACCGAGCACACCCCACGAAATCGACCCGTCCGTGTCTGTCGATTTTTCTGACTTAATCATGGGGCTTCTGGAAAAGTCACCCATGAAACGCCCCAGCGGCGGTAGCCGATGCTTCATAAAAACCCAGTGCCCGTGTCGATGGTCGATCGGATCCAGGTTGCCGGGATGACGGTTGACCCAACGTCAAAATCGAAATTCGACAGGATGAAAAATCTATTGATTTGATCGATCTAATGACGCAGCAAAAGATCACCATCAAACCGGGTGAGTACGAGTTGCGACCTGTCGGCGATTCCATTCCGTCGGTTGCCGCGAGATTGACGCATCCTATACCCCCTTCCCCCTACCGCTCTGCGTTTGTCGATCGGGTCAGTGACGGGGGGCGGCGCGGAGACAAGGTCTACGAAGTCTATACAACAGGCGAGAATCCCATTTTACGGGAGAATGCGTGGATCAGTGTCATGTTGATGCAGGCTCGCGACTATCGTCCGCCCGAATCGTTCGTTCCTGGGCAAGTTGATTCTGCCGAGGAGGTTGAATTGGCCAAAATCAACAATGAACTGCAACAGGCCAGGCAACGTTATGGTTCCGAGCATCCCAAGGTTCGTGCCCTGGAGCAGCAGCGCGATTATTGGAAAAAGTATTTGGAGCTGGGAAATCGTAAACGTCTGATGATGTCCAAGTCGGAACAGATGGCGTCAATTAACGAAGAAATCCGCGAGCAAGAAAACAACCTTGCGGATTTGGAAGTGCGGTTGATCAAGGGGCAAAGCGAGCTACAATGTGGCAGAGACTGAACTGGAAGCCTACCTCGAGGGTGAATTCCCAATGGAGAAGCAGAACATCGAGGACGCGATCAAGGTCCAAACAGCTCGGTTGAATACTTTTCGCAGCGAATTGGCGCGGGCTGAACGACTCTATGAGGCACAGAACATTCCCGAGAGCGATTTGAGTGCCGCCAGAAACAACGTGAGCCAAAGCGAAAGCAAGTTGGAAAGCCATCGTCAAAAGTTGGTGTTGCTCGAGAAATTCACACGCCGAAAAGAGGTCATTCTTCGAGAAAGCAACATTGCGAAATGCAAGGCCCAAATCAACGGCGACCAAATCAAGCTTGCTTCGGTAAAGCAAAGGTTGCAGGATCTCAGACAGCGACGCAGCAAGTTGACGGGAGAGCAGAATTCAGACGGGAACCTAGGAAAGAAATAAAACGAGTTGTCCCCGCCAAGGCCAGCTCTCTAAAACGGTACTTGACTCGAATCGCACTGTCGCAATTTTCCCAGGTCTATCAAATCACTTCGTAATTGTTGCTGGGTTTTGTCATCATTCTTGTATGGCTTTGATCTTCGTTAGACGATTCGCGGTTCGATTCTTCCAGAGCGATCAGCAACTTGACCATTGGCGATGCCTTCGAGCATTTTTTCAATAAACGTTGTGATTGTCTCTGCGGACAAGTTGCCTTTTGTGTCGAAGCGTTGCAACCTGTTACGAAAAGAAGCCAGCCAATTTTGCCGGCTTCACCTGGCTCGCAGCATTGATCGCCGACATAATTTGAATGTCCACGCTAAATCAAGATGTTGGAACGGTTTTTGAAGCTCGCAGTCACGCAGAGTCCGGTTGGTCGATTTGAGATTGCAGAAATGGTGCCGCCGTGTTGTTCAACGATTGACTTGCAGATACTCAAACCCAGACCATTGCCATGCGGGGCGTCACGGTTACGAGCGGGATCAACCTGGTAAAAACGCTCGAAGATTTTCTCAAGAGAATCGGCCGGCACGCCCGCGCCGTTATCCTTGACTAACAGATTCAATTCCTGTGAAGTTTTCGTCAGTTCGATCTCAACTAAGCCGCCGGCAGTTGTAAACTTCAGCGCGTTATCGATCAAATTATTGACCACTTGCATCATCTTGGCAGGGTCGCCTTGGAAACTCGTCTTGGGGTGCAAACGTGCGATCAGCTGTATGTCCTTTTCATCGGCGATGCCTGAAAAAAAGGAAACGGACTTGTTGACCAGTTCCGTCAGGTCAAATTCAATCTTGTCGATGAGTACCGCAGCATCCAGTTCCGCAAGTTCCAAAAGTTGATTGACTAAGTGCCGAAGGAACTGGCATTGTTCACTAACGGTTTCCAATTGCTCGCAATACTCGTCGGCCGATCGCGCTTTCGTCAGACAGACTTCAACGCTGGTTTGAATGGCCGTTAGGGGGGAGCGAAGATCATGGGCGGCGTTGGCAATGAACTCCCGTTGCCCGGAAAGATAATGCGAAATCAGTTCCACGAATGAGTTAATCTCGCCGGAAATTTGATCGAGCTCATCCCCCGTTCCCCGCAACGCCAGGCGACTATTGAGATTGGTGGGGTCAAGCTGTTTGGTGGTTTGAATGATTTCGCGAACCGGCTGCATGGCATTCCGAGCCAGAAAGTAGCCTCCAATCGGCGCCACAATCAACAGAGCGCCACCAACCAACAACATGATCTTCGTCAGATTCCAGACATCCCTTTTGATGAAGGTCGTGGGTTCCCCGAGTACGATCCGAAAACGCTCACCATCAGGGATTTCGATAGCGTGGCTGGCCAGTATCAAATCCTCAGTTTGAAAAAATGAAAATGGCTTGGCGTTCGTGTCGAGGTTCCGCACAAATTCATGCGGATAGTTTTGGCTCTGCCACACCGTTTTTAGTTTTCGGTCCATTAGCCGGGCAAACCAGTCATGCCGACCGTGGCTCAAAACCTTGCGCTCGAATTCGTCGACAATGCGATTCTCGTCTGGATACAGTTGGCTGACGGCAAGTTCCAACTCGGTCAATTCTTCCTGCAGCAGTTCCCGCGTCTCTTGCTCTAATGCATATCGCATCCCTTGGCGGGCAGCAAAAAGTGCCAGAAATGTGGCCAGCAAGACCACCAGCGAATTCCAGATTGTCAGCCGAACCCGAATCGTGCTGAGTAGTTTTCGCAACGGATTTCCTTTCTTGATTTAGCTGGACGAACAACATGAATTGCTTACGTTGGTATTCTTAACCGAACTGGGCATGCCCTGGCTGCTGGTCAAATCGTCCGCTGCAGAGCTGTGGCATTCAAGGTTACGCTTGGGTCACGGTCGCAGTTGGCTCGCCACGATGATTTGGGGATAGACCGACTGCAGGTTTTCGATGACAAAGTCTCCTTCAATCGTCAGGTCGTCAGGCCCCCCTTAAATCAGTAATGATTGCGACACATATTTGTACTACATCGATGCACGTTTAGGTTCGGAGGCAGCTAGCCCTACGTGAACTTCGCTATGCTTGAGAGATCGACGCAGCAATTTTGATGTGGCCTGACTCTGGCCTGATTCTGGCCTGACTCCTTTTTGCAAAAGGTGCAGTTGTGTAGGTTCTTGACTAATTGAACCACGTTTTGTGTTGGAGGGAGCGATGAAGCTTAGCATTGGACTGTTGATCGGAACCGTTTTTGCATTTTCTTCCTACCCGTTTCTGACAGCACAGGAATCAGGAATCCAGCTTGAAACACCTTTGGCCGGACCAGATGCAATCTCCGTTGGCGATGTATTGAGGATCATGTCGAATCAAGATTGGGTTCTGGTCGACGCACGGTCGCCGGACGCATTCAATGGATGGGCATTGGATGGGGCGAAACGCGGAGGGCACATTCCCAACGCCGTCGGCTTTTCCGCGAGTTGGCTCAGTATTGAGTCTGACAGCAAAACGGAACAACTTGCCGCCGCGCTGAAAACGAAGGGCATCGATCAAAACAAACATATCGTCGTCTACAGCATCCGTTTGGAAGATCGCACGGCCGTGACCGATTTCTTAACGAAGTTGGGCTACAAGAAACTATATCACTTGGACTTCACCAAATGGATTGAAAGCAGCCGCACCCTAAATCGCTATCCCACGTTCCATCGCTTGGTGCCGCCATCTATCGTGAAGCGACTGCTCGAGGGCGAACGACCGGAAACGTTCGAAGACTCGGCGCGTATCAAATTAGTCGAGGTATCTTGGGGAGACGAAACCGCTTCTTACTCAAAGGGCCACATTCCCGGAAGCTTCCACGTCAACACGGACCATTTCGAGCCTCCGCCAAGCTGGACGTTAGGCAATCCCGACGTACTCAATCGTTTCGCCAAAGACTACGGCTTCCAGGCAGACGATACCGTCGTCCTTTCCGGCGAGGACGTCACCGCTAGCTATCGTCTCGCCGTCGTGCTGCAATACATGGGCGTCGCGGATGTGCGCGTACTCAATGGTGGATTTGCAGCATGGAAGCGAGCGGGATACGCGATTGAAACGAAACGGAATCCGCCGCCAATCGCCGAGCGTTTTGGTGTCGCAATTCCGCAGCGAGCCGAATTGATCGTCAGTACCGATCAAGTGAAAGCGGGCTTACGCGATCCGACCGAGTTCTTTTTGGTCGACAATCGAACATGGGCGGAATTCAGCGGAGAATCGACGGGGTACACGTATCATCAGCACAAGGGCCGAATTCCGGGCTCAATCTACGGCCAAGCCGACTTCAAAGGCCCGAATTCTCTTACTCCCTACCGCAACATCGACGACACGATGCGTAATGCCGATGAGATCCTCGACCTTTGGCGAAGATCGGGCATCAACCCAGAAAAGAAAGTTTGTTTCTTGTGTGGCGGCGGATGGCGAGCCGCTGAGGTTTTAACGTTTGCCCAGGTGATTGGCGTGCCTCATGTATCGCTCTACAGTGACGGTTGGATCGGCTGGAGCAACGACAGATCGAATCCCGTCGAGACAGGGGTCAAGCAAAGGGCAATAAAAGACTAAACAGGATCAAGCGTCAGGCTACCTATTCACAGTGACCGGGTGGAGTCCGCCGGCGACAAATTTACCCAATCGCTCCCCAACCGCTGCTCTCCGACAACCCCCCACATCGCTGGAATATCAGCCAGCACCGCCAAGCAGGCCACGTCGCAAAGCCATCGTACACCGCGCGTCCACTGAAAAGGAACGATTCGGGGAAATCTGCCTCCGTAACATTGAAGGCCCCGTTCAGCGGTCGTAGAATGCGGCGTCAAGTTGCAGCTTTCAACCATCCTGTTTGTGGAAACGAGTTGATCATGTCGCGAAAATCCTTTGTCTCATCCATGGTGTGTTTGCCGATGATCTTTTTGGCCTCGTTCAGTGCCTGGGCACAAGACGGAAAACCGGAAAAAGTAGCGACCGTCGAAGGCGTGACGGAGTACAAGCTGGCCAATGGAGCCCGCGTCATTTTATTTCCCGAGGCCTCCAAACCAACCATCACAGTCAACATGACGGTGCTGGTCGGTTCTCGGCACGAAGGCTATGGGGAAGCAGGCATGGCTCATCTGCTGGAACACATGGTTTTCAAAGGCACGCCGGCCCACCCCGATGTTCCCAAAGCGTTAAGTGATCACGGGGCCAGCTACAACGGCACCACCAATCGTGACCGGACGAATTATTTTGAAACCCTGCCGGCGACCGACGAAAATCTGGAGTTTGCAATTCACCTCGAATCCGACCGTCTGGTCAACAGCAATATCGATGGCGCCGATTTGATGTCGGAATTCACGGTCGTCCGCAACGAATTTGAACGCGGCGAAAACAGTCCCCAAGGCGTGTTGTTTCAACGGGTAATGGCCGCTGCCTACGAGTGGCACAACTACGGCAAAACGACGATTGGCAACCGAACCGATATCGAGAGAGTTCCAATCGACAGCCTCCGCGCTTTCTATCGCAAATACTACCAGCCCGATAACGTGGTCTTGGTCATCACCGGCCGTTTCGAGGAAGCCAAGGCGATGGAGTTGGTCAACAAATACCTCGGGTCGATCCCGCGTCCTGAACGAGAACTAAAATTGCCCTACACCGAAGAGCCGCCCCAAGACGGTGAGCGATTCGTCGAACTCCGCCGCGTCGGTGAAATCGGGTCGGCGATGGCCTCTTACCATATTCCCTCAGCGTCCCACGAAGATTGGGCTCCTTTATCGATTCTTGGCAGCGTCCTTTCGGAAGACAAAGTCGGACTGCTGGAAAAAGTGCTGGTCGAAACAAGACTCGCCACCAATGCTTCGGCACGTTCCGATAACGCTCACGATCCGGGACTGTTCACCGTCTCCGTGCAACCCACCGACGGTAATCTGGAACAGGCTCGCGATGTGCTGCTGGAAACCATGGATAACTTGGGCAGCGTCACCATCGATCCCGAAGCCGTTGAGCGGGCCAAGTTGCGTAGCCAGCGATCTTCGGAAAGACTGATGAACGATGCGTCGCGGATGGCTTCGGCCCTCAGCAGCGCCTCCTCGTTGGGCGATTGGCGGCTGCTATTCCTGCAGCGCGACCGGATTGCCAACGTGACCGCCGAAGACGTCGCGCGCGTCGCGAAGACCTATTTCCCGGCTCACAATCGTACCGTGGGAGTCTTCATTCCGTCCGACGAACCGATGCGGATGACGATTCCAGTCGTGTCGTCCATTGCGGCAGTCGTCAAAGACTACAAAGGTGGCGAAGCCATCAAATCGGGCGAGGCATTTAACCCCAGCCCGGCCAATCTTGACGCCCGCATCAAGCAGCTGGAAATGAACGGCATCAAAGTCGCCTTGTTGCCAAAAAAGAACCGTGGCGAAACGGTCAATATGACTTTGACATTGCGCTACGGCAACGAAGAATCCTTGAAAGGCAAAACTGCCGCGGCCGGCATGCTGTCTTCCATGTTGATGGCCGGCACCAAGACCATGGATCGTCAAGCTCTGCGAGCCAAAATGGCTGAATTGGATATCCAGGTTTCGGCAGGGCGGGGTGGTGGACGTCGAGGTGGTCGTCGTCGTGGAGGACGCGGTGGAGGTGGATCAGTCGGTTCCTTGACCTTCTCCATTCAGGCGAAACGCAGTTCGTTGGTTTCGGCGATTGAGCTGGTCAACGAGATCATGCGTGACCCCGCGTTTCCGGAAGAAGATTTCGAGCAAATGAAAGCGCGCATGGTCAACGGAATGAAAATGATGCAGTCCGAACCGTCCATGCTGGCGAGCAACGAAATGTCTCGGGCACTTTCTGATTATCCTCAAGATGACGTTCGTTATGTTCCTACGATCGATGAGACGATCGAACGGATTGAAAACTTGACCTTGGATGACATCAAAGACATCTACAATTCTCAACTTGCCACCACGACCGGCGAAGTCGCCATTGTTGGTGAATTTGAACCCGAAGAAGCTCTGGCGGCACTTTCCGAAGTCCTCAAGGGCTGGAACTCTGAAATCGAATACCGATCCATTGATCGCGATGCGATGAAAGAAATCTCGGGAGACAAGAAGAATATCAATACACCCGACAAGGCCAACGCGGTCTTCAATGCCGGCACCGTGTTTGCCATGAACGAAGACGATGAAGACACCGAGGCCTTGCGGTTGGGCAACTTCATTTTGGGCGGCGGTAGTCTGTCTTCCCGACTGGGCAACCGTATTCGACAAAAAGAAGGTCTCTCGTATGGCGTCGGTTCGCAACTGAGCATTCCCAGCAAGGGGACCGAAGCTAAATTCTCAATCAACGCGATTACCAATCCCCAAAACATGGATGCGGTCGAAGCCGCGGCGATGGAAGAATTGACCAACTTTATTGAAGAAGGGCCTACCGCCGACGAAGTGGAACGGGCACAAACGGCCTGGTTCGAATCCCAAAAGGTTTCGCGATCATCCGACGGTTCGATCGCCGGTCAAGTCAGTTCGAACTTGAATCTCGATCGGACGTTCGCCTACATGACGAAACGAGAACAGCAGGTCGCGGCATTGACTCCCGAGTCGATCCAGGCCGCTTTCAAAAAGCACATTGATCCGGCGAAGCTTGTCATTATCCGCGCTGGCGATTTTGGCGACGCGGAGAAATAAAAGATCGTTAGACAGTCAAACCGAAACGACCGCGAATCCTGGTCTTAGGGTGCCGGGGTGGTTGAAACAAAAGAATATCCCCGGCCCCGAACCGTCGCGATTCTGGATGATCCGTCCCGATCGATTTTGCGTCGAAGTCGCGTAATATGGACTTCGATGACATTGGTGGGTCCGTCCCATTCGAATCCCCACACATGCTCGCACAGCATCTTCCGCGTGACGACTTGACCATCGTGTCGCAACAGCAATTCCAGAATGCTGAATTCGGTCGGGGTAAGCTCGACCTCGCCTGCGCCGACGGAAACTCGATGCGAAGTCAAATCCAGGGAGACGTCGCCGGACGCCAGTGATGCCGAGGGGCGATGGGAGGAACGGCGAGTGACTGCTTCGACACGGGCTTTCAACTCGGCAAAGGCAAAGGGCTTCACCAGGTAATCGTCCGCCCCGCCTTCAAGGCCTTCGACGCGCTCTTGCACGGTACCTTTTGCCGTTAGCACAACGACTGGTGTCTGGATTCCATTTGCTCGCAGCTGTAACAAAACTTCCAGTCCCCCCAATTCCGGTAGCATCAAATCCAACACGATCACATCGGACTGTTGCGCGGCCGCCTTTTCCAATCCCGTCCTGCCATTGATGGCCCATTCACAATCGTAACCTGCCTCCTGGAATCCCTTCAGAAGCGATTTCCCAATCGTTCGATCGTCTTCGATAACAAGAATCTTCATGGCAAATTGAACGGTGACGGGTTAAGCGAAGCTGCGAGCGCCCGTCAATGATACGTAGGATCGAATTCGGATGGCAGTCCGTTCAGTTTTCAGCAAGACTGCCAATTAGCACAGCAATTACTTGGTTTTTGTTGTCTTTCATCGCCAAGCTTACGGGATTGTAAGCAAACTCGGCGCTACGCATCGCCCAAGTCGTCGATAAAGTATTGAAGCTGATCAGCTCAATTTCCATTGAACGTTCCGTCCACATCGCCCTTTGCTGTTGCCTCGATCCATGTCCGCATCGTCGACCCAAACCATTCCATCTGAATCCTCTGCAGACCCAAGTGCAGAGGCAGAGACCATTGGTCGGGTTGTCTTTCATGCGGCTCACCTGTTGCCGGCGCAGGGACCGATTACGGCATTTGTCCATCACAACACTCTGCACGCGTTTGAAGATCTCGAATTCGACGAGGCCGTACGAAAAGGAGCCAAACTGTTTGGCTGCCATCCTTATTTGCCTGAAAAACAGTATCGGGAAATGCTGACGGCGGGCCGCATTCGTCCCGAAGATATCGAAGCGGTTTTGCACGAACAGCTTGGCGATCGGGGAGACGATCTGCTGGGATTTCTCGGCACGCGGTTCAGCCTGTATCGGGCCATACTCAATCACGTTCTGCACGACGGACCGTCGGTCGATTTGCGCTGGGTGATTGGCGATACCAATGCTCTCAACTGCTTCCGCGATGACGCGAGCGGGGAAACGAAAGAACAACTTGTCAGCGATACGCGACACTGGGTGATGCGCCAATTAAGAAGGCTTTCGCATGCCTCAAAAGTGGATTTTCGTTCAAACGAACCGCAGCCAGAGGTGTCAGCCGGTTTGGAAACGCGAGTCAGCCAGTTGTTCCAGCTGTTTGATGAACAGATGATTGAAAAATGGTCAGACGCCAAATGGGATTCGTTCATTCTCCATTTGCTTTGGCAAACCTGCGAGCATGGTGCCAGCCAGGTTGCTGAAGATCCAACCGATTGGACGAAAGACTACATTCGTCAACGCGACTGGCTGCTGGAGTTGACAGGTCAGGACGCTGACGAGTTGGTTCACGAAACCCTGATCCCTTTTTGCGCCGCGTTCCTGGACCAGGGGTTCAGCAACTGGCAGTTGGTGGATCGCGAAGAGGGGTTCTTTAAATCCTTCACTGCGGTCCACGAGCAGGGCAGGGGACTGAGTGAACCGTGGCGTCGGGGACTGGCCGCAGAACTCAGGCGGCATATCGAACAGGGCATCTCGCCGGTGGAGTCCATCGGGCAGTCGCTTCAGCTCATGGGTGTGGAGTCGATGGAACGGGAACGATTTGTAGAATCCACTCTGTTGGCGTTGCGGGGCTTTGCGGGAATGTTGTGGCAGCTGGAAACCCGTGGCGATCGAGTTAGCCGTGCAATGCCCGAAGGGACGTTGATCGAGTTCCTTGCCGTTCGGTTAATCCTGGATCGTCTGGCAGCAAAACACATCTGCAAATCGTTGCCCCATTTTTCCGGTCAGCTAATACAACTGCCAAGTTGGGCACAAAAAGAATTGGCCCAACGAGCAGACCGCAAAGCGACGGTCTCACAAAGAAATGCGTTCCGGATTTTTGAGGTCGCCCAGGTATTGGGTTGGAAACCAAGAATTCTGGCTCGTTTGAAACCAGTGGAATGGCAACAAATCGTGACGGAACTTGGCCGGTTCTCCGGCCTCGAACGTCGTCAGATTTATCACTTGGCGTTTGAACGCAAATATCGCAACGAGACCCTGGATGCCGTCCGTGCTCATTGCTGCCGAGTCAACCGAAATGCCACTGCAAATCGTCATGCTCCGCGACATTCCCCGCCTGAGTTTCAGATTGTTTGCTGTATCGATGAACGAGAGGAGTCGTTGCGTCGACACCTGGAGGAAATTTCGCCCCATTGTGAAACGTTTGGGGCTGCCGGTTTTTTTGCGATTCCGATGTACTACCGGGGAGCCGCCGATGCCCACTTTACTCCACTTTGCCCGGTAGTCATTCAACCCGATCATTACGTTCGCGAAGAAGTCGTATATTCCCTCAAGCATCACGAATCCAAACGAAAACGTGCGCGGCGCACGATTGGAACGGTAACTCACCGGGTTCACATCGGCAGCCGTACGTTGACGGGGGGCTGGTTGGGCACGGCATTGCTTGGTTCTTTGGCGACCTTTCCACTGGTTACGAGAATTCTATTTCCGAGACTGACCGCACAGTTTCGGGGGCTGATGGGGGGCTTTGTGCAGCCGCCCGAAATCACGCGACTCAACCTGGAAAGGAACCCGGCAGAACCTCCCGGCCCATCCAAAGAGCAGCTGGGATTCACCGTTGCGGAGATGGCCCAAAGCGTCGAACGTTTGTTGCGCGACATTGGTTTGACAAAGGGATTTGCTCGACTGTTTTTTATCTGCGGTCACGGGTCAGCGAGTCTCAACAACCCCCACGAAGCGGCTCATGATTGCGGTGCTTGTGCCGGCGGACGGGGCGGACCCAATGCACGCGCCTTTTCGCAGATGGCCAACGATTCGCGCGTGCGAAAGTTGGTGGCCGAAAACGGCATCACGATTCCCGACGATACGATTTTTGTGGGCTGTTACCACAATACCTGTGACGACAGCGTAACGTATTACGATTTGGATCAGATTCCGTCGACTCATCAGGCGGAATTTGAAAAAGCTGTGGAGTCGATTGATGAAGCTCGCAAACGGGATGCTCACGAACGTTGTCGCCGTTTTGAATCGGCGTCGCTTGACCTGACCTTCGAGGAAGCGTTGAAACATGTTGAAGGAAGGGCGGAAGACCTATCACAAGTTCGGCCGGAATACGGTCACGCCACCAATGCACTTTGTTTCGTCGGTCGGCGGTCATGGAATCGCGGTTTGTTTTTGGACCGTCGCGCGTTTTTGCAGTCGTACGATCCAGATCAGGACGATGCAGATTTTTCAATCTTGACACGGATCCTCCAAGCGGTGATTCCCGTTTGCGCGGGCATCAACCTGGAGTACTACTTTTCGTTCGTGGACCCGATCGGCTATGGGTGCGGTACAAAACTACCGCATAACATTACGTCATTGGTTGGAGTGATGAACGGCGCAGGCAGCGATTTGCGACCAGGGTTGCCATGGCAAATGGTCGAGATTCACGAGCCGGTTCGATTGTTGTTCGTGATTGAAACCACGGCCGCGGCAATGATCAGGATCATCACGGAAAACGAAGGAATTGAAAGACTGTGCAACGGCAACTGGGTGCAGCTGGCCATTCTGGATAGCGGTCAGCCTGACCTGATGCTCTATCGGGATGGCAAATTCGCACCCTACCGGCCGGAGTCGAAAGAGCTTGCAACCGCGCCCAGCTCTGTCGATTGGTACCGCGGTTGGCGTGATCACTTGAAGTTTGCCAGCGTTGGCGGGGAATTTGAAAAATAGTCGCCATGGATCTCGAGCTTTATTATCGCGTTTTCGGAATTATGACGGTGGCCAGCCCGTTTTTGTTGATGGCGTTATTGGGAATCCCGGGCCTGGTCGGTCGCAGCCTGTCGGAACAATCCATCGCTCGATGGATCTACGCTTCGGTCATGGTCGGCTTGATTTCGGCGATCGCCATCCTGGTTGCGATGTTGTTTAGCGGCGATCGTCACGTGCCGATCGAACTTGGCAACTGGATCAGCATTCCCGAACAGGAATTTCAATTCCATTTGAAATTCGTGTTCGATCGCCTCAGTCTTCCCTTCGTGATTCTGACTTTTTTGCTTTGCGGCACGATCAGTGCGTTTACCAGCCGCTACCTGCACCGCGAAACGGGATACCAGCGTTTTTACATCGCCTTTGCCTTGTTCCAACTGGGCATGGTGCTGGCGACACTGGCCGGAACGATCGAGGTCCTTTTTTTTGGCTGGGAACTGGTGGGTCTTTCCTCAGCGCTGCTGATTGCGTTCTTTCATGAAAGACGAAACCCGGTAAAAAATGGTTTCATTGCGTGGTGTGTCTATCGCATTGCCGATGCGGCTTTCCTGATCGCTGCCGTCTTGATGCATCACTTAACCGGACATGGTGATTTTGATTTGCTGATGGGGCAGGGGTCATGGCCGGATGGTGTGGCGTCGATGTCGGAACCCCAGGCTCTGTTAGTCGGACTCCTGTTAGTGGTTGCCGCGGCTGGGAAATCCGCACTGGTACCGTTCTGCGGTTGGCTTCCGAGGGCGATGGAGGGGCCGACTTCGTCCAGCGCAGTTTTCTACGGTGCACTCTCGGTTCACTTGGGTGCCTACTTGCTATTGCGGATCAGCCCGATTCTGGAGCTTTCCATCTGGTTGCAGGGAACCGTCGTTGCTCTTGGTTTGATGACGGCAATCTATGCCGCAGTGGCGGGGCGTATTCAGTCAGATATCAAAACGGCTCTCGCATTTGCCTCACTGACACAAGTCGGCATTATTGTCGTTGAAATTGGATTGGGGCTGCGCTATATCGCGTTGATCCACATCCTCGGCCACGCTGCCCTGCGAACGTTGCAATTGCTGCGTGCTCCAACCTTGCTGCACGATTATCACGTGTTGGAGAACGCCATTGACGGGAATCTGCCGGAGACCCAGAGCTGGCTGGTCAGGTACTTTCCACAATCCTGGCAGCGTTGGGTTTATCGATTTGCACTGGAGCGCGGTTTCCTCGATGAAATACTCAATCGACTGTTTGTGAGGCCCTTTTTGGCGTGTTTCAGGTGCTTCGATTTGCTGGAACGGAAGTGGACTCGGGTGCTGTCCGGGGACAAACACCATGAGTCCGACGAAGTTCCCACCCATCACGAAATCATTGAAGAGCTGAAGTACTGAAACCATGTTAGAACTTCATTTGCCCTGGCTGGAACTCGCTGTATTGACTCCGTTGATTGGAGCCGGTGTGGCCTGTTTCTTCAAAGACGCCGAAAAAACTCGGCTGATCGCCATCCTGTTTTCCGGATTGGCATTAGCATCAGCTTTCGGTGCCTGGGAAGACTTCAATACCCTGAAGGTATTTGAAGCCCATGATCGTTGGGACATTGTTTCTCCGCTGCTGAGCAGGGATGCGATGGTCGTTGACGAGCTCAATGCCCCGCTACTGACTTTAACCGCGTTGATGTTCTTTCTGACGCCGCTGGCGACACTGAGAACCAAGTTGAAGCGGTTTCCTTTTCGTATCAACCTCGTTTCCGAGTTCTTGATGCTGGCGACGCTGGCCTGCCGTGAACCCTGGGGCATTATTGTCCTGATGGCGTTGCAGCCGTTGCCGCTGATTTGGGAAATAAAGGACCGTGGTAAATCGGCTCGCGCGTTCGTGATTCACATGGCCCTGTTTGTCGGATTGCTGGTGATCGGCTGGGCGATGATTGATGCGGAAGACGCGACGCACGAGCATTCCATGATCGCGATCGCGTTGTTGACCGTGGCAATTTTGATTCGCAGCGGGTGTGCACCTCTTCATTGCTGGATGACCGATCTGTTTGAGAAAGCGACGTTGGGATCATCCTTGCTCTTCGTTTCACCGATGATTGGAGCCTACGCGGCAGTCCGTTTGGTATTACCCGTCGCTCCGGATTGGGCGTTGCGAGTCATTGCACTGGCATCGTTGTTCACCGCGGTCTACGCCGCGGGGATGTCGCTGGTTCAGACCGAGTCGCGACGATTCTTTTGTTATCTGCTATTGAGCAACGCTTCGTTGGTGCTCGTTGGTTTGGAGGTCGTGACTCCAATTGGATTGACGGGAGCACTCTGCACGTGGCTTGGCATTTGTTTGTCGTTGACGGGTTTCGGGCTAACACTGAGGGCAGTCGAATCGCGGGTAGGACGTCTTTCGCTGCGTGAGTTTCACGGACTCTATCAACAAATGCCTTTGCTGGGAACGTTTTTCCTGTTGACGGGTCTGGCGATTGTTGGTTTCCCAGGCACGGTTGGCTTTGCCGGCGTTGAATTGATCGTCGAAGGCGCAGTCGAAGTCTTTCCTTATGTCGGTATGTTTGTCGTGATCGCGGCAGCTTTGAACGGAATCGCAATCCTGAGGGTTTACTTTCGTTTGTTCACAGGCACGGAATATCAAACAACTTTTTCGATGCACGCCCGTTGGCCAGAGAGGGCCGCGGTTCTGGTACTCAGCATTCTGATTGTCGGCGGCGGAATTTATCCGCAACCTGGTGTGCAATCCCGTTATCACGCGGCCAAAGAAATCATGTCCCGCCGTGAAGCAAACTTGGCAGGGATCGAAAGAAATTCCAGTTCGAAAACAAAACTCATATCAAGTCGTGGGGACGGTCATGACAAACCATAACGGTCAAGATTCAATTTCATCGGTATTGAAAGCGGAAAAACCGGTCGGCAATGCGGCTGGATTTATCAAGTACCTGAAGAGCGACCTGGTGTCAGGTTTTCTTGTTTTCCTGATCGCGCTACCGCTTTGTTTGGGAATCGCCCTGGCTTGTGGCTATCCGGCGATTGCCGGAATCTTTACCGCTGTCATCGGGGCGATCCTGACGACCTTTATCAGCAACTCGGAGCTGACGATTAAGGGGCCGGCCGCCGGTTTGATCGTGATCGCCGTCGGGTGCGTCGAGTCGTTTGGTGGCGACGGTGCGGTTGGCGGGTTCACCGACGGAGACATGACGGCTTACAAGATGGCATTGGCCGTTGGTGTCGGTGCGGCAGTTTTGCAGATTCTGTTTGGTCTTTTTCGCGGCGGAATTTTAGGTGAGTTTTTTCCACTGGCGGCCGTTCACGGCATGTTGGCAGCGATTGGTGTGATCATCATGGTCAAACAGTTGCCAGTGGCGCTGGGAGTGGAGGGTAAAGGCGAACCGTTGGAAATGATCAAGGAGATTCCCCACTACTTTGCTCATATGAATCCGGAAATCGCGCTCATCGGCGGCGTCGGATTGGCAATCATGTTTTTATGGCCGTTGGTGCAAAAATCCGCGGCCTACCTGAAAGCAGTACCGTCGCCGTTGGTCGTTCTGTTGGTCACGGTGCCGATGGGAATGTACTTCGATCTGCTGCACGAACACGGTTACGAGTTCAATGGCCATCACTACAAAGTGGGTGAATCGTTCCTGGTCCAGATGCCGGATCGAGTTTTTGGCATGTTTGATTACATCACGTTCCCCGATTTTTCCGCATATGCTCCGGAGCACCTGGGTAACTCGATGCTGTGGATCATGATGTTTTTCGTGATCGGGACACTGGAATCGATCCTGAGTGCGAAAGCGGTTGACGTGATTGATCCCTGGAAAAGGAAAACCGATTTCAATCGCGACACCGTGGCTGTTGGACTGGGCAACCTGGTTTGCGCATTCGTTGGCGGCTTGCCGATGATTTCCGAGATTGTGCGAAGCAAGGCCAACATCGACAACGGCGCACGAACCCGTTTTGCCGATCTCTGGCATGGTGTCTTTTTACTGATCTGTGTGGCTTTGTTCCCGACTGTGCTACACCGAATTCCCCTCGCTGCGCTGGCCGCGATGCTGATTTACACCGGTTTTCGGCTGACGCATCCCTTGGAATTCATTCAAACCTATCGCGTGGGTCGCGAACAGCTTGTGATTTTTGTGGCAACGTTGGTCGGGGTGCTCGCCACCGATTTATTGATCGGCATCATGATCGGCATCGCCGTCAAGATGTTCATTCACGTGATCAACGGCGTGCCGGTGACTTCGCTGTTTAAACCGTACCTCGATGTGAGGACGAAGAACGAAAACACGGTGGTCGTCAAATCACAGAAATCCGCCGTTTTCAGTAACTGGATTCTGTTTCGAAGAAAACTGGTCCAGGTGGGCTTGAATCAACGAAACAACGTGATTCTCGATATGTCGGAGACCAATCTTGTCGATCACAGCGTCATGGAAAAGCTGCATGAACTGGAAAGTGACTTTTCCGATGCCAATCTGGAGCTGGAGATCATTGGCCTCGAAGATCACGAAAACCTTTCCACACATGAATACGCGGCCCGCAAACGGTCGACAGAAAAACTTCGTCGCATTACCGTGATCGTGCCTGCTGAAGTCAGTGAAATGGTATGTCGTGAGGTCATCCGGTTGGGGGCCTCAGGCTACACGATCACCGAATGCCACGGTGTCGGTCGACATCAAATTCATGATGCGGATGGAGACCTGCCCACGTCGGTGAAAATGGCAAAAATTGAAACGATTGTTCCCAAGCTCATCGGAGACGCAATCTTTGACTACTGTCGAAACGAAATTGCGCCCAGCCACTCGAATTCCGTATGCACCGAGCAGGTCGATGTTCTGAAAAAGGAAGATTTTGTACCGAGTAGACGATTGACCGCATCGAGTTCCTGACAAACTTGAAGCGAATATTTCGCAGAAACTGTTTCCAATAGCCACCTAATTCCTGCAGTGCACCATCCACGGTAAGAGGGTGACATCGCAGTTAAACGGAAGGAAGCTGAGCAAACCGAATTCGGGTCCGACTCGGTTGGCTCTGTGGCATCTTGTTCAGCAAGCCGCGCCATCACTGCAGCGTTAGTTGTGATTTTCCATTGCCAACAACGCAAGACTTCTGGAACGGTACACCACCTCGTCGGTAGGTCGTGTACGAAAATTGTAGTTCCCTTCAATCGTCATCTGGACATTCATTGATCAGACTTCCACGTCGATTTTGTATGCTTCCCGTTGTTCCCGTCCGATCATTGCGTTCGCTTCTTCATCGCCGGCGAAATTTTCCTGTTTGGGATCCCAGTTGACTCTTCGTTCCAACAGCATCGCAATGTTTGCGAGAGGGCAGCGGCTGACGCTGCGGTGGTGTGACCAAACATCACTGATCGGCATACCCCCTTCGGCGATGCATTCGAAAAAGTTGCCCATGTGATTGCCGGGCTTTTTACCGTGACAAAGTTTGTCGATCGCATCTTGCAGCCATTGTGGTCCCTGACCGCCGCGGGGGCCGTTCTGCGGTGCACTTCCTGAGCCCCATTCATCGGCGCCCATTTTGTGGGCAACGCCAAGCTGTTCGGCAGGTTTGCCGGTCAACCCGCCACGATTGACGCGGATCCGGCCTTTGTCGCCACCAATAATCAACTCGTTTTTGCCAGAATAAAGTCGCGCGGTATGTCCACCGGGGAATTCGAAATGGCAATCAAAATCGACGGCCACGTTGAAACCGTTTTCGATTTTCGGGTGAGTGCCCTTTCCTTCGATCGAGGTCGGGCCGGAGTCACCGAGTCCCATGGCCCACATGGCAATGTCACCATGGTGAACCCCCCAGTCGGTTGCCTGACCGCCACTGTATTCCAACCACCAGCGAAAATCACATTCGCCGCGTTGCGGGCAATACGGCACCTCGGCGGCCTGGCCCAACCAGCGATCCCAATCCAGGTAATCCGGTGTGGGTTTGTTTTCGAAAGGCCTACCTTTTTCCCCTGCGCCAACACTAATCAGGCAGTCGAGTTTGTCTCCCAGCATGCCGCTCTGGGCGATCGCAACCGCTTTAAGAAAAATCTGTCTAAACTCGCTCCTCTATTGCGTTCCAACTTGGAAGACTTTGCCGGTCTCTTTTGCGACCTTACAAACCTGCTGGCCTTCTCGGATGGTCAACGATAAAGGTTTTTCACAATAAACATGTTTCCCGGCCCACATCGCATCGATGGCGATTTTTGAATGCCAATGATCAGGTGTTCCGATCGTGACTGCGTCGAAATGCGCGCGAGCAATCGTCGCGCGCGAGCAATTCCTGATAGTCGTTGTAGATCTGGCACTTGTCTTCGCGCTGTGGGAACCGTATATATTTCGTGGACCAACCGAGAGCGTCCCCCGTCCAGTCGGCCAAAAGAAAAAGCCGGAAGAGCGGAAGACAAGAATTAGGGACCTGGACCGAGGCCGGTGATCAACTTGTCATACGGTTCCGTAATGGCGAAGCTACATTGCTTTGCCCATTTGCGAAGTGAGAATCGTTGGTCAGGATCGCGCCGCGGAACTCTGTCGGTTTTCATAGAACTTTAGATGGGAGCAACGTTGACATGGTACGCTCACGAGCGAGTTGTTGTTTGCTTGTTCTTGCGTCGATCGGTGGCGCGCTCATCGGTGACGCGGCTGAGCTTCCCAATATCGTCATCATCTACGCCGATGACTTGGGCTACGGTGATTTGTCGATTCAGAATCGGGATTCCAAGATACCGACACCGAATCTTGATCGGCTCGCTCGTGAAGGAATGAGGCTGACCGACGCGCATAGTTCGTCGGGGATTTGCACGCCAAGCCGATACGCATTGCTAACTGGTCGCTACCATTGGCGAAAATTTCACTCGATCGTCAATCCCTGGGGCGATTCGGTCTTTGCCCCCGAGCGTTTGACGCTGCCTGAGATGCTGAAGCAGAAGGGTTACACAACTGCATGCATCGGAAAATGGCACCTCGGGTTTGACTGGGATGCAGTCCGCCGCCCCGACGCAAAGCAGGTGACCGTGGGTAAAAAGAAAACGTGGGCCGCCGATGCGTTTGACTGGACCAAGTCAATTCCGAATGGGCCGCTTGATCACGGTTTTGATTATTACTTTGGTGACGACGTTCCCAATTTCCCACCCTATACCTGGATCGAAAATGATCGTGTCACCGAGCCACCGACCGTGCCCTATGTGCCCGATCCGGTTCCGGCCGAGGGCGCCGCGGAAGGTCGCCCCGGGCCGATGGTGGCAGGCTGGAAACAAGATGCGGTGATGCCAACGTTGACTGAGCGTGCGATCCGCTGGATCGACGAGCAAAACGGAAGCGACACACCGTTCTTTCTTTACTGGTCATGGACCTCGCCGCACGCTCCTATTGTTCCGATGACGGATTGGCAGGGTAAGACGAAGGCCGGCAGCTACGGTGACTTTGTCGCGCAAAGCGATCATCACGCCGGGGAAGTTCTGAACGCGCTCGACAAGAACGGTTTTTCATCGAACACGATCGTTATTTTTACCGCCGACAACGGACCGGAAAAATACGCGTATGACCGCATTCGAAACTTCGATCATCGCAGTAGCGGATCGTTACGCGGATTGAAACGCGATATTTGGGAAGGGGGACACCGCGTTCCCTTCATCGTCCGTTGGCCTGGCGTTGTCCCCAGCGGCGTGGTTAACGATGGCTTGATGAGCCAAATCGATATCATGGCTACCTTGGCGTCGGTCATTGGCTACGAGTTGCCCGACGGCAGCGCTGAAGACAGTCACGACCAAACTGCTTTATGGAAGGGTGGCGTTAGCACGCGCGAGTCCATTGTCCACAACACGAAAGTGAACCATTACGCGGTGCGCCAAGGCGATTGGGTGTTGATCGACGACAAATCCGGCCAAGTCTCTGCTGTTCCTCAGTGGTTCGATGACGAGAACGGGTATCAACCGAATTCTCATCCCGCCGCACTCTACCATCTGAATGATGACTTGCCGCAGCGACGGAATACTGTATGAATCGAAACCGGAATTGGTCATCAAACTGAAAGCTCTGTTGCAGGAAACTCGGGCAAGAGGCGAAGTACGTTAGAGCCCATCGACCGCTTACTTTTTTTCACTTTAGCATCTTGGATCATGCGATGAAGCCAAGCCACGCACGCCAAATCTTGACAAGCTACAAGCTGTCAAAAGAGGGATTGCGTTTTGATGAAGCACTGTAGTCATCATTCCCGAAGTTGATTTATGACGGATCGGCATACGATGGAAAAGCCGCGGGTTGTGGATGTCGATATTCGGCGCCCTGTTCGGATGGCGGCCTTGGGCATCGGTTTTGCCGATTCTGACCGATTCTGGGAGCGGTGCTGTTGATCGGGGATATTGATCTCGATTTTGTGCAGGAAGGGCAGCGCTATTTCGCCATCAGTTTGATTGCTGGGCTTCCCTGCTGTTGGCCATCGCGAAAGGATTCAATTTGTGATTTCAGAACGGTCATCGCGGTATCCCATTGCCCCAAATGATCCTTGGCTTTTGCAATTTCAGTGTAAGCCTGTTGGAAATCTCCCTGTTCAAACAATTTCAGGGCAAGTTCATACGTGTCCAGCCATTCCTTCGGACGGTTGTCAGACGCTGCTCGCAATTCGAAGACTTGCTCGACGTGATTCAATCCCATGACCAGCACGGGTCCTATTCGCCGCAATGAAAACCGACTGAAAAGACTGTCCTTCGTTGTCTGGTTGATCAGTATCGAAGTCCCGAAAAACTTGTTTGCTCCTTCCAGGCGGCTGGCTAAGTTGACGCACGGGCCAAGCGCCGTGTAATTCATTCGCCACCGACTTCCTGCGTTGCCGACGTGGGCCAAACCTGTGGATATCCCGATCCTGGCCTCGAGTTTTTCACCGGTCACAAAATGCCAAAACTCGCTCAGTTTGGCCATGACGGATTGCATATTGATCGCCGCCCAGCAGGCGAGTTCGGAATGATCAGGTTGGTCAGCCAGTCCGTTCCACATCGCGGCGATTCCATCGCCCGCGTAACCCATGATGAATCCGTCTTCGTCCAAAATGCAGCGGGTCAGTTGATTCATCAGGTTGCGGATCATCTGAAATGTCTTTTCGGCGCCAACCCGTTCCGTAAGTCCTGTAAATCCCCGGATATCGGAGAACAACACCGTGATTTCCCGTTCTCTCGCGTCCAGGATATTCGGATCGTCCTTCATGGCACTTACCAGGCCAGGTGAAGCAAACTGTTCCAACTGCATTTGAAACCGGGAAGCCTCTGCTTGTCGGTCTTCGCCGATCAGACCCGAGCTGATGACACCGGCCAACAGTTGCAGGACGAGAGCTTCCAGGTGATCGATGCCAACGGCTCGCTGTTCCGAGTTGCTCCGCCTTGCGCCAATCAGAAGCCCCACCACGTTGTCCGACAGGTCGACTATTGGAGCAGCAACAAATGCTTTTTGATCCCTGGAATTCTCCTCACCGGCCAGCGGCTGGGATTCGATATGCGAGCGCTTGTCTTTGATAACTTTCTTCAGAATTGTCTTACAGAAAGCCTCGGTTGCTGGTGCCACGACGGATGTGCTTGCGACGACCGACCATTCTTCTGATTTGGCCAATAGGACGATGCCTTCATCCAACCCAATCAATTCAACAACCGCTTCCGCCGCCTTTTGATAGAAATCGCTTTCGCCTAAAGTCGCTTTTTGAAAAACGGCCAAGACCTTTTCAAACCAGTGAGCAATCTCATCGCGGGTCGGTTTTTGACCTAATTTCACTTTTAACCCCGGATTGGAATTCGGCACCGCCAGGGTCGGGCTAAATCGATTCGAGTTTCTTATTCGAACGGGCGGACGACGTTGATTATCCAATTTATTCGAGGCGAGACAACGAGCCCACAACGGCGCAATTGCATTGGTCCCCGACCGAAATGACCTTGATTCCTGATGCAGCCTTGCTTCCCATCACAATAAATCTTGACGTTCAAAGCCCGCGATTTGCCAGCTGGAAGCAATGTTTTACAATCAAATTAAGCCTTCAAAAAAATGCCCACTGAATTTCAGCAGGCATGTGGGGCAACATTACAGCTAACTTTTGGGCTAGGCGTAGCGGGTGATTTTCAAGGTCATCTTTGGTTCTTTAAGGTACCTTTCGTAACCATCCATTTTCAACAGTCCTGTTTCAAACACTTCCTGCTGATTGCTGAAAATGGGGGTTGCCTGACCGTAGGGGCCGAGGATTTTGAGAAAGGTTCGGCAGGCGGCTGAGATTGGGGCGAACAAGCGGCTGCTACACTGGCGATTGTCAGGATCAGAATACTCATGTTTTCCTCGTTCATGTTTGGGTTGCGATGGAACACGGATAGATTGCCATTGAGCTAGAAAAGCGGACAAGAAAATCGAATTTTTCCCCCCATGGAGCTAAATCAATGGAAGACATGGAAGATGATCAATGGAATCAATTGATCGAGGGCTTACGAGAAGGCGATCAAGGTGCTTGCAGCGAATTCTGGAGCAAGTTCGGTCCGTTGCTTGAAAACGTTGCTCAGAGACAACTTTCCGAGCGACTCCAGCGTCGAGTCGGCCCCGATGACGTCGTTCAATCGGCTTGTCGGACTTTTTTTCGAAGAGTCTCCGCAGGGCAATTCGATCTTCCCGATGCGGATTCGCTGTGGCGACTGATGTGTGCATTGACGCTCACCAAAAGCCAAGTGGGGCGCGCCGCTCGCGATCACACGCGACAAAAACGCGGTATTTCTTCGGAGCAGTATCTCGATTCGTCGGCCACCGACAGCGTGGGAAATCAAATGCAATTGTCCGGCGATGATGTGTCGCCGTTAAGTGCAGCAATGGTATCTGATCAATTAGGGCTATTGCTGGAGAGTCTCAACTCCCACGAATGTCAGGTTCTTGATCTCAAACTGCAAAATCATACGAATGATGAAATCGCAGCCCAAATGAAATGTTCTGAGCGAACGGTTCGCCGTTTAACGAACCAGATCCGAGAACGCTGGGGGGAACTTTTCGAAGGCGGAAATGAATGAACGTGGTGTGTCTTGGATTCGCAAAACAGGCCGTTACGGGCGGCGCCAGCAAATCCGAATTCAAAAAAACAGAGATTTTCGAGCCAATTTGAAAATCTTTCGTTTTTTCTGTCCGCTCAAAATCTTTATTGGGAATCTTAAAATACCTATCACCCAATCGTCGGTGGAGCGCCATTTCTTCCACAAATGTCAGGAAGTTTTACTCCATGGACGCCATAGGTTCGTGCCATCAAAACCGAGGCGAACGCATTCATCATCGAAATGCTGATCCAATGAATACTGAAAAACTTGCCGAAATCGACGACCACAGAATCACGCAGTTCGAACAAGATTGGATGAAAGGCCAGCCGAAGGACGTCGCCGAATACCTGCCATCGCCGACTGACTCGCGATATGTCGGAACACTGCAGGAAATGGTCCATATCGACATGGAGTTCCGGTGGAAGGAGTTTCAAAAAAGCAAACAGCCGGGGCACCAGCCGCCGAACATTGAGCAGTACCTGGAAAGATTCCCTGAGCTGGAATCCGTAAAGCTCAGCCTGATCCAGGGCGAATTCGAATTGGCAACTCGATACGGTGATCACCCTTCCGTCCAACAGTTCGTCGACCGCTTTGGCGATACGGTCGGAGACAGTGCCCTCACGCCAGTGCTGCAGTCGCTGTTATCTGAAATCCAACTCAATCGAGTCGTAAAACCTGGCACGACAATTGGTCGTTACGAAATCAACGGTGAACACGGTCGGGGGACGGTGCGGTCTGGAAGGCTACGCAACTGACACCAAGCTAAGCGCCGTATTGCCGTCAAGCAGCTCGGTCAACGACTGGCGACGGGATGCGGAATCCAGACGTCGATTCATCAGCGAAGCACGTGTCACCGCCAAGCTCGAACACCTCGGCATTGTCCCGTCTACGACATCAGCACCCAGGAAGACGACTACGCTTACTACACGATGCGGCTGATTCAAGGTCGAACGATGGCGGAGGCGATTGACTGCTTGCACGAATTGGACCCCAAATCGTCTGAATTTGAATTGCTGAAACAGCGACTATTGCAGTCATTTGTCGATGCTTGCCAGACGACGCATTACGCGCACAGTCGAGGAGTCATTCATCGTGACCTCAAACCACAGAATATGATCGTCGGCGACTATGGCGAGACCATCCTGCTCGATTGGGGACTCGCCAGCGTGCTGGATATTGATTCCGATCCGACCGAATCCATCCTGTTGCATTCTGATCCGGAAGTTCTCTCCTTGCCGCAGAATCAATCGCAACATTGCGAGATAACGTGGTGATGGGCACGCCGGTCTACATGCCCCCCGAGCAGGCTCGTGAGGAGATCACGGCGATCTCCATTCGCAGCGACGTCTATTCGCTTGGGGCGACGCTGTACCACTTTCCCACGGGCGTTGTGCCTTTCACCGACGGTCCTTTGGACGGATTGTTGGAGCTGGTCAGAACCGGCTCGATTCCCGAAGCTCACAAGCTCAACCCGCGAGTCGAAAAACCGCTGAGTGCGATCGCCGCCAAAGCGATGAGTGTTCGTGCCTTTGATCGCTATAAAAGTGCAGCGGCCTTATCGGAAGACGTGCAAAAGTTCCTGGCGGATCAATCCGTTCCGGCGTACCAAGATTCATGGTTAGCCAGGGCTTCCAGGTGGGGTGCGAAAACCAAAACCACCACCGCCCTGATGGCCGTGACAACCGTGTTTTCGTTTCTTGCCGTCGTTGCGGGCCTAACGATCAACAACGCCTGGAACGTTCGGGAAGAGAAGCGAATCACCGATCTACAACGCCGCCGAGCGCGCGGATGCGACCGCGATTTCGCAGATTCAATCGGGTCGATTTGATTCGGGTGCGGAAATGCTCGGTGAAGCTCGGGAGCTGATCCAGGACGAACCTCGATTAGCAACTTTCACTAGTAAACTCACGACACGCCTGGACCGAACAAACGATTGTCAACTTTTACAAAACTCAGCATGCAGGCTCTAGAGGAAACATACTTTGATCGCGTCGGTCGATCTGCGGCATATTGTCAATCAGCGGTCGATCAGTTGGGAGTACTTGTCCAATCCGGACTGGTGGTCCAATTTGCCCGACGACGATCTCACGGCAATTCAAAAAGAGCAACTCTGTGCGGAGATCTATCGCATCCTCGGTTTCGCTGGCGTCGATGCGACTTGCTCAACGGCCGAAGATGCATTTTCATTCGAAATTTTAACCGACGTCAGAAAGAAGTCGACCCAGAAATTCTTCAATCGGAACTGATTCGATGGTGGGTTTGCCGCCAGCCAGGGAAATCAAGCTTTCGCAATGCACGTGGAATGCGAACCATCGAGGAAGTCAGTGCATGCTGCCACCGGTGGCAAACAGGGCGCCGACCTCACCGACATCCGTCCCTTGAATTCAATTGACAAAGTGCTATGATGGGCTCGATCCTGGACAGACAATGTGCCTCGGGAGGGCGCTGCCAACTGCTGTCGCCTCTCT
>CALODY010000014.1:0-97438 GCA_942492215.1 Pirellulaceae bacterium
CCAACACGGGTTACGCATTTGCTGTCACTCAAGATAGTTGGCATGGACGCAGAATGGGTTAGTCATGTCGACAATGATGATCGTTACAGTATTATCACTTTCTATTTGCGAGACGACGTGCGGTTGAAGTATTGAAACTGCGAGGATAGAAAAACTTGCCCATTTCGACGAAGCTATTTGAGGCCGACCAAGGGCGGCGATTTCAGGGCAGCTGCGTCGATTGGCAGTCCCAGGGGGAAAAAAAGTGGATTTTAACTGCCGCCAAGGAAAACGACATTCGTCCCTATGACTGGTTCCACACCATCGCCGCGATTTATCGAGTCCGGTGCAACCTGTTTCACGGTGAAAAGGCTGCCCATTCAATGGTTTGAAAAACCTCAAGTTAATTTTTAGACGATCGACCAAAGCTGCCTTCCAAGCACAAAACCATGACCCCCGCCTGTACATTCCTCCCGCTAGTGAACGTCATTGTGACGGCAATACAAATTGCCGAACCATCATTGGCAACCTTGAAACTGTGAATAGGTTTGGAATGTCTTGATCAAAAAAAGGCGGCCTTTTTTGAGCCGCCCCGTTCCAACGTTTTCGCAATGCTACCAGTCAACAACCATGTCGATTCGCGTCAACACATCCAGGAGTCTTCCGCCCAGTCCGGCAAACATCTCGGCGTCACGGTACCTGTCAAATGTCAACTGGTACTGCCAGGATGGCTGCGTCCAAAAGCCTTGTCATTACCCACAACTATGTACTGATTCGAGGTTGAATTTGTTCGGAGCAAGCACGAAGCGACAGCATGTCCAAGTATTGAATGAGTAGGAGTTTATCAGAATGCGTCAATGATTTGGAGTTGCGATGCGTATGACTGACGTTGGCTTTGCATGAGGCGGGGCATCAAGGCACCGTGGAGGGGACGCTAGGAAACGGTGCTTTTCACGCTTTCATGGAGGTTTGAAATGCAGTCAGCGACTCAATGGTCTCAGTTGAATTTTGGCAGTTGTGATCTTGGAGACAAGAGGAGAAACAAACGACTCATGCATGTGGCTCAACAATTCGCCAACAACCCGTCGGCCAGTTTTCCGGACCAAAACGAACTTTGGAAAGACCTCAAGGCGGCTTATCGTCTGTTCGATTGTGAGCAAGTGACGTTTGAAGCGATTGCGCGCCCCCATTGGCAATCGACTCGAAGTCAAGCTCAAGGGCGTTGTCTTGTGATCGGCGACACGACCGAATTTGACTTCGGCAAGGCTCGCAAGATCAAAGGCATTGGAGAAACAGGTAACGGCAGTGGCCAAGGCTTTTTGCTGCACAATGCGTTGATGGTTCGAGCTGAAACCGAAGAGATCATCGGAGTTGCTGGTCAAACGATTCACTACCGCAAGAAAGGCCGAACCACCACACGCAAAGAACATACGTCGAAGCGAATGAAACGAGATCGTGAGTCGGAAGTCTGGGGCAAAGTCATCGATGACGTCGGCCCTCCTGCCAACGGAGTCGAATATGTTCATGTCTTTGACCGCGGTGCCGACAACTTCGAAGTGTATTGCCGCCTGCTGCAAAATGGTGGCGGGTGGGTGATCCGCGCAGCGAAGCTGAATCGTTACGTATTGGCGGGTGAAACTGAAGAACGAATGCAACTCAAAGACTATCTGGCGGAGCTCAAGCCGCTGAACCAGTACACGTTGTCGCTGCGAGCCCGACCGAGACAGAAAGCAAGGAAGGCTCAACTGGAAGTTCGCGTGGGCCAGATCAGGATTCCGCGCCCGCAACATGTCAGCCCGTGGGTCCGCGATCTGAATCAACCGCCGATCGCGATGAACGTAATCGAAGTGGTCGAGGTCAATGCGCCCGCAGACGTGACACCGATTCGCTGGGTGCTTTTCACATCGCTGCCGGTGAAAACGTTTGATGACGCCTGGGAAGTGATTCAATACTACGAGTCGAGATGGCTGGTGGAAGAATATCACAAGGCGTTAAAAACAGGTTGCCGCACCGAATCCCGTCAGCTTCAAGCGGCCGGTCGATTGGAAGCGTTGGTCGGTCTGACCAGTGTAGTCGCCGTGCGGCTGTTGAAACTGAAATCGCTTGCACGAACCAACCCCGAGACTCCCGCCCAACGGGTCGTGCCAAAATTGTGGCTGCGAATGCTCAAACTGGCTCGCAAAGGATTGACGCGAACCCACGACCTGACCGTTAGACAGTTTTACCGAGAGGTCGCAAGACTGGGAGGATTCCTGGCACGCAAAAGCGACGGCGAACCCGGCTGGATTACAATCTGGCGCGGTTGGGAAAAATTGAATGCTTTCGTCTATGCCGCAACCAAACTAAAACTCAACGAATAAATGTGGGTAATGACAAGTCCAAAAGCCGCGGACGCGATAATCGACCGCCAGTCCATCATCGATTAACCCTTCGCCATAGTTTTCGGCTGCCGCCCAAGTGTTAAACGCTCTTTGTGCCCAGACTGGACGATTCGTTCCAGTGCCGAGTTATAAGTTGTGTTTTGGGCGTACTCCCAGGGGCCATTGGACGTTTTTCTGATTTCCAGCTTGTACTGTCGCACCGGCGGATCAGCAAAAATAGACGTTGTAATCAAAGATATTGTCATTGGGCCTGAGTTGCATGTCTTGGAAACTGAAATTCGTGCTGTTTCCAAATTGGGCCGAGCGGTTTGGGTTGATACGGCAACGGTTGCCAATGCGATGACTGCTAAAAGCGTTAATCGAAATCGATTCATGGTTTTGTCTCCCCGAATTTTGAAATAAATTGCTACTTATTATCAAAGCGGGAGGGCGACAGAATTGTTACAGAAGTACACGGACCCGGTTGGCACACCGGGGCGCTTTGTCCTGCTTACTGATAGGGATCTCAATCCAGCGAACAAAAAAACAGCTGCCTGTCCCCGATCCTGTCTCCGTCCAAGCGGGCGGCTTCACGCACGCCGTGTAGTCCGCTTGACTTGCGCTTGATCCGGCCCGGAGTCCGGGGCAAGGCAGCCTGTCTGGCGTTCCTCTTGGTTGAGCCGCTTTCCTCGCCCGGCTCCGATGGTGCAGATGCACCCAACAGTTCAGCACCGTCGTTGTTCGTCGGGGTCGAAGTATAAGAGACACTGGAATTTCCGCTATAGAGGGAGAACATACCGTCGGTTGGTCCGATAAATGACATATTCCAACCAGTGATGACGCCAACATTGCCGTCGTTTATTGGCCCGAGCGTCCCGTCGGTTGTGATGGTACCGCCCAGGTAAGACCAGCCGGGATCGGAAATAACTGTATCGACTGTAAATGGAGCTAGGGTGTACGTAATGTCAGCAAAGCATTCATGCCCCATCGACGCAACCAGCAGTAAAACCGCCGCTAAAACTTTTTAAAACAACATTTCCTGCGACCAAAAAAGACAGAGATGCCAAAGTTCCAGCAGAGTGCTGAAAAAGTCTCTGATTTGTTACTTTATCAACATCGATCATGGAGGATAAAGATGCGTGGTCGCGAAAAACAATCAGAGTCGTATTCTCGTGGTTTCAGAAAAGATATGAGTTCAGGCGCCCTCGCGACGAACCATCTTGTCCGTTGTCGCCTGTTCCAATGGATTAGTGGATGGCAACAATCAAGAACACACCGGCAAGCAGAGAGAATGGCGCCGCCACCCTGACGAGCAACGGTGTCAGCTTCTCCGACCAATAGATCGCATATGCCGCATGCCAACGGCGAGGAATCAAGAAGAGACATCCGGCAGTGATGACGAGCATCCAACCGACGATCGAAAAAAGCCGCGGATATTGCGATGCATCAGCGTATTGCAAGAATGCAAATCCGGAGATCATACGCAATGAAAGCTCGACCCAGTTAATCAAATTCGTACTGGCAAATTTTCCGAGATAGACGAGAGCAAGTTGAGGACGCAGAAAAATAAAAACGGAAACGCCAATCAGCCAAGCAGCGGTCAATAGCAAAAGCGAATATGCAATAGTCAGCATCCAGGTACTTCGGCTCCTGTTTTCAACTTAATATTTTTGCGTCACTGGTATGAACGAGGCGAGTTGACCCTGTGTCATAAATGATTGCAACGAGGCTGTCGTTCGTTGCCCTCGCCTTTGATCCGCCAATGGCATGCCTGGAGTACGCTCAGCAGGTGACTCCGCAAAACGTCGTCCGCGCTCCCGGAATTTGCCAAGGGTGCAATCGTGCATGGATCGGTGCCGGTATTTACGATTCCACCCCTGCACGGAATCGAGCTCCAGCTGACCTGCAACTTGGGGAGTCAACTCAGACGACATCAATTAGTGCCGTTGATCTTAAGCAAGTGCGAATCGGTGCGAATGAGCAAAGCGCCTTTGACAGGTACGGGGGTCGCCAGGGTTCGCCCACTCAATTGATTTCGTGCGACCTCGGTGTATTCGGTCCCCGGCTCGATCACAATCGTTCCGCCCCGTTCATCCTGAAAGTAGATCCGTCCGTCGACAAAGATCGGCGATGCGGAATAAGCCCTTCCCATTCGTTGCTGCCAATGCACCTTTCCGGTCTTCGCATCCAAACACTGACCAATCCCCCGATCACTCACCATGTACAGATTGTCACCGACCACGATCGGCGTTGGATTGTAGGAGCCCCTTTGCGAGTTTCCCAAGCGACCTGCTTGGTAATCTCACCTTTGCCCCCCAGCTTCAATCCGAACATCGTGGCGGCGTTGTAGGAACTGGCGTAGAAAACCATGTCATCCAACAGGATCGGCCGAGGAACCACAGAATAACCGTCATACGCTGCCCACCAGTTTTCCTTTCCGGTTTCGGCATCGAATCCCGCAATATGATCGGCTCCCGGGCAAACGACCTCAACCTTCCCGTCTACTTCTCTCAACGTTGGGGTCGAAAACGCAATCGGCGCCATTTTGCCACCGGAGAAGCGCGCCGGATGGATGTGCTATTTTTTCGTTTGCCAAATCGTCTTGCCTGTCGTTTTATCGAGTGCGATCAGAAACTGTTGCTCCCCACCATCACAACTCAAGATCAACTTGTTGTCGACGACGACAGGAGAACCACCTGGACCATGGAAATGGCCGTAGTCGAAAACGCGGTCCCACATGATGTTGCCGTCCAGGTCGAGGCAGGCGGTGCCGTGCTCACCAAAGTGCACAAAGACTCTTTTGCCATCGACAATTGCCGAGGGCGAGGCATGCGAATTCTTTTGATGGATTCGCCCCAACGACTTTTCGAAGACAGTAACTTTTTTAAGAACTTTTCCCGACTCCAAGTCAACGCAGATGACAACGAGACGGGACTTGTCATCTCCCTCGATTGCAGAGGTTAGCCAAATATTTGATCCCTGAATGACTGGTGATGACCAACCGAGCCCCGGAAGGGAGACTTTCCAGTCAATGTTTTCCGAGTCATCGGACCACTTGAGTGGAATCCCAGTAAATGTGGAGTGACCTGTACCGTTTATCCCCCGAAACTCATTCCAGGATTGACCCCAAGTTTCTCCACAACTGAAACCAGCTACCAATATGAGCGCGAAGCTCGCCACGAATCGTTGCACCTTCATTCCTCGTCCAAAAGTTCATCTTCTTTGGTTGCCGGTCCCTTGGTTAGGCTCCAGCAATCGCCTAAGTATGAACTATTTGGGACTTCGGCGTAAGCGGCGCCCTGATGCTGGCAACGACGCCTTCGACGATAGGATTTGGACGAAAACCTGGTCCACGACAGCTAAAAACAAACCTGCTTCCGCCGAACAACGCCGCCCTTGGCAATTGGTGAAACTACATACCGCAAACAGACAGAGTCAGTGAACGAATCCAGTCAAGTGGCAGCCCAAATCCTATTATGAATCGAATGATATGCCTGCCCACCGAACGTCGAACAATTTAGTGGTACGTCTGCGCGCTCTCACGCAGTCTTTCATCTCTTTGCCGCGTCGAATTCTATTCGATTCGTCGCAGGTTTCGCAAAAACCTGAATTGCGTGGATTAGAAATTCATGCTCGGGATTCGCCACCGAATTAAGAACCAGGCTGAACTCGCTGAACTGGTGTCGCGGCGATACTTTGCCGGACTGAGAACAAAACAGGCAGCAAACGCAGTGGGCCTTTCCGTCAGAACGTAACTGGACTATTGAAAAGGCTTGGCTGCTGAAGAAGCCGTCGGAAAATAAAAACAATGAATTGCAGCGCAACACCTTGATTGCATGCTTTTTATTCAAGCGGCATTGAGAACGACCGTTGCCGCGGAGGTCTCACAGATTGGATCTCAACCTCACTTACATTAGCTGTCCATTCACCGCTGCCCTAAGCGTTGACACATTTTACGCGAGGCCTAACCTCGCAGATACCCTCGTAAAAGCTCCAAACAAAGAAAATTTATCGACCCCGCGAGTTACACCAATCACAAACCAGACCCAAGTAGCTGAGCCGGCTCCCTCTCAACGCCGCTTTCAAAGGGCGTTAACCATGTTCAGCCTCGTCTGCGCTGGAGAGGCGATTTTCGGCCTTCCATTTCACGTCAGTCGTTACTTCAGGCCGACCTACGTGGAAGTTTTCGACATCACCCAGACCGAGCTTGGCATACTCGGTTCGATTTACGGGTTCGTAGCAATGTTTGCCTATTTTTTTGGGGGCGGACTTGCCGACCGATTCTCGCCGCGAGGATTGCTTGCCGTCTCACTCTTGGCGACGGGCGCTAGTGGCCTGTACATGGCGACCATTCCGTCGTTTGCCGCGATGTGCCTGTTGTTCGCCTTCTGGGGAATTTCCACCATCCTGCCGTTTTGGTCCGCGCTGATTCGGGCAACGCGCGAATGGGGCGGACAAGAGCAGCAAGGAGTTGCCTTCGGTGTGTTGGACGGAGGACGGGGTCTGCTTGCCGCTTTGTTGGCCATGCTGACTCTGTTCCTGTTTGCTCAGTTTCTTCCCGATGGCGGCGCGTCCGCAACGCTCGAGCAGAAAACGACGGCACTCAGGAGCACGATTCTTGTTTACACCTCCGCCTGTGTCGTGGCTGCAGCCATGGTGTGGCTGTTCCTCCCCGGCAGCATCGTCGCCAGACAAACGACCGGGTGATCCGCGAACCCATTGGTCCGGATACCTGTTCGACGTCTTGAAAATGCGGGCTGTTTGGCTGCAGGCTGTCGTGATTATTGCAGCCTATTGTGCTTTCAAGGGTATCGATTTCTACTCCCAATACGCCAGTGACGTGTGGGAGTGGACGGATGTGGGCTCGGCTGGATTGAGCGCGTTTAGCAGTTGGATGCGGCCCATCGCCGCGATCGGAGCAGGCCTACTTGCAGACCGTTTGACTTCTTCACGTGTCGTGATCGGCTGTTTTGTTTTGACCGCAACGGCGTACCTTTCCTTCATTCTGACGGCACCTGCGGCTTTCAATATCTGGCTGCTGTGGACCAATGTAATGATCAGTTGCCTGGGCCTGTTTGCGCTCCGCGGGATCTATTTCGCCTTACTCGAAGAATCAAAGGTGCCGCTGCATATGACCGGCGCAGCGGTCGGCGCCGTCTCGTTTATCGGTTTTACCCCCGAGATCTTTATGCCTTTGTTGGGCGGCTGGCTGATCGATCGTTGGTCAGGCGGAGTTATGGGGTACAACGTGCTTTTCTCGTTTTTGGGCTTCATGTCCGTCGTTGGTATCGTTGCTACCGTGATGCTTCGTCGACTGCAGAAGTGAACACCGCGATCCGAAGAATCAGTGCGCAAAGTGCTGTGAACTGACGGTTAGCGGTCTGGTGATTCCGCCAATGCACCCATAAGATTGAAAGTCGAGAAAAAAGCCATCTGCACGTTTACCGGGAGTTGTCATGCGAGAGGACGCCAAAACACCCAATCAGTTTCTTTCTGCCGACCATGCCAAGTCGACGGAGATTGAATTGGAATGGGATCAAAGCAACCAGCAATGGTGGGATTGGTACATGTCGCTGGCCGAGAATGAACCCGGCCAAGGCGACGAACCACTGATCGAGTTGCCTGAGCCAGTCTCGTATCCCGCGCCTTCGGCGGATGCTTTGAGTGATGAACTCAGCCAGTCTTTCAATCTATCGCCGACTCAAATCGAGTTTTTCCATTCTCACGGCTACATCAAGCTCAAAAACGTGCTGTCGCCGGGCGGTTTGTCGCTGCTCCGACGTGAAATGGTGGCGATCTTTGCACAGCAGACTGAGCAGCTTGGCCAGCAGTTTGGCAGCCTCGAAATGATGTGGGAACAAAACCAGATCGTGCGACAGTTCGTCTTCAGTACCCGTCTGGCAAGAATGGCCACCGAGCTACTGGGGGTCGAAGCAATTCGGCTGTACCACGACAACGGCCTGTCGAAGCAACCGGGTTGCGGCCGAACTCCTTGGCACTATGACGGTCATCATTTCCCGATTGCCACCGAAAATGTCTGTACGGTGTGGATTCCCTTGCAGGAAATTCCTGCCACCATGGGACCGTTGGGGTTTGCCAAGAGTATGAAAGTTGTCGAACTCGTCGAGGATATTCCATTCAATAAATTCGATTCCAGCTACGATCAACAGGTCAACGCACGACTTCGAGACCATGACATCGAGGTCGATTTATCACCGTTCGACCTCGGCGAAGTCAGCTTTCATCACAACCTGAATTTTCATACCGCTGGCCCCAACCGGACGACGACCTCGCGAATGGTTCTGGCCACAACCTATTTTGAGGATGGCGCACGCGTGATTGACGCGCCTCACATGGTCAATGGCGACTGGCGTCGTTTTATGCCCGGCGTCGAACCCGGCGAAGTCATCATCACGCCCCTGAATCCTGTCCTTTATTCCCGGTAAGCGACCTGAGCCACTCGTCTGCGCGAGTGAGATTGGTAATTTTGATGAATCGTGACCCGCAAACCGAAACATTCAGGAGAAGCTGCCAGCATTGGAGCGAGGACGGACGCGAGGGGATGGATGCGTTCTACCGACTTGCCGCTTACGACTACAAATTGCTTGCGGAAGAACTTGATTGGCAGCGCGTATTTTTATACCTCGCTCAACGATGCGAGTCGGATATCCGACTACTGGACGTTGCCTGCGGAAGTGGTCAATTCCCAGCCGCACTGCTGGACTACGGCGGACTTCAGATGACCCCAAATCTCTCGGTCAAGTACTCTTTATTGGATCCATCGGAATTTTCCATCCGCACGGCTCACCAGAAATTGAGCCGCTCCATTCGAACCGTCCGAAGAATACTGCTGCACCATCCAGCAATTCGAACCAACTCACCGTCACGAAATCGTGTGGGCGACTCATGCACTATATTGTGTTCCAGAGTGCGAAATCGCATTGGCACTCGACAAGATGTTGGCGGCGTTAAGCACAACGGGGCTGGGGTTTATCGCCCACGCAAGCCAGCAGTCACACTATGTCAGGTTTCACGATCTTTATCTGCAAGGTATCGGCAACGAACAGGCACCGCCCTATTCCACTGGCGAACAGATTATCGAATCGCTCAAAACGAGAGTTGACGATGAATCGCTGCAATGCTGGTCGATTCAATACGAAGGGACGCGTGAGTTGGAGGACCGCGAAACTGCAGAACGATACCTGCAGCGGTGCCTGTTTGACGACTCCATTTCCCTGGACGAGATGCTGGAAGATCAATATCTGGGCGATTACCTCCGCGGCTGTATTGACGAAAGTCGAAAAATTTGGCGGTTCCCACAGAAGGTCTGGCTGATCTGTTTCGGTGAGTTGGCCAAATCAATCGGCGATTACCTGCGACGCTAGTTCGTTTGTCAGCATTGAATTTTTGAGTTCGCTGGAAAGTGACTCGGGCACCTTGCCCCAGCAAACTGCGGCTGGAAGCCACAGCCACGATTGGGCCCAATCCTACGTTCTAAACTTGACGCGGCACGAGTTGGTAATTTCCTGCGATGATCGCCGGGACCACACATCGGGGGCTCCAACTGTGGTGACACGCCTGTTTAACCTCGGCGAAGAGTCTCGCTCGAAATCACAAAGGCATCAGCAGGATGGGCAACCAGCTAGTTTCCGTTCTTCTGCAACGACTGATGCTGCGAAGGTAGCTCAAGCAAAGGTCAAGAACATCGTCATCGAGTTGGCTGCTGCCGCTTTGCGTGATGAAATCAAGCATCATCTCTCCACGCGGACAATCGGCCTGAAAGCAACGTGCGACATCGACCTCACCATCGATATTGTGTTTCCAATAGGTCAGGCCGTTTTTCGTCAAATGGTCTGCCAGGTTACAGCTGAACCAGATACCGTTTTCCTCATGATGCGCCCAAAAGCACTTTGACAACTGATTCAATTCCGCTTCCGGCGCCTGAACAACCGCCACGATACCACCGGGAGCGAGCAAATTCAGCAAGACATCAAGCGTATGGGCAGGGTCCTTAAAATAATAGAGCGAATGGACCACATGGATGACGTGGAAACAATCCTCGGATGTCAGCGATTCAACATCCTGTTGCCAGAGCTTCAGTCGCACGTTGGTGAGTTGCTGATTGTCAAACTCCTCACGAAAGCGTCGACAAGCTACGGGGTTGGGATCTACTCCCGTGTATTCGACGCTCTTGGTTCTTTCCTGCGATTGATCGGATTAGCGGATTGTCGAGGATTCCGCTCCCACATCCGACACTAAGAATCTTGAGCGGGTCCAGGCTGGCAAAATTTGACAAAATCAAATCTTTCAGCCACTGAAGGATGAGCTGCTGTTGATTGCTGGATTGCTCAAACAGCTCGTGAGACTCATCGAATCGTTCGTAAGAAAGTTTGACAGGGGGATTTCCGTGCTCCACAGCCGCCCGCAAGCCGCGAAGGGATGCGACAAGCGATTCCGCTGAATTCATACTCTAGTTCTCTTTCAGAGCCGCAAGCGGAGTGGGAATGAGGAATTGACAGCTGTATTCCCCAAAATCGAGAAGTTTTCGCCAACTTGCTGTGTGTTCCGACGGATCCAGCCCGATCGAAAAGCCAACACGAGGTGTCAGCATGTACGAACCGTTCTGAAGCAGTATCGATGGTATTTAGACGAATGTCAAATACGTTGCCGCGTTGGGGAGGCCTGTTGACAAACCGGAATGAAACGGGTGGGGTATATGGCAGCATTGTCTAGCGAAGAGTGGGAATAGTTACGTATGGTTATTCGTACAACCATTGGCGGGCAATTACGAAGCATTCCTCTCACCAAAGTTTCCACCACACTTTCAAGTTGGCTGAAGGTCAAGCGGCAAAAAGCGCTATTCGGTAAAGTGCCGGTGCACGCAATCAGTGCCGAGTGCTAGGTTGCGTTGATTTGATCGAAATGATTGGATATTTGTGAACGGAATGGGCGGGCTTTGGCCACCGGCGTTTGAGCTGATTTACATCCGCCGCCGGCGGCTAAGAGCGCTTAGGTTTACCCACATCTTTTAATTCGATTTGCGAATCTTGCTCCTGCGAGCATGGCATGAAGCTCGTGCCAACCTTTCCATAGTTTTTGCCAGCCAGGTGGGTGATCGCCTTTGCGGTTTTGATGACCGCTCAGGCGAGCGAGGGCCAATACGAATTCGTGGACCGTCCAGTCCGACTTGACCTTGCCGTGACGCCACATGGAAAGGATCTCGATGTACTCGCGATCAAGGTACTCTCTGGCTGGGCGGTCTTTGGTTTGTTCGTCTCGGCTATCGTCGCGAAGATTTAGCAGGGTAATCGCAGTAACCGATGTCAACGCGATCGCTGGCTCCAGTCGCTTGGTGCTGGTGAACTGGTAATCTTCGATTTTCATCCCGGTCTTGAGGCACTTGTGATACTCTTCGATAACCCAGCGGGTTTCATACCAGGCGGCCACTTGATAAGCATCTTCGAAAGTCGTCACCGGATGGTTGGTGACCAGAAACCATTCCAATCGTTCCTGACCAGTCGGCGGACTGACTTCCCAGACACGCACGACCCAGATTTCAATGACCGGCGCAGATTTGGCTTTGGAAGTTTTCAGGCTGACCGCAGCCGCGCTCACGGCCATCGTGGCCATCCGTTTCTTGCGAACGACTTTTTGCTTCTTGCCTTTTCTGCGATGCTTACTCTTGAATTCGGATTTGTGTGCGACCTCAAGTTCCCAGGTGCCCAGCACCGCTTGCTGGCGAGCATGGTCATGGAGCTTCTGCTGATCGTCTGGTTTCGCTTGAGCATGTCCCACAAGGCAGTTGCGGTTCTGGCTTGAGCGAATCAAGAAAGTCCGTCCGCTTTTGGATTCGTGTTCGATAAACTCTGTGGTGTCAGCCCCTCGGTCACAAACGTCAACCAGGCTTCGGTTTGACGGCAGCCCACGGGTAGCCTTGAGCCAAAGCAAACTTTCCCGAGACGCGCGCTTTTGTCGCTGAGTTCGGGTCTCTCCCTTTTTGACTTTGGCTCGCCGATGGAGAACTTGATTGGCCAAGCCCAGTGTCTTTCGCGTTTCCGGATCAACCGCCAATACATTCTGGGCGATGTAACCGCGGCGAAAGCCGTTGCCGATCTGACCCAGATCGTCTGTCAGCGATGGGCGTTTGGTGTACTCAAGTTCGGTGGCATCACTGATGAGCAACGTAAATCCAGACTGCGAAGACAGGATCGAATCAAACAGCTCCCGTTGGTGCGACTCAAGCACCGATTCATGGGTCACCGCCGGATGGTCGAGCAGTCGATACATTGCCTTCAAGTCCTTGGGGGAGTTCAATTTCTCCGGCAACGAACCGCCGGGTCGATGAACCATCTGGTCGGCAAGCTTCACCAACCGTTGGGTTCGACGCTTATCGCCAAGATTCGCGTGTCCAAAATGACGCACTCCAAAAGTCATCTCATCCGATTTCATCGCTTCCTCCGTATCATGCAAACAAGCACAAAACGAAAAACACAACACGATGGTTCAGTCAGACAGCTTTTTTAAATATGCTATCGCAAACAATTTCAACTATTTCTTCGTAACTCAAGCTGAATTTGTGGGTAAACCGGGGCTAGCTCCGTGCCGCTCACTTTTAATAAACGCTACCCGCTTAGAACCTGCGACCAGCAATTAACCTGTCACCAAAGAGTTGTTTCTTTTGGTGAATATTTCTTCCCAGATCACGCGTTTTCTCTATTTTCAATTCAAAAAAAGATCTTCCTTTGTTTGATTGACAAGCTCTCAAACAAGTCATCAACAAAGGAAGATCAAATGTCTGGTAAGGCTGCCAAGATAGTTGCTTAGACAGAAAAGTCAACAACGCGAACTCGAAAATATTAAACGATCCTAGTTTGCTCGCAACGTTTAGTTCAACGTGCGACGATCATCCTGCTTGCATTTGAGGGAGGTTTGTTGAATTTGGAAATCAGTCGGTTGGTCGAACCGGCCGCCATGCAAGTTGGCTTGTGGCGTTGGCGTGGCAGCAATCGCTCCGGGCCTTGTCGAAATTGAACAAAGTGAAACGCGGGCTCAACTCCGCCGCACGATCGAAGACGTGTTGTCCGACGCGCCGCGAAGTGGCTCACCGGAAAGTTCACTGCCGAACAAGTCACCATGTTGGTCGCGGTGGCCTGTGAGGATCCGAAGAAAATCGGATCGACCGATTGATAACTGGAGTCATCGCGAACTGAAAGACGAAGCGGTCGATCGAAACATAGTGGATTCAATTTCAAAAAGCTCACCTTGGAAACCTGCTCAAGCAAATGGACTTGCAACCTCACAAAAGCCGGTACTGGCTCTAACACCAAAGAGAAAGATCCCGAAGTCTTTCAACAACAAGTCGAGAATGTTTGTCAAACCTACCTCTACGTGCCTCAGAACGCTTTTTTACCGAGAATATCCGCACGTTTCGGTCGATGAGATGTGTGTGGCATTCAGGCTCTGGAACGGATCGCTCCTTCGCTTCCCATGCGTCCCGGTCAGCCTGAGCGAATTGAGCTTCGAGTACAAGCGACATGGGACTCTGTGCTTGATCGGAAACTGGGATGCTTTGTTCAGGGAAAGATGATTGCACCGACGATCCGTTCCACACGAACCGAATTTGATTTCGCTTGGCATATCCATGACACGATCGCAGTCGATCCTGATGCCAAGTGGATTTTCGTTCTCGACAATTTGAACACTCATTGCAGTGAGTCGCTGGTCCGCTGGTGGCGTGCATCGAAGGAATCTCCAAAGACACGCTTGGCAAAAAGGGCAGGCGTGGCATTCTCAAGTCAGTCGCAACACGTCAAGCGTTCCTGGCCGACGCAAGCCACCGCGTCAGTTTTGTTTATCTGTCCAAGCACTCTTCATGGCTGAATCAAATCGAAACAATTTTCGGGATCATCAACTGAAGGGCTATCAAGCGAGGGGTCTTTGCTTCATCCACTTGATCGGGTTCGGATTGCCATCCGAGATGCCGGCTCGTCCAAAGAAACCCCAACCTCGACTCGGATCGCAAGGATCCACAAACAGGTAATGATCAACGTTCCAGCGAAGACTCCAGGAACCTTTAGAAATCTTAAAGCAAAAATCCCATGCAAATGTTCCACGACCCAATGAAATTGGCCACGCAATAGATGCTTGGCCAATTCGGACACACAACGGTTTGATTTTTGGAAGTTGATCAGATGAAGGAAGGGCTACTACAATCGGTCGCCATCGTCATTTGACTGGTCACCACCACCCTGACGGCGTTTGTGGCTGGGCACCACCACCTCGTTGGCCACGCCCCCGTTGGCCCCGCAGGGCTTCTGCCGGGATTTCAAAAGCCTCACCCTTCATTTTTTCGAAGCTGGATTTTTGTTCGGTTGAAAGAACGCTCAAGACTTTGGCCTCGGATTCTTCGCGCATTTCAGCGAATTTTTCGCGCATCGACTCACGATCACCGCTTTCGCGGAGTTTGGCAAATTCCTCCATGGCGGCTTCTCGTGCTTCCGTACTGGCTTCTTGCATCTCCGTTCTCTGCTTTTCAGTGATCTTCAATTCCTTGGCAATTACCTCATCTTGAAACGCTGCGGTCCCGAGTGCTTGAACGTAGACTTCGCGGAGCCGGGCGTATTGATGATCGAGCAAAATGTCCCGCAATCCTTCATCTGCCTTCTTGGCGTTTTCGGCAGCTTGACCCATGGCCTGGGTACGACGCTCTTCACGCTGATTTTGAATTTCTTCTTCGGTCAGATTTTCGTTGTTATCCGCTTCACCTCGGCCGCGCCGGGTTTGCGTACCCCGATCGCCTCGCAATTCCTCCTGAAGGGTTGTCAGCTCTTGGACCTGATCGCCCAACATTTCGATTTCCGACTGAACGGCTTCTATGGAAGCCAATGCGATCATGGAAATGCTACGTCCGCCTCGCTGTTGTCCCCCCTGGGTCCTTCTTTGGCTTCGGCCTCTGTTGATCTTGCTGTCCACGCGCTGTCCACGGTTACGCTGTAGGTCCCTCTTCTTGAGCCGTCACCATCTGCCAAACAACATGACCACCGTTGCCAACATCACGCTCATCATTCTGATCTTTCTCATTCCTTTCACCTCCGGTTTCTATACCTGTTTGATTTAACGACCTGGCTGGTTCTGTTAGCTTGTCAGACCCACAAACTGCCACAAGTCACGTGCATGAATTGGTGCTGGAGCTATGAACTCCGCGCAGTTTTTGGACTCATTCAGAAAACCATTTATTGGTCGCTTTGTTTTCATCCAAAATCAAAAGTTTTCAAAATGTTTGTGTCGGAGGCTCAACTCAACGTTTGCCGCAATGAGATGCTGAAGCAAAAGTAGGCGAACGGCTAATTAACAAGACGGCCAAATTCCAAGGGCATTAGCAGGGGGCAATCTGTGCGAGTCGGCAAAAGTCTCGGTAAAATCTTCTCGAAAAAGTTGGTTAGACGACGGAAGCTGCATGGTAGCAGGCTGCAGCACAGGCGAATCAACAGCCTTTTAGCGTCAACAACAAGCAGTTATCGGTCAAGCCAGAGGAAACTGGGGCAGCCAAGTGCCTACGTGAGTCGAGATTTTGCCTGTCCCGAGGCCTGTCTTTCTCGAGGCCTGTTTTGCCTCGACCGAGGAAGTGTGTTCAAGAATATTTTTGTGCTTTAGACAGAAATGACGAGACCCATCGGAACTCCAGCAGTTTGATTGGTTATCCATCTCAATTGGGTATGATCTCGAAATTTTCAACCTGCAGGTTTTCGATTCGAAAGGAACACCATGAACGCGTTTCAAAAGCCCCTGTTGGCAGTGTCTGTGTGTGCTGCTGTGGAATGCGGTCCTCCATTTCGGCCCAAGATTGGCTGCAATGGCGAGGCAAGAATCGCGACGGCGTAGCGAGCGATTTTGAAGTTCCCAGCCAATGGCCCAAACGCTGGACAAAAAGTGGAGCGTGTAAATCGGCAATGGCGTGTCGTCGCCCGCCGTAAAGGGCGACAAGAAGCTTATGTGATGGCATGGGAAGACGGCACCGGAATCATGCGCTGCCTGAATTTCTGAAACCGGGGAGGAGATATGGAGAGACCAATACGCTGCCAAGGGCGCGTCCGGTCCTGCAGGGAGTTTTCCTGGTACGCGCTCGTCACCTGCGATCGGAGAAGGCCATGTAACCACCTTGGGTGTCGACGGCACCGTTTCCTGTTGGAACGTCGACTCCGGCAAGCTTGTTTGGCGAAATGACGATAACCGCGGAAATGTTCCGCGTTTTTCGACCTCCAGTTCGCCCCCGATCGCCGATGGTACGTGTGTTGTTCAGCTTGGTGGCGATCGAGCCGGGGGAATCGTTGCTTACGATTTGGAATCAGGAAAAGAGAAACTGAAGTGGGACCGAGAATGGAAGCTCCTACGGTTCTCCGGTGCTAATGAACGTTGATAGCCAAAAATCATTCTGGCTCCCGGTGCGAGCAACGCTATTGGCCGTTTCGTTGACCGACGGAAAAAGCATGTGGTCGATGGACTACACGCAAGGTCGTCACAACGCGGCGTCACCCGTGGCTGATGGCCAGACCGTTTATATTTCTGGGCCTTAATCGTGGTATTACGGCACTGGATTTCGCCGTCGATGGCGACAAGATCGTCAGTAAACAGAAATGGCGGAACGAAGACACCGAAACGACGACAATGTTCAACACGCCTGTCTTGCTGAGAGGCCACCTGTTTGCGCCGGTATCGACCGCCAATCAGCTTTTCTGCGTCCAAACAGATTGGTGGGAATGACCTGGAACGAAGCTTTAGCATCGGCCGCTCCTTTCCGCAACGCCTCAGGTCACGGGGAGGTGGCGGAGCTGGTAGTGATCGAGGCGGCTCATCAGGAGCCCGCGTGATTCGTGAAACCGTGGCGGCGATGCTGGTCGAGGTGGTCGGCAGCAGCGAGGGGAAGGAAGTCAAAGATCTCGGGAGAGAGGGTCGGCCGCAGGGAGGTTTCGGCGGCAGAAGCCGAGGCGGTCGAGGAGGCGGTCGACGAGGCGGTGGTAGTCGCGGAGATCACGGTTCGGTCGTTTCCGCCGGAAAGGTATTGCTCGGCTTGACTCCCAGTTCGGAGTTAATCGTCTACGAGCCAAACGGGGACGAAGTCAAGGAACTGGCGAAATACAAAGTTTCCGAAAAAAAGACTTACGCCTATCCGATTCCCATCGGCAATCGAATTTATGTCAAAGACGACGATTCCTTGACGCTGTGGACACTAAAATAGTTGCTCGATTCAATCTCGGGACTGCATGAACAATTTCGAATTCGAAGGCGGCCTGATTCAGGTCGTCTTTTTTGCGCGCGGACGGGCGGAAATGGCCAAAAACAGGCTGGCCAAAAACAGGCTGGCCAAAAACAGGCTGGCCAAAAACAGGCTGGCCAAAAACAGGCTGGCCAAAAACAGGCTGGCCAAAATGGCTGCAACATGCACCACCGCCTGATCAAGTTCAAACGAGAGCGAACTTCTTGCTTCATCACACTCGTTCCAAAGTGAATACCAATTAAAGTCCTCGCCAAGCTTGACCAATTCATGGTCTTCATTGGCCCTTACCACCCACAATAAAAAACGAGGTGAAACATGTTTTCACCTGGGTTACTTTTTTGGACCCGAGGTATTTGACGCAGCTTTGGTTCTGTGTTGGTTTCGCGTTGTCACGATCACATCGATTCGCGTTTTGCTGTGCATTGCATTCTCGTACACACCCCGGGCTCTCGACGACAGACGTAGGCGTCCATGAATACGTGGCAACGAAGGACTTTCTGTTTGATCCTGATCTGCTAACTTGGTGAGGGGCTTACTTCTGGCCAACAACAGAGTTCTTCAAGAATTGTGGACTTGGGACGAATCACTGACATGTCGGAATCCCAAAACGTCAGCCACTGGATCAACCTGATCAAACACGGAGACTCCACAGCGGCCAATCGTATTTGGAAGCTCTACTTTGACCGGCTCGTGCGATCCGTTCGCCAACGTTTATACGGGCAGAACCGGGCGGTATCGGATGAAGAAGATATCGTGCTGAGCGTCTTTGACAGCTTTTACGCTGCTGCAGAAAAAGGCCGTTTTCCGGATCTTTCAGATCGCGATGATCTTTGGCGACTCCTGCTTACCATGTCGGCCAGAAAAGTCATCGACAAGCGACGTCACGATCAACGGCAACGACGCGGCGGAAATGTCGCAGTGCATTCGCTCAATGCCGGCGAAGACGAGTCGGTTATCATCGAGGCGATCGGCAGCGAACCCTCGCCGGAGATGGTTTTGATGATGCAGGAGTCCGTTGAGCAACTTTTTTTTCATTTGGGTGTCGGTCAACTGCAAGAATTGGCGGGTGCCAAGTTAGAGGGGTATTCAAACGCGGAAATTGCCGAACGTTTTGGGTGCTCCGAGCGAACGATCGAGCGTCGTTTGCACCTGATTCGTGAAAAATTGCAGCAGGAACTGATCTCCGACCATGACGATTCAAAGAAAAAACTACCGATCGCAGCACTGGAGCGGATTGACGATCTGTGTGCCGAATTTGAACGCCGCTGGCAGTCCAAGCAACCTCAGACGATCGAATCTGCCATCTCTGGCGAACTATCCGAAGGTGAGCGAGACTTGCTGCTTTCGGAGTTACTGGTGCTTGAGATCGACTATCGACGTCGCAATGGTGAATCGCCGGCAGTCGAAGAATATGTTGATCGTTTTCCTGACAACGCAAAAACAATTCGCGATGCCCTCGGACTCGAGCCTGGCAGGGGCAGAGGATTTGAGCCCCTTCCGTTGATCAGATCGCCAAACTATTTCCGGCACTTGAAATCATTTCGCTGCTTGGTGCCGGCGGAATGGGAGCGGTCTACAAAGCCCGACAGAAAGGCCTCGATCGGCTGGTTGCGCTTAAGATTCTGCCGGAGGAGTTCGGTCACGACGTAAAGTTCGCTTTGCGGTTCACTCGAGAAGCGCGCACACTGGCCAAGCTCAACCACCCCAACATTGTTTCGGTTCACGAATTCGGACACGTTGATGATGTCTACTACTTTCTGATGGAATTCGTTGATGGCTCCACGCTGCGTGATGTGGTTCGGGCAGGGCAACTCACGCCGGAGCACGCGTTGACCATCGTGCCTCATCTTTGTGACGCACTTCAATACGCTCATGATCAGGGTTTTGTCCATCGGGATATCAAACCCGAGAACATCCTCATGGCCAAAGACGGATCGGTGAAAATCGCCGATTTTGGCCTGTCGCGAATCGTTGGGAACGAGAATCAAGCGACAAACCTAACACAAACGCATCAGGTACTTGGCACACCGCGCTACATGGCTCCGGAACAATTCGAAGGTTCGCACGGTGTCGATCATCGTGCCGATATCTATTCCCTCGGCGTTGTGTTTTATGAAATGCTGACCGGTGAACTTCCGATCGGCCGGTTTGAAGTGCCTTCGCAGAAAGTACATATTGACGTGCGGCTGGACGAAGTTGTCCTGCGCACACTCGAAAGAGAACCGCAGCGACGCTACCAGGCTGCCAGTCAAATCAAGTCGGACTTGCAGTCGATTTCTTCAACGCCCGACAGTGCGTTTGCACCGACGATGGCCCACGGAACGCGGGAAGACCTGAGCGAAAAAGCAGGCATGCCGGTTCCGGCGATGAGCCTCGATCAACAGGAAACCGCGGCTCGACTGCTCTTGTCACGTCGTGAGCTGATGGATCGCGTCAGAAATTCGCTTCGACCGCTTCGCTCAGGACAGATCATTCAAATTCTGATCGGCGTTGCACTGATATTTCTTGGAGCCCAATGCTGGGCCCGAAATACCGGTGTGCCCCATCGACTGATTTGCGGCGTGATCCTGCACGTGTACGGAGTCGTCGTGATTGGCGCAGGAGCACATGTTTTGACTCGCATCGGCCGCATGGATTATTCCAAGCCCGTCAGGCAGGTTCGCGAAATGCTGGACCGCGTCCGCAAAGCATACCTACTCGGAAGGACCGATCGTCGGATTTCCGTGGTGGTTGATGTGGCTTCCTGTCTGCGTTGCGATCGGCTTTGACGTGGTTCTCAATCCGTATTGCCTTTGGGTTTCCCTGGCGGTCGGAATTCCGGGCCTGGCCATTTCGTTGTGGCTTCACCGGCGATTTGTTAGCTCCAATCGAGACTTCAGAGGCGAAATGGCAAAAGCATTTAATAGGCGAGAGTCTGTCGAAAGCGTATATGACGCTTGGAGAAATCGAGAGAGCCCGAATTGAATAGGCTCTATCCCTTATTTGGTGAGCGGCAAGGCGGTAGCCGCTGATAACGCCAACCAACCCGCGGCTAGCTCGGCTTATAGTTTCAACCCCTGCTATTTTCCATGGCGCTTCTGGTTTTTTTGACGTGTAACCAGGGCTTATGGTTGATGGCTTTTCGAACGACGTTTCATTCTTCAACATGATTCCTGAGGAGATTCTGTGGCTACATCCATCGAAATCACGACGGCTTTGTCCCGGTCTGCCGGGCTGGTGGCGGCAGAAACAAAAGTTGTGAGCAAAGGTGCCGTAGAACGACGTCACGACCTTGATGCACTTCGCGCCGTTGCCATGCTCCTGGGGATCGTTCTCCATGCGGCACTGTCATTTGCTCCGATTCCATGGACCGTCAAGGACGCGCAGCAAAGTGAGTTTTATGGCGTGCTCTTCGCCGCGATTCATGGTTTTCGCATGCCGCTGTTCTTCCTGATCAGCGGTTTCTTCACCGCCATGTTGTGGCGGAAGCGAGGACTTGTGGGCCTGATCAACCAGCGTCTCAAACGGATTGTGTTGCCGTTGGTGATTGGTTGTCTGACGATCGTGCCCGCGATGTGGGTGGTAAGCCTATTGGCTTCCCAGTCTCCAAGCGGCTCGGATGAGGTCAAATTTTTCGACGCCGCCGCCGCGGGAGATACCGACACGGTAAAAACAGCCATCGAGCTGAAAACGATCGCGATCGACGCGCTTCATCCAGCGACTGGAGCTTCACTGTTGACGGTAGCCACGTTTTACGATCAGACGGAAACCGTCGAAATGCTTTTGGATCAAGGAGCTGACGTCAATCAGAAAAATGGTGATTCGGGAACGCCACTCCATGTTGCTGTGTTTATGGGACGCGTCGAGTCAGCAAAACGACTTTTGGAGGCCGGTGCCAACCCGGAAACGAAAGATGGCAATGGCAATACTCCCAAGGACAATTTGAAAGTAGATTTTGGAACGACGAAATTCATTGCACAAATGTACGGCCAAACTTTGGAAGAAGCAGAACTCACAGCAGGCCGCGCTGAAATTGCCAAACTTCTGGGCGAGGCCCCAACCAATGCTACCGATGCGGTTTCCTCTGATCCGGGCGCCCAGGCCTTGTATGGACTGTTGTTTCAGCTGCCGGTTTACATGCATCTCTGGTTCCTGGCATTTCTGTGTTGGTTGGTCGCTGGTTTCGTGGGCTACGCTTTTATCGCCAAGAATGTGAAGTTCAAACGGTTTCCAAAATGGCTGTTCTGTTCGCCAATCAGTCTGTTATGGTTGGTGCCGCTGACGATGATTCCACAGTGCTTCATGATGCCCGGAACTTTCGGCCCGGAGCCATCAATTGGTCTGCTGCCGATACCCAAGGTGCTGGGATACTACGCAATCTTCTTTTTCTTCGGTGCGATTTATTGGGAGCTTGACGACAGCGACGGCATGCTGGGCCATTGGTGGTACATCACGCTCCCGGTTGCCCTGTTCATTGTGTTCCCCATTGGCCTGGAACTGGTATCGGGAACGTTCGGGGTTTTTTCGCAAGATTTTGCGGGCTCGATGAAGCCACTGCTGGGCAACTTTTCTCAGGCCTTGTTCGCCTGGCTGATGGTGTTCGGTTCGATCGGCATGTTTCGCGCATTGCTTTCGGGTGAGAACAAAACGATGCGGTACATTTCCGATTCATCCTATTGGTTGTACCTGGCTCACCTCCCACTGGTGATTCTTGCCCAGTGGTTTGTTAAAAACATGCCGATTCCCGCGACGGTCAAGTTCATTGGGATAACCGTTGTGATTTCCGCATTCCTTTTGCTAACGTACGAGTACCTCATTCGCTACTCGATCATCGGCAGCATGCTCAACGGTCCGAGAAAACGCGAGCGGTCTGCGCCGCCGGCCCGACAGAGATGTTATTGATGGGGCTTTGTCGAAGCAAGTGGAACGATCGCAATATATTGCCCTCGATGCGGATTGGGGCGAGGGCTTGAGATGAGCTGCCGCAGACATTGCACAGAACGACGACCGTCAAAAAACACTGGAAGTTGATTTCGAATGAAAAGTACTCATGGCGCTATACGATTGTGATTCCGGTTTTGAGCCGAATTGGAAATGACCCAAATCTGACACAGAGTTTGCGCAAGGTGATTGCAGACGAGATGAAATGCAATTGCAATGTAAGGGCCTTCAAGATCGCTCGTCTTACCCATCGAATTGCGCAAATCTCCTGTTTATGCAACTCAAAACCAACACGCCTTCTTTAGATCGACATCGTGAAGGTCGTTGGCTCAAGTCCAATACCGCCCACTTGCAAAGCCTTTTCGCGATTGTTTCGTTCATGAAACGATGCGTTAGTTTAGTTAGAACGGCCAATAATTCCATGCCATCGTGGCTGTTGCGATAGATAGAGCAAATCCTACGAAGATCAAGAGACCGTCTTTCGCGGTGAGCCCGAGAGCGAACAGGGCAATCGCAAATCCGGGAACGAAAACACCGAATGGCACAATCGAGAGTGGAAAAAACGATAGCGCGAGCAACACGGACAATAACGCCACTGGGTAGATCATGACGCCTTCGGCCATAAACTCGAACCGATTGTGAACTGCTTTTTCAAACCACTCGATCCAGGGCTTGCTCTTGTGGACGCCATTGGTAAGTTTCTCACGCGAGAATGAATAGTTGCCGACGAACTTAGGAATCCATGGGCGACTTGAAAAGAACAACATTTGCGAGCCGATCAAGATAATGAGCGTCCCGGTAATGACAGACATTCCCGGGATCATTCCCAAGGGAGAAATTGCGAGGATTGCGGGAAACAAAAGCATCGGTCCGTGGCTGCGGCTACTAAGCGATTGCAGCAAGTCATCGACTTTGACTTTCTCCTGTTCCTCCGTCGAATCGACAAAGTGATCTAACAGTTCACTCAGACTGTTTGGCTGGGTCTTCTGATCTGAAAGTGATGCAGGTTGATCTTCACCCTGGGGTTCGGGATGTTGGCTTTTGTCTGTCTCATCAACCTTTTCATTCACTCATTCGTTCTCCGAATGTGGGCATAGTTCAGCAATGCAACGAAGCACGATCCGCCAATCAAGTTTCCTATTAAAGCAATGGAGACAAAACGTACGGCCATCGAAGACGTAAATTCAGAACTCAAAAACATCGCGGCAAACATTTCTACTGAGCCCGCGATCGAATGGTGAAGGCCACCGACTCCGATCAGGAATGTCACGATGTAGATGACTGCGATTTGAGCGATCGTGCGCGGGCTCAAGCCGACCAGCCACGCGCCCAGGGCCATCAACCAACCCGCCAGAATGGCACTAATGAATAAGCTTCGGCTCGAAAATTTCGTCAGATGGTGTCCGATTTCGATGTAGCCATCACGAGCATGAATGACCTCCGACGCAAAATAATGGAGCCCGCCGCAAACGACTGCCCCGATCAAGTTTCCGATGATGACCGTGAACCACAGTCGAATCAAATTCGAAACATCGGCTTTGCGGTCGAGCACCGGGTACAGTGCCGTCGCCGTGTGTTCGGTAAAGAGTTGAGCTCCACTGAGGATACAAACGATAAATCCAAGCGGGTAGACGAACGCGGTTGCCAGTCGGCTGACGATCGGTGAAGCTTCCAGTTCACCGGCGGCCGTTAAAACAACAGCTACCGCCATCGCGGAAAACCCCACAATCAATCCGGCCGCGATCGCCGAGAGAAAAAGCGAAATTGTCGGTCGATTTAGTTGCTCCAGCCCTTCTTCGATCGCATGTTGAAGCGCATCATCAGGATGCCGACGTGTTTCATCGGTTCGTTTGATGATTACCGGAACGTAGTCCTCATCTTCTGTTTTGCGTTCTTCCTGTCGCTGGCTATCGGTTGTTTCATTTGCCACGGAACCATCTGGCAATAGAATCTCGCCCTTGCCAAGCGACTCGTCGTGCTGATTCGATTTTTGACTATCCACGCACAATTCTCAAAAGGTGCCCAGCCGTTCAGATTAAACGAACTCTTTTAACTCGGAACAAAGCTCCTCGTACCATTGTTTTAACATTGAAAGCTCTTGTGACACCGAACCAATTTCTCGATTTCGCCCAGCTAACTCAAATCTCTGCACGCAACGATGGCGAAGAGTTAAGAAACAGGTCCTCGATTCCGTCGATCCGATGTGGTTGCCTGGTTGTCATCGCCTCGATGCATGTATTGGCAATGGCTTCAAGACCGTTTCGGTCGTTCAAATTCTTCTATTTTACAGAAACGCCAATAAAAGATCTGAAATCGCGACCCAAAATGCCGATTTACGTGTTGACCCGTTGTATGTTGCAACATATATTTATCGCATGATGAAAACCCATTCCAATTCGGAAGGTCTCGCAGCCGAGCTGGGCAAACGCCAGCCATTCGCGAGCCTGCACCAGGAGGCGTACCTGAACCTCGTGCGAACGCACGAGCAGTTAGCGGGTGAATTCTCGCGACTGTTCAAGAAACATGGCTTGTCTGACCCTCAGTACAATGCGTTAAGAATTCTTCGCGGCGAAAAGAATCCGATGCAGGTCTACCAAATTGCAGAACGAATGGTATCCGAGCAAACCGATATATCCCGGTTGGTCGAGCGGCTCGTCACGGCTGGTTGGGTCAAGCGTGAACGCTGTCGTGAGGATCGACGCGTCGTCTGGGTCGCGCTGACGACTGCCGGCAGGTCACTCCTCAAAAAACTGGATCGCCCTGTCAAGGAACTGCACGACGCCCAATTTACCAGGCTCAATGACCGGGAGTTGGCGACACTTAACCGCTTGTTGTTTCGGGCAAGGAACCCAAACGAGTAAGCCGCCAAGTTTTTTTAGCCATATATCTGTTGCAACATATACATGAGAGAAATGACCGAAATGATCCAGGCCGTTTTAACAATCGCGGGGCGCGTGATGCTGGCGACGATCTTTTTCATGAGCGCCGTTGGGAAAAAGATTCCGGACTTTGCCGGGACCACGGAATACATGGCCGCTAACGGTGTCCCGGTGCCAAACATTGCGCTCGTGGGTGCGATCGTATTTTTGCTGACTGGAAGTGTTTCCATTGCGTTGGGCTACAAGTCGCGGATCGGCGCCGGTTTGTTGATCGTATTCCTGGTCCTGGCAACCTATTTCTTTCATCACTTCTGGACGTACGCGCCCGACACGCAGGATTTTCAGATGCAGATGATTCAATTCATGAAAAATCTCGGGTTGGCAGGTGCTTTGTTGATGATCGTTGCCAACGGTTCGGGGCCCGGGAGTCTCGATCGATCCGCGACTAAATCCGAGCCATCCAAATCCTGAAGCCTTCTTTCCTGGAGCTGAGAACAGAAAACGTCGGGCACTTTTTGCCGTTGCAGAAATAATCTACGTATTTAACTTTGAAGTTCTTGTTTTTCTTCCTTTGAAAAACACCGTAGAGGATTGAGAAAAGAAACGACCATGATTCAAATCCGAAAGGCAGACCAGCGGGGTGCGGCCGATCACGGCTGGCTTAAAAGCAACCATACTTTTTCATTTGCCAACTATCGCGACCCAAACCACATGGGTTTTCGCAGCCTCCGCGTTATGAATGAAGACCGAGTCGACAGGGGACAGGGTTTGGGAACGCACGCGCATGACAACATGGAAATTATCTCGTACGTGTTGTCGGGATCTTTGGAGCACAAGGACAGCATGGGGAACGGGGAAGTGCTTCGTCCCGGTGAGTTCCAACGAATTTCTGCTGGATCGGGCATTACCCATAGCGAGTTCAATCCTTCGAACACCGAGCCCGTCCACTTCTACCAGATCTGGTTGACGCCGAACGTTCGCAACACGGAACCGACCTACGAACAAAAAGAGTTCAGTCACGAAGAGAAACTTGGCAAACTCCGACTCGTTGCTTCACCCGATGGCAAAGACGGCAGTTTGAGCATCCATCAGGACGCGAACATCTTCTTGTCGATCGTCAACGGCAGTGAGGTTCGTCATCCACTTGACGGGGGTCGGCATGCCTGGCTGCAGGTGATCTCTGGGGAGTTGAAGGTCAACGGAGAATCCCTGTCGGTCAGTGATGGCGTAGCAATCAGCGACGAACCGGGAGTTGTGGTTTCCGGCGCGGCAGGATCGGAGTTCATGTTTTTTGATCTTGCCTAGCGGTCTGTCAGCGTTGAATTTCAGAGGAGTGGCGGTTGCTAAGGCTCCGATTTACGAGTGAAGTCTTACAGTTTCCACTAACTTGAACCCTAAACTTTTTACCCTGACAAAACACTCCAGCAACTTCTTTTGAAATGAATATGGTCGGCTGACGGTCGAGTTTGGACCGCCGGTTGCAACTGCAGTATTTAACTTTAAAGTTCGAAACACGAAGGAATTAACCGATGAGCACGATTGAAGCAATCTACAACCGCCGAGCCATCAAACACTTCGATCCAGAACACCAGATGAGCGCCGAGGAAGAGACAAAGCTGTTAGAAGCCACGATTCAGGCTCCGACCAGTTTCAATATCCAGCACTGGCGTTTGGTCGTGCTCCGCGATCCAGAGTTACGTCAGAAAATTCGTACCGAGTTTGGAAATGGTCAATCCCAGATGACGGACGCGTCTTTGTTGGTCTTGTTCACAGCGGACATGAATGCCTGGAAGAAGAACCCGGAACGATATTGGGCCAATGCCCCGAAAGAAGTTGCGGATTTGCTGGTCGGTTGGATGGGGCCCTTTCATGAAGGCCGGAAGTGGTTGCAACGTGATGAAGCCCAACGATCAATCGGACTGGCGATGCAAACCTTGATGCTGGCCGCTCAGGAACTTGGTTATCAATCCTGCCCGATGATTGGGTTTGACATCGAAAAAGTCGCCGAATTGATCAACCTGCCGGACGATCATGTGATGGGACCGATGGTGGCGATCGGAAAAGGAGCCAAAGATCCTTGGCCCAAACCTGGCCAGCTGCCTCTCAAAGAAGTGGTCGTCGAAAACCGATTTTGATTCCCTTCCGACGACGCTCAAAACCGAAAATACCGTCTTGGATTGACGAACTTCGAGAAACCATGGCACAGGAGAGAATCATGGAAACGTCACGACGAACCTTTCTTGGATTAACGGCTGCCGGCTTAATCCACCTAAGCACCAACCCACTGGCCTGTGCGGCTGGTCAAAACGGTGTCAATACTTTGATTCGCCGGGCAGCAGAACGGGGACATACCGATCTCGGTTGGCTGAAAAGCTATCACAGTTTTTCGTTTGGGAAATACTACGACCAGCGACACATGGGTTTTCGGTCTCTGCGCGTAATCAACGATGACAAAATTTCGGCGGGGCGCGGTTTCCCAACCCACCCGCATCGGGATATGGAAATCATTTCGTATGTTGTCGAGGGTGCGTTGCAGCATCGTGACAGCACTGGCAACGGCTCGATCATCAAGCCAGGCGATATTCAACGCATGTCAGCTGGAACCGGTATCACTCATAGCGAGTACAATCCGTCGCCAAATCAGTCCAATCATTTTCTGCAGATTTGGATTGAGCCGGCCCAACGCGGCCTACGGCCAAGCTACGGACAAAAAGCGATCCAACCAGTTACATTGCAAAACAATCTTGTCTTGATCGCCGGTAACCAGCCCGGCACCTCCAACGTGATCATCAATCAGGATGCGAAATTGTTTGCTGGCAAACTGGGGTCTGGCGAACATCTGTCGTACAACATCGAACGCAATCGTCATGGTTGGCTGCAAGTGGCGCGCGGGAATCTGACGGTCAATGGTACCCAGTTGGCTGCCGGAGACTCGATCGTCACCAGCAAGCCAACGCAGTTAGTGCTCAACCAGGCCGAAGCGGCAGAGTTCCTGCTATTTGACTTGGGTTGAATTAGAAACAGATCAAGTATTAAAAATTTTTGGAAAGGGAGACACAAAATGAGCGATGTCAAACAGCTGGAACAGGAATTGAACCAGATGATCCTCAACGGACAAGCGCTGGAAGCATTCGAGAAGCTTTATGCAGACGACATTGTCATGCAGGAGAATGATCAGCCACCACGAGTTGGCAAAGCCACCAACCGCGAGTTCGAAGAACAGTTCTTTGGGTCCATCAAGGAGTTTCACGGCGCGACGTTGGGCGATGTGGCAGTAGACGGCGACATCTCGTTTTCCGAATGGACGTTTGATGTTACTTTTCAAGACGGCAATCGCGTTGCCAATCCGCAGGTAACCCGCCGCAAGTGGAAAGGCAACAAAGTCGTTCACGAGCGTTTTTATCACGCCTAACAGAGATTTGTTTGATTGACGTGAGCCGCGGACAAAAGATGACAGAAGGCCTTATCCAATTCAAGGCCTTCTGCCTCCTGTTTGGCCACATCAATCTGCGGTGTAGAAGCGCTCGGAAATCACCTTCCCGTTTTTCCACTTTCGGCGTAGGATTTCGTTCCAGACGATCGGACCTTCGGGCCCCACCATATCAAACGTCCACTCGGTTAGAGACGTGTCGCCGCCGACACCTTGGCTGTGAAGCGTCGCTCCGTTGAAACCCTGGAGCGTCCCCAGAAATGCGCTGAGGTGGTCGTGCTGAGCTTGCCGGCCTTGTCGCGGCTCGCCGTTGCCTTCTTGAAACGAGCAGTTCTCGTCGTAATACGCCGCCAAAGCATCAAGCATTTTTCCTTCTGAGACGATCGCATTAAGTTCAGTGTCTAGCTTTAAAACATCAGTCATAGGTATCTCGCGTTGTCCGTTGGTTAAGAATTCAGAAAACAATCGGTGGCCAGTTTCAGCAACCGAGCGACCGCGCTCGTCGCAGCCGTCTCAATGCGGCTCGCAAGCCGCGTGCCGGTCGTCCAAAAACCGATTGTTCATCAAAAATCGACGTGTAAAATCGGTAGCTTGGGTTGAGGTCGCGTCGATTCGCGGGTGCCCTCGAAATGTCGTGGATTTTCTCGGAACTTGAAGATGTCGTTTAAGCAACTTTTCAAATGCTCGCCTGTCCCGTTACTCGTGCTCGACATGGAATCGTGGCGTCCGCTCGAATTCAATGATCGCGCCGCTGAATACATGGGATACACGCGCGAAGAGTTCGGCCGCCTAAACATTAGCGATTTCGAAGTGCAACCGAATCCGGCTGAAACAAGACAGCACATCCGGGAAATCCGCCGTACCAGAAAGGACAGCTTTACCGCGCTCCACAAAAAGCGAATGGGCGAGCCGGTGCGGGTAAGAGTCGATCTCAGTGTGGTCCATTGGCTGGGCAGAGAAGCGATGATGACCGTCTGGCAAGATCTTGGTCGGCTTCGCAGTCTCGAGACTGCGAACCTCACGCGGCGGGACGACAGCAACCAACACCAGGCGGCCCGGATCGTCGCGAGATCGAAGGGGATGAAGCGCGTCTTGCGGCTGGCGGAGCGCGTCGCGCGGACCGACCTCCCGGTGCTGGTGCTGGGTGAATCCGGTACCGGCAAAGAGTTAGTTGCGCGGCAGATCCATGCTCAGAGCGATCGCGCCGAAAAGGTCTTTATGCCGATCAACTGCGGGGCGCTTCCACCCGACATCGTCGACGGCGAGCTATTCGGCGCCGAGCGCGGCGCATTTACCGGCGCTGACCGTAGCCGTAAGGGTCGGCTGGAAGTCGCCAACGGCGGGACGGTCTTTCTCGATGAGGTCGCCGAGTTACCGTTACCGGTGCAGGCTCGACTTCTTCGTACGCTCCAGGACGGAGAGATCCACCGGCTGGGCGCTGCCAATCCGAGCATCCTCGACATCCGGATCGTGGCGGCGACGAATCGTGATCTCAGCAAGATGGTTGAAGAAGGAACATTCCGGGAGGACTTGTACTTCCGAATCGCCGGCATGGTGATCAAGATCCCGCCCCTTAGATCGCGTGTCCAGGATATTCGTGGGCTGGTCCAGTTGGAAATCGACCGGTCCGTTGGCTCCAATGCAAGCCAGACGGTAGAGTTTACGGAGTCGGATCTCGCGCATCTCGAGTCGCTTTCGCTGAAGGGGAATGCCCGGGAGCTATTGAGTCTGGTCCGCCGCGCGATCGCGCTCTCTGACGACGGACGCCCGTGCTTCGGTCTAGATGACGAACCGAGTTTTACCGGTTCTTCGGTTGGGTCGCCGGTACGCCTGGATGAAGCAATTCGCTCGCACCTCATTGCGACGCTCGAGACGACCGGCTGGAAAATCGAAGGGCCTTCCGGGGCAGCCTCCCGACTCGGCGTCCGTCCCAGCACACTGAGATCGCAAATGGCAAAGCACGGCATCAAACGCCCGTGAGTGGAGGATCCGAAAAACCACGCTGGCTGCCATGGGAAAGATCGTGACTGCGTGACATTGGCCAGGACAGCGAGAGCATTGAGCGCCTCACCGCGTGTTCGACGATGGGGTAGAAAGCTCAAATCAGAAATGTTTGGTAGTCGGTAAGTGCCTATTCAATTATTATTGCAGCGTTCGGTAAATTGCAAAAACGGGAATCTTAAGTTGTCTAAATTTGAATTCAACACCTTTTCCAATGAGGTCAGGTCGCGAGTTGAGCAGCAAATCGTCAAGCCTGGTGACATTCTATTCATGGAGAATTCACCTGTTGAGCGGTTCTATTTCTGTAAAGAAGGTTGCATCCGACTTGAGGTGTTTCCCCAAAAAAACAAAGCCGTCGTGCTGTACCGGGCCCGAGATGGGGAGACGATCGCGGAAGAACATTTGGTCCTGGATAAATATGGCTACCGTGCCGTTGCCGACAAGCTCTCAATCGTCGAAAGCGTTCCTAAAACGCTGATACTCAACGACATCCGAACGAATCCGGCTGTCGCCAAGAACTTTATCTATTGTTTAGCGAAACGCAATATTCAATTGAGAATCAACTTTGAACGGCTTGGAATCAAGTCCGCAAAGGAAAGGGTGCTCCACTTTTTAAAAGGTTTGGCGATGCAAAGCCCGGGTCCACTGGAATTGTCTGGCAAGTTGAAAAGCCTCTCGGGTGACATGAATCTCACCCACGAGGCTATGTACCGCGCACTCAAAGAACTGGAGCAGGAGGGGTTTATCAGCCGTGAAGGCGGCTCAATCAGCCTCCTTGAATCTCGCTCAGAGTGAACCGATTGGAGTCGGAAACGGACCAACTGGATCGGATCTTCAGAGAGCATGCGATGAACAAAGAGAGCACGAACCGAAAAAGGTCGTACGGATTTGCGAGATAGCGGATCGCGTTCCAATCAAGCGAACGATAATTGATGAAACGGAAATCGTAATACCGATCAAGTTCAGATCAAAACTGTGTGACGCACACGAGGATCGCGATGAACAAGCGTCAACCCTTGAAACAACTCCTCCGGGAAATCCGTGGCTGTCGCCATTGCGAGATGCATCTGGAATTTGGGCCACGCCCAATTCTCGAATTATCCAATCAATCGCGAATTCTAATCGTCGGTCAAGCGCCCGGCATGCGAGTCCATCAATCCGGCATCGCCTGGGACGACCCCAGCGGAGATCGGTTGCGAGACTGGATGGGTATTTCGAGAACAGATTTCTATAATGACAAATTGATTGCGATCGTACCGATGGGATTCTGTTATCCCGGTCGAGGCAAGTCGGGAGACTTGCCGCCGCGGCCTGAGTGTGCCGAATTATGGCATGAAAAGGTGATGCAACAATTACCCAGGGTCGAGCTGACACTGCTTGTTGGAATGTACGCCCAGACCCACGTACTGGCTGAAAATCGAAAGCGAACTTTAACCGAAACGATCGAGAATTGGAAAGACTATCGGCCACGGTTTGTTCCTCTTCCTCATCCCAGCCCGCGCAATATTCGCTGGTTCAAGAGTAATCCTTGGTTTGAAAAGTCGGTTTTGCCGTACTTGCGCGGTCGAGTGAAGAAGATTTGCAGGAAATGGAATCTGTGATACGGCCTCAGCCTCAAAAAACATCACCGACCAAACGACTTCCATTTCTATCGCCAGTTTCTCTCGTCTCCCGCAGCTCATGCACTGCCGTTGCTGATTGCCAACTATTTTTCTCCTCGGCCAATCAGGGCACATGCCTGCTCGCCAAGTAGTGTGGGAGAACCTGGCAGCGGTGGCAGACTCGCTCGAATGATCTGGATCATATTTAACGCGTTCGCAAACCCGTAATGGGGATTTTGAAGGCGAATTCATTGAAGTTCAAAGTTGTCCATCGCATCAAATATTTATAATGCCGTAGTAAGAAAACGTAAGGAATCATTTCTTCGCAACATTACGTTTTTGCAGATTTTCCTTAAAACCCCCGGTGGAAAAATGAAAAACCTCTTCGGCATTGCGGCTTTGTTGGTCGGTACTGTTTCAGCGACGATTTTTTGTTCACCAACACCGGCAACCAAAATGCTGTCGAGCCAAGAACTGGGGGCCACCGATACTCGTGGTTCGACGAACGCCCATGCTCCTCGGTACACGGAAGATGGACAGCTCATCCGCCCCAGGGGATGGAGGAAATGGGTGTACGTTGGCACTCCGTTGACTCCCCACGACATGAACGATGGCAAAGCGGCGTTTCCGGAATTCCACAATGTTTACGTGGACCCTGAAAGCTTCGCAACGTTCGAAAACACAGGCGTTTTTCCCAATGCTACTCAACTGGTCAAAGAACTGGTTTTGGTTGGGTCGAAGCAGGCCGTAAGCGGCAATGGCTATTTCATGGGCGATTTTGCTGGACTGGAAGTTGCCATCAAAGATACCGTTCGATTCAAAGACGAGCCTGGAGGCTGGGCCTACTTTAGCTTTGGCCACAAAGCGGATTACGAAATGACAGCGAAGGCATTTCCCGCTGATTCCTGCAATGCTTGTCATGCGGCCAGCGCCGATACGGATTTTGTTTTCACTCAATACTACCCGGTGCTTCGTGAAGCAATGCCCGACGAAAAACGCAAGATGATGAATGAGGAAAACAAACAGAGCAAGAAAATGGATGACACTGCCATGAAGGCGGCCGCAAGTGCTATGGGCGCCGGCGAAGTAACATCGGCCGATGAATATACGCAGAAGGTTTTTGAATGGCTGGCAGCTGAAAAATACAAAGGGTTTCAGTCAGACGCAAGAGTCCATGCTTCCAGCAGCGGGCCAGCCGTCCATGGCGATGTCAAGACCTTCTTCAATGATAAACTGGCAGCCAGCATGGCGGCGGGGAACAAAACCCATCCAGTTGGGTCAATGTCGGTCAAGGAACTCTACAGAGACGGCAACAAAATCGGCTGGGCGTTGGCCGTAAAATCCAGAAAGGATGACGGCAGGGGTAACGGCTGGTATTGGTATGAAAATTTGAGTACGACGGACAATTCAAAACCTGTGGCCGCGTCGCTCGGCAACTCAATGTGTATTGGATGCCATTCACCAGGTAGAGACTTCATTCGAACAGACAATCTATTGAAGTAGCAATTGTAACATTACAGCTTCTTTTGATCGGCAGTCAGGCGTCGGGCCGAACTGCCGTTAACACGAACCGGCTGGGATGATCGCCTTTTTCCGGGACGACCAGGCTCGGTGGTGAATACTGGGCCAACCCGATGGAGAACTGGCGAATTTCTGGCGGATCCGCTGAATGCACAAGCAAGGGTGGCAACCGAAGTGTCCACTCGTTGATTCATCAACTTGTCAAACCGGACGAATCTTTCCGAGTTTCGGTAAAGGTACGTCGCGTTGAGCAAAACGACAAAGACGGAGGCGCCAGCATTCAGTTGGGTGTGCGCGGCGAAATCAATGAATACCGCAGCAATTGTTTTATTTAAATAGGGATCGATGCCGGTCCATTTTTCAAGGGTGAAACCAAAACGTCACCTCGTGACGCGATCTATTACTTTGGTCAAGGCGGCGAGCTAAACGCAGCAAGGTGGTGAAATTTAAAATCGAGAAGTTAGTCCAGGACCGCTCACTAACAAAACAGCTCGTTACTGGTATTTGGCTTTGTGCGTTGCTGATACGATCACGTATTTGGCGGCCATGTCTTTGAGCTTCGCCTGTTGTTCTTCGGAAAGTGTCTTCACGACTTTTGCCGGTGATCCGAGGACGAGCGATCCGGGTGGAACAATTGTCCCTTGGGTGATAAGCGCGTTGGCTCCCACTATGGAGCGTTTTCCAATGACGACTCCATCCATCACGATCGCGCCCATTCCAATCAGGCACTCATCTTCGATGGTGCACGCGTGTATGATGGTAGCATGACCGATGGTTACGTCTTTTCCGACTTCGACACCAAAGTCATTGGATAGGTGAACGATCGTTCCATCTTGGACATTACTGCGGTCGCCGATTGAAATATAATTGATGTCTCCGCGTAACACACAACCTGGCCACACGCTCGCGTGGTCACCGATTCGGACATCGCCAACTAACGTGGCCTGTTTTGCAACATAGGCCGTATCCGCGATTTGCGGATCTTTGCTAAGGTGTTTTTCCAATCGTTCCTGAGTTGTCATACTGACCATAAGAAATCTAAGTTACCTAACGTGAGCGGTTTTTTAAGGCCGCGATTTGTAATTCGTTTTAAAGGAATTCTCTGATATTGGTTCGGGCGTTCCTGTTGTTGAGTTTACCTAACATCCCCTTTGCTTGCAGGATGCGAATTAAGCTGATTTTCCACTGACGAAGCTGCGGATTTCCGGCAAATCCATGCTGGGCGACCCGCGGCGATCAGAACGAAATTGGCTTGTTCATGGCGATGGCACTGTCCGCCAATTCCGTCATTTGAGTTTTGAAGAAGTCCAACAGATACGTTGCCAACCAAATCAGGCGATTGTGGTTACGCCCGGTCAACAATGTCGCTCGAGTTGGAGAGCAAATTGATGTTGTATGCAAGGCTTTGTAGCAATCGGCTGCGTTCGAAATAGACCCTTCGAATGTTAGCGCCTGCCGATTTCCAGGAGTTGGCGTCACTCCCAAGATTCAATTTCAGGACTGTAGCTTTTTTGTTGGCCAAATCCGTCATCTCAAGTGTTTTGGCGTAAACTCGTTTGAATCTTCGTCGATCGTTTTTGGACAAATTGCTCGACACCGCTGGTTTTGATACGGATGTCTCGAAAACAAATGGAATTTCGAAATGACAAATAAACTGTTCACAAGCGTTATTCCTTCCGGGTTGCAAGTGCATGCTCTCGCACGGTTGCCACGCTCCACGGGGCCAGGAACATGACCAGAAGGCCGATGGGCATCAAACCACCTTTGAGCAGATTGTAATCCGTTGCCAATCGCTCCCAAGACAACCCGACCACGTATCGGCCGAACCACATCTCGAATGCTACGGTCAACACCAGCCAGATCGCACCAACCAAAAACAGGTCGACGCGACGTGATGCGCCGATCCAACGGATACTCAGGTAGGCAATCACGAGGATGATCGCCGATCCACTGAACACACCAATCTGGTTGGATCGAAACTCGCCAACCAATGGCACGAGAGTAACTGCTCTAACAATTCCATGAACGATCTCAGCGGCAATTAAAATAAGCCAGATCAACATGCTCCTCGTCGCGAACTTGAATCGTTGCGAGTTTTGAACTGTCAAAGAATCATCGATCTTGTTGAGATTTGTCTTCGAGTTCATGGTGGGTGCCGAAGGTTTGAACTGCAAGAAAGCATTCGACAAGAAACATAAGAAACAGCGTGCCGCAGCAAATAACGCAAAGATTGGACGCGCCCGTGATACGACTTGTTTTACCCGAGGTCAACCTTGTTGCACAATTCACGTCGAGAGGACCGAGATCCTCCGGATGCTCCTCGTTCAAAACCCTCGCGCAGAGCAAGTCTTCCGACGCAGCCACGAAGTTGCTATCGACTCGTTCACAATCGCGAAATCCCTGCCGCGGTCAGCGAATACCACCAGGCGGGAAAGAACATCAAGCCATTTGGACAAACCCCTCAGGGACCGGCCTGCCGTCGACACCGAACGGACATTTGGGAAAAACTCTGTGGGGCGACCGAACTTTTGACCCGTGCGACGTGTCAACGAGACAAGAGGCCTCGATCGGTCGTTAATTCGTGCCGGCGGTTGATCGCGCCCGATTAGGTTCCGGCAGCACGCATGGAGTCGGTCCGCCTGGATGCAAAATAGATTCAGACAATCTCCGATTCGATTGTTCTTCAGCTGCCGTCGACCGGTTCATGCCTTGGCCATGTTTCACTGAGAATGGACTGGGACTAACGTGGTCCACGCCTGACTCGCGATTTCTGACTTTTGATTGCCAACAATCAAACCAGCCTCGGACACCAAGATTTTCTATTTCTACGTTCGGCCCGACTTGGGCAGGGACCCGATGCAGCTCGCACTCGAACTGCGCGGGCATAGCACCTTCCCAGCAGAAAAACGGATCGAATGATTCCATTTCTAATTCTCTGCAAACAGAAGCACGAAACCTTTTTCAAGGAGTTGATTGATGAATGCAAAACTGACCGATATTACGCTTGTTGTTGACCGCAGCGGATCCATGAACCAGGTAAGAGAAGCTGCCGAAGGCGGTGTCAACGAGTTTATTGAGACGCAAGCCAGTGAACCGGGTGACGCATTGCTGACGCTGATCCAGTTTGACACGGAGCATGAATTTCTGCACAAGGGAATTCCCGCGGACCAAGTCCCGAAATACAAATTGAGGCCGCGCGGAATGACCGCACTACTGGATGCGGTCGGGCGGGCGATCCATGAAACAGGAAAAAGGTTGTCCCAAATGAACCAGTCCGATCGGCCCGGCTTGGTCGTATTCGTGATCATGACCGATGGGTATGAGAATTCAAGCGTTGAGTTTACGAAGACGCAGATCAGGAATTTGATCGAACACCAACAAACCAAATACAGCTGGCAATTTACCTTCCTAGGTGCCGACCAAGATGCGTTTGCCGAAGCTGGAGCACTGGGAATCGTTGCAACGGGTGCGGCGGCATTCGCCAAAGCAAAAGTTGGTGTCGCATTCACCGGTACCGCTGCCAAGGTAAGTCGAATGCGGGCGCAATGCAGAAAAGGGGAGTCGATTCGGAACGAGTTTTTCGATGACGAGCGAAATCAGATGCGGTAAATGCATTGCATTCAACAGGCGTATTTTTATTGCCACCTAAAATCGCGCAAGCTCCCGACTCACGGGGGTCAAATTTACATCAAGTAAACAACTTTTTCAGATGCCCGTAAAAAGGCACGAACCGCTTTGACATTTGCGTTGGTTACTCAGATAAAACTGATCTGAAAACGGTGAACCGTGCGATGAAACGCAGAGTTTCCCTTGCTACATTGGAAATGGAACACAAGGAGCCAAAACGATGGGCACTTCACGAGGTGAATTCATCAAATACCCGCGGACGCCCCATCTGTTTGGGTCCCAGGGGACAACCGACGACCGGCACCTTGGCGAGGCGGAATCCAATCGCATCATTTCCGATGAGTCGCTGATCGTCGAAGAAAAAATTGACGGCACGAACGTCGGCATCCACTTCACCAACGACGCCGAGATGGTTCTGCAATGTCGCGGACACCGAATCACGGAGGGAATGCACGCTCAATATGATTTGTTCAAACAATGGGTGACGGTCAAACGAAGCACGTTTGAAGAGAGGCTTGAAAACCGGTTTATTTTGTTCGGAGAATGGATGTATGCGCGCCATTCCATCTTCTATCGTCAACTGACCCACTATTTTTTTGAATTTGATATCTACGATAAACGGGAGAATGTCTTTCTGGATTTGTCGCGAAGAACGGAATTACTGGACGGGACCGGGATTCAAACCGTTCCGATAGTGCACACCGGTGTGATGGCCCGGAACGACCTCGAAAGCTTGATCGGTCCATCGCGATTTGACAGCGTTTTTGACAATCCGCTGACAGACCGAGCCGACGATCTTATGGAGGGACTTTACGTCCGCACCGAGGCCGAGGGTGTCGTGAAAGGAAGGGCAAAGTTTGTGAGACCGGAATTTGTTGAGAAAATCAAGCAAAGCAACCATTGGCAACATCAACTGATGGTGCCCAATCGTTTGGCGAAGGATGTGGATATTTGGTCATGAGTTGGCAGCAACTACAAACGGCAAATATCGACGACATCGTGGAATGGGCGGAAGCTCAATCATGGTGTCGTGCGATGGCAAACTGCGCACAGGATGCCGAATGGCATGCGGAGGGAGATGTCTGGACGCATACCAAGCTGGTACTGCAACAGCTGGAACAACTGGAGTCCTGGCCGGACACGACGGCGCACGAGAAAACCGTACTCAAGTTCGCGGCGTTATTTCACGATGTGGCCAAGCCGCTGGCGACGCAAATTCATCCGGAGACAGGGCGGTTGACTTCGCCCAAGCACGCTGTGAAAGGAGAACATCTTTGCCGATCCGTACTACGCGATCTGGGATGTGATCTCAAAACCCGCGAACGGATTTCGCAACTGGTCCGCTATCACGGTCGTCCAGTATTCCTTGGCGAGCGGGATGAGCCCGCCCACGAAGTTGTTCGGCTATCCTGGTTGGTAAACAACCGACTATTGTTTCTGCTCGCGTTGGCTGATACTCGGGGTCGCGATTCGGAGTCGATGATGCGGCCCGAAGAGAACCTGCACTTCTGGAGACTCATGGCCGAGGAGCATGACTGTTTTGACCAGCCCTATCCCTTCGCCACCGCCCATGCTCGATTCACTTTTTTTCGCCAACCTGAGCCGAATCTGCATTACGTACCCCACGAAAAATTCTCGTCTCAGGTAACGTTGATGGTCGGGTTGCCCGGCAGTGGAAAGGATAGCTGGCTGGCCAGACATCGCGCCGATCTGCCAGTGATCTCTCTCGATCAAATCCGAAACGAAATCCGTGTCCGACCTGACGATGATCAGGGACGGGTTATCCAGATCGCACGAGAACGCTGTCGCGAACTTCTCCGCGCGGGAGTCTCGTTTGCATTCAACGCTACCAATACCACCAAACAGACGCGTTCGCGATGGGTCGACCTGTTTGCCGACTATCATGCTCAGATTGAAATCGTTTACGTCGAACCCACTTTCGAGAGCCTGCTACGCCAGAATCGAGCTCGCGATGCTGCCGTGCCGGAAGATGTCGTTCGACCAAGGGGGGGGAAATTCTGGTGGACAAGCCTGTTGACGGTCTCGAGTTGCTCAGGCAACTCAGAAATGTTGACATTCTCGCCAGGATCGGAATCGTGATCGTAAAGCATTCTTGAGCCACGGCCTTTTTTCGATTGAGAATACTCGCTGAATCGATACCGATCGGTACGAATCGTATCCCCGTCCCGAAAACGACCAATGGCCGTCGTCTTTCCTTGCAATGCCGGGTTCCGGAGCAATGGAACGAAGCTCTTTCCATGCAAATGTCTCGGCAATGGCAGTCCAGCAATTTCACAGAGGGACGGGTAGATATCAATCAACTCAGTAAGTGCTTTTGTACGTCCACCTCCGCGGGTCACTCCGGGCGCGCACAATCAACGGTGCATGCATGGAAGTTTCAAAACAACTATGTTTGCACCACAACGTGTGTTCTGCAAGATTCCAGCCATGATCGCCCCAAAGAAAAACAATCGTATTCTCGGCCAGTCCCAGTCGATTTAACTCATCCAGGACCCTGCCGACTTGGGCATCAGTAAAACTAACGCACGCGTAATAACCGTGAATCAGATTCCGCGCCATCTGGACGGCAAATTCCCTGGGCCGGTACGGGCCCCGCAAGTCCCCAGAATTGTGGACTGCTGGGGGCATTTCGGGTAAAAACGGCACATGTAACGATCGTACGAGGTCCCAATATTTTTTCCGGTGCAACAAATGGTAAGTGAGGCTTTGTAGAAACCTACGGCCAGGAAAAAAGGTTCCCGTTTGTCTTTCAATCGCCGTAAGTCACGGATCGCCTTGGCAGCAACTTTGGCATCGCGATAGTTTTCGTCAGGTGCCTCGGCCGATTCGAAGGGGAGGGCCGTTCTTTTGCTTGGGCATGTCACGTACAAGTCGCAAAATTGGTAGTCCCTTTTTTTTGGCCTCGACTCCGCCATTTGGGCCAATTTGTCATACGCACCCAGTTCCTGCGCGTGAAATGTTTTTCAACGGCATTTGCAGGTGATGAAAGAACGGTGGCCAAAAACAAGCCTGGGAGTAGGGTGAACATTTGCGACTTTCGATTCAGGCAATTGGTAACCGCAGTGATCATGGATGGCCTTCCCTATGTCTCCTGCGTCTGGGCCGTTTTTTTAAGTTTTTGCGCGATTTTGAAAATCAGGTTAATTTAGTTGCACTAGCAAAATCGGAACGATACATTTTAGCCAATGCTCCAACCTATTTTCACTGTAAGGAACACGTCATGCCAAAATTATTTCAAATCTGTATTGCTGTTCTGTTTGCGGTGGTCACGATCACGGTATTTGCGATTGCGGAAGATCCCGAAAACAAAGTTAACGTGGACAAGCCAAAACATACCGTCAAGCAAGTGATGGGGAAAGCGATGTCTCCCAAGGGCGACCAGCTGAACAAGAAAGTGCTCAGTGGTGAGGCAACTGATGCGGAGAAACTTGAACTTTTGGATTTGTATATCAGTCTCGCCCAGAACGATGCCCCTGCAGGCGACGCCGCTTCCTGGAAGACCTTTACCAATGCAGCCGCGATGGCTGCTGCCAAGGTCGCGGTTGGACGTGACGGTGCAGTAGATGAACTTAAGGTTGCTACCAACTGCAAGAAGTGCCATGACGCACATAAACCCAAAAAGACGAAGTAAGCTTGTCGCATTTTCTCGGTCTCAAGCCCGGCCCAAACCGGGCTTCTTGCTTGCGCGTTAGCTCGCCTGTCGGCGCCATATTCTTTCTGTAGGAATGCCAAGTGAAAAGGATTGCCTAAAAACAAAATTCCCCTGGTTGCGAAAAATCGCAATGCGATCTCCGAATCTTGGTGTTTTGAAGGTATTGATAGAAAACAAAATGTCGTATCGTTACGTTGGACAACTTGGTCACCGGTGCGGCACCGACAAAAAACCCCCGGACCTTGCCTAGATACGATCTGCAGTTGGAAACATGGGACAAACGACTTCCCGAAAGACGATCCAGAAATCACGCCGATCGCATGGCTTGCGACCTCGTCAACGCGTTGGCAAGTATCGAATTGAACGCCTGATCGGCAGCGGCGGATTCGCTCAAGTCTACGCGGCCATGGATACGATCGAAGGGGGCCGCGTCGCGCTTAAGGTCCCCTACGGTCAATTTGTCGATGAAGCGATGTTAGATCTGTTTCGCCAGGAGGTTCGCTTGGTCGCCACGCTTGACCACCCCAACATCCTGCCACTGCGAAACGCGGACATGATCGACAATCGATTCGTCGTAGCCACGCAACTTGGCCGCGAGACTCTCGACGAGAGACTCGGGCGACGGATTTCCGTCAAAAAAGCGCTGATGTTTTCCGAGCAGATGATTGCGGCCGTGGCCTACGCACATGAATGCCGCATCGTTCATTGCGATATCAAGCCCGAGAACTTCATTCTGTTCGACGGCGATTGGTTGAGGCTGACGGATTTTGGAATCGCCAAAGTTTCACGGTTAACCATCATGGGATCGGGAACAGGAACTGTAGGACATATGGCCCCCGAACAAGCCATGGGTAAACCGTCGATGCGATCGGATGTATTCTCCGTTGGACTGATCATCTATCGAATGCTTTCTGGTTGGTGGCCCGAGTATCCCTTCCATTGGCCACCTGTCGGAGCCGCTAATCTGCGTACCAAACGCGTCCACCCGGACATGATTCGATTCATCAAGAAGGCAATCGATCCGCTGCCACGAAACCGATTCGCCGATGCGGTGAAGATGGAACAAGCTTTTGAACGACTTTATCCGGTTGCGCTCCGGCACCTCGACAAACAGAAACGAAGGTAAAGCATGCCCATCGGGAATTCACGATGACCGAACAAACCTGGTTCCAGGAACAGGCGAGCGAAATCGTGAAACTGCCGTTTTGCGGCGGCTCGGTCATGGGCTGCTCCTATCGCTGTCCCGACAAGTCCACCGATAATGAAGACGCGGCTGCCGTGATACAAGTGTCCGAGAACCACGGAGTATTGGTGGTTGCTGATGGAGTCGGAGGACAAAACGCAGGCGACCGCGCCGCTCGCGAGACGATCGAATCCATCCTTGATCACTGTCGAAATGCCCAATCCATTGGTTCGCTGCGACCGCTGCTGGTGGACGCGATCGAAGCGGCCAATCACAAGATTCTGAAATGGGGAATCGGCGCAGGGGCCACACTCGTCGTCGCGGAGTACTTCAACCGTTCGGTTCAGATAATCCACGTTGGTGACGCCAGTGTGATTCTCTGCAGTAACCGGGGACGCATCAAGTTTTTCTCAGTTGCGCACGCGCCCGTTGCCATGGCCGTTGAAATTGGCATTCTTGACGAAACGGAAGCGCTGGTACACGAAGATCGGAATATCATTTCCAATTGCGTGGGGGCAACCGACATGAAGATTGAAATTGGACCGCGAATTCCGATGGCCGCCAGGGACACATTGATCATGGGATCCGATGGATTGTTTGACAATCTTACAAGCGAGGAGATCGTAAATGCCGTTCGAGCCGGAAACCTCCAGCGCCAAACCAGCCAGCTGATTGAAATCACGCGACTTCGGATGGCGAAAGCCGACGGCTTTCAGGGAAAAGCGGACGATTTGACGGTCCTTTGTTTTCGTCAAAGCTGAAATCGATGTTGCATCCCGGGATAGTTGAAACCGCAACGGAATCGCGCGATCCGCAATTGACTGTCTGTCAGTGACTCGACAAAAGCATGTTCGATTTGGGTTCGGAAAGGCGGCGTTGGTTTGGCACCAACGATAATCAAAACGAGCAACCCATGGATCGTCCATAGATTTTGACTCGAACGGCGGAATGATCCGGAAATCCTGGGCAACCAATGGTTCAGCAGGAAACCGATTTTTCGGCGGATTGCGTGGGAGACGTTTTTCGCGTGAGCCCATTCTCGTATATTAAAGTCTTTGATCCAACCGAGTTGCTAATTGACATGCTCAACCAAAAACAAACCACTTTTTTCTTGTCTGGTTGCCTGTATTTTGTTCTGGCTTGGAGCTCGACGGCCGGAGATGAACCGCGCGAGGAAATCAGCCTCAACGGAGTATGGCAATTTCAAAAAGTCGAAGAGCTGAATACTCCTCCAGCAGGAGGAGACTGGGTACCGATGCCGGTGCCCGGGACCCAGGTCGGATACGACTACGAACGGATGTGGGTCTGTCGAAACTTCACGGTGCCAGATTCCTTCCACGGCAAAAGAATCAAGATTCAGTTCGACGGCGTGAAGTACAACAGCCGTGTGTTTGTGAATGGCATCCAGGTCGGTGGCTGCTTTAACGGTTACGATGCGTTCGAAGTGGATATTACTGACGCCGTCAAAATCGGTGTGGAAAACAGGTTGGCCGTCGGCTGCCACGACTGGACCGGTGTGTTTACCTTGAAAGGGGAGCGAGTTGATTTCAGCCAGAAACCGGACTGGCAACGCCCCCGTCGATTCGTGCAGGACAAAGTAATCGCGCCGATCGGCGGACATTGTGATCAATATGGCATTTGGGGAGATGTGCGACTGGTGTCTCGGCCAGCCGTCAACGTGTCCGATGTTTTCATCAAACCGTCAGTGCGAAACCAGGAATTGCAGATTGATTACACCATCTGGAACGAATCGAAAGAGCCTGTCGAAGTGACACTGAATGCGACGATCGAAGATCAAGGTCTAGATGCATTTTCACTGCCGCCGTCATCTTTCACGATTCCAGCTGGCGCTTCAGTAGAACAAACGGTCCGCCAGCCTTGGCCCGAGGCACGACCATGGTCGCACGAAGATCCGTATCTGTATCACCTGCGTACCGAACTTTCCAGCGGCGACGTGCTGCGCGACCGGTTTGGCTTTAGAGAGTTCTGGATTGAAGGGCATCGTTACATTCTCAACGGCAATAAGATCAACCTGTTGGCAACCTCTTGGTGGCCAAGCCGCGAACCGATTGATCGGGCGGAAATCGAAAAACAATGGTCAGCAATCAAGCGGGCGGGGATCAATTGCTTTCGAACCCACACTCAACCCTGGCGACGAATTCACTACGACGTGGCGGACGAATTGGGATTGCTGATGATCTGCGAGGGCGCCATGTGGCACGACCCTTACTGCACGGCCTACCACGATCCGATGTTTTGGGACAACTTTGAAGACATGATTCAGGCAATGATCCGGCGCGAAAAAAATCGTGCCTCCATCATCATGTGGAGCATGGAAAACGAATCATTTTCCGGCAAGGAAAAAACCGACCTGGCGCTTCAGTACTTGCCCCGCGCGGGCAGGAAGGCAAAAGAATGGGATCCGACGCGCCCGATCTACTTTGAATCCGACGGTGACCCGGGCGGCGTCGCGGATGCGATTGGATTGCATTACGTTCATGAATACCCACAATTCACCTGCTGGCCCAACGAAGCCTATTGGCTGGACAAACCGTTCCGCGCCACATCGTGGTATATCGAAGACGATGACCTGTTTGTCTGGGAGAAAAACAAACCGTTTTATATGGGAGAGTTTCTTTGGGCGCCATCCGGTACACCAGCTCCGCACACAATTTTTTACGGTGACGATGCGTATCGGGATCTTGAAGAATACCAACTGCTGGCCAAAGCAGAAGTCTGGAAGATGCAGATTCTGGCATTTCGTGACCAGGAAGCCGGTGGAATCAGTCCTTGGACGGTTGATGAAGGCGATCTTTCCGAGAAAAACCCTTTGTACCGAGCTCATCAATATGCGTATCAACCCATTGCAGCGTATTGCCTCGATTACGACAGCCGCTTTTTCGAAGGTGAAAGTGTGGAACGACGGGTTTCGGTTTTCAATGACGTCCTGAGCACGTCTAATCTGAAGTTCGTTTGGACACTCGCCGATGGAGACAATATTGTTGATCGTGGCCAGGAAAAAATTACCCTGTCTGCCGGTGAAAAAACCTCCCGCGAGATAAAGCTGCAGATGCCAACGGTATCCGTCCGAACTCCTCTGGAATGGAAGTTGGAGTTGATTCGGGACGGCAAAAACGTTTTTGAAGAGGTGCATGATTATTCAGTTTTTCCTCGCAAATCTTTGCCTGCGTTGACCGAAACCATCGGCCTGTTTGAACCAAATGGTTCTCGGCTGGAAAACCTGTTTTCGGCATCCGACGTCAAATTCCAATCGCTTGAATTACTCACCCAGATTCCGCCCGACTTAAAAGTTGTGGTCATTGCTCCCAACTCATTCCAAAATAGCAAGCAGTCATCTTCATTTGTGATCGGTCGCGTCGATCCACAGCGAGGTGCGTTGCAAGACTTCCTGGGCAGGGGAGGAAGAGTACTGGTTCTCAGGCAGGAGTCGTATCCGACCGGACTGTTCGATGCCGGATTGACGACCCAAAAATCGACCATGACATTTCCGTTGCGATCGAGCCATGCTGCCCTGCAGGGTCTGACCGACGACGATCTGAAGTTTTGGCGCGGAGACCATATGGTCGCGATCAACGAGTTGAGTCGCCCTTCGACGGGGTCTGCCGTGTCAATCGTCGGCTCAGGTTCAAAAACCGGAATTGCCAACGTGCCTGTGTTGGAACGTCCGGTGCAGCGCGGCACGGTGATTCACAGCCAATTGTTGTTGATCGATAAAATTGCGACGGAACCGGCAGCCGGCTTGCTGCTAGGCAATTTGCTCAAGTATCTGGATCGCTGGGAATTCAGTGGCGGAAAAACCGTCTTGCTGGGCGGCGACGAATCGTATCGTCAAAACCTGCGTGACAATCTACAGCTCAATTTCGAAGAATACGACAAGCGAACGTTGGGGAATGAGTTGGATGAGGTCTCCCTGGTCATTTGCAGTCACGAAGCCAGTCTTGATCGACCTGCCGTATTGCATCTGAAACGATTTGTCGAGCGCGGTGGAACGCTGTTGATGCATCGCCCCTCACCGAAAACGTTTCAGGAGGTCTGCGACGGATTAAACATTGATTTGGACATGCAACCTCGCAACAGCGTGATCACAAAAGCGAACATCGATCATCCCTTGCAGGAAGCCATCACGCGTGAAGATCTTTATTGGACAGGAAAAGTACCTGGTGAAAGCTGGACCCTTCAACCGATGTCGCAAGATGTGATCGCTGGAGTTTTTGGAGCCAAATTTACATCCGCAGGTCTCCGGAGATATGAGATTGAGCGGTGGAAAAGCGAAGGTGATTTCGTCAGGAACACGCAACAGGGCGTACTGTTCGCCAGCCAGGGATCATCAAGTGATGAGATCGAGATCTCCGAAACGGGGCTTGTCGGAATTGGCGTGATTGCCAGCGGAACGGTCTGCAACGATGAATATCCAATGGTGCAGTTTTCCATCGACGGAATGCCTTTCGGTTCGGTTCGGCTCGATTCCAAAGACTGGAAAACTTATGGAGTCGTTGGACATTTAACGAAAGGGAATCACCAGGTAACCGTGGCGTTCGTCAACGATGCAAGTGACGAGGCAAACGGGGAGGATCGTAATCTTGAAGTCGATGCCGTTTTCGCGGGAGCAATCCAGAACTCCACCGACGACGTCAGCTACTTGACTGTCCCCGGCGCGGTGGCAGTCGTAAATCGGGGCCAGGGACGTGTCGTGTTTGACAACATTCGTTGGGATACTGAGAAACAAAACGGTCAGAAAGCCGCGCGTTACGCCTGTTCCATGCTGACTGCCCTCGGCGGCGATTTCACACCGCCCCCGTCCGTGGTCATCGAAACCGAACAGATGACCCCCAATCCTGGAATCCCTTATTACAACGTACAGGGCGGCATCACTTACATGGGTTCCAACGGGAATATCAAGACGAACATCGAGGTTGTGGATACCCAAACGTACAACATGGAATTGCTTGCCGCCGGGGAAGCCTCTGAAGGCGTCTTTCCGTTGGTAGAAGTTCATGTCGATGACAAAAAGGTGGCCGAGGTTCAGCTAACCACAGGCGTTTGGCGCAGGTACCCGGTCAAAATCTCCCTCGAAAAAGGTAACCACGAATTCAAATTGCAATTCGTCAATGATCACTGGTCGCCGACCGGTGACCGCAATCTGGAGCTCGACAAAGTGATCTTTTACGTTTCGGATTAAAACCCATTCGTCGGACCTACGCGATGACCTGCTTGCCATTGGACCACTTGTCGGCTGAGCTGCTAGCAACGTTACAGATTTCCTGACGATCATAATCCTTGCGAATCGACAGATTGGCGAACGAAAGACATCTATTTTCGGAGGGATTTACGTAAACCCGTTGCAGGAACGACCCGATTACGGTGTTCGGATCACTGAATCCGCGTTTAAGAGGCCGACGATTGCGTTCATCGAATCAAAAACTGGGGGCAGACACTTTACGTGTACTTCTGCTGTTATCGGCCTTCCTCTGCTTCGGTTGCGCGAGCGACTCGTATCACTATGGTATCGAGTCGATGGGCAATCGCAGTGCCACCCCCTGGCTCGCCGAGCTGCAACAACCGATTTCCGTCGGCGGGGATCACCCCGTTGTCGATCGCATTGAAAAACTCGTCCAGTCACCGAAACGTTTAATCAATAGAATTAGAAAGAAGCCTTCCGCCAATTCCAACGAGTTGCAGGCAAAAGCTGTATCGGAAGCGGAGGAATACCTGGTTGCCAATGGGCTGGACGACGTATTCATCGATGTCAGACGCTATGAGCCACGAGAGCAGTGGGAGCGACTGCGGGAAAATGACCGGATCGGCCCAGTTTGGAAATACACGGCCGGCAGCCTGAACGTGATCGGCTATTCATTGTTTCCGAAACGCGCGTTTCACTCGGACAGCTTCAGTCCATATACCAATACACTCAGCATTAACTCGACCAGCCCGACCAAAGCGATTTTTCAAGCTGCCCAGGCCAAACAATATCGCAAACAAAAATGGCTCGGGACTTACTCGGTAGCCCAGAAAGCTCCCATTGTTCCGCTGTTGCATATCTCCGAAGTATCTTCCGACGTGCTGTCTTATGCCCGTGCTCGCGACCGAGATGACCTGACCAGCGAGCTTTATCCGCTGGCATACTCCAAGCTCGGATCAGCGGCCATCTCCGGGGTTGTGTTCTTTTTTCCGATCCGAACCGATGTCCCCTTGATCACGTCTCCATTGATCAAGGCCGCAAGTCGATCCACGGGTCGATTGGCTGGCAAATTGATTGCCGACAGGCAGCAAGCCGAGCGTCAACAAAATGAATCTTTGGAAGACCCACGGTCAAATTCGGACAATGATTCGGAACTCCCGAATTGAAGTTTGGTGGCTTGCCTCGTTGCAGCTGAATTGGCTCGATACGCACCAAGATTGCCGAGTTGCGGTAACAGGTATGCGGATCGGATTGCGTCCGGGTAGTATCCGGCGACGAGTCCGATCAGGCGGCCGGTAGCGAGCGTCGTTCGACTTTGACAGAATACGCCCGGAACCGACCTGTTGACACAATCCGCATTCCTGCCGTGAGTCAATCGACTTGAATCTTTTGAACCAAACTACAGCGGATGTCTTTCGCAACTGGAAGTCTTTGCTGGCAACCGACATATTTTACAAAGTCGTTGCCTATATCTTCCTGACGCCACTGCTGGCATTGTTGCTTCGGCTGTTCCTCTGGCTGTCCGGCAACACGGTTTTAGCCGATCAAGACATCCTGTTTTTTGTTTTGGGACCTGTCGGACTGGTGGGTGTGATTGCGATTGCATCGGTTTGGTTATGTATTGTTGCGCTTGAGTTGGCAGCGCTGATGCTGATCTTGGCGACGGGCGAATCTCGCAAGTCAACCGTCCGCCCGATCCAAGCGGTGCAGTTTGCTCTGCTCAATGCACTGCCGGTAGTGAAAGTCACGCTCCGCATGGTCGCTTGGAGCTTGGTCATCGCCGCGCCATTTTTGATCACGGTTGCCGCGATCTATTTTGGCTTACTGTCGGACTATGACATAAACTACTACCTAAAAGAAAGACCCCCAGTTTTTGTCGGCTCGGTCGCGATCGCCGCGGTTCTTGCAATCGTTCTTGCCATCCTGCTGCTGCGACTTTTTTCACGTTGGTTTTTTGCATTGCCATTGGTCTTGTTTGAAAATGCCAAGCCGTCGACAGCGCTACGGCTCAGCGGCGAAAGAACGCTGGGCCATCGGCCCAGGCTGCTGCTGTGGATTCTGGTCTGGTACCTGATAACCACCATGGTCTCCGCGGTGATAACTTCGATCCTGTTGAAGTTCGGTCAAGTTGTCGTACCGAAGGCAGCCGGCAGCCTGTCAACGCTCGTGTTCGCGATTGGTGTCAGCCTGCTTGTGTGGACATTGGCGAACGTAATCATCAACCTGTTTTCAACGACCTTTTTTGCGGCGATGTTGATCCGGCTTTATCAGCGTTTTGGATGTACTGAACCAATCAAATTGGAGCGACATGGCATTGCACCCGATCGCAGTAAGCCAAGACTTCGATTTTCGGCCATTCCTGTATGGGCTTTCTGCGTTATTGGGATCATCGCTGCCAGCGGTATCGGAATCTACACCTTTAGCACCGTTCGCCTGGACGATGACGTATCGATCGTGGCTCATCGAGGAGCTTCCCACGCCGCACCGGAGAATACGATGGCCGCGATTCGCCTGGCAATTGAGGAAGGAGCTGATTGGGTAGAGATCGATGTCCAGGAAACGGCTGATGGAGAGGTTGCCGTATTCCACGATAGCGACTTTATGAAACTGGCAGGCGTCAATTTGAAAATTTGGGATGCCACTCGGGAAGACCTGAAGCGTATCGACATCGGCAGTTGGCTGTCACCGGAATTCAAGGACGAACGAGTACCTCTGTTGACGGATCTGCTGGCGTATTGCAAGGGCAAAGTAAAAGTCGATATCGAATTGAAATACTATGGTCACGACAAACAGCTAGAGCAGCGGGTGGTGGATATCGTGGAAGCTCACGACATGGCGACGCAGGTGATGGTCATGTCGCTAAAGATTGAATCGGTCAGGAAAATGAAATCGCTTCGACCAGGTTGGAAGGTCGGCTTGTTGATGTCGGTGACCGCGGGTGATTTGAGAAAGATCGACGCCGACTTCCTGGCCGTCAATGCTGGTTTTGCGGACTGGGCTTTCATCAAGAGGGCCCATGCGATCGACAAAGAAGTTCTGGTCTGGACCGTTAACGATCCGATCAGCATGTCGAATATGATTGGCCGGGGAGTCGACGGACTGATTACGGACAAACCGGGCTTGGCCAGGACAGTCCTGAAAATGCGATCGGAACTCAATGCGGCAGAACGTCTCCTGCTTGAGTTGGCTGGCATTCTCGGGGTGCCCGCTGAGATTTACGAGCAATAGGTGATCGTAACTGGGACTCATTCCGACGAGCTGAGCGACCAAGAATTGGCAATCACGGAACCGGGATTGAACATTGCCGCGAAGATGCTGGATACAAGTTCGTGTTAGGTTGCCGTGATGATTGAGAACCAGGCTCTATAGCTGTGGCCACCAGGCCATGGACGGAAATCTTTTCTGGACGGATTGATTATGATCGGTTTTTTGTCGCATGCTATAATTCAGTGAACGTCCCGATCCTTATTTCAATGGGTGATGAACCATTAACAGGAACGAGCAACCACAAGTCGATTTGGGTTCGATCAGCATTCTTATACCGAAGTCGAAAGAAGGTGACGAAGACGCCCGTCTCAAGCTGATGCAGGAGCTGCAACGCTTTTTGGAGATGACCGCTCGCCATAATTTGGGCGAAGACCTGAAGACAAAAATCGGAGCATCCGACATTGTTCAATTGTCATTCTTGCGCGTCGTCGAACATTTCGAAAAATTTCGTGGTAGTTCATCTGCCGAACTGCATGCTTGGCTGAAAACAATTGTGCTCAACGAGATCAATAACACGAGACGCGGTTTTCACACGGATAAGAGAAACGTCAAGCGGGAAAAATCGTTCGACGCAAATGGCTCACGCGGTCCAGGCATGACTGCCGCAGACACAAATCTGACGCCGTCAAGCGAGGCCTTGTCCGCCGAAAGAGTTGAGCTGTTTCATGAAATGCTTGAACAGCTTCCCCCAGATTATGCCTTGGTGATTCGGTTGAGAAGCATTGATCAAATGACGTTCAAAGAAATTGGCGAACGAATGAACCGTTCTGAGGATGCGGTTTCAAAGTTGTGGTATCGGGCCATGATCAAATTTGAGGAAAAACTTAAAAATTCTGGCAATTTTGAAAGCTCGTAGCCCTCGAATCGCAAAAAACTTTAACAACTTCTGCGAGCCGGACTATCTCTAGCTTAACAATCGCGATTTGGCAATCGTTGAAATTTTGAACCTTCTTTGATTTCACGATTTTTTGGCATGGCGAGTCGGATGAGAACCCAAGACGGTTTCCTTTGATTAGCGAATTGGACCCTGAGACCACGCCAGTTGTTGGATGTAGCATTGACGAGCGAACTGCAACCAAAAAATGATCCCAGTTTTCGGCCGCGGGAAATGCAAAAAGTTGTTTTGGACGACGCTCGGGATTCAAACTCGATTGATGAGATCCTCGACACACCTGACGCCGAAGCACTCCCCCTCGATTTGCAGCGCATCAAAAATGCTTTGGCATTTCTACGAGGAGTCCGTCGTGATCTGGATCAGCCCGATGTAGAAATCAAGGAGGTCGATCTGGAGAAAACGCCGCCAGATCTTCCGACTCTGTGACCGAATAACTCCTGACGTGTCAAGGATTGATGTCCCGTCGGCTGACTTAATGCCCGGAATGCCCGAAAGCTAGTTCTGCATTCGCCACCAGGCAATTCCCGATCCGACAATCGCAATCAACAGGGCTGCCAAACCCGCCATTTTGAAGAACTTTTTTTGTGCAAGATTCAGGATCAACGTTTCACAATCGTTCGGCGAGTATTTGATCAGCAAATATTGCCATGTCAGCCATTCCAAATGGGTCGGCAAGTATTTCGGTTCCGCGCCGGGAGCAACTTGCGATGCCAGCTCGGCCAAACGCAATCGCGCCCGTCCGCGTCGCGTTGTTCTCAGCTCGGTCGTCAGCCACTGTCGGATTGGCGGCACCAGAAAGTCGTGAGTCAACTGATAGTAACCGGAATCAGGACCCGCGATGTCTGACACTTCGCTGGACATATCCGGTGTGATGCGCGTGATCAACTTGAGATCCGTGTCCAGAATCCTGATGAGGTCTCGGAAGTCATTCGGTCGATCTTCTAAATGTGCTGCGACCAGTAGTTCATTTTCCGATTTCATGGCCCCTCGAATATCGGCATCAGAATCGGGAAGCAATGCCTCAAAAACGCCTTGTGCAGGACCTCGTTGAAGCCGATATTGCCTTGATGAACTGCCAGCCCCAAACGTTTCATCCAGAAAATTCTCGCCGACCGCATGGGCTCCACCGACCGATTTCAGTTCCGCCGTTGTCCAGGGTCTTGATTTGAACATTTCTGCAAACAGCGACAGACGAGAACAAATCACTTCGTGGCCAATCTGCATCTGTTCGACGGCCCGTTCTACAAATGCCAACGGTTCCGGGCCAAGTTCAACGGACTCGTCCGGCAGCTGCTGGTAAGCCCTGCCGAGCTTGATCAACACGTACTCGGCATGCGGTCGATCGAAGGGGTCAATCGCTCGCGAATTTTTTCCCGAAAGCAAATCCATTTCAAGCGCGTCGGCGAACCGGGTCAAAGCCAGCCAAAAATCATCGCGAATCAACAGCAGGCATTGCAACCGTTCCCCGTCACAATGCCGCAAAGCTTTCGCCAACTGGGAATGATAGAAATCGTCGGCCAAACTCAAACGTTGTTCAAATTGATCAAGCACGATGAACGTCTTCTTTCCGGCAGACTGCCAGTGACCGTGACTTAGACCCTCCAACAATTCAGGAAACGAGATCTCATCTGGAATCCCCGGGAACCTTGCTCGCAATGCCTTGACCACGCGGACCTCTGTATCTGCTCGAGTGGCCTCCACGTAAACCGCTTCCACCGAATGATCCAATTGGGGCAACAAACCGGCTTTGACAAATGAAGACTTACCACTGCCGCTGGGTCCGTACAACACGCCGACGGGAACTCGATCTTCGCCGGCAACCGGTTCGCAAATTCGGACTTTCCAGAAGCCAATGCTGGCCGGCAGATAGTCTCGATCACGAGGGCCCGGCAGCAGATCCAGAAAAAAATCAGAATCCTGCATACCATACGAACGCAGGCCTGCCGGAACCAAGTTGGTCTTGCTACTTGACAGGCCTGGCTTTGCGACGTCTTTGTGATTTATCCAATTCCGCAGATCTTCGGCCAAATCATCGGCCGTCAAGTAACGGTCCCGGGCACGCTTTTGCAAACATTTTGAGCAGATGCGTTCTAGTTCCTCTGGGATCGAGCTATCAATCTGTCGCAGCGGCTTTGGATCTCGTGTCTCGATTTGCTCATAGATATCGCGTTCCGTGAGGCCGCGAAACGGTCGTTTGTGAACAAGCATTTCATAAAGAATGACTCCCAGGCTCCAGATATCGGTGCGGCCGTCGAGGTTTTTTGTCAGCCCAGCCACCAACTGCGGTGACATATAGGGAACCGTGCCGCACCGCATTCTCGAAGCGCTGAGTTGGGCACTTTCGTCAAGCGCCATTCCAAAGTCGATGACAAATGGTTTTTCAGTCGCATCCAGCAGAATATTCGACGGCTTTAAATCCCGATGCACGATTCCATTCTTGGCGGCATAGCCCAGTGCGTCGGCGACCTGGGCCACCAACTCAGCAATCTCAACGTGTGTTCGCGGTCGGTAGAGGGTTTTTTGAAGATCTTTGCCTTCGATCAGTTGCTGCACAACGATCAGGTAACCATAGATTCTCTTTACCGAGTAGGTTTTTGCAATTCCTGGATGATCGAGCTTGCTGACTCGTGCGGCTTCTTGAAGAAACCACTGCAACAACGCATCATCTTTGAAGACCCTCTTGCGCGGAAACTTGATCGCCACGCGCTTGCCGGTTCGTGAGTCGATTGCTCGACAAACAACTCCAAATGCCCCGGCCGCAATCTCCGTAATGCCCTCGTAGGGATGAAGTTCGTTTGGTAGTTGCTCAGTTCCCTGTTGGTCAACTCGCCAATCTCGGGTGTCTTCCTTGGATCCAACGTCGCTCGACTCTTCACCAACCGAAACCGTCCCCAAAATAACGTGCGAGTTGAATTGTAGTTTCCTGATTCGTTCAAAAACCTTGTCGATGATTGTGACGAAATCGGGAAAACGGCGATGATAGGCGAACCGGTCCACGATTTCGCCGTTGGCTGACTTCAACTCCATTTCCAGATAGATCAGTTCTGCCAGAACATCCTGGACAAAACCAGGCTCCTGCGTATCAATCGCCAGAGGGCCGACGATCTCATTGAGTCGTGGGAGCAGGTCTTCGATGCGAAACTGTGTGTTCCTATTAAATTCCGCCTCGAAACGAGAACCGACTTGATTTTTGGCGTGATCCCATTCGCTGTGAAGATGATCCGAATTTCGATCCAAGTTCATCTGTGCAACCCATCCCGATTTCGGCAAGTTTTTCACAGTCGACTCGCGATGTCCCGCTAGCCGCGGTCCCGTCTCGTCGCAGGCTCGCAAGGTTCCGACATCATTCGTTCATAAGCCAATCGAGCGATGGGTAACTTCTAAACATTCCCTCGTTTCCAAACTGTCCTTTCATTCCCAAAGCCGATCCTGCGTTCCGCCACGTCTATCCCCGTTGCTGATTTTAGGGTGATCGCGAACACAATGCAGCTATATTTCGGCGATTTCATTCCAGATTCACGCGTTGACCGCGACCGGTTTTCAGGACTTTCACGAGTCCTGAAACAAAAGCCAGATAAGTTTCTGCGTTTGTTGTCGGACAGAAATTCAAATTGTGAGTGGCTCGCGTCGCAAATCACGGACATTTCCGATGTCTCCCAACCCGTCGGCGCATGTCGTATTCGCTTCGACATCGGATAACGAAGTTCAATGAGGCAGTTTGCGATCGGCAAAATTACCGGCTTCTCACCATGTACGATTTCAAATCGGCCGTTATTTAAAAGACGCTATTTGCCCGTTGTCCAAATCGTAATCGATCCCGCCGAAGAAGCCGACATGCTGCTTCGGCGGGCTGTGAATTCGGCCATTTGGCCACAGGAGGTTTGGAGAACTACCGGAATAATTGGCCGAAGTCTGGCACAACGCTTTGCCAATCGCCATACGAGCGAGGCGGCCGGTTGGCTATCACGACATCCTTCTGCAAGTTTTGGCTGAGATTTTCGACGAGGAAGAAATGACCCTCGGCAGTCAAGTTAAAGGGTTCGGAACACAAACCATCGGTTGGCAATGTGATATTCAAACCTTCTGGAACACGCTGATCGCTGGGCTGAAAAAGGCCCCAGTCGCCAACGAAGCTGGCACGTGTACTGGGGAAGCTTTCAATCTTTGCACAATTTTCAGTCTCATTATTTTCCGTCGCAGCCAAAGCATTCCTGCAGGATTGGGAAATTTCACAAGAGATTTTTGTTTCCAAATTGGAAGCTCCTCCTGAGCATCGAGGGGCAAAGTAAGTTTGCTCGCATGTGCCTGCAGCTAACTCAACGGAACCAACGAATTGAATTAGATCGACCTTCAATGGTGACAGCTGAGTTGCAGGTTCCTGCATTGAAAGCGGATCAAAATATTCATCTCGCAGAACATTCTGGCCGTTGCTGATTGAACTGACACTTGAGATTGCCAACAGCAGTAATATCGGTTCGATTTTTTTCCATTCACGATTCATGCAGTCCGTCTCCCATCAGGTTAGATCCAAACAGACATACGCAATTCGGAGCAACGGGTTCTTGGCAATTTCAGGAATTGCAGACCGACCATCAGCATGCAATCAGTTGTTGCTTGCTATCAAGGTCGCTGCCTGGAGCGGCTTGCTTGACGCGGAATCGGGATCCGAAAAAATCGACAAAATTGGTGCCAACCAGTTAGATTGAAACACGATATCCCACCTCAATCCCGTTGGGAGTCTGCCGAACTCAACTTGGGCAATAGCGATGCTACACCCCAATCGAACGAACCCGTTGTTTGCTTTCGCATTGGCTCGGTTGATTCTTCCACCAACGTTCAGTGAAAAGCAACCGAACGAACGTGAGACAGTACGCGATATATATCGAAACACCTGTTAGCAAAATTTTGGCCCGATACGCAGACTTACGGACGGGTTCTTCATGCCGGAAGACTCCGTTTTGCCGGGAATGCCAGCGACCTCTCGTTCTCACTCAATCGGTTTGCGTTTATGATGATTCGCTTACATGAACCACGGGGACAGCGATGACAAAAATTGACCAGTTTGAAAGCATCTTTCGGTCAGCATCCAGAGAGAAGTTCGAGCCGGAAGTAATTCGCGTTGATCGAGTCCTGATTTTGACCGACAAAAACGCGGACGAAAGCCAGCCGTTTGTTGAAGAAATACAAGCCTTCCTCAAGGTGTTTTCGCAAAAATATGATCCAGACTGGGACTTCATTCACGGACCCGATTACTCGAGCGTCGCGGGGTTATTGGAACGGGTGGACCTTCAAAAACCCGATTTGATCTGCACCTACCGAAACCTGCATACTCCGGCCACGGAGTTTCCCTACAGCTTGGGCGTCTACGTCGATGTGTTGACGCAGGCCACGCAAGTTCCGATCTTGCTGATGCCTCGCATGGAATTGCAAACCGAATCGGAAAAACGTGAAATCGCGACCAGCGGCACGGCAAAGGTGATGGCCATCACGGATCACATGGTGGGCGATCACCATTTGGTCAACGTCGCCGCGAAACTCGTGCAGTCCGGCGGCAAACTATTGTTGACCCACGTGGAAGATCAGCGTGACTTGGACCGCTTCTTGTCCGTCATCGACAAGATTGCCGAGATCGATTCGGATGTTGCAAGAGAAACGATTCTGGAACAGCTGCTGGCCGAGCCACGCGATTATATCGAGTCGGCCCGCGAGTTCATTGAAGACTCCGAAAACCTGCAAGTCGAAGCCATTGTTACGGTCGGTCACCTGATGAAGGATCACCTGCGAATTATCGAGGACCACGATATTGATCTGCTGATTCTTCACACCAAAGATGACGACCAGTTAGCCATGCACGGCTTGGCCTATCCACTGGCAGTTGAATTGCGTAACACACCAATCCTGATGCTTTAACTTCTTTTGACCAAACAAACCATGTCGTTTTCAAATGCGTTGATTGCGGAGGCAAGCCACGTCGGTTGGCCGGTTACCTTGGTGTTTGCCTTGTTGCTGATCGGCTTGATCGTGATGCTTGCGCTGGAAGAAAAGATCCACGCCAAGAAGTCGATTATTGCCGGGACATTCGCGGTCGTTTGCCTGTTGCTCGCAACGTTCACAGGCATTCTGAGTTTCGAGCAGATCGTCGTCGGTTCGCACCGGTTGGTCGCGTCTGACGGCGACGTGGAAATCGAGTTTTCCGAACCGGTCAGCATTGAGTTTTTCCCTGAGGGGGAAAAGGAGGAAACGAGCGGAATCGAAATTGTTGACGCCCGCGGCGGTGCCGAGGAAACGTCAACGAAACAAACACCGGCGGAGCATCTCCATACTTCGCTGCACGTAGATGGGGAAAGGCTGTCCACTCCTGTTTATATCCCTGGTATCGATTGGTCGGTGATTGCCATCATCCTGGGTTCCAGCCTGTTTGTAGATGTGACCAGCAAATCCGGACTGTTCACCTGGATTGCGATCAAGGTCACGAAAGCTTCGAAGGGGGACCCGCTGATTCTGCTGTATTTTTATGGATTCATGACCGTCGTGTTTTCAGCTGTCCTCAACAACGTGACGGCTATGATTATCGTGGGGTCACTGACGGTCGTTTCGCTGGAAAAACTTGGTCAACGCAAACTTCTGCTTGGTTTTTTGATGACGGAAGGGTTGCTGACCAATATCGGCGGCTTACTGACACTGATCAGCAGCGTTCCCAATATCATCGTGGGTACAGCGGCGCAAATCAGTTTCGTGACTTTCTTTATCAAATCGGCCCCCTTTGTGCTCGTGGCCACGTTCATCACTCTCTGGATGGGTTCTCTCTTATTTAAAATTTCCAAATTAAAGACAACGGAAGAAAAGGAAAAAGCCCGACAGTTGGTTGACAGTTTTGATGAAAACGATGGCGTGAAGAGCTGGGGCTTTTTCAAATTCTCTGTGGTCATGCTGATTCTGTTTATCCTGACCATCGCCACCACTTCGGCACTGCCGGGAATCAGTAATCTCGGCATGGGGTTTGTGGCGATTTCGTTTGCTACCATCATGCTGTGGCGATTTAAATCGGAGGTCCACCGTTTCTACAGCGCCATCGATTGGGACCTGCTGGGATTCTTCATGGCTTTGTTTGTTGTGATTTACGTCATGGAACATGCGCTCGTTTTGCATGCGATCGGTGACGGCCTGCAAGCAGTCCTGCAAGACATCAAGCAAGTCCCTGCCAACCCCATGGACGTCACGACGTTACTCTTCGGTTCCGCCGTATTCAGCAGTGTCACAGACAACATCCCGTTGGCGGCGATGTTCAGCAACATACTCAATGGACTGGGGACCCCCAACGATTCGACGCTTTGGTGGGCCGTGATCTTTGGTGCCAACCTGGGCGGGAACATAACGCCCATCGGATCGGCGTCGACGCTGGTCGCCGTCACGATCATGCACAAACACGATCTGCCAATCTCGTTTTTGGGTTTCGTCAAGACGGCGATTCCTTATGCTATCGTGCAAATCATCCTGGCGGCGCTGTACGTGTTGTTCGTGCTACCCTACATGAGTTTTTGATTGACAACGATAGAAGCCGACTGTTTCGATACGGCTTGGATACGTTCTTGATTCAGACCGGGAGAGACGCGAATGATTCCCGTTGCATTGACGATTGCCGGGTCGGACCCCTCTGGCGGGGCCGGTCTGCAAGCTGACTTGAAGACATTTCACCAGCATGGCATTTATGGCATGAGTGTCGTAACGTTGCTCACGGTGCAAAACACGCGGTCGGTTTCGAATGTGCAAATTCTGGACGGCGAATTCGTCCTCGCCCAATTGGATGCTGTTCTGGAGGACATTCCGCCGCGGGCTGCCAAAACTGGCGCACTTGGCAATCGGGATGTTATCCAGGCGGTTGCGAATCGAGCCAAAGGGTTCTCTTTTCCGTTGGTGGTCGATCCAGTCATGATCAGCAAACACGGCCAGCCCTTGATGGCGGATGAGGACGCGCTCGTCTTTATTGAAAAACTATTGCCGCATACTTTCCTGGTGACCCCGAATCTGGCCGAGGCGGCACGTCTGACCGGTGGCCAGGTCGACTCGATCGGCACTATGGAACAAGCAGCCAGATCGATCTCCGGGATGGGACCGCAGCATGTGTTGGTGAAGGGTGGCCATCTTGAGGGTGATGCTGTGGATTTGCTTTGGAGTGATGGCAACATTGAACTATTTCGGGCTCAGCGGCATAGCACTCCAAACACCCACGGGACCGGTTGCGTTACGTCTGCGGCAATCACCGCCCGCTTGGCCAGGGGAGATGACATGATCACCGCGATCCGAAGGGCTAAGGACTTCATCACACGGGCAATCAAAACCAACCCCTCGCTTGGGCAGGGCTATGGACCAGTCAACATGCTCTGTCCCACCGATGAGACATAGACCAATCATTGGCTACCGAGCGCCGGGGTTTTGAACGACCCCAGCCGTTGTACCTCGCATGCAGGTCGGATCGAGACAACTGCCAGAACATCTGTCGCATCAACGCATATCAACATCCAAACCGGATGAGAGAGGGATGTTTCGAGTTTGCGGTGTTCCAGGACAGGGCGAGCGAACGTGTTCAGATAGCGTTGAGAAGGTGGACTAATTCATCGACCAGATCGTGTAGTTCAATACAGCTGCAAAACTGACCCACATCCAGTAGGGCATCATCAGGATGGCAGCCGGCTTTGAATGTTTCGCGAACAACGCGATGGTAAGGCCGATTGCTAACCAGAGAAGGATGATCTCGGCGAAAGCCCAACCGGGCTGTCTCATACCGAAAAACAACAAGGACCAAAATGTGTTGAGGACCAATTGCACGGCAAATATCAAGAGCGGCTTTTTTCCTCGCTCAAAACCGACCTGACGCCAAATCATCCAGACGGAAATCGCCATCATCAAATACAACACCGTCCAAACCGGTCCAAAAATCCAATCCGGCGGATTCCAAGCCGGTTTTTCCAAAGCTGGGTACCAGTCCTTCAACCCTGCGGTGGTTGCCATTCCTCCGAGGCCGGCAGCTGAAAAGCAGACCAGGATCGCAATCACGATCCCGATGATCTGCCTTGCGCGGGAGAGTGTCGTTTTCGCTTCTTTCATTTTTAATAACGATCTTTAATACGTTGGATTCACCGGACTCGAAAACGCCCGAATGCAAGAGTGTGAGGTACCAAATCTGGCAGAACGGCCTTCGTCAACGTAGTCCACGTCGAGTTGTTGGCATTCGCAACATGTGACAAATCGGTACCCAAATGTGACAAAAAACGTGCTCCGAATGCAGACCTTGGTCATGCCCATTTCAAACAACATCGTGATTTCGATACGAATCTCATCAAAACGCTGTCAAACTTTTTTGAATTCGTTGGTTATGAATCGAGCGGCATTTTGGCACGTACTTTGCAAACTGATTCATAGATCACTCAATAATGGAGATTCAAGTCAACCGTTTTCGCAACAGGAAGATCATTCTGATTTGAATCTCCTTAAATGAATCGCGGGGATCACCTCCACGGCGTTCCATCATGTATCGTGTTTCCATCTGCACGAAATACTTGACGCACCCAGTGAGATTGTAACCTGCGATTTTTTTTTGCTATTTGGAATCGAAGGCTTGGCCATTACTTTCCCATTACTTCCTCAACGATTCTTGATTGACAGAATGAATGTGGTCGGTGCCTGCTACCGCTTGCGACTTCAGGTGAGTCAACCGATGCCTAAAATGCGAGAGGCAGTTCGCGGAGCGGCGACGTTGGGCGAAACCAGATCGGACATAGTCGGTCCCGTTTCGCGCCAACCAAGATTGGACATATCTTAAATACCCATCATTCCCAAAATGTCCGTCATCCTCGAGAGAAAGCTGGTCACCAACGGATGATCCGTTTCCAGCCGAACGATTCGGTCCTTCAAGTCCTTTTGCCGAGCCGCTGTATCCTGGTCCTGGATGGATTTTGCCTGATCAAACAGGGAGCCGACGTCGGACAGCAGGTCTCCCAAGGCGTCAATTGTTTCTTCATCGACTTCTTCCACCGATTCCATTTCGGTGTTGATCTCAGTGAGTTGCTGATGAAGCGACCGTAGATGGGCCAGTACTTCTTCGTTGGACATAATCGCTCCCGGACCAATTCGAACCTGGACAGGCAACTGAATCAACCTGCCAACAAACGGCCGTTTTCCGCGAATGCTCTCACAAAATCGGTTGCCGAAAGCATTCCAATCGGTCGACCATCCGAATCGACAACCGGCAAATGATGATACCCATTCTCGATAATTCTGCGAGCTGACACAACCAAATTCTCATTTTCATGAACAACGTCGACCGGCGCCGTCATGACATCACTCACAAGTGTATCGTCGCCTTGCTCGACCAACAGTTGGATGAGAAACTCGCGAGTTTTGCCTGAGACAAAGTGCAAAGCGCTCAAATCGGCCTGGACTTCATGCACAATTTCAATCAGATCAGAAGCTGAAAGAATTCCGACGGTTTTGCCCGCCGCATCGACCACCGGTAGAACCGAAAATCGTTCCGAATCCATTTGGCGGATGGCATCGGTTAACTTGGCAGTCTCCTGCGTCGCCGTCACACCGCGAGTCATGTAGTCGGAAACTTTGATCTCCCCGAGTTGTTTCATAGCTTGCTCCTTACCAATCGAAGTGGACACGCGCGAGCTCCGGTTCCCAGCATCGTCGTGATCATGTAGGTCAGAAAGGTTCAGGACCACACTGCAGGTTTGCAAACGAAGTGCCAACATGGATAACTGTCTCAAGAACCAGCGCCACAATCCCTTTTCATCGCTTCGTGGTCGTTCCTTTCATCAACCAGTGCGAAATCGCTCGTCGGCCCCCCCCTTTTCGCACAAAAAACGTTGGTATGATGTTTGCTTTAATGAAAATCCAGCCCCGGATTGTTTTGTTCGAGACCTTTTTTGTGTGACCCCCAAATTCATGTCAGCGATTTCCTCGCCAATGGGAAGAGTTCGCATCGGTGCGTTGTCGGTAGCTTCCGTGTTTCTGCTTTCGATTTTCGGTTACCGATTCCTGGGTGGATACAGCTGGCTGGAAGCCACCTGGATGGTGGTCGTCACGATTTCGACGGTCGGCTACGCCGAACAAAGTAGCAATCCTGCCGAAATGCAGATATTCACCATCTTGGTCATTCTGTTAGGAGTTACTTCGGCGGCCTATACGGGTGCCGGTTTGATTCAATTGGCGCTGGAAGGGGAAGTCGATCGTTTGTTGGGAAGGAGAAAAATGACCCGGGAAATCTCAAAACTGCGAGACCATGTGATCATCTGCGGTTTCGGCCGGCTCGGTCAGGATCTTGCCAATCAATTGATGCATCGTGGAATCGAATATGTCGTCGTTGATCAGGACCCGGAAAAAGCGATCCTGGCAAACGAACTAAACTGCCCTTCGGTAACCGGTGATGCCACTTCCGAAGCTACCCTCACGGCCACCAATCTTGAGCACGCCAAGGCGCTTGTGACTGCGCTGCCAACCGACGCCCTGAATGTTTTCATCACATTGACCGCACGAAACCTGAAGCCGGATATTCAGATCATTGCCAAATCAGAAATGGAGAGTAGCTGTCGGAAGCTTCGTCAGGCGGGCGCGAACAAGATCGTCATGCCTCACCGCGTCGGTGCGCGACAGATGGAGCGAATGATCTCCCGCCCCTCGACAGCGGATCTGTTCGAACTCTTTTCAGAAGCTTCGCACCTGGATATGGAACTGGATGAATTTCTCATCACCGGCCATAGCTCCCTGGTTGGCAAATCGATTGGGGAATCCGGGCTGAAAGAAGACTTCAACCTGCTGGTCGTTGCCATTCAACTTCACGGCGAAGAATTCAAATTTAACCCGCCGCCCAACCAGACCATTTCGGACCGAGACATCTTGCTGGTCATTGGCCAGGCCGAAGACATCAATCGAATGAAGCGCGCCCACACAATAAGTTGATGATTACCCGTGCATCCCTGCTGATTTTCGCGTTATGATATTGCTGGGGCACCAGATCCGCGTTACCACGACATAGTTGCCCTTGCAATCAGCGGAACGCTTTTCCGACGATCGAAGGATCGACAAAAAATCGCGGACCGACATCACCTTAAAGGCGTGACCAGACACTTCGACCCAACATGAATCCAATCGAGAGAGATTAACATGAAGACCGCTCACCTTTTAATTGTTCTTTTGCTTTCCTTTCCCTGCGCGTTTTTTGTTCAGCAGGACGCTGACCAGGAAAACAAGTCGACCCAGGATGACGTCACCCCGCAATTGGACGAGACCGCAGTCCAGCGTCGTGACTTCATGCGTACCAAGCTGATGTACACGCAGAACATTTTCGAAGGTCTTACGACACGAGACTTTGAGTTGATCACGCAAGGCATTGAAGAGGTCGAACAGGTCACCCAAGCCCAGCAATGGATCGCGATTGACAATGACGCCTATCGCCGACTGACAAGTGAGTTCAATTCTTCGGTACAAAAGCTTAAAGCGGCTGCAGAGTCCGAGAACGTCGACGCCATCGCGTTGCGATTTTACGACATGTCAACACGCTGCATCGACTGCCATCAACATCTGCAACAGGCAAAATATCAGTTCTAGTCGAATCTGCCTTCTGCTTCCTGGCGAACCATCACAATTCAGACTGAGATGTTCACGACAGGAGAAAGTAACGGTTCGAAACGCGAACCAGAACGCCTGTTTGCGGCGACCTGGGCCTCGTGTGAGTGGCTGCCAGGATTAGGAAGCAACCAATTAAATCCCAACCGACGCAAACCCATGGACTAACTATGACAACGCTTTATGAGCAAATCGGGGGGCAAGCAGGTATTGAGCAACTCATCGTTGCTTTCTACCAAAATGTATTGTCAGATCCCACACTTCAACCATTTTTCGAACATTCTTCGATCGAAAAACTGCAAAGCATGCAGAAAGCATTTTTTTCCGTTGCCCTCGGAGGACCCGAACCGGACTTCGAAATTTCGCTTTATGAGTCTCATCGTGGTCGCGGCATCGAACGAAAACATTTGACCCGTTTCACCGAACACCTGGTCAAGACATTGGCCGAAATCGGCATCCCCGAAGATGCAGCCAAGCGAGTTTACGAAAGAATCGCGACCTACTCGGACGAAATTTTGGGGGAGTCATCCGTCGACGGATAGGAATTGGAGGAAGTGGGATCACGTTTAATCGACACCGCATTCCTCCAAGGGCCCCCGTATCTGCCGAGCGAGACTTCAGATGTAAGCTTGCTGAATCCTGACGCAATGGTTTAATCCCTTTCTTCTGGGGATTCCCGCAGAATCAAAACCGGGCAAGGGGCAAAACGGACGACCCGTTCTGCGACGCTCCCCAACATCAGTCGTGAGATCCCGGACCGGCCATGAGAGGGCATCATGATCAACTCGGCCTTCATCTCCTCGGCAAACTCGCAGACTCGTTTGCCTGGATCACCAAACATGATCGAAAGATGGATGTCCTTGAGACGCTCATCCTCCTTTAAGGCAGCGCGAAACGACTCGCCGACTTTCTCGCTAATGGCTTCTTCGGTTATCGAGTCCCAGACAATTCCATATTCGTAGGGAGTGGGATACTGGGTGACATGGACGACGCGAATCAGGGATGGATCGTCGACCATCTCGTAAGCCCGCACTAGCGCATTATGCGAAAGCTCAGAAAAGTCCCACGGAACGACAATCACCTTGTCAGTGTTGTGCAGTTTCATTTCTTTCCTCCTAAATGCATCGGTTAGTTCGGGGTTACGCTTGAGGATGGAAGCATCTTCTTCCGAAATCGAAAAGCGGTTTTCCACCTCGGTTTTACCTGCTCTCGATCCGTGTGCTTCGCTATTCATCACCACAGCCGTGATGTTGTCTTTTCCGCCGCGCCGGTTGGTCTCATCAACGATTGCCTGACAAATCTGCTCGGGTGTTGATTCCTGTTTAAGTAATTGACCGATATCGTCGTCGCTCAAATGAGCATTTACTCCGTCGGAACAAATCAAGACTCGATCGCCGGCAGCCAGCCGCTGCCGATAAACCACGGTTTCCGGCGCGTACTCGGTACCGATCGCACTCATCAAAACCTGTTGAAATGGTGAATCGTCGTAATCCTCTTTGGCCAGTTGTCCATTTTCCAACAGAAACTGGGCCAGGGTTTGATCCTTGGTCAACAGTTCCAACTCTCCTTTGTGAATCACGTAGCAACGGCTGTCACCCACATGCAAAACGTAGAGCATCGGCCAGATCAGGTAAGCCACCGTCAGTGTAGAACCCATCCCAAAATGGTCCGGATCCCGTTCGCTGTCCTCACGGACCTTGATATGCGAAAACCGGGCGGCCGATTTGAAGTCGTTTATAAACCGCTCAATCTCTGGCTGTTTCGGGTGAAAAAGCCAGTGCATCGAATTCAACAGAAATTTTGTAGCCGATTGAATGGCCATTTCACTGGCCACCTCGCCTGCGTTGGCTCCTCCCATCCCATCCGCGACAAACATCAGCTTGCCCATCACATCGCCAAACAAATAGGGACTCTCGAACGCCACGCTCGACGATCGTACCTGAAAGTTCTTGTGTAGATCTGCGATCAGAAAATTGTCTTGATTCGTTTCCCGTTGCCGGCCGATATCTGTCAAACCTGCACATCGAATTCGAACGTTTTCCAGCTGCAGTTCATCAGATCCCTGTTTGTCCTCGGTCGACATGGATCACTCCTTTTCCGTTTCTTTGGATTTCATTTCAACGTCATCGAACAACATCCGTCGAGGCGGCGTTTCGAGGTCGTCGAACTGTCCGCTGCGAACCTGGTACACGAATGCGATCACGGCGATCAAGGAGATTAGCAGCGCGACGGGGATGGCAATGAAAAGTACGTTCATGTTCTGGATTCGCTTGTGTTGGCAAAAACTCGCATCGACCAGCATGAACGGCCGGGCCTCGTTTTTCAAAATGTCGCAGGTTGTGGGAGCCTGGAATTCTCATTCAGCAATGAAGGCGAACTTACGCTGAAACCTGATTCCGACACCCGCGTTTCGCAAACCATGTGCCACGACGCGACCAATGGGTCTCCGCCATACCACCCAAAAAGTTGGCGTCCTTTTTGTGGAAGCGCGCGTTTCCGCACTCCGATCCATTAATTATAGCGTATTTTGGCCGTTTTCGAGGGCGACGACGATCAGTCATTCGTTTTCACTTGCCCAGCTCCCAGCGATAGGGCAATCACCGTCAAGGAACTGATCGGCATCAGGACTGCCGCCACCAGCGGGTTGATCCAGCCTGCCATCGCCAACGTGACTCCCAAAACGTTGTAGCCCAGGGATGCCGCAAAGTTCCACCTTAAGGTTTGACAGGTCGATCGACTGGCCTGCATGAGTTCTTCGATCGACTCCAATCCCGGCCGACCAAGATAAACCGGCGCCGCCGCCAAACTGGCCTCGGCACCACTATGAACGGCAATTCCAACCGTCGCCGCCGCCAATGCCGCGCTATCGTTAACACCATCACCAACCATGACAATCGTTTGCTGATCCTCTGCCGATTCTTGAATGATTCGCAATTTTTCTTCGGGCGTCACTCCAGCTTTGACCAAATGGATTCCCAAACGGTCAGCTACGGCGTGGACAATGTCCGGGTGATCTCCCGACAACACTCCGATTGACCAGCCCCGTTTGTGCAAACCCTCCAACAGCTGTCTTGCATCACTCCGTAGCCGATCGCCGACACCTGCCAACGCCACCAATTTTCCATCGACCGCGACCCAACAGGGGGACAGTTGATCCGCCAGAATCTCGGATTCTCGTTGCTGCCAACTCTTGTCGATTGAAATGGAGCGAGCAACCAGCAATTTCCGATTTCCGATGATCAGCTCATGAGCTTCGACCCGCCCCTTAACTCCGCCGGCAACCAAATCGGCAAAAATCGCTTCGCCGTCCGAACTGGCTGAATCCGTGGTTGTGGTTGCCTGAACGCCGTCGCCCCGTGCGAATCGCGATTCTTCCTTATCGCCCGATTGGTTCTCTGACAACTCGATAAACGCGTCGGCGATGGGGTGCACGACTTTCGATTCAATCTTGGCGACTAGCGGAATCCACTGGCGATCGCCGCACCACTTCACGACTCGCATTTTTCCCTCGGTGAGCGTCCCGGTTTTATCCAGCCAGATTACCCCCGGTTCGTAGAGGCTTTGGAGCACATCGCCTGACTTGACCATGATTCGGCGTTTGGCAAGTCGCCCCAGAGCAACGGAAATTGCCAATGGTGTCGCCAATGCCAAGGCACAGGGGCAGGCGACGATTAGCAAGGCCACCGACCGATCGACGGCCACACTGGCGTCGATCATCAGCCAAACAACAAAAGTAATCAAAGCAAGTCCGATTACGGTGACCACGAAGAAACCACCAATTCGATTGGCCCATTGGACGATCTCGGGTTTTGCCTGTGCCGCCTGTTCGACCAATCCAACAATCCGACTGATCCGAGTGTCTTGTCCAACGGCGATCGCTTTCGCATTCAAAACCGAGCTGAGATTCCGGGTGCCTGCGGCGACGGCGTCACCTTCCTGCTTGTTCGCCGGCTTCGATTCACCAGATAAAATCGCCTCGTCGACGGCGGATCGTCCCGCCACGACAACGGCATCCACAGGAACCGTATCTCCCGGACGGACTTCAACAATATCTCCTATCTCGACCTCGTCGACAGCGACGTCACGAATATTTCCTTCCACGATTTTTCTGGCGCGTAGCGGCGTCAGTCGATACAGCAACTCAACTGCATCGGCGGCGCGGTTTTGTTGTCGAAACTGGATCCATCGCCCCACCAGCAACAGGAAAATCAAAACCGTCAGCGAGTCAAAATAGATTTCCCCATCGCCGCGAATCGTGTTGATCAACCCCGCCAATGATCCGACCGTCAGGCCCAACGCGATCGGCAAGTCCATGTGCGGCGTCCTGGTTTGGATGGCACTCAACGCCCCACGAATAAAGACCCGGCCAGGCCCCAATAGCGAAGCCAATCCTACGATGCAGCTGGCGACTCGCAGCATCCATTCCATGCCGCCGGACATGTAGGAGAACATTCCCAAATAGAGAGCCGCAGCGATCAGCATATTGTTTCCGGCTGCCGCCGCCGCAATTCCAATACGGCTTAAGTGACGTCGATTCTCCTGTTCGCGCCGTAGGCCTTTTTCGCCAGTGCGAGCCGGGTAGGGCCGGTAACCCATTCGATACAGGACCGACGCGACCCGGGAGAGTTTAACCTGTTCTGGCTGCCAGCGAATCTGCACCGTTCCACGAGACCAGTTTACCTGAGCCTCTTTCACCCCCGGTGCGATCACGGGCAATTTTTCCACTAGCCAAACGCACGCCGCGCAGTGAATTCCATCGAGACTCAAATTTGTCTCGATCAGTCCACCGGGCAGACCGCACGTAAATTTTTCCATGAACGACGGCTCATCAAACTCCGCAAAACCGGCTTCCCATTCATCCCGCCGCCGCAACGTCTGTTGCTCAGCGGTTGAATCAACCATCCGATAGAATGCATCAAGGCCACTGGAGTGAATCAACTGGTAAGCGGCGGAGCACCCGTGACAACAGAATTGTTCGGTTTGATCAGGCTGAATGAGACCGGCAGGAACCGGCAGCCCGCAATGGGTACATCCGGTCGTGACTTTCTTCACGATCATGAATTACTCGCCGGCACAACAAGGAAGTTCGCTATGATCCACATTGGACACTTGCTCCTGCAACGCGTCCAATCCCGTCACCACTTCCTGTTCTCCGCCCAATGCAATGGGCGCTCGATAGGCCAACGTAAAGAAACCGAGCAGGACCACGACACTGGCCATGACCAGCGGAATTCTCCGCTGCACCCTCTGCCCGAACTTACCCACTCCCATCATTAGCGCGGCCATGATGGGAACGGTTCCTGCCCAGAACGAAATCATCAGGAACAGGCCCCAAATCGGACTGCCTGTACCAGCGGCCGTAATGGCGAACGTGTAAAGCCAGCCGCAGGGCATCAAACTGGATAGCATGCCAATCGTCAACGCTCTGGCCAGCGGGGGCATGGCGGCAGTCCGCCGAAACGCGCTCTGTAGAAGTCTTTGTACCGGTGTCGCCACCTGCGGCAGTCGGATCCTGACTCCGAGTTGACGCGCCAGCGCAATCAAGCCAACGACGATCATTAATATGCCGGCGACATAGGTGGCCGTCTGTTGCCAGGCGGTAAAGGACGATCCTTGATTGATCGCCATGCCCAGCGTTCCAAACGCCAGACCCACCAATGAATACGACAACAGTCTTCCGAAGCTGTAGGCCAGGGTTGGTATCGCCGCCGACGAACGCCGGTCTGGATCGGAGGCGGCGATCAGCGCAAACGGGCCGCACATCCCGACACAATGCAGGCTGCCGAGCAAACTGGCGACGAATACTGTTCCGATCAAAACCCACATTTACTTGCCTGCACTTACTAATTGCCTCTCGTCGAATAAAAACACATCGTCTTCACTTTGAGCTTTTCCCGTAAATTGCCAGAACCCACTTTTCCGAAGCAGAACTTCTCCGGAATAAACACCGTCCTGATTTTCATTCAGTTTGATCAATTGGGGCTCGCCAGCATAAGCCCGATGAAAAGCAGTTAAGTCAAAATGGGCCCCGGCGACAGGCTGAGCCTCGGCATCCGACAGCTTGATGCTGATCTCATGTAGTCCTCGAACATCGGATGCGGGGTCAACCACCAGTTCGGCTTTCCAGCCCAGTCGCTTACTCGCCGCTCGAAGCGCCTGTTCCTCGTCCCACCGTAACGCTTTTTCATCGTAACCGTCGACGATGGCATGGGATTTGTCATTGGCCGTGACGGTGATCGCCACCAACCATAAAACTGCCTGAATCAGAAAGAACATCAGGATGAAACCCGTCCAGATCAGCTGGGCCGTTTTTTCCTTCTGGGCAATCGTTGCAAGTTCGTTCACGGGACTGTTCTCATCGAGGTTTTGGTTCTTGGGGTTATGTAACCTAGTCATACGGGCCAATCATCTTGAAACTGATCGTCCGGGAGACATCTTCCTGGTTTTCTACCTGCAGCTCCAGCCGCGCCCGACCGTTGCGAAAAACGCCACGATCTGCAATCACACTGACGTGGTACGTTTTTGTTTCGTTTGGCGATAACTTCATGGCATCTTCTCGCAGGCTCAACTCGGCGTTCTCAGGCTGCAGCACGGACGCATTGAACTTCATTTCCTGATCACCGCGATTGGTCAATTTCAACTTCAGGATATTTCGAACTCGGCCGTCCTCGGTCATCGTGTGGGGGTTGCCCACCTCACGCAACAGAACGGCATCGAACGACTTGCTGGCCAGCAACACGGTCACAAACGCCGTTACGATACCGAGCAACAAAATCGGATAAATGATCGTGCGGGCCCGCAATAAGCCGGATCTTTCTCCCCGGTCGTAGGCTTGAGAACTATAGCGAACCAGGTTTCGCGGACGACCAATCTTGTCCATGACCAGATTGCAGGCGTCAATACACTGGGTGCAGTTGATGCACTCCATCTGCAATCCATTTCGAATATCGATGCCGGTCGGGCAGGTCGTCACGCAATTGCCGCAGTTGATGCAATCTCCCAGGACTGGCAAATCCTGGCCAGGCTGCTTCTTTTTGGCTTTCCCACGGGGTTCACCGCGGCGTTCGTCATAGGCGACAATTAATGAGTTTTGATCCAGCAGAACCGATTGAAACCGACCATAAGGGCAGGCGATCAGGCAAAGCTGTTCTCTGAAAAAACAGAAATCCACCATCATTGCAAACGTCACGAATGACATCACAAGAAACGGAACTGGGTGCTCCAATGGGGACTGCCGGACCCATTTCCATAATTCATCGACACCGACGAAATAGGCGAGGAAGGTATTGGCCAAATACACGCAAATGAAAAAATAAACGATGTATTTGGCAACCGTTCTCCAGGCAGGAACGCTTTTCTTCAGTCCACCGCGACCGACGGTGCCGTCGAAAAAACGTTCAATGGGGCGAAATAAAAACTCCATGTAGACCGTTTGCGGACAGGCCCAGCCGCACCAGATGCGACCGAATAGGGCAGTGAACAGAAATACGGTAAGCAGCAGGCCCACCATGAAGATCGCCAGCAGCACCGTATCCGTGGGTAAAAACGTAAAGCCCAATATGGTAAATCGTCTTTGAACGATATCCAGCAAAACCAAAGGCTTGCCATTGATTTCGAGAAACGGCACGATTGTGAAGATGGCAATTAACAAATACGCCAACCACCGCCGTTGAGTCAGGTACTTCCCTTTACTGAGTTTCGGTTTTAGCCAACGTCTCGAGCCGTCCTTCTCAAGCGTGCTGAGAACGTGTTCTTCGGGTTCGAGAATTGAAGAAGTCATTTTTCTGCCATAAATTTTAAAACGAAATCTGCATCTACGCCAAAAAGGCAACGGTGGGCAGGCCTCGTCGGGATCATCAGACCTCAGGTTCACTTTTCAAGTAGGAGAACCTTCTGAGGTAAACGGTGAGGTTTGGGATCGGCTTGAGAGCCCGATTACTCAGACCATGATTCAATTACAATTTTGTCCTTGGCCGGGTCAATCGGTTTGCCGGCGACCGGACTAGCTTGAAGTGAGGCGACGTAGGCTGCCGTCAAAATGCGTTGGTTCGGATGACTGATCCTGTTTTGCCATGCGGGCATGGAGCCATTGGCAGCCCCCTCGTTGATCACTTTGGCGATATCTTCGATGTTGCGGACATTAATCCAGTTCTTGTCCGTCAGGTTGGGGCCGACCAAACCTCCGCCATCGGCACCGTGGCAACTTACGCAGTTGGTTTTGTACACGACTTTGCCAACGGCCAGCCATTCCGGTTTGTTCAGATACTCCAGCAAGGTTGCTCGATCGGGTTTCAGTTCCCCGATTTCCTCAAATCGCAATTCGAAAATCTGCGCCATATTTTGCTCATATTTTTCATGGATGGATCGTTCGACGCCCAGGTGAAAAAATGCGAAATAGATTGGAGCAAAAAAGATCGAGACCCAGAACAAAAACTTCCACCAACCGGGTAACGGATTGTCGTACTCCTGAATTCCGTCGTAACTGTGGTCGGTCAAGTTTTCTTCCATGACCGGTTCCGTAATCGTCTCACTACTCATGCTTGATCCTCCGCGTTGTCGCCAAAAACAATGTTGGCTTGTCGGTTGGTAGTTTCACTTCGAGTCAACAATGTCCGCGCCACGATCGCGACAAAAATAATCGCAAACATCAATAACGCAAGTTCCGCAAACACGGCGGCGTTCATCTGTTCCAAGACCTGTTTGATCATTGTGGATTCCTGGTTATTTCGCTAATTTGAACTGGTGTCGCCATCGCCACCGGCAGCGCTCGCCCCATCCGTTTCGGTTTCAACCTCTGTCACGACCTCCGTCTCTTCGACAACAACTTCCGGTGTGGCAAACAGGTCCGTACCCACTCGCTGCAGGTAAGCAATCAGAGCGATCACCTGGGTCTCTTCCAAAGCGATTTTCTCGCCGGAACTGTTTTCGACCGTCGCCGGGCCGCCTTGTTCCACGAGTTCTTTGACGATCAGTTTCGCTTGTTCGCGGGCCATTTCTTCTGATTCGTTCAGCGCCCGATCGTATGGCGCCCCTAACGCGGCGGCCGCCCAGATGCGAGCAGGGATGGATCCGAAGTTCAGTTTCTTCGTTCTCAAATGAGGGTATGCCGGCATCACACTTCCCTTGGTCATCGCCGACGGCTCATGAAAATGCTCAAAATGCCACAAGTGTGACTGCTTGCCACCTTCGCGTGCCATGTCGGGACCAATCCGCCGAGAGCCGAATTGGAAAGGACGGTTGTAAATGGACTCACCCGGTTTCGAATACTCTCCGTAGCGTTCCGTTTCCGCAAATATGGGTCGAATCATTTGCGAGTGACAGTTGTAACACCCTTCGGCAATGTAGATGTCCCGTCCTGCCAGTTCTAATGGTGTGTACGGTTTGACGGTATCAATCGTCGGCACATTAGCGCGGATCAAAAAAGTCGGTAACAATGAAAACGCGGAAGCAATGAGAACGGAAATCGTGACCCAAACGGTGAATCGAATTGGCAGTCGTTCCCAAACACGGTGCCATTGACCTTGCTCCCAGATATCAACCTTCCTGGCAACATCGAGCACCGGGGCGTCTTTCAGTCGCGAAGCGGGTTTCGGCGGATCCCGGTAGTCCTTGGACAACGGTGCGGCTTGCACCACCGGGACGACGTACGTTTTCGGTCGAGTTTTCCAGGTCATGTAATAGTTGATGCCCAGCAGAACCACGCCGCCAACATACAACACGCCGCCACCGACGCGCGCCCACCACATTGGCAGAATCGCATTCACGGTCTCGACGAAATCGGGATAGGCCAGATTGCCTTGTGCGTCAAAAGCTCGCCACATCAAACCCTGAGTCAATCCCGCAACATAGATCGGGATGATGTATAGCAGAATGCCCAGCGTGCCCAGCCAGAAGTGCCAGGTCGCCATCTTGGTACTCCACAATTTGGTTTGGAAAATTCGGGGTAGCATCCAGTACAGCATGCCGAACGTCATAAATCCATTCCAACCCAACGCGCCTGCGTGCACGTGTGCAATCGTCCAGTCGGTATAGTGCGAGAGCGAATTAACGCTCTTAATCGAAAGCATCGGGCCTTCAAACGTTGACATGCCGTAGAAGGTCACGCCCACGACGAAAAATTTCAGGACCGGATCGACGGCGACTTTGTGCCATGCACCTCGCAGGGTCAAAAGCCCATTGATCATCCCGCCCCAACTTGGCATCCACAGCATTAGCGAAAAGACCATACCCAGCGAAGACGCCCAGACGGCGATCGACGTGTAGTGCAAATGGTGGGGACCGGCCCAGATGTAAATGAATACGAGCGACCAAAAGTGAATGATGCTCAACTTGTAGGAAAAAACAGGTCGTTCCGCGGCTTTGGGCAAAAAGTAGTACATCAGACCCAAAAAAGGAGTCGTAAGAAAAAACGCCACCGCATTGTGCCCGTACCACCATTGCATCATGGCATCCTGCACACCCGCGTAGATGGGAACACTCTTGAACAGGCTGGAGGGGACGACCAGGTTGTTAAACACATGCAGGATGGCCACGGTCACAATGGTCGCAATGTAAAACCACAACGCGACGTACATGTGTCGTTCGCGACGCCTCATCAGCGTCATGAAAAAATTGACGCCGAAAAAGCCCACCCAAACCAACGCAATCGCGATGTCGATGGGCCACTCAAGTTCGGCGTATTCCTTACTTTGGGTGATTCCCAGCGGCAAAGTGATTGCCGCAGCAACGATAATCAACTGCCAGCCCCAGAAGTGCAGATGACTCAGCATGTCGCTCCACATCCGTGTCTTGCAGAGTCGCTGGGTGGAATAGTAAACCGCCGCAAAAATGGCGTTCCCCGCAAACGCAAAAATGGCGGCGTTCGTGTGGACCGGCCTCAAGCGGCCAAACGAAAAATATTCAATCGCCACGATGGAACGAATGAACTCAACGTCCCATCCTCGACTGGCCAAATATTCGAACAACTGCGGTAACGGCAAAAGAAACGCGATCAGCAAACCTGCCACGGTTCCAACCAGCCCCCAGACCAGGGTGGCCAACGCAAACATCCGCACAATACCGTCATCGTACGAAAAACTTTCGAGAACCGGTTCCGGGGTTTTGACTTGGGAGGTTTGAGGAGCGGAAGTGGACGAACCGGCAGCGTTCGAAGACTCGTTCATAGCGGACTAATTGAATTGGGGTATGAAATGAAATGAAATGATTAATTACATTGGTACCAAACGAGACCGAGGTAAAGCAAACCCAATGCCAGTAAACCTGGAATTCACTTGCCATGTCGTTTTGGTCTGCACAAGTTAGAAACTCTTGCATTGAAGCGTCACAAAAAACGATCAAATCGTCCAATGTTTCGCAACTTTTTGCCTCCGCGTGCGGATCGGCACACGTTGGCGCGCGTTCCAACGACGTAGGTGGATGACGGCCTCAAGTCTCAGTCACAGCCCATCCCGACGGCAGACTGACTCGCCATCACGAATCCATCTTCCAGGATGGCCTAGATGCAATTTCCGTAGATTATACATAGCGACGAAAACGTTCAATCGGCGACATATTGGCACAGTGGCATATCGGTTGCTTATAAAAAACACATGACTTCAGATCCTGAACATTCGCTCGCTGCTGAGGCCGTTGCCCAAAGATTCGATGGAAAGGCAGAACACCGTGGGCCCAGCGGTTCGTCCCAGGTTTGGTCGACTCAAGCGTCACCAACCTGGCCGTTGTTTCGAGTACAGGCTTTGATTCCAAGATTGTGATTTCGTTCGGATTTGCCAACTCCGTCGGTGGCAATGATCAGGAATGGAAACGCTCTTATGGTCGGCATTGCTGCGGTGCTTGCTTGTCTTGGGTCGGCGACGTAGCGAAATCGTATGCATCCTGGATATTTGAATCTGCTTTATGGGAAGGTGAACCATGTTGTTTAAGATTTTGGCTATTTTTTGTTTGGTGATAGGTAGCGCGGGCGCCGCAATTTGCAGCTTTCAGGATCAATCGGAATACCAGAAAGACACCTCCAAGTTCATGAAGAGAAAACTTGACAGCTCTCGACAGATTATCGAAGGTTTGGCAACCGAAGATTTTGACAAGATCAGCAAGAGCGCACAGGATATGATGCTGTTGGCCCGAGAAGCTGATTGGAATGTGATTCAAACTGAATCCTACCTGAACCTGAGCAGCGAATTTCGAAATAGCGCTGGGCGGTTAAGGGAAGCGGCGCATGAAAACAACCTTGACGGCGCCACGCTGGCATATTTCGAGGTGACGCTGAACTGTGTTCGGTGTCACAAATATATTCGACAAAATCGAAGCGGGCGGAATAAATAGCGCCTCTCTCAATTCGACCTCCGCAGCTTCCGAAAGTCTGAAACGCTTGCGCGATGTTGCGAGCTGCTATGAACGTCATAAAAAGTTTAACCAAGTCAAAAAGCCAACGGCGTAGTCCGGTTGTGCAACGATTTGTGCTACCGCTCCGAATTCTACATCGCTAATTCTGCGTTTTCCGTCGGATGTCGCAATACTGCGCGTGACTTGAAAAACCCCCGTATTTTTCTTTGCTTGTCACAAATCTTTGAAGCATTTTCGGAGAAACTCGTGCCAATCGGCGCGCTATGGGACGCGGATTATCCAATCGTTCCCTGCGAAATCCGGTGGTGTCTTCGTAGTTCTCTGATCACGGGAGAAATCATTGGTTGGCATATAAGATGCTGTTTCGATTCCATCCCATTAGTCAATAAAGTCCGGTTCCTGACTTCTGATGGCTGTGGCGAATTCCAAGATAACCGGTCCGGATCTCAGCAATTTATCCGTCGAGGAGTTAGACCGATTGGCCGATGACTCGAGACCGATTGACGAAGAAGGGTGTGTTCATGAACGACGTCGCAGCTGAATGCTGTCCGAAATTCGACCCGCAACCATGGGATCAAAAAGAGGTTTCCTGGGACAACAAGAAATTCATCAAGGACAGAGTCCGCAGTTTTCTACACGTCCCGTTGAATTTCTCGACCGTCATGAAACGGAACCAAGCCAAAATTGCAGCCGCAGGTGCCGGTGGCGATGAAATGATTGTCATCACCGACGAAAACTCGCTTTGGGGCTCCGATGTTTACATCGCCGTCGAGAAAGATGTCCCCGGAGCAACCAATGTCACTCTTTCCGGCAACTTTCTCTGCAAGGTTTTTGACGGCCCTTTCCGAGACATAACAAAGTGGATCCGCGCAATGCAGGAATTTGTCGTTTCCCAAAATCAACGGTTTGAAACGCTCTATTTTTACTACACGACGTGCCCCAGATGCGCAAAGAAGCAGGGTCACAATTACGTGGTCTTAATGGCCCAGATTTCCTGATCGCTCAATGGACAGCGGCAACATCTCCAGATTCCAGGAGTCCATTCAATGTCAAATACCGAAGTACTCATCAAGCTACGAGATTTGCACCGAGAGCTGGTAGTCATTAACGACGACTTGAAGTTCGCAGATCGAGTGGATGATGAAACGATCGACGCGCTCGGCCAGTTGGTTACCGATGCCGGGGCACTGCTCGATCGGGCCAGAGAGTTGCCCGAGGAGGAGAAATCGAATGTGGAACAACATCACCTTCTCGACCGCGTGATGAGTTTCAAATCCAACCATCCTCGCGTTCATCGCCTTCTTTCGCAGGTTTCCGATGTACTGGCAATGATCGGGCTGTAGCGGTGGTTTTCCAGTCAAAAGTAACGTCGAATTTGCAGCGGAATGAAGGAGGGCGATGAAAAAAATTGCCCGATTTTTGCGCATCGGTGTGCGATCCTGTCCCATCAGCATGCAGGTCAACAACCTGTTAGCAAGGCAAGAGACGAGTTTTACCGGATAAGCGACGCTCCAATCGCCACGGGCATGTAGATTGCACTTCTGAAAAGGGCATGAGGATCAGTATGTCTTCATTCACCGTCGCAGGTTCCATTCCTACGCATCCTATTTGGGAGCCGAAATATGAAGACTCAGGTCGCCGAAAAGAAGATGAACGATCCTGTTGAGGCACAAGCGAATGAGTTGCTTGAGTGTCATCCCTATTTCCGTGGACGCTCCAAGTGGGTCAAATGCCGAATTGACGATGGTTGCCTGCAGCTAAATGGTCGGCTTCCTTCGTATTTCCTAAAACAGGTGGCCCAGGAAATCCTGCGTCAGCTCCCAGGGGTGGATCGTATCGAAAATCGAATCGTGGTGACCAGTATTCATGGCGACATTGGCCCCAATGAGAACCGAACAGGCGATGAACGGGCTAAAGACTTGGCCAATCCCGCCGAACGATTGCTTGCACACCACCTGCGCAGGACAGATTTCCAGTCTCGGCCCCGTTAACGTTTAAGACATGTCCAGCGCGCGATTTCGCACGGCACCATTCCCGTGGGATGGTGGGTAACTGGCGTTCAATTGGTGAATTCGCTTTGGAGCAGTCGAAAGTTGTCGACTTTTTCTTTTGATTGCCTATCGGATCAACGGAAACCCGTTTGGCATGCCGGTTGCTTTTAAGCATCAGGGCAGATGCCTTTCGCAGTTGCGGGCTTGTATCTCGATCGTGCTTTGCCTGCCGGAGGGTTTGAACCAATTCGGAAGTCGGAGAGCCAATGATGAATTTCAAACGAATTCTATGTCCGATTGATTTTTCGGACTTTAACGAGGCTGCAAACGAATACGCGTCCGTGCTGGCCCAGGCTTCTGGGGCCGAACTGGTCTATCTTCATGTGATGCAACCGGATGTACCCTTCGCAACCTATTCTTACGCGAATGTGGAACTCGAAGAAGCGGAAGATCGCAAACGGCTGCAAGAAGTTAAACCGACGGTCGCTGGGATTAAGGCCTCTTACATCATCGAGATCGGATCACCGGGCACCAGCATCGCGAATTATGCCAATGATCATGGGATCGATTTGATCGTGCTGGGAACTCACGGCCGCACCGGATTTCGTCGAGCCATCATGGGGAGTATCGCGGAGGCCGTTGTTAGAAACGCCGACTGTCCTGTATTGGCGGTTAAATCGGACTCGCACGTACCGCAACCGGCATAGCGGAGTCCGCTTGGCCCGGTTTCGATACTGGGAAAAAGATAACGAGATGAAAAAGAACCACATAATCTGTGCCATCGATGTTAACGACTATGACCAACAAGTCGTTGATTTGGCTGCGACGTTTGCACGCCATTTCGATGCAGCGCTGGATCTTGTCCACGTAACACTGTTTCCCGATCCAGCCAATGCCGCATGGCCAGCCTACCTCGGATCGCCGGAAGTTATGATCTCGGACAACCGGCGGCTCCGGGAAATTGAACCGAATATTGAAGGACTTGAAGTTCACTATCATCATTTGTCGGGCACGCCTTCGGAGAGAATCCTTGAGTTTGTCCGGAAACATTCGCCCTCGCTGATTGTGTTGGGAACCCACGCGCGACGAGGTTTGGCACGTATTTTGGGCAGCGTTGCGACTTCCGTAATGCGGCATGCTGAGTGTCCCGTACTGGTGCTTCGTCAGCGCCAGAACAGTCAAAAGTTTGCGGACGTACCGCACAGATAGGAAAAGCGATGAACACCATGCCGGAACTGGACAGCACGACCGTCAGGGACGCGATGAATGTGGTTGAGGTGACCGTTTCGCCCACTCAAAAGCTGGAAGAAGTCGCGACGTTGTTTCGGCAGCATCACTTGCATTCCGCGCCGGTCGTTGATGAAAGGGACAAGTGCATTGGCATCATTACCAGCCACGATCTGGTTCGATTTCAATCCGAACTCTCGAAAATGGATTCGCGGCTGGACCAGGGGATGTCATACGACGTATCGGAGCGAAGTTCCGGTGGCGGAATCGAGTTGGTTCCTCATCCGTTTGATGAGGTCCAACGTCACATGTCGACCGGCGTTCAAACGGTAGAAGGTGTGACACCACTTCTTCATGCCGCCAGGATCATGTGCCAGCAACAAATACATCACTTGATTGTCCTCGACGATTCAGAGCGTCCCGTCGGCGTCCTTTCGTCTCTGGACATTCTTGCCAGACTCCAAGGGTGATAAAATGGCCGTTCAAGTAGTACCTCATGAAATTCCAAGTATCAAAAAGAAAAGCAAGGAAATGACTTCGGTAAGTACCCGAAAGACCGATGAACCCGTCGACATCGATCTTCTCATCGTGGACGATGAGGCTGACTTTCGCGAATCCGCTTGTCGTTACTTCAACCGATTGGGATTCCGCGTCGAGCAAGCTGAAGACGGCGAAGAGGCGCTGAACGTCTCCACCAACCGCAAGTTCGACGTGGTTGTGCTCGACATCCACATGCCCGGCATGAATGGACTGCGCGCTCTCGAACAATTCATGAAACGGGATCCCGCGCCCAAAGTGATCATGCTCACTGGCGGCGGGACAATCGAAAACGCCGTCGAATCGATCAAGAAAGGTGCCTACGACTTCCTTACCAAGCCCGTCAAAATTGACAATCTTGCCCGCTTGATCAAACGAGCGTGTGAAACGCACCAACTGGAAAAGGAAAACAAACAGCTGAAGGAAGTCATCAAGCGACAAGTCCCTGGGGATGAGTTGATTGGACAGTCGCCTGCGATGCTGGAGGTCGCTCGATTGATCGAGCGAACCGCTGCCTCGAGCAAACCAGTCTTAATCCAGGGTGAAAGCGGAACCGGCAAAGAACTGGTGGCCCGCGCGATTCACAAATCCAGTTCGTTGGCCGACAAACCGCTGGTTGTCATCAATTGCGCCGCGCTGGCGGAACAGCTTCTGGAAAGCGAATTGTTCGGACATGAAAAAGGCTCTTTTACAGGAGCTGTCGCCGCCAAACCCGGCCTATTTGAAATCGCTGATGGCGGTACCCTGTTTATCGATGAGTTCGGCGAAATGAGTGGCTCGCTGCAAGCCAAACTTTTGCGGGTCCTCGAAGATGGATCCATGCGTCGAGTCGGTTCGATTACCGAACGGCATGTGGATGTACGCCTGATCGCAGCGACCAACCGGGACCTGGAACAGGAAGTCAAAGACAAAAAATTCCGGGAAGATCTGTTTTACCGAATTAACGTGCTGGGAATCTCTTTGCCTCCATTGCGACAACGAACCGGAGACATCCAACGATTGGCCGAAAAATTCGCCGGCGACGAATGGATCATCGACGATGACGTAATGCAGCGACTGAACAGCTACAGTTGGCCCGGTAACGTCCGGCAATTGCACAATGCACTGGAAAGGGCCAAGGTGCTGGCCGAGGACAACCGCATCGAATTGAAGAATCTACCCAGCGCCATTTTCGAATCGGAGCCAGAAAAACTGGCCGCCGCAATTCACGACGAAGTCGATTTGGAAACACTGAATCGAATCCACGTCGAAGAAACCTACAATCGCCACGGCAAAAACAAAACCAAGGCGGCCAGGGCACTGGGAATCAACCGACGCTCGCTTTATCGGCTGTTGGAAAAGTACCATATCGAATAGTTCCCGCGTCGCGCTGATCGTTTGGCATCCCCAAATCTGGTAACGTAAATGCTTCACGAAAAGCTGTGACCAGGGGGTTTCGAAATGGACGCTGGATTCACCGGCAAAAACGTCATCATCACGGGCGCCAGCGGCGGGATTGGTGCCTCCGTAGCCCGGTGTTTCGCTGCGGAAGGAGCGAACATCGTGGTCCACTACAATCGTGGGGAATCGCGCGCCCGTCAGCTGCGGTCGGAACTGGCTGATGGAACCAAGGCGACGCTTGTCCAGGCGGATTTAACGGATGAAACCGCCGTGCACCATTTGTTTAAGCAGGCTTCATCGGACCTTGGTCCCACCCAGATTCTGATTGCCAATGCGGGCGATTGGCCGGCTGAGGTAGAGCCGATCAGCCGGATGTCGGTGCAACGCTGGCAGCAGACGATCGCCAACAATCTGACCAGCGTTTTTCTAAGTGCCCGCGAATTTCTGCGACAATGCGAGATGGCCAGGATTTCTGATCCTTCGATCGTGATGATTGGCAGCACTGCCGGGCATTTCGGAGAGGCCGACCATGGTGATTATGCCGCGGCCAAAAGTGGCTTGATGGGAGGCCTGCTTCAATCGTTAAAGAATGAGATCCCGCAGATCTTTCCTGCCGGCCGCATCAACGTGGTTTGCCCAGGCTGGACGATGACACCCATGGCGCGAAAGTTCCAGAATGATTCAGAGGCCATGATTCGGGCGTTGCAGACCATCCCACTTCGAAAATTCGCATCGCCCGATGACATCGCCAACGCCATTTTGTTTCTCGCTTCGAACCGGCTGGCTGGTCATATCACCGGACAGGCTCTGTTTGTAAGTGGAGGCATGGAGGGCCGGGTTCTGAATTCCGCCGACAGCATTGATGTGGGCAAAGCTTGATTTGGCCAGTCGGAGATAGATTGCGGTTCGTATCCAAGTTACCGCGCGCGGGCGGTTTACATGGACTTTCGAGCAGCGTCCAATCGGGGTAGTAAAGCAGTCAAAAAGTTGGCAGCTCGCCAGCAATACAGTTCACACCGTGCCGTGGGAAACAGATACCAAAGAAATTCGGGTGCATGACATGAACAGGATTTTTACAGTTTGTTTTGCCCTGACGGCGTTGGGGTCCTCGTGCGCGGCGGCGTTGCCGGCCGAAGACAGAACTCAAACCAATGTGCTCGTAATCCTTGCCGACGATCTTGGATTTTCCGATGTCGGCTGTTTCGGCGGTGAAATCGACACGCCCAACCTGGATCGGCTGGCGACCAACGGCTTGCGTTTCACAAGTTTCTACAATACGGGTCGCTGCTGGCCAACGCGAGCGGCGCTGATCACAGGATATTACGCGCAGCAGGTTGGTTTTGACCTGGTACCAGGTGAACCGCTTTTGAAGCGCGGTCCAAGGCCGCCCTGGGCCCCGATGTTACCTGAAAGACTGAAGCCACTCGGTTATCGTTGCTACCATTCGGGCAAGTGGCACCTTGACGGACAAGCACTTGGCACGGGCCGTTTTGACCGGTCCTACCGGTTGCAAGATCATGGTCGTTTTTTCAATCCAAAAGTCCATTGGAAAGATGATGTAAAACTGCCGCCAGTCAAACCGGGAACGGGTTACTATGCAACAACCGCGATTGCGAACCACGCCATAGAGTTCTTGCAGGAACATCAAGCCGAGCATCCCGAAAAACCATTCTTTCAGTTCCTTGCGTTTACTGCGCCGCATTTTCCGTTACACGCGTTGCCCGAAGATATCGCCGTCTATCAAGGCCAGTACGACGTTGGCTGGAATGAGATTCGTCGGCAAAGATGGCAGAAAATTCAATCCCTGGGAATCGCATCCGGAAGACTGTCCAAAGTCGAACCGTCTGTCGGTCCTCCCTACGAGTTTCCTGATGCCATCAAACAGTTGGGGCCTGGCGAAATCAATCGCCCCCTCGCTTGGGACGCGCTGACCTCGGCCCAGCAACAGTTTCAGGCTGAAAAAATGGAAGTGCATGCCGCCATGATTCACCGCCTTGACATCGAAATTGGCCGCGTTCTCGATCAACTGCTGATCATGGACCAGTTGGACAATACACTGATCATGTTTCTGTCGGATAACGGTGCCAGCGCTGAAATCATGATTCGATCCGATGGTCACGATCCGCAAGCGACCCCCGGTTCCGCGGAGACCCACCTTTGTCTTGGTCCCGGTTGGTCGAACGCCTGCAATACACCATTTCGACGTCACAAGACTTGGGTTCACGAAGGTGGCACTCATACGCCGCTGATCATTCACTGGCCCGCGGGACTTTCTGATCGGGGAGAGTTGAGGTCAACCGTCGGCCATGTGGTCGACATCGTTCCAACCGTGCTGGATCTGGTGGATGCTCCAGAAGCTTCGATCAAGTTCACCGACGACGCACCGCCGTTTGCGGGGCGCAGCCTGCTTCCGGCAATCACCGATAACGTTGAGATCAAACGTGATTCTTTGTGGTGGTTCCACGAGGGCAACCGGGCGATCCGGGTTGACGACTTTAAACTGGTGGCCGCCAAAGATGGGCCGTGGGAATTGTTTGATATGAGCGTTGATCCGACGGAACAAGCAAACCTTGTTGGCCGGTACTCCGAGAGAGCAGGGCAACTTGAGCAGGCCTGGAACGATCAGCTTGAAGCCATCCGAATCCAAGTCATTCACGATCGGTCGCAACTTTCAGGCTCAAATTCCAAATGAGCGTCCTGTTGCCTCCCACGGCAGACTTTGCCCCTCGAATCACGTCCGTTTTGCAACCGATCCAGACTCCGGTCGAATGGTCGGTGCTGCACGACAGATTCCGTTAACCATCGAAGATTGACCTCGGTGGTAGAATAAAGAACGATTGCGAAAACAAGACAATTGACTTCCGATTCTCACCATGCACCTGCCAAGGGATTCACAATCTGAGTATGTCTGGATCTCTCCCGATGATCCCATGCCAGACATTTGTTGCTCTTGCGGCATGTTCACGGACCAGCGTGTCATCGTGCGACATGTTGAGCTGGTGCAAACGCCAGGAAAAGAAGGCGATGGCTGCGGCGCTTTGTTGCTGGCGGTTTTTCTGCATTTTGCCTTGGGACCCATTGGCTGGATCGTTTCCATCATGATGCACGGATCGGAAGACGAAGCCGGAAACAAAACCGTTAAGCAAAAATCCAAACTCAAACTTGCCCAATGTCAGCTTTGCCGCAGTGTCGAATCACCGGAGGTACTTGATTCCCAGTGGATGCCAAGGAAACTCATGTTCCTGGTTCATCCTCGATTCAAGAGCCGCCTTGACGAGGAAAAAGCCAACGCCCGCGAGGAAACCCTGAGTTCCAGCGAGTGATCCATCCCAATCGGTTCCCTGATTTGGCCTCGCGGTTGCCGTTCGCACTCCATGGCAGGTAAACTTTCGGGGCCGCGTTACGCTTTCTTCATGTTCCAAACATCCGATAACAATGTCAGTTCAAGCCCCCCATCTGCCTGTCGAAACCGCCAATCTAACCACCTACTTTCGGTGCTTTAACGGCTGCGATGGTAAGTACTCGATCTACGAGGTCAGGTACCGCTGTCCGAAATGCGATTCGTTGCTGGAAGTCCACCACGAGCGGGAACCTCTGAAGCAGCATATCGCCTACAAATGGCAGCAGCTTTTTGATTCTCGCGCGAGCACGACCAACTGGCCTTATGGCAGCGGCGTTTGGGCAATGCGGGAATGGGTCATCCCGGACCTCCGTGACGAAAACGTCGTCAGCATGTGTGAAGGCAACACTAACCTCTTTTGGGCAGACCGGCTTGGCAAACAGCTTGGTCTGCCTGACCTTTGGATCAAACTTTGCGGAAACAGCCATACAGGAAGTTTCAAGGATCTTGGGATGACCGTCCTGGTCAGTGTCGTCAAGCAAATGATGACCATGGAAGACAATCCCGTCAAAGCAGTGGCCTGCGCCAGTACGGGGGACACCAGCGCGGCGCTCGCGGCTTATGCCGCTTATGCTGAAATCCCTGCGATCATTTTCTTGCCGGCAGGGAAAGTCAGCACGGCGCAGCTGATTCAGCCAGTTGCCAATGGCGCCCACGTTATGGCATTGGATACCGACTTTGACGGTTGCATGAAAATCGTTCAGGAAGTCACTCAGGACAACAGTGTCTATCTTGCCAACTCGATGAACAGTCTGAGAATCGAAGGGCAGAAGACAGTCGGCGTTGAAATCTGTCGACAGTTCGACTGGGAGATTCCGGACTGGATCGTAATTCCGGTCGGCAATCTGGGCAACATTAGCGCGCTTCACAAGGGTTTCCAACTCATGAAAGACCTTGGCCTGATCACCAAAATGCCTCGGCTGGTTGCTGCCCAGGCAGCGAAGGCTGATCCCTTTTATCAATCTTACCAACAGGATTTTAAAGACAAGATCTCCGTCACCGCCGGTGAAACTCTGGCCAACGCGATTCGAATCGGCGACCCAGTAAGCTACCGAAAGGCCGTTAAAGCGATTCAGGAAACGGATGGCATTGTCGAACAGGCGACGGAAAACGAACTTGCTGCCGCCTGCGCCAAAGCTGATTTGACGGGCATGTTCACCTGCCCCCATACCGGGGTCGCATTGGCCGTTTTGGAAAAACTGGTTGCCCGCGGACAGATCAAACCGAGCCATCGTACCGTGGTCATCAGCACAGCTCACGGATTGAAATTTACGGATTTCAAGGTCGGCTATCACGAATCAAATCTCCAAGGAGTTGACTGCAAATTTGCCAACCCGCCTCGATATTTGTCCGCCGATACGAATTTGGTCAAGGATGAAATCGCAAAGCTGCTTGACAAGTAGCTGGTGCCGCGAAGATCAGGTTTGCTTTGGCGCCTTATCCGGCAACGATTCACGTATTCGATTGTTGATCGACGCGCGTCCCGCGGCGGCTCAATTCTTCATCGCGGTCGCTTCAATTTCGATCTTCATTTCGGGTTTGATTAGATCGCAGACGACCATCGTGGCGGCAGGCCTGGTTTCGCCAAATGCCTCTCCCAGTACGGGGAAGATTTTTTCTGCGTTCCCTGCATCCGTGATGTAATACCGGACTCGAACGATATCGCTGACCGAGAATCCAGCCTCCTCAAGTACCGCCTCGATTGTGGACAGGCAATTACTCGTTTGCTCCAGGATGTCTTCCGGCATGATCGTCGTTTCGTAGTCATAGCCGGTCGTGCCCGATACAAAACACCAATCGCCAAGGACCACGGCGCGCGAATAGCCTGCCGATTTTTCAAAATCGGAACCGGTCGAAATCTGTCGTCTTGCCATTTCACTCCCTGGGTCGGTTCGTCCATTCGCGGAATTTCAGCTCAGCGATTCCCACTTCCGATCGGATCCCCGGGTGGTATTGGGATCGGTTGAGCCTCCGGAAATTTTGCAAAGGGCCGTTCGAGAAACAGCCTGAGTTGCCTTTGTTGGAGCAAGCGGAAAGACTGTTCTGCAGGATCTGCCAGATCGTCGGCATACTGACGGATCTGGTACAAACCCGATAATGCCGAAGCACGAACCTCCAACGAGACGACGGGACTGTCGGCAAGGGAAATCAGTCGCTCCGTCACGGCTTCACGTACAATCTGAGAGATCTGAATGATTTCAACGCTTCGGTCTCCCGGAAACATTTCACCCCATGTTTCCATGATGATTCGTTGGACCAGATCTTGGGGCGAGAATGCGCCGTCCGTTCTGGCGTGCAGGGACAAACGAGCCAATCGCTGAGGCTGTAACAACTCGTCCAAACTCAAATCAACCGCCACCCGTGCGGCCGCCAATGGATCGAAAATCCGGCCGGACCGCGCTGGCAACATCTCGCGGTCACGGATCGAAGTGTACGGTCGCGGGCTGACGACTTTCTGGATCTTCGGGCCAATCACCAACTGTTGCGGCCGCATCGTATCCATCAACGCCTTGATCGCTTGCCGTTGAATCTTCGGGTGAACCATCAGGTTCGGAGGTCCGTTATCGCCTGCATAACCGTACTGGTAAACCTGGCCGCCAATCAACTTTCCAACCGCTTTTAGTTGATATCGGTGATGCAAATAAATTGGCGTGAAGTATTGGGCAATATCGGCCGTTGTGGTTCTCGCCGGAAAGGTGATGCGATCAAAATTGGCGATCGCAATTTTGCGTACGTTCATGACGTGTGCCAGCTGCGCCAATGGATCGGTTCCGTTATCCCAAAGATTGGAAAGCGGGTGTGCCGCACCCGCTGGCCGAGAATCGGCATCGGTGACGAAGATCATGTGCCGTGCTGCGGCGTCTTCGAGAATTCCGTTCAGCTGCTGCGATTCATTTTCGGGAAACTGTTGGTAAGCAAACTTGACGGCGACTTTGTCCCAGGACCCAATCCCCACTCCATACGCATCGGACAGATCAAGTTTGCCATCGTCCGTGATTTTGACACGTGGGGCAGGGTAGTCCATCACCGACGCGCGATCGCCATAAGTACTGGCCGCGAAATTATGAACAAATCCGAGCGTATGCCCGACTTCGTGAGCCGACAGCTGTCGAATCCGTGCCAAGGCAACCGCCAGCGCATCGGTGCCACTCCCCAGATCGGCCAAAGTCGCTTCTTCGCTGATGCCGACAATGCCGCAACACGCGCAATTGACATTTGGTACCTGGGCGGACTGCAATCCGTTCACCAGCAGTTGATCTTGCCGGACGCGTAATGATCCGAGTGTCACATGACCTTTGATGATTTCCCCGGTCCGCGGATCGAGGACGCTTCCCCCATAACTCCATCCCCGCGTGCTGCGGTGGACCCACTGAATGACGTTGTAACGAACGTCCAGCGGATCGACGTCCGGCGGTAGCAGTTTGACTTGAAACGCATTTTGGAACCCGGCGGCTTCAAACGCTTCATTCCACCAACTGGCTCCGTCCATCAACGCCTGTTGGATCTGTGGAGGAGCACCGGCGTCGACATAGTAGACGATCGGTTCGACGGCTTCAGACAGTTCCGCTTGGGGGTCTTTCTTGACCAATCGGTGACGAACGATCCAACGATGTTCCAACTGCGAATCCAGTGGCGACGCGAAGTCCGCGAACGTGATAAAAATACTTGGGCATCGCACGTCGTATTGCCTCGGCTGATAGCCCGCATCGGGTAACCGGACGAAGGAATGGTGTTGGCGTAGCGTAACGGCGTTTGGCGTGGGAGTGGTTTGCCGCACATGGGTGCCTGGCTTTTTGCCAGCGAATGTTAGCGTTGCTTCCAGTTCTGTGTTGTCCGGAAACGTTTTGCAGCGAGGCAAATAAACGGCACTTCGTTTTTCGTCCAATGAAAACTCGCCCTGTTTGGTTTCGGCCAGTTTGGAAATGACGCCGTGAGCATCGCTCAACAGCAAACTGGTAACGTCAATCAAATAGGCTTGGTCGCTATCGGCGACAACCTTGCCGCCCCAAATGGTTGACTCGGCAAACGACTGTTCGACCGCTCGACGCTCGGGTTCATTGGATGTGACTGCCCGAAAACGCAGGTTTCGCTGGATCAAAAGAACCTTGGGGCCGACACGTTGAAAGCGAACCACTTTTTGGCTACCCAACTGTCCGCGATCCAGCCCCACGGGATTGGACCCCAAGCCAGTGGCCAAGGAATGAACGTACAGGAATTCCGTACTCGAATTGTCCACTTGGAGAAAGATTTTTCCTTGGCGTTGGTCCCAGTAAAACGAGAAGAAACCCGCGTTTTGCGTCAGTTTTTTGGTTTTTTCCGAAATGGATGGCAGAGGCTTTTCGTCGATTTGCTCCGCAGCTTTTTGCTCGTCGTCAGTGGGGGAGGGGCGTCCAAAATCACTTGCGGAACGGCCTGGGACCATGCATCTGCTTGGAGCATGCTGAGCAAGAACGAAATCAGTAGGCCGATTAGTAGCTTCATCTTTTCCCGTCAAGACATAAAGGTTTGAAACGAAAAGGTTGAAGCGAGGCCAACCAGATTTTAAGCTAGAAACGGCAATGGCCACTAGCCACCTACCGAAGTTGGCAGAACGTATTCGTATGGGGCCTGGAAACCCAACGGCATGCCTAAGGCCCAGTACGCCAACAGGAACATCGTCCAGAGAATCAAAAAGGTCACCGAGAATGGCAACATCATCGCGGCCACCGTTCCAATCCCCGTCTGCTTGACATAGCGCTGACAGAAAACGACCACCAAGGGGAAGTAGGGCATCATCGGAGTGATAATATTTGTCGTTGAATCTCCGACTCGATAGGCCGCTTGAGTCAATTCGGGTGAGATGCCCACGTACATCAACATCGGAACGAAGATGGGAGCCAGCATCGCCCATTTTGCGGACGCTGAGCCGACCAGGAGGTTAACAACCGCCGACAACAAGATAATTCCGATGATCGTAACCCATGGTGGCGCGCCCGATTCGCGAATGAAATTCGCACCTTTGATCGCCACCAGGTTGCCGATATTGGAATCACGGAATGCTGCGATAAACAGAGCCGCAAAAAACACCAGCACCAGGTAATAACCCATTGTCTCCATCGCCGTGCTCATCCCTTTGACAACATCCCGATGGTTCTTGAAATTCCCCGAGACGTAACCGTAAACAATTCCTGGCACAGCGAAAAACAGAAAGATCAACGGAACAATTGACTGCATCAAAGGGGCTGGTGGCCGCAAGGAGGTTAATGTGCGATCGACATCAGCGGCACGCAATGATGAATCCGCCGGCAGAGCCCACAATGTCAATGCCACAACGCCAGCGAGAATGGAGCCAAGTCCCAACCACATGGCCACCTTGTCGCGTGAACTCAATTCCTGAATCTTGGGCATCTCATTGGGATCCCCGTCGATCGCCACTTTGGAAAGTCTGGGCTCCACGATCCGGTCGGTCAGGAACCAGCCCACGAGAATGATCAAGATTGAGGAGGCTGCGGTGAAAAAGATGTTGCAGAGCGGATTGACCGTTCGAGTCTCATCGACGATCGAAACACCCGCTTGAGTCAGTCCGGCCAGCAGGGGATCAATACCGGAGGGAATGAAGTTCGCGCTGAATCCACCCGAAACGCCGGCAAACGCTGCGGCGATCCCAGCCAACGGATGCCGACCGGCGGCGTAGAACATGACTCCGCCAATCGGAATCACCAACACATAGCCTGCGTCCGCAGCCGTGTGGCTGATGATCGCGACCAGAATCAACAATGGCGTCAACATGAACCCCGGCGCAACGTTCAGTAACGATTTCATGCATGCATTGAGAAAACCGGAATAGTCAGCGATGCCGACGCCCAACATGGCTACCAACACGACGCCCAACGGGTGGAAACCGGTAAATTCCTCAACCATCCCAGCCAGGAAAGTTGCGAATTTTGGGAATGTCAGCAGGTTTTCAATTTGAATCGGATCGCTGCTGCCTGGAATAGTTTCCGAGAAAGTGATCGTCGACAACCAAGCTGATAACAACCAGGTCAAAATCATTCCGATCAGAAACAGGATCGCCGGATCCGGCAGTTTGTTTCCCAGCCACTCGATTCGATCAAGAACACGAATCACCAAACCGCTGGTTTTGTCTGATTTGGCCGGTTTCGATGGTTGGCTGTCGCTCATGCAATCAATCCTGTTTCACGTCGTGAAAAACGCCAAGATAATAACCCGGCAGGGATTCCGCCAGTTGTTTGATTCCTGAATTGCCTTTCAAATACCAAAACTGGCAAACGGAACGCCAAAAGAACGGTTAGTGGATTCCATCGTTAAAAGGGATGCGAGGCCGAAAGGTCATCGATAAGCATCCGCGTGAATTCGAAATCACGGAATGTAGAAAATGGCTTACATTGAACAGATTGAGATTGAAAAAGCGCAGGGCATCACTGCTCGAATCTATCATGCCGCGATGAAGCGAGCAGGTCATGTCGCCAACATTATTCGTGTCATGAGCCAGCACGGAGCAAGCGCGAATGCCTCGATGGGCTTATACATTTCTCTGATGAAGTCAGAAAACGGACTAACATCGGGACAACGCGAAATGATTGCGACAGTGGTCAGTAACGTGAATGACTGTTTCTACTGAACGCTTTCTCATGCCAGGGATTTCGGTCTGGAATCCGGGAACCAAGCTGCAGCGGAACGAATTGTCTTCGATTACAGGCAATGTGGCTTTGACCCAACTGACACCGCATTGTGCGAATATGCGGTGAATCTGACGCTGATCCCTGGAAAGGTGGACGGCGACGATGTGGATCGCCTGCGAGATTTGGGATTAACGGATGAACAGATTACCGTGGCGGCACAGGTCATATCGTATTTCAACTACATCAACCGGGTCGCCGATGGACTGGGTGCCGACTTGGAGGATTGGATGACCGGTTCTTATGAACAGTGGATGGATCAGAAACCAAAATGGTCCAACCTGCCAATCGCCTGAACGGTGTTGACGTCGATCTTGTTCCGCTAATTCCACTGGAATCGTCCGACCCCAAACCACCTCGGCACCAACTCATTCCATCAATAAATCCAGCGGATCTCTGCGGCAGAATCTGCCGGGTGACGTATCAAAAAATCTTGCACGAATTTGACGAATGCGGGCACATCATTGTGACGGTCACTGGCCAAAGGGGACAGATTTATGAAATGAAAGTTATCCAGCGCGACAAGTTTTCTTGAACTCTCTTCGGGCCTCTTCGTAGAAATTGCAACGCGCGATTACGTGCATGATTTCAATCGACGGCGGACCAACCGGAGACGAAACGATGGTTAAGAGAATTTGCACAGGCTCGATTCAAGCCACCATTCCGTTTCTCGCACCGGCAACCGTCATTGCCACGACCCTTGCTGTGGTCGTAATTGTGGCTGGTTGTGGGGGAGACGGCACCGGCATTTCCTATTCGCGTAACGCTGAAAGCCTTCATCAGGGGCCCGAATCAGATCAACTACTCGAACCGATCAACCGCGAAGCTTATGACTCAATCGTCGAAAACGAGTTCCTTGATACGCTGCAAAACCCCATGTCGACGTTCTCGATCGACGTAGACACGGCCTCCTATGCAAACGTCCGTCGTATTGTCAATGAAGGACGACTGCCGCCGCGTGGAGCCGTTCGGCTGGAAGAATTCATCAATTATTTTGACTACGACTACCCACATCCGACCGACGAACATCCCTTCAGCGTGAATCTTGATTTAGCCCAATGCCCGTGGAACGAAAGGCACCAACTTTTGAGGGTCGCCCTCAAGGGCCGCGAAATCGAAACGGCAAACCGACCGGCCAGCAACATCGTTTTCCTGCTCGACGTTTCTGGATCAATGAAGGCGCAGAACAAATTGCCGCTGGTGCAATCTTCGATGCGATTGCTGGTCGACCAACTCAAAAGCGATGACCGGATAGCGATTGTCGTCTATGCAGGTGCGTCGGGGGTCGTCTTGCCATCTACTTCGGTGAACGAGAAACAAAAAATCCTCGACGCGATCGACCGCCTTCAAGCTGGTGGCTCAACCAACGGCGCTGCAGGGATCGAATTAGCCTATCAGATCGCTTCCGGCAACATGCTTAAGAACGGTACCAATCGGGTAGTCCTCTGCACGGATGGCGATTTCAACGTTGGTACGACCAGCCAATCAAACTTGGTCGACTTGATCACGGAAAAAGCCAAATCAAATGTCTTCCTCAGCGTATTTGGCTTTGGAACTGGCAATTATCAAGATTCGACGATGGAGAAACTGGCCGACAAAGGTAACGGCAACTACGGCTATATCGATTCAATGCTCGAATCCCATAAGACTTTTGTACGGGAATTGGGCGCGAACCTGATCACGATCGCCAAAGACGTAAAGATTCAAATTGATTTCAATCCTGCCCATGTGGCGGCCTATCGGTTGCTTGGTTATGAAAATCGCCGGTTGGCCAACGAAGATTTCAAAGACGACAGCAAAGACGCGGGCGAGATTGGCGCGGGGCACACGGTTACTGCGTTCTATGAAATCGTTCCGGCCGGAGTTGAGTCGCAAGCTCGCACCACGACCGAATCAGAATTCGTGACGTCCGTTATCAAAGATGGAAACGAGGATACGGCACTTGTCATGGCGTTGCGGTACAAACAACCCGATTCCAACATCAGTAACGAGTTCAAGATCCAATTCAACAATCCTGTGGTCCAGCACTTCAGCGAGACCGCTGCCGATTTCCAATTTGCCGCCGCCGTTGTCGTTTACGGAATGTTACTTCGCGATTCAAAATTCCTCGGCACGGCCGACCTGGATTGGGTAGTTTCGACAGCCAAATCGAATTGCGGCGCAGACGAAGACGGCTATCGCGCCGATTTCGTGCAAATCGCAAAGAAGTCTCGGCTACTTTTGGATGGTGGGGCGTCGCATAGGACCACGACTTCGTACGACGGGAATACCCGTTGATCGGGCAATACGATCGTCGTCAACATTGATTGGATCGTGTTAAGAGTTCCTTTTTTGTCGTCGACAACGGCCAAGTATCAGCGACGAGCCCATGAGATCCGGATCTGTTGGCTTGAAAAACTTGCCCTGAGATCTCGGCTCAAGCGACTGCCGTCTCGATCTTGATTCGGCACATCAGCAGCAAATAACAGGACGGGACAAAGAACAGGGCCAGGATCGTTGTGCCACCAACGCCTCCGGCAATGGCGACTGCCAGCGGCGGCCAGAAACCGCCCCCTCCAATGATTACCGGTGCAAACCCGGCCATGGTCGTCAACGAAGTAGAGATGATATGACGTGTGGAACGATTGATCACCTCCGCCATCGCGGACCGGTCACCTGCGGCGGCGGCAGCATCGCCACGAATCGCCGCTAACACAACGATCGTGTCGTTGATCGCGACGCCCATCAATCCCATGGTGCCAATGATCGCCATGAACCCGAACGGAAAACCAAACGCCCACAGCGTCCCCCATTCCCAAACCCACGGAAGCCGCCCCGACAAAACCAACGATCGACGCCATGCGGAACGACCCGAACGAAAGTACCAAGGTGGCCACCATCAGGACCAACAGGATTCCCACGCTGGCCATCAGATTGGAGATGGCCTCGTCACGTTTTGCGGCCTCACCACCGTACTGCAGGTCGTAACCGGGCGGCGCTTCAAATCCACTCTGTTTCAGCAATTTTTGAAACCGTCCCAGTACCTTCGACGGTAACATGCCAGCCGGAATGTAGACCTGAATTTCATTCATACGCCGACCTGCCAAATGCGTGATTGAGCCAAACTCGGATGTCAGCTTGATGTCCGCGATGGCGGCCAACGGTACGCCGCGATAACGATCGTCACTCACATCGGGCGCGGCCGCATTGATGAAATCGAGCGAACCAATACTCTCCAGACTGGATCGGTTTTGATTACCCAGTCGAACCCGACCGGCAGTTCTTCCGTGGCCTCGATGACACTACCACCGATCACCCCTTCGGTCTGGGCATTCAACTGCATCGCAATATCGGTCAAGCTCATCCCCGCCGCCCGTGCAGTCTCTTCCTTGATATCCAAGGCGATACCCGGTAGCACCTCGTCCAGTTCAGAACGTGTGTGCAGGACACCCGGCGTGGCGACCAGCACCTTACGAAGCTCCTCGCCCAGTTGTTGCAGTCGTTCCAGATCCGGACCGAACAATCGGACTTCGACGGGGCGCGTCGAATGGCGGTCCCTGTTCAAGCTGCCGACCGAGCACGCGTGCGTGGGCGAACTCTCGGTCCAGTTTGGCCTGCAAACGATGAATTGTCTCAGCCTGATTCTCGGCACTCGTCAACTGAACCATCGCCTGAGCATACTGGGAGACACTGGAACGTCGCGGAATCAAGCTGTAGTAAAACGCCGGAGCTGCTTTCTCCGATAAACCAGTCCACCTGTCGGATTTCAGGTTCCTTCAGCAACGCCTCACGAATGGCTCGCGTCGTTTCCAACGTTCCTGCCAGAGAACTGTGCGGCGACAGCTCCAGTTCGATATGCAATTGGTCACGGTCTGCCGGTGGAAAAAACTGCTCGGGCAACTGCGTCGCCACCAGGAAACCCAAAATCGGCAAAACCGCTCCCAGTAGAATTCCTGAAACCGGATGTCGAAGCACGAAATCCAACGCGTTTCGATATCCTCGCGTCAGTGCAGGATGGTTGAAGCCTGCCCGCCACCACCTTGCCCGGTTGCCTTCCGACGTCGACAGACGATTCTGATTTCCTTTTCGAAAGGATCGAATCCCTGCCGAAATTGCCGGGATGATGGTCATCGCGAGAAAGAACGAACTGAAAATCGCAATGATCACGTTGATTGCAATCGCCCCCACAAACTCGCCGGCCGGACCAGGCATCAAGGCGATCGGAGCAAACGCCAAGGCGGTCGTCAATGTGGAGCCTAACAGCGGCAGAAACAGATGTTTCACGCTGTCAGAAACCGCTTGGGCAGGCGAGTTTCCCTCCCGCAATTTTATCGAAGTCTCTTCGACCACCACGATCGCGTTATCGATCAACAACCCCAGTGCGATGATCAAACCGGTAACCGACATCTGATGGATGGGAATTTCCATCAGCCGCATCCCGAACAGCACCATCATCGCCGCCATCGGCAACGCCAGCGAAACGACAATCGCGCTCTCAACTCCCATTAAAAAAAGGATCACCAGGAACACGGCCGAGGCCCCGATCAGCAGGTTCCTGACTAACGTGTTCAGTCGAATTTCTACGTATTCGTTTTGGTCGAAAATTCGATCCAGCACGATCCCGCCCGGCAATTCGAATTCAAAACGATCAAGGATTCATCGATATCCTGAGACCAAACGTCAATCCGGGTCGTCGGTCGGACAAAGGCTCCCAGCACAATTGCCGGCTTACCTTCAACGACAGCGAGGCTGTCGGGAGGATCCGCAATTGTTTTCGTAACCTCAGCGATGTTGCTCAGCCGCACAAATCCGGTATCGTTGGCGAACCGAATCGGTATCGAATCAATCCGCGCGACGGAATCGAGTTCGCCTTGAACCTCCACCAACAGATCATCGGAATCATTCCTCAGCTGTCCTGCCGAAACCTTCGAATCACTGGCCGCGATCTGTCGGGCGACATCGGCCACCGTTAAATTCAACGAAGTCAAACGCGACGGTTCAACTCGGACCAGGATTTCCTCCGTCGGTTGACCGAATAGCTCAACTTTCTCGGTTCCGTGGTGATTTTGGAGGCGATCATCCAAGTGCTTGGCCCAGCGGTACAGGACCGAATAATTGACAGGCGATTCCGACTCCCAACGCAAACCGACGAGTTTGGCAAATGCTTTGAAATCCATTTCCTCAAAATTCGGCTTCATCGCTCCGCTGGGCAGGTCCGACTGGATGTCATCCAGGCGATCTCGGATTTTGGTCCAGACACGATCACCGTCCATCACTTCGTCTCGCAATTCAATTGCAATCGTGGAAATGCTCGCGCGAGGTCGAACGAATTTCCTTAATTTCTTCGATCTCGTTCAATGCATCTTCAATCTTTTCGGATACCAGCGACTCGACACGCGATGGATCGGCACCGGGGAAGATGGTATGCACAAAGACGGCTCGCCGGACCAATGCCGGCCAGCTTT
>CALODY010000015.1:0-36320 GCA_942492215.1 Pirellulaceae bacterium
CATGCCCGACTTCTTCGGCGTGTACGACGACATGAAGGTCATCGAGTACCTCGAGTTCTTCGCCGCCGCCTACCGCATCAAGGGCGCAGCTCGGCGAAAGAAGTGCAACGAGATGCTCGAACTGGTCGACCTGGGCTACAAGCGCGAAGCCCTGGTCACCAGCCTTTCGCGCGCGGCATGACGCAGCGGCTCGGCCTGGCCCGCGTGCTGCTGCACGACCCCCAGGTGCTGCTGCTCGACGAACCGGCCAGCGGGCTCGACCCGCGCGCGCGGATCGAAATCCGCGGGCTGCTCAAGGAGCTCCGCGGATGGGCAAGACGATCATGGTCTCCAGCCACATCCTGCCCGAGCTGGCCGACATCTGCAACAAGATCGGTTGACCAAAGGGACCGGGCAGAACTTCTAGAACATCACCGCCCTGTTAAGATACCGGCACGACAGCCCGGTCAGCGCGATCGCCCGGTTAGCGCGACAACCCGGTCAGCGTGAAAACCCAGTCAAGCCGCGACAACCCAGTTACGCGACAACCCAGCGCCGCGATAACCTAGCGCGTTAACCCAGTTGCGCGGACAGCCCGGTTAGCCCGTTTAAAGGCGCCAACACGACAGCCCTGTTAAGGGCGAGAGACAATAGCCCACGGCGAGGCCCTTTTTATACAACACATCTTTTTTGTGTATCGATTAGAATACGATCTTTGGAAGCAAAAGCGGCAAGCAGGTGACAGCGTGAAATTTTCGCTTCGAGCATTGGGGTTATTCATCGGATGGATCGCGATCGTGATTGCGATGATGTGCCAGATCCGGTTTGAGTTGCTCCGCCCAACCTGGTCCAGCGGATTCGCCAGTGACGTGACCTGGATTGTGAATCTCTGTTTCGCATTGGTCGTTGTTTTGGTGGCCATCGCCACTCGCTCAAGCCAGAAAATGTTCTGGGTAGGATGCGCGGTGATCGCCGTCGCCCTGTTCGTTTGTCAGGCAACCGATCAGCGTCCGATGACGGTCGCCCGATTCGTATCGGTCCGGGTGATCGATTTGATGATTCCCGACGACCATCCCATTTCGGGACCTGCGGTCCAAAGTCATGTCAACGAGATGGGCGCGGTTTGGACGTACGCCCTGATTCCTTTGTTGTCATTGGCCGGTGGAGCATTCACCCAATGGGTTTACCAGCATTCCGGCACGACCGATTCCTCAGCGTCCTGACTTTTCCAACGACACGTGCGCGAACGATACTTCTGCGTCCTAATCCGTTTTGAAAGAAACCGCTCCGCCGCCATTCGAGTCGATCCAGCGCATCGCTATGCTTGAGATCGGCCGAACGAATCCACGCGCCGCCTCTCTCGAGACCGTAGAGGCCGGAACGAAGCTCCAGGCCAGGGTTGATTGCGGAGCCCTTCAGATGCAAACCCACAGGGCAGGGCAGGCAACGCGGCTGCGCAGCGAACTCTCCTAACTTGGGAAAAAGAGGTCAATCATCGAGTTAGTGATAAGATTTTGGGCTTATCCGTCACACGAAAACATCAACAAAAAGCGCGATTGGATGTGAATACATGAAATTGTGAAATCCATGTGGATTTTCGAGCGAATCCACGACATAGCGTTGAAATCTAAACTCAATAAATTTATGATCAGGTCGAAAGTAATACACTTTTCTTTTCGTCTTTTCTAAAATCTGATTTCCCCAATAAGGATTGACCCAATGATCGTTCGATCGTGTCTCCTCGTCGCAGCATTGTTTGCGTTTATCTCTACTACCAACGTCAATGGCGAGTTGGTTATTAGCCAGTATGTCGATACCGATTCAGGGACGACACCGAAAGGAATTGAGCTTTGGAATTCCGGAGGAAGTGCAATAGTTTTCTCAGCTACAAACGGTTTGGATGTACTCCAAGGAACCAATGGCGGCGCACTTGCTTCAAAATTCACTTTGAATTCTGGAACACTTGGAGCAGGCCAGGTAATGGTGATTGGCACCGCAGATATCGGAACATACCTAGACACAACATTTGGAGCAGGAGTTATTCAGTTTCATGAAGAGAGTTTTACATTTAATGGAAATGATGCATTGCAGATCCAATTGGGCGGTTCGGCAACAGATACGTTTGGCCTTCCGGGAAACGATCCGGGAACTCATTGGTCGGGTCCTGGTGTTTCAACACGAGATTCAAACATCGCATTGCTTTCCGGAATTACTGCTGGTGACTTGGATGGATTCACCGACCCGAGCGGGCGATTCTCAACAATCTCCACGAATCCATCGGGGGCCGGTGGGCTGGCCGGGTTCGGAGTGACTCCAGTTCCAGAGCCAACGACTTTCGTGATGTTTGGAACGCTCGTTTTGAGCGGGCTTGGATTCAGACGACGCACGTAACCGAAATTCATCCTTTCGATTTAATTGAAACACGAAAGCCAGCGATTGATCGCTGGCTTTTTTAATAGATCGAACCAGAGACTAAACGAAACATGCCATCAAATCAATTAACTGAACAAGCCGTTGGATTCGACTTCACTTTCATCATGAAAGCGGTTTTCTCTGTGCAGCCCCAATTGGATTCTTGACAATGTCCGATAGGTGGCAATTCGGCTTTGGCTCTCAGGGGACTAATTCACCTAAACCCTCATTTTAAATTGGGGGTTGTCGAAAACAAACCGCGTTGACCGACGATGTGCTCCCGGTATGGTTCGGCCAACGAGCTGGGAGCAGTCGGAGGCATGCCTTGATTTTTGTTGTCACTGGCAAGCGGCGCGTTTGTCTAACTGGCTTGCCGTTATTCCGGTTACCGATACTTCTGCATCCCCCGTGTCCAACGACACCGATGCACCGCCACTCCCGAGATCGGGAGCGGTCGGACAAAGTTCCGGGTGAGGGTTGATTGCGGAGCCTTTCAGATGCAAAGCAACAGGGCAGGGCAGACAACCCGCGGCCGCAGCGAACTCTTACAACTTCGGGTGGCCAATCATCGAAAGCGATTCTGTTGATTGATTTTGGCTGCCGATCTAAATCGCATCGGGCCCGCGTTCGCCGGTTCTGATCCGGACGCAATCATCCAGCGGCAAAACGAAAATTTTCCCGTCGCCATTCTCTCCCTGCTCGCCCGTCCGTCCACCCAGGATGATCGCGTCGATCGTCGGCTGCACGAACGCTTCGTTAACCGCAATCTGCAATTGAATCTTCCGTCGCAAGTTCCCCGCGAACTCATCCGAACCGTAAGCCGCCGAGTTCCCATGCGCGTGTCCAAACCCTTGGCAATCCATGATCGTCAACCGAAACACTTCAACCTGGCTGAGGGCAGTCTTGACCGACTCCAAGTGGTGCGGCTGAATGATTGCGATGATCAGTTTCATGGGCGACCAAGATACTCGGTAGTTCTACTAGTTAATCACTCCCAAATCCTAATGCGACAGAAGGAATCCCAAATCGGTGCCCAATTTGCTTCGCCGCGGATGGCTGGAGGCATTTTTTTGGCGGTTTTTCCTCAAAATCCTGAGATTGTTCGTTGGATCCAACCCGTCTTGTTTTAACAGAAATTCTGTGGCTGAGGGTTGTATTGGAAGCCGGCGATTAATAAGATAGAGGCTCTGTAGCGGTTAGACCGCCATGGACCCTCAGGCGGCCTGCCCGCAATAACGCTTCCCACCCTTTGCCAAACGAGTACACCATGTTTTTGAACAAGTCACTTGCAACGCTTGCGATTGTTTTGTCCCTTTGCGTTTTCTGCTCCGCAAACGCTAACGCAGAATTAGTTTTTCGAATTTGCAACGTAAGCGGCGGATCGAACACCGCCGAGCAAGGCTTAACAAGATACTGGAACATTCACCGATCAACCGATTATGCCCAGTGGGGCAGTGCAGCATAGGTTGTTTCGACAACGGCTTCAACGGGTGCGGTTCATCATTTTAAGGCAAATGGAACTGGCGGCGGTGTTGATTCCGACGATGTTAGCAACGGCGACGACAAACATTCCGTCGACGCGGCGAGACGATGACGTTCACTTTCACATTTGGTGGACCCTCAATCTCAATTGAAGGCGATGGATTTTGCTGGACAAGCAGATACTCTGACGGGGACCAAATTTTTGTCTCGATTAATGGTGGATCAGACATCGCTTGGTTTACTGGAGCGTCAGATTACAATGGCACCCTGACACTTGGACGTTATCATCTCCGTCACCTTGATACTCTTGGCGACACGATCCAGTTGTCCGCAGAAGGTAGTTATTCCGCTTACAAGTATCCATCTTTCCGGTTCCTGAGCCAACATCCTTATTATTGTTCGGAACACTCGTCGCCGGTGGACTTGGATTCCGACGCCGCAAGTAATCGCGAGTCGACATCTCGATTCAATTGAAAAGCCAAAGCCAGTGGTTAACCGCTGGCTTTTTTTTGTGGATCGAAAAACAACGCCGTTGCCTCATTTGAATCAACGGCGTTTTTTTCGCATCAGGTCTGGACTGGGTATCAGGCCATTTAGAAGGTCGCCAAAATATCCAGCCCGACGATGGCTTCGCCGGGGTCGATTGCGGCGGCGCCCCAGTCCCAGCGGACTTCGGGACGAATCGTGATGTTGGCATCGGGCTTCAAGTTAGCCCCCATCGTGAACTCGTAGGTCGATTTGGTGTCGGGGTACAGCTGATCGCTTTTCCACCACTCCAACCGTGTTCCCAAAGCAACGCATTCGGTAAGATCGCGGAACAGGTACTGAACGATGCCAAACTCGTTGTTGACGCCGAAGTTCAGGACATCGGCCTGAAAGACGTACTTCAGATCATCCGCCAACTGAAGTTGAGCCACACCGGAAGTCAGCCCGCCGACGCCATTGCGACCGCGATCGCCCCAACAGGTGGTCAAGGCAATATCCACGTTCTCATTGGGGCGGAATCGCGTCCCGGTAATCAGGCAACCGCCGGTATCATTGTCGAAGCCCGTGTTCCAACCGGCGGTAAAGCCAATGATCGTACTCAGGCGGTCACTGAGTTTGCGTTCACCCAATCCTCCGGACATCGTGTACGGTTCGGTATAGTACATCGTGTAGCTGTGGCTGTAGAAAAAGTTATCCTTGGCGGCGATCGCTTCGTAACCGAATGGCGCAAAGAACTTGCCGAGCTTGATATCCCATTTGTCGTTGGCGACCTGAAGATACAGTTGAGGGAACGCCCAGCCATAGGAACCGTAGTCCCAACTGTTGTCCCATCCCGCTGGTGCTCCCGCGGGCGGATTTCCAAATGCCTGTATATCCTGTCCGTCGATCCCGTAAACCAGGTCCGCACGGAACCCAAAGTCCCAACCCGGACAGTCTTGAGAAGCAGCCTTTTCCATGTACAACCAGGTTTGATCGAGGTTTACTTCGCCTTTGCGATTGTTCAACATGATGGTGTTCCGGTTGTGGTAGCCGACGGCCGTCCAGCCACCGATTTCCAGTCCGCCAGGCGTGGTGCCAAACAGCTTTCGCTCGCAGCCCAGATTGCACCAGTCCCGTTTGCAATTGCGGGCGCAGTAATCGGTCTCGTCGGCAGTCGCATTGCTGACGACGGACAAGACCGGCTCAATGGCTTGCCCAGAGAAGATGTTGGGAGGTTGAACAACCGATTGCGGAACGGGCGATGTTGACGGGTCCGCCAGTTGCGGAGCCACGGGCGCGACGGATTCCTGGCTCAAGTCGGATACCGAAGGTTGAGCGTCTCCCAAATCCTGATTTTCCTGCTTGCCGAAACTAACGAGGTAACTGCGCAACTTGTTGGATTGCAACATTGGCGAGCGAGTCTCGTCTGCCTGGACGTTCGGCATCGCACCCCGTCCCTCTCGCACATTGTTGGTTTTCAAGTCCGGATGGATAACCGGCTGGGTCTCCAAGCCAGATCGCCAGGGAAAATCTTGCGCATTCGATTGTGCGTGCAACATTGAGGTGGTTGCAACGGCCGCGGTAAACGCAAACGTGATCAAAGAAGATTTCCGCATGCTAAGACCCTTGAGAGTTTGAATTCAGTTGGCCAATCGGTTCGTTGGCTTGCCTGCCTTCGTTGCCGCCGACAGCTATTCCAGTCCAAGGCAGCGCGCTTCAACGTCGCCTGACCCATGTCGTTCGAATCTACCGATGATCAAGATCTTCCAAAGACGGCCTGTTATTGGGTTGCTATCGGAAAATCGGTTTGTACGGAATCAACTCGACCCACCGAGTAATGGATGCTCAGCGTAGCACGACTATCTCATCTTGGTGAGGTATTCCGTCTTGGTAAGGTATTCAGATTAGGGCGATGGATAGGGAAAACAAGTAGAGGGCGTCCTTGGACCTGCCTGCCAGGGCACTACCTTATCGCGTGCGATTGGGATTTGACTGAAAGCGTACACTCGGGCATTGCCCCAAAGAACATTTTGGTTTCAGCCCCGATAGGGGCGGTAGACATTAGCCCACGGCGTGAGCCGTGGGAAAACGACCCCACCTACGATCGAGGCCCGTTAGGGGTGACAGAGTTGCAGCTCCGCTTGCGGTGCCAAGGTTGCAGCCCCGATTGGGGGTGACTGCCGGCGGCTCACCCAACGGCGCTTAAAAAAAATCCCTGCCGGTAATTAATCGGCAGGGACTTTTGGGTTTCGGCGTTGGTTGGATTCCGATCGACTTTCGAACGGATTCCCGGGAATTGAGTTTTGACGTCTTGAAGCCGTTTGCTGGGGGCAACGGTATCAGCAACGCTGCGTTGGAGGAACGACGGCATCCTGTTCTTCAATCGGTCAGATTCAACATCCGATTCGATTACTGTGAAAAGCATCTTTCGAAAAAAATGGGTCGAAAGCTTCGGCGGGCCAGAACCAATCACTTATTCAACAGCAATTTGAATCATTACAGTCGCAGACGAGGTCTTTGGTCACATCGGCAAACTGCTTGCACCTGGCAGCTTCACGCGTCAGATTCCACAGGCAGAGTTGCCTGCAGAATTCGCCGCGGGAAATCGCTAGGCACTCTTACTCTCTGGCATCGAAAACGATTGCGGATCCATACCCTGGTTCACAATTTTTTCGTCGATCACGATCTTTGTGCCTTTCGGCTTGTCGGGTAGTTCATACATGATGTCAAGCATGACTTGCTCGAGAATCGAACGAAGGCCTCGTGCACCAGTCTCCTTTTCCATTGCCTTAGCGGCAATTCTCTTTAACGCTTCCTCGGTGAAATTAAGTTCGCAGTCTTCCATCTTGAAAAGGGATTGGAACTGACGCACGAGTGCGTTTTTCGGTTCCGTCAGGACTCGAACAAGCCCTTCTTCTCCAAGTGGGGCCAAGGCCGTAGTCACCGGCAAACGACCAACCAGTTCCGGGATCAGCCCGTATTCCAGAATGTCGTCACTGGTGACTTGTGGCAGGATCTCAGCCATATCGGCGTCCTCGCGGAAGCCGGTCCCCGAACCAAATCCGATCGTGCGCTCTCCAAGACGCTTTCGAATAATCTCATCAATGCCAACGAACGTTCCACCACAGATAAACAGAATGTTAGTAGTGTCAATCTGAATGTACTGCTGCTCTGGGTGTTTCCGCCCGCCTTGCGGCGGCACATTGGCCACAGTCCCTTCCAACATTTTCAAAAGGGCCTGCTGAACTCCTTCGCCTGAAACGTCGCGGGTAATCGAAACGTTGTTGCTCGTCTTGCCGATCTTGTCGATCTCGTCGATATAAATCACCCCACGTTGGGCTGCTTCGATATCGAAGTCCGCGGCATGCAGCAGTTTCAGCAAAAGGTTTTCCACGTCTTCGCCAACATAACCAGCTTCGGTCAGGGTCGTCGCATCGCCGATCGCAAAGGGAACGTTCAAGATTCTGGCCAATGTGCGTGCCAACAATGTTTTGCCTGATCCCGTGGGACCAACCAGCATGATGTTGGATTTGTCAATCTCGACGTCGTTTCCTTCCCAGCCAAGCGAGAGACGCTTGTAGTGGTTATGAACGGCAACGCCCAGCACTTTCTTCGCAGAATGCTGGCCGATGACGTATTCGTCCATTCGTTCTACGATTTCGCGCGGGGTCAAAATCTTGCCGAATAATTGTTTTGTCGGACCTCTGCGACGTTGCTCCTGTTCCAGTATCGACTGGCACAGTTCAATGCAATCTCCACAAATGTAGACATCGCCCGGCCCTTCGACCAAGGGTCCAACGTCACGGTAGTTTTTTCGACAAAACGAACAATGCGCGTTCTTCTTGGAAGTACCGCTAGTGCGGCGGCTTCCGGTATCGTTGCCTGCGGGCATTATCACTCCTTAAAGCTTTTCTAAGTCCAACCGATGTAAATCCCAGTTGACGTTCGAACATTGCTTGTTGACTACACCTCATCAAGCAACGGTGCTTCCTTGCCCGCGAACTTCGAACTACTTGTTCTTCAGCATTAGTGCTATCAATTCTTCACAAGGCGATAGCGACTTGTATTCTTCTACTCAGTCGGCATCTTCCAGATAACCGACGGACTCGAGTTAACAACCTTACTCACCCAGCGGCCAACTAATCCTTTGGCTCCGGTTGTTCTTTAAAATCTGGCACGTCATCGACTGAATCGACCTTCATTCCTTCCGGAATTGCCTTGGGAATTGATTTGGCTAACCTGGAAAATTCTTCGTCATCCAACTTGCCCTGGTCACGCAATCTTTGGAATTCACTAATGTAATTAGCCGATTCCATCGACTTCCCGGTCGCCATGTCTCGAAACAGCTTCACCACGTAGTAGGCAATCGAGACACAGATAACCAAACCTGAAATAATCACGATCCAGCGAGCTTCGCGGATCTCCATCGTTTCAGTCCAAAACCTCTTGAGTTCTTCCATTGTCGATTCGTCGTGCCGCTGCGCGTTATTTTGTTTTGTGATTCAGTCCAATCTAACTTCGCTGGCATTTCATTATATCCATTGTCGTCCCGCCGGTTTAGCTCAATCGAAGTCGGCATTTGCGGGATCTCCTGATTTTGATGGAAATTGTTGATTGGGCCACATCATGACTCGGTTGCCCTGTCATTAGTCAGAGTTGAGCGATGATCGCAAACACTCGCCAAATGGGGGTAGTTGCGTCGCCGCCTGTCGTTCCAATGGGCAAATGAGCCCACTATGCGAATCAAATCCTCCTTGGCACCGGTAATACGCCAGGCTCCTGAAATCGGTTCACCTGAATTTCCGGATTCGCCGCTGGAATACCTGATTGGTGAAAAACCGTCAATAAAGTTGCCAGCTTCCAACATCGTCTGATCCTTAGAAGCCAGACACTCCGCGTTCTGCCGCCGCTGCTGTAGGTGTTGACTGCAGCCAACCGATCAAACCAAGCAGGAAGTTTTTGCGCTACCGGTTTGTTACCACATCAAAGAAGCCCCCTTGAAGTTCAATCTCTCAATTCTGTTTCTGCTCGGTCTGTCGATCCTCGACCATGGACAACCGATCGCCTATGCGCAGGTTGAATCTCTGTCTCCCGGAAGCGAAGCACAAGGCAAATTCGAAGAATCAATTGACCTACCGGCGGATGACGCCTCCCACAAAGGCCCTCGTTTAGCCGCAAGACTATTTCCAAACCGTTCAAAAAGCGACCGCATCCCCGTTCGCACCGCCGGTCAACCAAGCAATGCCGAATGTCAAAACCATCGGCACCAATCTGAAGGCATTCGGCGTCCCGTTTAAAATCAACGCCGACAACGATTCATTTATCGAGGTCCAACTTTACTTCTCGCGGGACATGGGCAAGACCTGGGATTTCCACTCACGACAAACGACCGATCAACAGGACTTTCCATTTCAAGCCGACCAGGACGGCGAATATTGGTTCTCGCTAAAAACGCTGGATCGAGATCGACGCTTACTGCCCGAAGGCGATCCCCAAGCGGAGCTCAAGATCGTCGTCGACACCGTCAAACCGACTCTCGATTTTCGAATTGAAACCGATGCTGCGGGTCGCGTTATCTGTCGTTGGAAAGCGGAGGACAAAAACCTCTCGCCCGATTCGTTCAGGATTTTTTATCAACCCACCAGTGAGAACGGCCCAACCAAACCGTGGCAACGCGTCCCGGTCAATCTTGACGGTAAAACTCGCGTCGGCGTTTACGCCGACCAGATCGCCTGGTGGCCGGACACCAGCGAACGACAGCTGAACGTCGCGATCGAAATTCGCGACATCGCCGGCAACGTATCTCAAGCCCAGCGGCAAGTCGTCATACCCCAAACAGCCTGGCGACACAGTTCCGAGTCGGTTGCACAAATTACGGACACGAATCGTACGGATTTGCCCAACGGATCAACGCCGGAACAACAGTTCGCCGGACACGCCGGCAATTCAATGAACGCTCGGGCTGAATCGAATCGGCCCAATTCAGGTCGTTCCAACACACCAGCACCAACCGCGGAAATCACGACGCAGCGTCCACCGACAGACCATCCGCCCAACGTGGTTTGTGAGGACGGTGTCTGTCGAATCGTCCCGACCAAATTAATTGGCTCCGAAGTGGAATACGCCGCGCCACCCGATCCGGATCAGTTCACTCAACCAAATCCTCCACCAACCACCCAACTCGTACAGGACGACCCCCTCGTCACGTCCGGTCTCGGTTGCGCGTCCGAGTTCGGTCGCGCGTACGAGCTCGGTTGCGTGGCCGAGCGAAACCCAAGAACGAATTGCACGGACCCATTCAAGTTTCGGAACAACCACCGGCTCCACGATGCGACCGGACTCGTCACTTGCTCCACTTGCCAACCCCATGCAAACGGTGGCCAGGCCAGTAACCGATGTGCCCTCCAATCCCTCGACCATGAAAACCATCGGCGACCAGGTCGTTGGTGAGTCATCGACGATGGGACGTACAAACCAGTATCGTGGACTCAATTCCCGTAACGGTGATCCGTTACTCCCGCCAATGTTGCTACCGGAACAGGCAGGCAATCAAATCGACGGCCTGGCCGCGAAGTCCCTTCAGCACTCCAGCTCAATTCCCGTGGGAGTTGACTCAACTGGCGCCGCATCCCACCGACAACTTCGAAACGCCGGGATGCCCGAAAACCAAGGCCCACGCGGGGCAGGGCAGTGGATCCAGCCCGAACCATCAACCGGGAGCGGATTTGCAAACGCCGGATTCCCAACTCGTGGCGCAACCGATCCGCGAAACCAACCGACCCGTCGAACCGCAAACTCATTGCCCAACCGACAGGCTCGATCCAGCGTTAGTGACTCGTCGCCACAACAGATCATCGGTACCAAGCGGTTTCGATTGGACTACGGCATCGACGCGATCGATCCGTCCGGCGTTGCTCGTGTTGATTTGTGGATGACGACCGATGGAAGAAACTGGAACGCATGGGGAAGCGACCCCGACAATCAAAGTCCTTTTCCTGTGGAAGTCGAACAGGATGGCCTTTACGGTTTTCGTATCGTCGTTCATTCCAAAGACGGATTGACGGGGCAGGGGCCCTCCACCGGTGACGAACCGGATATGTGGGTTTTGGTCGACACGCAATCGCCGCTGGCACAGATCACTTCTGTTCCCTACGGCCGGGGAGACGAAGCAGGTCGTCTGGTGATCAACTATTCGGTTTCTGATGATCAGCTCACCCTGCGACCGGTCGCGCTGGCCTACGCCGTTGCGCCGCAAGGCCCCTGGAATCTGATCGACGAAGGACTTCGAAACGAAAGCCGGTACGTTTGGAAACCAAAATCTGGTGTACCGGATCAAGTCTACCTGCGAATTGATGCGCTCGATAAAGCCGGTAACGTCGGCGTCCATGTCCTTAACCAAGCGATCGATGTCTCGGGCTTGGTCCCCCGGGGAACCATCCGCGGTGTCTCACCCGTCGGTCGCAACTGACTCAAATAACTTAAGGCTTGAATTCTGCCCAGGATCGTTCATGACGACTGGTAGAAACATTCTATGAGGTAAATGCGCTCGTCGAGACTGGTGTCGCGCAGCGCCATCAGCAAGACTTTTAACGAGGCCGTTGCCCGGCGTCAGGGGCAAGACCCAGGCGAATCCAGGGTGCACCCAAACACCCGCCGCCAGGTCGGCATCATGACTGCCAAGTTCATCATGCCGAAGCGCAGGTTGTTTCGAGTCTTACGCAGCACCTTGCACTTGGTTCTCTGCGCACGGCCTCCAGTAAATAGAAAAGGGCACCCGGCATCCAGTACTCAGTACTGAGTAAGAATCCATGTAAGTCCAAGGTTTGGGGCGTAGTCATTTGCAATTGTATGCTGGTGACTAACCCGTGGTCGTGCTTTCGCACGCCACATTCATACCACCCCAAACCAAGGATAAGTAATGAACATTATTGCAATCGATCTTGGCAAATTCAACTCAATGATCTGCTTCTACGAAACGACGACTCAAAAACACAGCTTTGCCAAAGCGACCACTGAGAAAAACTACTTTCGCAGCCTGTTTGAGAACCATGATGTCGACCTTGTCGTGATGGAAGCCTGCGGCCCCAGCGGTTGGGTCAACGACCTTTGTAATGAACTAAGAATTCCAACGATCGTCTGTAGTACCCACGAAGATGCCTGGCTGTTCAAGAACGTGAAACGCAAAACCGACAAAGACGATGCCTTCAAACTGGCTCGACTGGCCAGTTTGGACCAACTCAAGCCAACGCATGTTCCCAACACAGAGATGCGCGAGCGAAGGCGCTTGATCAGATATCGTAAAGCGATTGTCAATCGCATCAACCGAATCAAGAACACGATTCGTGCGATCTTCGCCAACCAAGGCACGCAGATCAGCAGCGGCGGCAAAACGTGGACCAAAGGCCGCGAGTTTCTGGTCGAAAACCGTAAGCCGCTTACCGATTGTTCACCGACCGAACTATGGCGTGGCGAACTTGATCTCGAACTCAATCAACTGGAATCTCTCGAAGGCCACCTGAAAACGATTGAATCACAACTCGATCGTATTGCCAAAGAAGATCCTCGCACCCAGCGCGTGATGCAGATCAACGGTGTCGGACGTGTCACGGCCGAAGCGATTGTGGCTTACATCGACGATCCCCATCGCTTCCGCAACGCCAACCAAGTCGGGGCCTACGCAGGCCTTGTCCCGCGACAGTACCAATCGGGTAACACCGATCGGCGTGGCCGAATCTCAAAGCGCGGACCGAGACTGTTGCGAACGCTATTGGTTGAGTGTGCCTGGTGCTCACTTCAATACAACGATTGGAGCCGGACAACGTACGATCGAATCCACGGCGGCAAACAGACCAGAAAAAAGAAAGCGGCCGTTGCCTTGGCGAGAAAGATCCTGATCGTCGCTTGGGCGCTGATGCGAGACCAGAGCGATTACGATCCGGAGCGGCATAAGGAACTGGCAGGCACAGCCACATCAGAAACGCAATCATCCAAGTAGCCTTTCACCCGAAACAACAATTCTTCGATTTACTTTAGGAATCAGTCAATCAAACACGCACAACTTGAATGTGAGTGACGACGAGTAAGGACAAGCGAACAAAACCGATCACGCTGCGACCGAGTTACCCGTACCGACACAAGAGAGCTTGCTCCCCAATGTCGAGAAAACGAATACGGCCAGCACTTTTACAAGACCATTAAATCGAAATCATTCGATTGTAAAATGGCAGGGACCCGTGAGACCTCACGTGAACACAAAGTGAGAACACCTCGAATAGTCGTTTAGTTCCAATCGTTGATCCTTAACCATCGAAAACTCACTTGCCCTACCAGGCTCAAGCTGCGCGCCAATCTAAATGACAAACACCCAAGTAAAAAAGAAAGGACAGAAAACACCGGCAAAAAGCCGTTTGACAAACCTTGGACTTCATAGTCGTACTGGGTACTGGGTACTGACTGAGTGCTCAGTCAGTACCCAGTAAAAACTTTCCGTGTAAGCGTCAATCGCCTCTATCGTTTGACGTGCTTCTCCATCGGCTGCTAACCTTACTCTTTGAGACGATTGGCAAGCATTCGAAAGGCGACCTGATGCGTGGAACGGCAATTATTTTTACCCTCATTTTGAATGTGGTAGCGTGTCTCGGAACCTCGGTCGAGGGCAATTTGCTTGCTGCCCAAACCGACACCGAACAATTTCACCCCGACGATCCCACGCTTCGTAATTTCGATCCCACGCCGGCGCTGAAAGTTTCGGCGACCGATTTGAAAAAGGCCAAGTTTCCGGTCATCGACATTCACACCCATTTTGGAATGCGTCTCAAAGGCGACCAGGCGGAACTGGAAAAGTATCTGCGGGTTATGGATTCCAACAACATTGCTGTTTCGGTCAGCCTGGACGCGAGGCTGGGAGACGAAGAAGACCATCTCCGCTTCATTGGCCAGGGCGACGAGAAACGGATCGCCGCGTTTGTGCATATTGATTTCCAGGGAGCAGGAGAAACCGATCGTCCGAAAACGTGGGCGTGTAACCAACCTGGATTTGTCAGGACCTGCGTGGAACAACTCCGGGCCGCGACTGCGAAAGGAATTGTCGGTGTCAAGTTCTTCAAGTCGTTTGGGCTGCAATACAAAAACACAGACGGATCCCTGATCAAAATCGACGACCCGCGGTTTGATCCGATTTGGAAAACATGTGGTGAGTTGGAATTGCCCGTCATCATGCATGTGGCGGATCCGGTAGCTTTTTTTCAGCCGATTGACGCCCACAATGAACGCTGGGAAGAACTAAGTCGGCATCCGGAATGGAGTTTTTACGGAGACTCGTTTCCCAGCCGAGAAGAACTTCTCGCGGCCCGCAATCGCGTGATCGCACGGCATCCCAAGACGACATTCATTGGCGCCCATTTTGCGAACAATAGCGAGGACCTGGAAACCGTTGGCAAGTGGCTTGATCAGTACCCCAACCTGGTAATCGAATTTGCATCGCGGATCAACGAACTTGGGCGACAGCCATACACGGCGCGAAAGTTTATGCTCAAGTACCAGGATCGGATTCTTTTCGGCACCGATGGTCCGTGGCCGGAACTGCGTCTGAGTTACTACTGGCGATTCCTTGAAACGTACGACGAGTATTTTCCTTACAGCGAAAAATCACCCCAACCTCAGGGGATGTGGCGAATTTACGGAATCGGGTTGCCAGATGGCGTGCTGAAAAAAATCTACCACGACAACGCACTGAGAGTCTTTCCAGGTTTACGCAACGTTTTTTCGGGCGCTATCGAAGCGAAAGACCACTCGAGATAGCGACGCAAGTTGGCAACTCGTTGACTCCCGGCGTCGGAGGCTAACGCCGCCGACTCACTTAGGTGAATTTGGTGACCAAGACTGGTCGAAACGGTACGCTTGACCGTTTATGCTATTGGCGTGTCGAAGTTCAAATTCCTGGGATCTGCAAATGTCTAACGATTTTTCGAACAAGCCCGTAAAACCGGTCAAGCAATCGATCCCCGAAATCACGGTACGGGTCATCATCTTGGGAATCATCCTGTCGGTCGTGATGGGAGCTGCCAATGTTTACGTGGGTCTCAAAGCGGGAATGACGGTTTCGGCTTCGATTCCGGCGGCGGTGATGGCAATGTTGCTGTTTCGACTCCTGTTTCGAAACTCCAGTATTTTGGAAGCCAACCAGGTTCAGACCTGTGCGTCGGCGGGCGAGTCGCTGGCAGCGGGAATCATTTTTACGATGCCCGCGATGATTTTGATCGGCTATTGGACATCCTTCGACTACTGGACGATCACAATCGTCGCGTTTACCGGCGGGATGCTGGGTATCCTGTTCATGATTCCGATGCGGAAGGTATTCGTCGTCAACAATGACGAGCTTATTTATCCCGAAGGTGTCGCTTGCGCGGCCGTGCTAAAGGCAGGAGAAAAGGGTGGCGACCATGGGGCCGGGACAAGCTTGGTCATCGGAGGCGTTTTTGGGGGACTGGTCAAAATTCTCGGCGGGTTTCTTGGAATGATTTGTGGAACGCTCGAGGCTGCGGGCATTGCCAATTCTCGAGTTTTCTATTTTGGTGGCGATCTGTCACCAATGTTGGTCGCCGTTGGTTTTATCGTTCGACTGAACGTAGCAATTTTGATTTTCATTGGCGGCGCATTGGCTTGGCTGATCGGAATTCCATTACTGGGAGGAGGTGTGCTGGGTGGCGAAGAAAGTGCCGTTGACCAGGCGTATGGTCTGTGGAGCAGCCAAATGCGATATGTTGGTGTGGGTGCGATGGTGGTCGGTGGTTTCGGAGCCCTGGTCTCGGTTCGCCATGGTTTGATTGCGGCAATCAAGCATCTGTGGCACGGAATCACGCGTGAGAAAGACGACGTCGACAACACGCTGCAACGCGACATTCCGTCGTGGGCAATTCTGGTGCTGGGTTTCGTCTGTGTTTTGTTGCTCTGTATTGTCAATTATTCGTTTACCAAGGATGCGGGAATCACGGCACTAACGACAATGATCATGCTGGTAATGGGATTCTTTTTTACCGCGGTCGCCAGTTACATTGTTGGTTTGGTTGGCAACTCAAACAGCCCCGTTTCCGGAATGACGATCACAGCTGTGCTGGTGGCTGGTGCGTTTTTGTATTTGTTCAATTACACGGGGATGGAAGGGATGGTCGCGACGCTCGGGATTGCGGCCATCGTCTGTTGCGTCGCTTGTACCAGCGGCGACGTATGTAACGATCTGAAAACCGGTGCGATCGTTGGCGCCTCGCCTTTTCGTCAACAGATCATGCAAATACTAGGTGTGTTCGTCGCCGCATTCGTGATGGCTCCGATTTTGACGTTGTTGCACGAAAACACGCCTGGCGGAATCGGTGGCAAGGATCTACCGGCTCCCCAAGCCGGTTTATTTGCGAGTTTGGCCGAAGGATTTTCTGGCAAAGGCGAATTGCCATGGGGCTTGATTGGCGTTGGTGCTGGTTTGGGACTCCTGATTTTAGTGATCGACGAAATTCTGAAACGAAACAAATCCAAGTTCCGTGCTCATTTGATGCCGATTGCGGTAGGAATGTACCTGCCATTTGGATTAGCAACTCCAATTTTGATCGGCGGTTTGATCGCCCATTTATATTCACGTGGTCAGTCGGCAGAAAAGCAGGAAGCGACACTGCACCGAGGCATGTTGTTTTCATCGGGGGTGATTGCGGGCGAAGCATTAACTGCCGTCGGAATCGCAGCGTTCGCGGCGTTTGGCCTGGGGGCGATTGCCTGGATGCTTGGCGTGAATGAGGACACCCTGAGCAGGTTCAAACCGCCCATGGACCTGGGATTGCCGCCACTCGTCCTGACGGCAATCTCCTGTTTCGCAGCGGTTGCAATCGTGTCCGCGTTTATTGCCTTTTGTAAACCTGCCAAGAAATAGGATTTCCAAGCGAATACCGATTTGATGACTTGGCTCATCAACTCCCAACTACCGAAAATGATGACCGGAACCCAACACGTTTTTGATGTGCTCGACACGCCGCTGGCCCAACCGCCAACGGGCGTATGCGCCGTGTTTGGCGGCGAGCGATTTTTAAAGAAACTGACAATTGACTTTCTCGTCGATTCGATCGGCAACGGCGATGAAGACTTTGCCGCCTCACAGTACGATTCGGAAAACGCCACCTGGGCAGACATCCATGACGAACTTTCGACCCGAAGCCTGTTCGGAGGGGATGGACCCAAGATCGTGGTCGTCGATCACGCTGACAAATTCGTCAAAGAGAATCGAGATCGAATTGAAGACCATGTCGACTTGCCGAGTCATCGTGGATTGTTGATTTTGGTCGTCGAGAGTTGGGCCAGTAATACCAAGCTGTATAAAAAAATCGATAAACGGGGACTGCAAGTCCGCTGCGATCCCCCGACAAAGAGCACCAAAAGCAAACAACGCGACGACAAGAAAACAGCCGATTGGCTGGTCGCCCGAGCCAACGACGTTTACGAATTTCAACTGCCCTCCGGCGGGGCACAGCTATTGATCGAGTTGACCGAATCTGAATTCGGCCGGATGGATCAAGAGCTGCAAAAACTTGCGCTGTACGCCGACACGAAAGGCAAACTGACGCAGGAGACAATCAAGAAAGTCGTCGGTGGTTGGCGATCGCGAACGATGTGGGAAGCGATCGACGCAGCGGCCGACGGAGAGGCGGGGCGGGCACTCGAACTACTTGACCAATTGCTTCGCAGCGGTGAACACCCGCTGGCGGCCGTTTGGCCAATTGTCCTGGTCGCTTCGCCGTTATGCGACGGCAACGGAAATCGTGATGCGACAATTGCGGAACCAGCGAAAACCGAATTTGCCCAATGCCATCAAGGAAGCCGGTTTTCGTGCCTGGGGGGGCGAGTTGGACGCGGCTCAGACTCGAATTCGTCAGTTGGGTAGAGATCGCGCCGGATTGATGCTCGACTGGCTGCTCGAAGCTGACCTTCAGCTCAAACGATCACACTCCAAAGAGAATCGTGGTCGCTTGGTATTGGAGAAACTTTTTGTAAAGATGGCGAAATAGTTGGGGCCCCAGGCAGCGTGAAATCTGCTGGAAAGACCGGGCGTCGACACAAAATTGCTTGAAACGGTCGCGATACTGCAACAAAATTGGGTTCGCGCTGATTAATTGCTGAACAACTTAACGCTGTTGGAACGATTGATTTCAACGGCAGATTGGATGAAAGATGTTACCCATTTATATCGGATTGGGCGTTTTGTTTGTGGTCGTTCTCGGAGTCGCCATGTGGGCGATGGGTGTTTACAACGGCCTGGTGAAGCTCAGGAATCGTTTCGAGAATGCGTTTTCGCAGATCGACGTTCAGCTGAAACGCCGGCACGACTTGATTCCGAATCTCGTCAATGTTGCCAAGGGCTACATGGCCCATGAAAAAGACACGCTCGAAGCGGTCATTCAGGCACGCAACCAGGCGATTAGCGCTACCAGCGCGGCTGCCGCGAAACCGGGTGACGAAGCAGCGATGAATCAATTGGCCAGTGCGGAATCCAACCTCAACGGAGCAATCGGCCGGCTATTGATGATCGCAGAATCGTATCCTGATCTCAAGGCCAATGAAAACATGTTGGCTTTGCAGGAAGAGCTGACGTCGACCGAGAACAAAGTCTCGTTTGCTCGTCAGGCTTATAACGATGCAGTAACCGTTTACAATACAACGCGCGAACAGTTTCCGGCCAACGTGGTCGCTGGCATGTTCGGTTTCGATGCTGCCCAACTGTTTGTTGTTGATGAAGTGGCCGAACGCGAAGCGCCGAAAGTCGAATTTTAATTCAAGCGTAGGAGCGGAGTTGAATTCGGCTCAATCGCGTGAAATGCAGGACGCGTTCCGATTCGGAGTCGTCTTGCGCCTCGTGCGTATCTCGGATCAGAAATTTCAAAAAGGGGCGCGCCGTGGATTTCTTTGCTGCTCAAGAACTGAGACGTCGCAAAACCAAGTGGTTGGTTTTGCTTTACGTGGTGGCGGTGACGATGATCATTCTCGGTATTTACGCCGTGATCATGGTCGCGCTGGATTCGCCAACCCCTCGAAGCAGGGGATTGGCGGGTTCTTCAATCCGGCCGTGTTTGCGATCGTCGCGGCGGTCAACCTGCTGGTGATCGGATTGGGGAGTCTGTACAAGACGAATGAACTCCGGGGAGGCGGGCAGCAAGTCGCTGCTTTGATGGGGGGAACGCGCGTCCCCGCGTCGACAACCGATCTGGCCGAGCGGAGGTTGCTCAACGTGGTAGAGGAAATGGCGCTGGCCTCAGGCGTCTCTGTCCCTCCGGTCTATATCATGAACAATGAGCCGGGCATCAATGCGTTTGCCGCCGGATATTCACCCGCGGATGCGGTGATTGGCGTCAACCGAGGCACCATTGAGCAGCTCAATCGGGACGAACTTCAAGGCGTCATTGCGCACGAATTCAGCCACATTCTCAACGGCGATATGCGAATGAACATCCGGTTGATCGGTGTGCTGTTTGGGATTCAGATTTTGGCAATGATCGGCTACTTCTTACTCCGCGCGTTCGGTACGGGGGGACGACGGAGTAGCAACGACGATGGCAAGGGTGCCGGTGCGATTCTCGCGATCGCTTTGGCGTTTTTCGTTTTCGGTTCGATCGGTCAGTTTTTTGCTCGTTTGATCAAGGCATCGATTTCGCGACAACGGGAATACCTCGCGGATGCGTCGGCGGTTCAGTTCACGCGATACCCTGATGGACTGGGCGGGGCGCTGAAAATCATTGGCGGCTCGGTGACCGGATCGGTGGTTCGATCCGAGGAAGCCGAATCGTTGAGCCACATGTTTTTTGCTAACGGGCTCAAGTCGCATCTGGGCGGGCTGTTGTCGACTCACCCACCGTTGGTTCCCCGCATTCAAAAACTCGACAGTCACTTTGACGGAAATTTCCAGGGCTACCTCAAAGTCCGGCAGAAGATGGCGATCGCGCATATGCCAAGCGTTTGAAAGAAGAAGAAAAAAAACAAAAGCGGATGCCGATCACACCGATCGGGAAAATGTTTCCCAAGGAGATTGCCGAACGGTTTTCCATCGATCCAGATTTCCTGATCGCGGCAATTGGCGCGCCCGATATGAGAGATGTTCAGCGGTCGAAAGAGTTGATTGGCGAATTGCCCCGCGAAATCACCGAGGCAGCCCAAGACGCCTATTCAGCTCGATGCGTCGCGTTTGCCACCTTGTTGAGCGATGACGGCTCGATGCGGCAACAACAACTGCAATCCATTCGAAACACGGAAGGGCAGCGGACGCTTGATTCGACGTTGCAGCTCCTTCCAATCGTCGAGCAACTTCCAGCAGTTCTTCGATTACCGTTATTGGAGATCATTCAGGGCTCGCTGAGCGATTTATCGCCGCAACAGTACACTCGATTTCGCGCAACGGTTGAAAACCTCGTTCGATTGGACAACAAAACCAGTCTGTTTGAGTTCGTAGTCCGCCATCATCTACTGATGCACCTGGATCGGCGATTTGCCATCAAGCCACCGCCACTGGTCAAGTTCAGAACAACGCGTGAGTTGATGCGCGAAATTGAACTGATGCTATCCGCGTTCGCCAGCGCGAGCACCAGTGGGAGCATTCTCGAAGACACCGCGCCGCCCGATCCAGCGGCGGTTGAGCGTGCGTATCGTCTGGCAATGCAGGTCGCCGGATTTGGCGATGCTGCGGCAAGCGATGCACAGCTGATGCCTTGGGAAGTGGAACAGCTGGAGGCCTGTATGCAATCGTTACAGCGGGGCTCTCCGGCGGTCAAAAAGCGGTTTTTGCAGGCGGCCGCGGTGCTGATCACGTTTGATCATGAGATCACCATTGAAGAAGCCGAGTTTTTTCGCTCCGTCGCCGAATCGCTTGATTGCCCCGTCCCGGTTTTCGCGGCTGGTCGAGCCGAACGGATCAAACCCGCTTGAGACGTTGGTCAATATCCAGATGGCACGATTCTGTTTTAATCAATCTTCTCGCGTTTCAGTTCGACTCCCAGTACAACCGCGTGTTCGCGCAACGCGGTTTCGACGCGCGGAATCTCTCGTGTTTCATAACCCTTCGCCGAAACGATCAGTTTGTACGGCACGCCTGGAATCTGATGGTCCAGAAGATACTCGGTTTGGGTTCCATGCACGTTGACGCCAGGGTTGATGAGTGTTGAAGTGATACCGCCAGATGCAACGTCGCCTTCACGGCGTTGTTCACAATGGGTGATTCGAACGTTGAAATCCTCGATCGGTTCACCGGTTTGAGCGTCAATCGCCCGAGCGCGAATGACTGCTTCGGGCGAAAGCACAACCTCTATTTTCGTGACTTCTTCTGCTGGAGCAACGATTGGCCACCCTTCCAGCGGCGCAAATCCCCTGGGTGTGTAGACGGTGAGCGTTGAGTTCTCAGGCAAACCGGAGATTTGGAACGCCCTTTGTCGTCGGCATTGGTCACGCCACCGGTTTCATTGAATCCGCGATGACCGTCGTTGTAATAAACTCTGACATTGGGTACCCGATTGCCCTCCGGGTCGACAACAACCCCACGAATCGTGCCTCCACGAGTCAGCTGGATCTTCTCTTCCGCTGGATTCTCTCGACTGCCGGGCGTCACGGTAATCGACTGAGTGATCATATTGGGAGCAACCACTTTCACCTGGCAGCCGCGACCCCTCGTGTACAGGTTCTGCATCAAGGCCTTGCCGGATTCGTCCGTCGTTACTCGTCGTACCAGAGAACTACTGCGACCCATATTGGTAATCTCCGCTCCGGGAACCGGGGCACCCTCGTTGTCAACGACGGAGAAAATGATATCGCCGCCATAGGGCAGTTTTTCACAACTCAGCTCAATCTCTTCAAACTAGCCAACCATGGTCGGCGTCATGGTGTGAAATGGCATTTTGTAACCGTCAAGCGTTGTTCCCATTCGGAGTTTCCTTTCCGCAGGCAGTCCCTCAACTTCAAATCGTCCGTCGGCGTCGGTTTTGACGACGGCGTAGTTCGGACTCATCGAAAGTTCTCCATCGGAGAGATAGAACTTTGCGCCGGCAACCGGATTGTCGTGTTGATCTATCAGCCGGACACGGACGCCACAGCCCGGTTCGAGATCGAATTCCAGTTCCTCTTTGGTACCCAGTTTCTGTTTGGAGGTCTTCTTGAATTGCGTCGCGTATCCGTCAGCGCGAATGATGAAATACCAGTCGTCCACCGACAGTCCTTGGATCCGGGCGACTCCGTCGGCCCCCGTGGAGTATTGACGATCAATATCGGTCCAACCGAACGATATGTTCGCACCCTCGATCGGCTGACCATCTTTGGATCGAACCAGAACGTCATACTCACAGCCCGGATGCAACTGGAGGTCCATCGTCGTGGCGACTTTTGTTTCTTCCTTTAACTCCAATGGCAGACCTCCAAGTTTTCTCGTAAGTGATGTCAATGTTTGGTTCTCGGCCCAAACCCGATATTTGCCGGGCTCGACCTTGGTAAACGTGTAGAAGCCGTTCGCATCGGACAATGTTGAAGCCGGATGAGTTGGCAAAGTAAAACTCCCACCCGAAGTTTTGAGCAAGTAAACAGTCGCATCGGCTACCGGAGTTCCTTGTTCATCGCGAAGCGTTCCACTGATCGTCGTTGAATCATCGACAGCAATTTTTTCGGTGCCCGCATCACCCGACGCGACGGGCGGTTGGTCGTCGTCCTGATCAAGAATCCTCTCAACAACGGACTCGACGACCAATGGCGCTCCAAGAGGTACGATCGAACCACGGCTGCGAACAGAAAAATCGTGGCGAGGCTACAACAGGTCGTTGTTAGTTGAACCGGCCGTAGGGTTTCCTCGGACTCGCGAGATGGATGATTTCGCATTGGGTTAAATCCTGATTCAAACATTTCGTTGATTTTTCTGACCCGATTTGGCTGGTTTTGTCGGCGTCGCAAGCAATTGGTCGCTTCTGCCAAAACTGACGTTCACCCCATCACGCGTTGGCCTAATTCTACAGGTGCATTGAATCTCAAGAAAACGGTTATTTGAAATGTCACGATCCGTTTCTGATCCATTTCCAGTTCGCGTTTTGGCGGCAATCTTCGGAAACAGCCCCTGCGGGACCGGAGAACGATGATCGTGCGGCCTGAAAGCGTGAAAGGACGACATTTTCAGGTTCAGACCCTGGTGAAGCGGGACGTACTTTTTCGATAGTGGAACTCTGGTCTTGCCAGCAATTTGGATGCTATCTTGCCCAATTGCTGTCTTGAGTCGACGCCTTGAATTCCCTAATATCCGCCGCGAATATCGAGTCGGTTGGCATCACGGAAATGTGATGCATCGACGTCCTTTAATTGACGGGTAGAAAAATGCCGGAACGGAATCTGGTTAAGATCGCGCACGGGAATCGTTGCTTCATGATGGCCGTCGCGTTGACGACTGCTGCTTTGCAGCTTGGGTGTTCGAATCTGGGTCAAACAACGTTCAAGCACGACCTGCTCTCAGGTAGTCGCAGCAAACCGCTGCGCGTCAGCGATTCGTCGGAAATGGCCAGCGACTATATCAATTCTTCCGAACTTGACTCCGTCGATCAAAAAGACGAAGCCAGAATCGTGGGCCTTGGCGACGTCGACTACGGCGAGATGGATGTGAAGCTGTTTGCCTCGCAACCAGCTCCGACCATCGACGGGGCCGATACCAATTCGTCAAATTCAGTGAATGATCTTTTTTGCGAACACACGGCCGAATGCGATTGCCACAAACCGAAAGTCAAACCCAAGCTACCTCATGCGGAACCGATTGTCCCACCGCCGTTCGCTTCCCAGGCCCCCCCGTCCGGATTGGTTAATCAACCGCTGACGCCGATTCTGTTGGATTCACAATCGAGGGCGATTCAGAACAACGAAGTCGACCAATCCAACAATTCATTACGCCGAATCCAACCAATGTCGTCTGAGAAAACCGCTACTCGAACCAACCGTTCGAGCGAGATCGACTTGGGCGCCGTCGATTCCAATCCGGCGCGACCCGACGCTTCACAAGCTCCAATCCGAAAACCAATGGTTACCAACGGGTTGAACCAGGGCACGCCAGCGGTCCATTCTTCCCGGTCCGAACTTGCTGATATCGAAGTTCGGGCGATGACCGCTTGCGTTTCGTGTCGCTCTGAGACGTGCACTGGAAACTGCAACCAATCGACGAATCGAATCGCCGTAAAAAACGCTCCCCCAATCGTCGATTCGGAACCAATCATTATCGTTGCAACGACGTCGACCGACACCATTCCTCCGTTTGCCGATTGCCCTCCGGATGCTGGTCAACAAGTTGAATTAGCTGCGGCAACGGAACGGGTGATCGCCGAGTCAACCACGCGCCGGAAACACGAGTTGCCGAAGGCAGATCCCCCGTCATTTGACGATTTGAACGATGACGACTGGCAGGAAATATTCGGCCCGATGAACGACGACGGACCTAATTGTCAGGCCTGCCAATCAAGCCAATGTCAGGATTCAGCTTGTCAGATTCAAACCGCCACAAAAATCGCAGATGGCGGAATCCCAGGTGAACCAGGAGGAGATACCGCAACAACGAAGGAAGTCATGGTGGTTGAAAACTTTGCCCGGGCGCCGGCACCAAGAATTGAAGACCTGCGAATCGATGCCAATCTTGCCCAAGCCGGCGCAATCGACTCGGTCCCGATTGAGGAAACTGGCAACGACTTCCAGGCGGTTGGCCACACCTCGGCGGTTAGCGAGAACGAGATTGCATGGACACAACCCAGCTCCCCAGACGTTTCACGCGTTGCTCCGACGATTGAGGCAGGAGAGCCAGAAACGCAACCAGCAACCGCTGAGCTTCCGATGCTTGACCTGGGACCGGTCAGCGTGCCGGACGGGGGAAAATCTCTTCCCATGAACCGCAAGCTGACGACTTACGCCGGTCCGCCGGTTCGATTTGAAGTCATCGACAATACGGTGCCCTGGACCGAGCAGCTCTCCGCAACGATTCAGCACGTCCAATCTCAATTGGCCATTGAGGATGAACCTGCGGCGCGTAACGGCCTGGAAGTGAACTTGCGTTTGCTGGAAGTGCTCCAGCGCCAAATGGCAGACGTCGAAGTTCGGCAGGATTCGCTTTCGGACGAAGAGAAACAATTCTGGAAACACCAGCTTGACGCAATCGCTTTGATGCTTAATCCAAATGACTCGGCCGACTCCGATTTGGCGCGTCACCACACGGCGATCAACACGCTCGAACACCTTCGTAAAGCCGTTGAACGATTGGAATCGATTGCCGAATTGAAAATAACCAATGGTGCATTTTGCACGGAAGTCTCCGGTTTTGGACAGTTCAAGACGTTCCCAACCACGTCGTTCGCACCGCGTCAACGCATGCTGGTTTACTGCGAAGTCGAAAACTACTCGACAATGCAGAAGCAAGTTGTTTCGCAAACCCAAGTACACACGCGACTGCGAGGCAGCTACGTGATCTACGACCAACAGGGCAGGGCGGTCCAGCAGGCGGAATATCCGATCGTCGAAGATATCGCGAGAAAACGTCGGCGGGATTTCTATATGTATTTCCCGATTCAGTTGGAAGACCTTACTGTTGGCCAGTACAAGCTGGAGTTGATGGTGGAAGACCTCAATGGCAACCAAACAGCTTCGGTAGAGCCCGGCTTGGAATTCCACGTTAATTAGGGCACCTGGCTGTTGCCTCGCCAGGAACCTTATCACTGGGGATACGCTGGCGCCACGGACCGACTATGACGGTTATGACAGCTATCATGCTTGCGCTAACCGGGTACCGGGTTTCACGACGATACCGACGGAAGTCGACCGCCTTGAAGAAGCGGTTGTTTGCCGGCATTGGTAGAGGTGAATCTCGAAATGGAGTTGATAGTCACGGTCGTCATTCCGTTCCTGATCGTGGTCGTGTGCGCATCTGTTCGGTAACGCAGAAAACCTGGTGAACAAGACTTCGCCATTTGAAAAGTATGTGTCAACCAACTCCAATGATACAGAGCTACTCAGTGGGCGTTTTTACAGTCAGTCCTACGATATGAAGATCAAGCGACCCACGACAAGGAGTTCTTTCTAGTGATGGATATTTATCTTGATAAGACCGGAAAGAGTGCAGGCATCACTTCTTCCTGTGGTGAACCAGTCATATGGTCCACACCTCTGCTCACTAATGAGGTACGGGAGCACCCGTATGCCTGGAACCTACTAGGTCTCATAGCGGACTTGGAGACTGGGTCGTCAGCCAAGAAAAGGCAGGACTCCGGGAGAAAAGCAACAAAAGGTCGCAGTCTCCGCAATTATCACAAGATTCTGGCGACAATCTTGCAGGGACTGATCGAGTATCAGAAGTCTGGGGGGAAGTACATGCATGTGAGGATGGGTGACGAGGTCAGGTTTGTTAAGGTTATTGTTGTTGTGGGAATAATAAGTGGTGACAATAAAAGTGGGGATGCTATCTGTGGAAGGTTTGGAGGGAAGAATTGCCACCACCGCATGTCAAGACTCTGCATGACCGGATATAAGGACCTGGACGATTGCCTATGCTCCTGCTCGCTTGTCCGCATGCGCGATCTCGAATCCTTACAAAACGGAGCAGCCGACCTCAATACATCGGAGAGCAGGAACGTAATAAGTACCGCCACGCTCTCAAGTTGATGTCATCTCATTACGTCGACAATGCCTTCTTCTCTGTTGATTTTGGCAGCAATCACTTGGGTGTAACTGCAGCGACGGCACCGGACAGATGCATATTACCGAGTTGGGTATCCTCAAATACCTCTTGAACGTGTTCATTGTCTGCATGCCCAATGGAACAAAGGGAAAAGTAGATGCCCTGGTGGAGAAACTAGTTGTTCCCATTAGATCAACCAAAAAGAGTGACTTCCCAAGGATGAACTTCAAGGGAGGTGCGACAAGTCTCACAATGCTTAGCTCGCACCACTGGCCCGGAATGATGCTGGCATTCTTCATGATGCTCCTGACTCCCGAGGGTAGGGAGGCCTGCAAGGATTGTTTCCAAAAGGATGACATGGAAATTCCAGATGTAAACTGGGAGGATGCACCCAAGTTCGACATGAACCGAGTTCACGCTCCAGAAATATTGCAAGTCGATGGCCCAGGGGGAACAGATCCACCTGATATTGAGTCTCATTCCGAAGATGAGGATGATGACGATGACGAGGACATTGACGAAGAATACGATGACATAGACGATGTCGAAGATGATGCTGTCGAGAAGAAAAAGAAGAAAAAGAACAAAAAGGCTGAGCCATTGCCTTGCAGTCACTCACAGTTCGTTGGTCTCCTACAGGACTTACTTGTGTTTCATGCTTGGTACAAGTGTGGGGTACCTCCAAAAGACGACGATATGCAGGAGGTCCTTCTATGTCTTCGAAAGTTAGTCCACAAGATAGTTACCCTTTGTCCAAGGAAGGATGGAAACAAATGGAAGCTACAGAAACTCCATGACTTACTCCACCTGGTTTTTGGACTATACCTCTTCGTACACGCCAAAAACTTCGATGCGGGACGGGGCGAATGACTTTTAAAAGACTTCTTCAAGAGATATGCATCCCGTAGCCAAGAAAGGGGAAGAGATGTCTTCATTAGTCAAGTGGCGAAACGTGCCCAGGAGAAAATGCTACTTGACAAGGCCCTCCTCTGTAGTTCAATGGCCACGAACTTCTCACCGCAGAAAAGAACTGCTCTCATAGTTCCTACGCTCCCTTCAATGCCATCTTTTGTTCTACGGTACACCAGTACAACCAGAACATGCACTGCCACTTGGCTGGGATCCAACAAGAGTGTTGAGGTTCACCCCATGATTACCACGACGTTTGGTTGGAAATGGGGGGACATCATTGGGAGGGACATTACAGCTCTCCCCTGCTACACGGAGTACCGTTCGCCGGATGGAACGCGGTATCGCGCTCACCCAAACTACAACAATGAAGGTCCATGGTACGATTGGGGCCTGATCCGATTCGAGCAGCCCAACAGAACCGAGTGTACCGATCTCTTTCCCTGCCGAATTCTGTTCTTCTACGTGACTCCGGAGGACGTGGGATGCATTGGGAATCGCAACATCCATGTGGTGGTGGAGGCAAGTACCTACAGAAACAAGCTTGGGAATGACAAACGGAGGAAGGAGCTTTTGTATGATACAGGTATCTGCAGCCGTTGGCAATTGAGCAAGTCAAAAGCTAGTTGGCTCGCAGGTCAAGGTCCGAAGCCGTATGCTCCACACATTTACTCAGTTCCAGTGAAATTCTTGGTGGATAATGTCCTTGTGGTAGAGGAGGACCCGGGGTTAAAGGAAACGCACTCCGGTTCAAGGTGCATATGGGTGCTCACTGACCGTAGGGAGTCTTGGCCGACTTTGTTTGGTATTTAGATGTGACGATGTTGACATGACAAGATTGTGACCAAGTCTTGTTAGATAGATCAACAAGCCACCGATCACAAATGCGGTGACACCATAATTAGCCCGTGACATATGTGAATAAGTCAGCAGCTAATCAATTGGATAACTAAGGACAAACTTCTTCTTGTTGGACTTGCTTTTTCGAGATATAAATATTCTGACCAATGCATCCTCCGGAGGAAAATCTGATCTTCGTAACAACACTTCTGATTCATTTCCCAGCAGGTGATGGAACCACCTCTTCTTCCAATGAGTATTGGCCTTAGCGGTTAGGTTGTACCACATAAATGCTACAACTGACGCGGACTTAGTGTAATACCAACTGTAGTGGTCGTCAAGTGTAAGATGATTCTTTGGCATCGTTGGTGTGTGGCCGGGATAGAGGTTCATTCTTTCTCCTCCCTTCACCCTTGTCCCAGTGGCCTGCCAAATTTTAATTGGTTTACAATCACCCCCACTTAGGATTCTGCCTATTGGTTTGATCTTGACATTGGGGAATGCAGTATCGAAGATCGCCTTAAGATCAATCGAAACCTCACCCTTTATCAAAGTACGCTTCCCAAATTCGGTTATCTCCTTTATCGCAGGAGTGTTCAAGGAGGCAGTGTCGTCAATGCTGCTGTCGATAGACGATTCGATGAAGACTGATTTTGGTACCAATGCCCCTAGACCAAGCACCCTTGCCTTCTTTGCTGGACGAACGGCATAAGAATCCAGCTCACCGGTACCATTCAAGTACTCACTAATGAGACAATTGAAAATCTGTAGGCACTCTTTCGATATCGGGTAAGACTCTTTTTGGTTCACTCTGTCGAGGTAGGATGACCACATGTTGCACACACTTGTTCGGACAGTGAGAGACTTGTGATTAACCGTCATTGGGAAAGACCAAGTCAGTTCAACCAAACTGGAGATTGTGTTTGTTGGCTATTTCTGCTACAAACTCCAACCTCTCCCTTTGGTTGCTCTCCCTTGCCGTAACTCCTCCCACGGACATAGTCGTCCCCGTACCATCCGATTGGTAGGAAGTGTCAACCCAAGCATTCCTGTCATCAACCTCAGATGCGTCTTATTTCCTTCCCTTCCCTGGTGGACATGATGATGTCGATCGAGCCATCGGCATTTCTGTCTCATGGCACAGAAATAATCTGGTCAGGATTGAACGTGTCGTACTTGTGGCGATCTCGCGTGTTCATGCAACAACCCTGCTTGAGTTCTTTTTGCTACAGGTTGGAAACTCGTTTGGCACCTTTCAGTGCTGTAAGGACGGTACTACCGGAGACGTCATCATTTGGAAGCAACTTTTGCTTTATCTGTACATATAAGAGAGATAACGGTTAGCAATAGAACACCAAGTGTGGCAACATCATTTGTGTGTACTGCATTGAACACATGTACATACCTGTTTAGCAAGTTTTGGGGACATCATAGCACCCACGGCGGCGATCGTTTGGGTACAATGCATCCGGGCGGCTGAAAGAATCCGAAGAATTCTGGAGTCCCTTGCACATCGCTCACCCCGTGAGCATATTTCTGCAGCACCTCCATGGATTCACTGAAAGATTGACCGGTCATGTTGGCTGAAACGCTAACGTACGTGCCCACCAGACTGTTGAATATTGCCACCGAACCAACGTAAGGCTTTTGGGTGTACTGAATTGAATCGCTGAAAACGCCCTTGGAAAAAACATCTTATCACCGTATTCACTGTGCCAATTGGCAAAGTACAACGTCTTAAACCCCTTCCGGAAGCGTAAAAGACAATTTTCCAGTTTTAGTGCATAAACGCGTGGTAACTTTGTCATTGCTGTTTGAGAGAAAAAGTGCTGATGCGAGCTCAGCCACCAGAGGCAAAGGACTACCATGCTTTCCCAGTCACATGGGTCAGAAATAAACTGGATCGATACTCGAAAACCAAAATGTTTGGATTGCATCCATATAACAAACAAGCATCTCGGAGGTTTACCACCGTCCATAGCGTTGAATGATCTGCCAATGCAGCAGACACAGTGACATTAAGAAGAATTAACAGAATTATTAAAGATAGTGGTCTTTACACTATTGTGATACCATCCACCTCCCCGCATCCCACCCCGCTCGAGCGTAGGTACGAGGGGATGATGAACTCATCCTGGATCCACATTTTGTTCTAACAATACTTCAGCGATGGAAAAGAAATACGTGTCTAGGTACCGTCTCGTCAGTCGGAAAATGGGTTGTGCATGCGTCTTTGCAACTTCCAACATTCTCATCATGTACGTTCTTGTATCAAAACATGGCAAACATTTACTTTTGTTTGAAGCGGGGGCAATCTTGATCGGTGATCGAGTAATGGCAGGATGGGGGCAGGTATGGGCCGTTCTGTTAGCGTGTCTGAGGTGGTTTACATTGCAGGGTGTAGGGCTCGGTCGGTGGCAAAGTATTCGGTTGGGCGGGGGTCGCGGGAGAACTGGTAACGGGTTACTCGGTTCAGGAAGGGTCGGGGAGGAATCCAGGTTTACTTGGCGGCGGATCGTGACAAGTGGGCGGGGTGTTGTTTTCAGTAATACAAAGTAGCTATTCTGCCAGTGTCCAATAGCAATCTTTGCATTTCGGGGGAAAGTATTCTCATTCTTACCATAGCGGTAGACAAAACGTTGGCTTTTTCGTTGTCGTGTAAAGATTCGGACGCGGTTGTTTTCATACACTTGGATTTGATCGTTCGTCGGGTCATAAATAACATTCCAATGTACCGGAGGCATGCTTACGCACAATCGACTCTCTGACGACCTATGTGGTTGTCGTTTGTCAGTGACGTGGACGTGTGGAAGAAGACTCGTTGTCATGGGTAGTTCTCTACGGGTGGTATGCTCGGAAGATGAACAAGAGGAGGTGGTTGCAGTAGTGGCGGTGGTGTCATCATCATCATCATGCATGGCAGAGCGCAACATGCACAGGAGGTTGTGCCGATGCAACACGCAGGATATCCAAAACGGGAACGGGGGGCGTACAGACGCGACGCGCTGGAGCCACGAGTTTGCTGTGTCAAGGAGATGGGGAACTCTGAGCGATGTTGTCGGTACTATGAGGGCTTGTTCAGTGTTACTGTCAATTTGTTGCATTTCTTTGGGTGGACAATACGGATGGAGGGTGGTTTTCCAGCGGAAAGCCGAAAATTTAAGGGAAATCAGGTCATGGTCATCACAAAATTGCGAGGCGAGTTTTGTTGGTCGGGGGCGGGTTAATGGCGGTTTCATCGGATCATCGGACTTTACAGTTCGGTCGGAGGCATGTACTGAGGCGTGTTCAGGCGGTATGGGTGCAGGGGGATGAGCGCTATCGGCGGCAGGTGTCGTTGTTTCCATGGCGCCGCTCCGTAGAACGGCACGTAGGACGTGTACTGGGTATTCCGGGTTACTTGTGTGCTGAGTGACAATCTCGATTCAGCACATCCAAGGACTTGGCAAGCGTGTATAGTTGTGGCAGTTGAAAATACCAGAGTCCGCCATGAAGCCAGTGCAGGAGAATCAGAGTGAAGCTGTACAAGCTTCCTTCACAGTTGCAGGCAACCAGATACAGCTTTTTCAAACAGCAAATTTTCACTCGTTCATAATCAAACATCCTCGGTGGATCCAGCTGTCCCGCCTTCTTCGGATTTTCGTTGTAGTCCTCTCCCCATGCATAGTATAACGCTGCCTTTGCCTTTCCCAACAACAACTTGATCTGCTTCCGCTCTGACTTATTCAAGCACTCCGTAATCTCCGGGGGAATCACAACAGAATTGGTCACAACCATATTGGTCTCAGTGTCTCGGCTCGGTGCCTTCTTGTGCTTACCAAAGCAACCTGAACCATTTCCATCGCCCTCATTTGCACCTTTGGCAGGTTGAAACAGTCGGAGCGCTTTCACAGCCGTTGTCAAAGATCTCGTGCCAATGCGTTGGGCCGTGGTTCCTCTTCGCGAGACGTCCCCTCGTTGGGGGGAGCCAAGATGAAGATTCACAACTGGTCCGGTGATTGCACAACCTTTTGACAACGGAACGTTACTAGTCTCAAAAGACAACCTGGAACTTGGTTTGAACGAGTTGGGCATTGGGATAATGGAATCGCTGGCATCAACACTGACACTTTCGTCGGAACTGGAACTGGTAAAATCATTTTCACCTTCTGTAGAATCTTCACCATTTGCGTAACAGTTGGCTTTCGCGCGCGCATCACGTTCCGGATTATGACGGAGGCCTATAAGTGAGGAAGAGTCAGAAGAAGAAATACGTTGTTGCAAGTGGGAGTTGGAACCAAAAGCATTTCGGTTCCTACTCGGTTGGACAGAATTGGAGGTTCGAATGGCTGGATCAGGATTCTTTCCACCAAAATTGCGGGGAGCAGAAGAGGACGAGTCGCCACTTGAGGTGGATGAGGTGAAGTTATCATGGGAATGATTGTCGAGGTCGATCTGGGAATCGTCGTCGTCATCGTCGTCTTCGTCATCATTGGTGCGTCGCCATCGTCGTCGTCGTCGTCGTCGTCGTCGTCGTCGTCGTCGTCGCCATCGTCCTCGTCATCCCGGCTAGCGTAACGACGTGCTGTTAGCGTGTTGGTATCGTCTTCGCCATCCTCGTCGTCATCGTCACCATCATCGGAGGACATACCCAAATGCTGTTCAGAGTCGGGCGACAACCTAATCTTCGGAACAGGTACATGCTGCTGCCCAAACCAAAATGCGGAAGGGGATTGCTTCTTCCCTCGAACGACCTTACTTCCACGAACAACCTTACTTCGAGGCGCCATCTTGGCGTAGGAGGACTGTGGCTGTGAGCATGGCAAGGCATGAAAGAACCAGCAAATGGAAATGAAAAACAGGGGCGCGCCAAAAGGTGACAAAAGGGAAACGATCGAAAGAGAAGTGGAGAGTTAGAGACGACCATGGCAAGTAAAAGCAATTGTAATGGAGAATGGCATTCAAGACGTACCATTGTTTTGTACTGCAAGATGAGTGAGGTCAACACCAAAACTGAAATTGTGAGCCAATCGAAGCAATTTGTGAAGTGCAATCACGAATAAAGGTGGGCGCGCGCTGCCAATTTTTAGTCATTTTCTGAAATTTCTGAGAAAAGTACACAAGGAACTGACGTGCAATAAGTACTGGTCGATGGTTTTGTGCATGAAAAATCATACAAGACTTGGTATTTAACAATTTTGTGCATGAAAAATTATACGTATTTGACAATTTTGTATACAAGAATTGGGATTTGACATTTTTGTGCACTAAAAATCATACAAGATTTGTTATTTGACAATTTTGTCCATGAAAAATCATACGAAATTTTGTTTTTACTGCTTTGTTCACCCAAAAAATAGTAAATTTTGGAATTGGTGAGTACAACATATTCATTGCATATACTAAGAGCATGGTCAAGATGTACTCAAAAAGCATAGTAAAAATACAAAAATAACGGTAAAGTACACTGGACTCTGAAATTTTTAGCGCACGCACGCTGGACTGGCAAAACGGGAAAAAACAAACATGACTTGGACAGAAGTAAATACACAACTTTTACCCACATCGTCATTACAACAGAAAGCAACCATGGCTCGGACTAAGCAGACGGCAAGGAGGTCTACCGGAGGTAAGGCGCCGGGCAAACAGTTAGCAACAAAGGCGGCAAGAGGGAAAGCGGCGCCAAGTGCTGGAGAGGCATCAAAAAGCCTCATCGGTACCGTCCAGGAACGGTTGCGAAGTCGAACGTGAGATTTGATCAAAACAAAATGTGATGTATAAAATAAGTTTTGAAAGATAGAATCAAATCTGTTATAAAAAATTATAAATTGATCATTTACAGATTATATTTTGAAAAGTATCAAAATAAACATGAAATTTTCAATACAGAAACCACTGATCAAATTATCCTGGACTCTGATGACTCCAATAGCTTTAGGCGTTCGGCAGGTCCGTTGTCATTTTGGAAGCAAGGGGCCAGACGAAACTCCAGAGACACCGTGCGGGCAAAACCTCTACTGTCAAGTAGGGAAGTCATGAGGGCTCTGGCCAAGGACTTATCCTTCTTTTCGCAAATCACATGGATTGCGTAAGTCTGATCCAACCCGGCTTCGACCCGTTGCTCCTTATTCTTTCCGTCGTATACCGGACGCCACTGGAATCCCAAGCTGATCTTTTCTCTATCCTCGAAAACTGTCTTGTCCAGTCCTGGTAAGCTCTGGTTGCAGGTACCGGCATGGAGGCGAACACACACGGCTTCCACGTAATTTGTCAGCCAAGTGACATCAAAACTCCTGTGTGAGTTCAAAATCCAGTTGATGACGTTTGTGTTGGCTTTCTGGAGTGTCGACTTATATACCGCGACGTTCGAAGACACCGACTTGAGATCCATCAATAATTGATCTAAATCCTCGCCGAATGCGTTTGTGCCAATTCGCATCTTGGTGTAGATTGAGTACGAGTTTCCTTTACCGGCTGCCTGAGTGTTCACCCTGAATTGGTGGATGTATTTCTTCACCGAGTTTATGGTGCCTTGCAGGTATTTCTTTGTGTTTTTCATCGCCTCTGGCTCCAATTTGGACGTCATCAGGTAACTCAGCAAGATTAAGGAATGTTCCGGTGCCAGGTCTGTTTGAGCTTGTTTAAACCAGTCCGTGATTTGAGAAATGGCCCATTTCGTATCTGTGCCGACAAAATCTTTGGGCTTTGGTGGAATCGTGATCGTCGGTTTGATAAATACCTCGTTCGCAAACTCGACCGGAGGGATACCCTCCTTATTAGAGCCCGGCGTTTTCGGAGCGAAGAAGGGATTGACGTTTGGCTCCACACCCTCCGCCGCTGCTTCAAGCATCGACTTTTTGTTTCGAAGTATCGATTGCGGCTCTGGAGGAGAGACAATCATGGGTTCGTTGGTAGCTGCTTCTTGAACCGGTGTCGCCGCATCCAAGGGTGGCTGATCTTCCTTTTCTTCCGAGTCTTCCTTTTCTTCCGAGTCTTCCTTTTCTTCCAAATCCATATCAATCTCGATCACAGTACTGAGGGCTGCCTCGTTTTTGTGTTTCTTCTTGATGGGCGAAGCCGTCTCCGGGTCGACTGTGCCTTCCGATCGAAGGGGGGAGTTCGGGAAGTAGTGTCGGGACGACTTTTCACTTTTACGTTTCGACGCTTCCTCGGCCCTGTCTGCAGCTCTCGCCTTAAGTGCCTCTCTTGCTACCAACTCCTCTTCCACTTCCTTTTCCCGCTGAAGCTTTGATTTTGCGATGGTGGCTCGAAACATATCAGTCTTTTGGCGCTTCGCCTGATCCGCGAGCATCTGAGCGCGAGCCGCGGCCTTTTTTGCTCGACTTTCTTCCTGACCTGTTTTCATTTGTTCCTCCGTGAGTTCTGTATCTGTCGTTGTTGCGCCGTTGCTGACCCCTCGACGTTGGAGGTTTTTCTCCTTACGAATTGCCAATCGTTGAGCTGCCTTCGCATCCTTCGACTGTCGATCCTTCTCCTTCTTGGAGGGTGTCGCGGCCTGCTTAACTGCCTTAGCCTCCGTCTTACCCCTCATTTTACCTTTCTT
>CALODY010000016.1:0-522334 GCA_942492215.1 Pirellulaceae bacterium
AGGCCCAGGCGGCTCACGATGCGGCAGCCGCGGCATTGGACGTGATTCGTCAACAAAAAACCGAATTGCAGGTCTTGTCGCCAACCGACGGTTACGTCGACGCTCTCGATCTTCAGGTCGGCGACCTGGTACCAGCCAACGCCCCGGTCTTGACGCTGCTGGCCGAAGATCGGCTTTGGATCCGGGCTTACGTACCCCAACGTTTCTTACAACTCTCTGTCGGACAGAAACTGAAAGTCAACATCGACAGCCTGCCCGGAGAGACGTTTGTTGGCACCGTATCGTTTGTTTCCCACCAGGCCGAATTCACACCCAGCAATGTGCAGACATCGGACGAAAGGGCCAAGCAGGTTTATCGAGTTCGAGTAAAACTTGACGACGACCAGCGCCTCCGACCAGGCATGACAGCGAACGTTTGGCTGCAACCGGATGGGAGTTGAATTTGTCGACGAAACCAGCTCTCCAGGTCGACCACCTATCCCGCAGTTTTGGAACACTCGTTGCCGTCGACGACGTCACGTTCGACGTGCAACCGGGCGCGATCTTTGGTTTGCTCGGCCCGAACGGTAGCGGCAAATCAACCGTCATCCGGATGCTGCTCGGGATCCTGCCCCCGTCCAGTGGCACCGCGCGGGTTCTCGGTTTTGATTCAAATCGCCAAGCCGAGTTGATCAAACCAAGAATCGGCTACAAGTCTCAGCAATTCAGCCTGTATTCCGATCTGTCGGTACGCGAGAACCTCGAGTTTTACGCGAGTCTATGGATTGAAAGGCCGCCGTTTCGAAGAAGCGAAAACGCGTAATTGACCTGACTGACGTCGGGGATCGACTCAACCAACTGGCTGGAACCTTGTCTGGCGGTTGGAAGCAACGTTTGGCTCTGGCTTGCTCGTTGATTCACGAACCGGACATCCTGTTTCTCGACGAACCCACCGCCGGTATTGACCCGGTAGCCAGACGAGACCTGTGGGACCTGCTGTTCGAATTATCCAGTCGTGGAGTAACGCTTCTCGTTACAACGCACTACATGGACGAGGCCGAACGCTGCACGGATATCGGCTATCTGTTCATGTCGAAACTGTTGGTGCTTGGCAAACCCGAAGAGCTGAAACAGTTGGAGCAAGTCACGCCACCCGGTGCCGCCCGCTTTGAATTGCAGGTCGAACATCCGGCGGCAAAGTTGGCCATTCTGCGACAAGCGGAACCGGTCCACGATGCCACCATGTTTGGCGAGAGGATTCACTTACTAGTCGACCGATCCTTTCAAACCGATGATCTTCGCGGCTTGCTCGAACTGGACGAAAACCAGTTCAATCTTCGCCCAACCGAACCGACATTGGAAGATGTGTTCGTCACGTTGACCCGCGCCGCTGAAATCAAAGCCGCCGAACAGGTCGAAACAATCGCCCGCCCAAAGGGCCACGACCAGTACGAGCCACCCCCGGGCTCGAACCCTGCCCACGAGAACTCCGATGAGAAAGAGGAAGGTTCGATCATTGAACCGGATGAGCTGTCGGAAAAACCGCCCAGGATGATCGAGGAAGGAGCTGTCAAACCAAGTGCGGAAGCGCCGCCTCCGAAAGCCAGTGGATTGCGCGGTTTGTGGGCCGTTTTTGTGAAAGAGTTTTTTCACATTCGGCGTCAACCAGCGACGCTTTTCTTCATGTTGGTCGTGCCTGTCATCCAGACGACTCTCTTCGGGTATGCGATCAACACGCAAATCGAAAACATTCCGACGGTCATTTGGGATCTTGACGGGCGCACCCCGGCTTTGGAACTGGCTGAGGCATTCCAGAACACGCGAAAATTCTCGCTGGTCGAACGCGTTTACGATCAACACGCGCTCGAGCACGCCTTGCGTTCCGGACGAGCCCAGGTCGCCGTAATTATCCCGCCCCAATACACGGAAAACCTGCTGCACGGCGAGCAGGCGAGTATTCAGGTGCTGATTGACGGCAGCGACTCCCAGATTGCGACCACCGCGCAAAGCTCGGCGCAGCTGCTGGGCCAAAACATTGCCGTCCGAATCGCCAGGCAAAAAGGAGAATCCGTTCAACTGGCTCCAGCACGCGACACGGCCGGAGCGGCCGCACTGCCGGTCGAAGTTCGCACGCGGCTGTTGTACAACCCCGATTTGGACAGCTCACACTTCTTTGTTCCCGGGCTGGTCGGTATTATCCTGCAACTGGTGACTCTGTTCCTGACATCGTTTGCCATTGTCCGTGAACGCGAGATGGGAACCCTGGAACAACTGTTTGTCACGCCGGTTGGTCGCAGCGGTTTGTTACTCGGCAAGCTGCTGCCCTATGCCATCGTTGGCATCGTCGAAGTGTTGATCGTATTGACCGTGATGGTGTATGTGTTTCGAGTGCCGATTGCCGGCAGCCTGTGGTTGCTACTGGCGCTGTCTTCATTGTTCATGATCTGTTCACTGGCGCTGGGATTATTCGTCTCGACGGTTGCCAAAACCCAACTGGAAGCCATTCAATTTGCGTTCGTGATCATGCTGCCGTCGATTTTGCTTTCCGGGTTTGTCTTTCCGCGAAACGAAATGCCGGTCGTGATTTACTGGATTTCCTTCTTGATTCCGGTAACGTATTTCATTGAAATCCTGCGCGGGATCGTGCTTCGGGGCGCCGAGTTTGCCGATTTGATTACGTCCGTCGTCGGGCTTACGGTTTGTTGCCTGGTCGTGATGTTGGCAGCGATCACTCGATTCCAAAAACGATTGAGCGGCTGATCGACCGACGGATCGTTGTCATTCCGGCTTTGGATTCCGCCCCCCACCATCATGCCGCGCGCGAACTCGATGTCCCGTCGTCGTTCAATAGGTATAGTTGCATCGCCCGGTCGACCGATGACAAAAAGGCAACTTGCCGATTGTTCCGCAGCATTTTGAGAAAATACCACAGCGCTACAAACAGACCGACGATCCAGATCGTACCTGCCACCCAATTGAATCGGATCAACTTAAGCAGTTCACTCAAATCCTCGCCAGTGAATGTTCGCAGCACCGTCATCCAGATCGTCACGGTTCCTACAACTAAAGCGCAGATTCCAAACGGCGAGCGATCGAAAATTTTTCGGGGATGGCGATCGCCGGTCAGTCCCTCATGCTCGATGTGAAGTAGCTTCTGGAATGTCACCAGTCGATCTACGTTGTAACCTGCAAAAAACTTCCACAACGTCACAACTTGACGGGCATCATCGTAGTGGGAACTCTCGAACCGTTGATACATGGCTGGCTTACCTTGATCGTCAAGATAAATGCTCTTCCAACGGCGCCTGCATTTGCTGAACTTGTGGATCGTTTTTGGAAACCAAATTTTGAGACAGCTCCGCTCTGGCTTCCAACAGAAAATTCAAAAACTCATGGACCAATTGTTCTTGTTTGTGTTCCCGACGACGTGCCCGAATCGGACTGGAATGGCTAGCTGGAGTCATACTTTTCCCTTATCTGCGGTCGGTCCCGAATTCGCGGTTTGACGAATTTTGGTTTATGGTGTGAAAAACACAAAAACCGATTTGTGAGGAGCGTTGAGTCGGACAGGCGAGACGGCAACACCATCGTTTTCCGGGCATTGTATTAGGGTCGGCGAATAGAAATCTATTCCGCGGCCATGCCGGACCCCCAATGAAACGAAGCCAAACCGGCCTGCAAATGATTCCCTGTCAAATTTCCCTGAGCTGAAATGATGAAAAATCGAGTCAACTTTCGGCCGTGAATCAGACTTTGTATATTCAGATACTCCGGCCCCGATAGCTCAGCTGGATAGAGCAATTGACTTCTAAAATGTTATTCGCATTTCATGACAAGTCAGTCCATGTCAGGGCATACGGAAAAAAACCGGGATATTGAAGAGGAGACACCAGAAACAAATCAGGCTAAATCATGCTTCGCAGGTGTAGCTTGGTGTAGTCGTTTTTCCTAATGACGAAAAGAAAGGTTGTCACTGTATCCTGACAAGTACGAACGGTAAGTGGGATTGCTGACTTGCTGAGACAACTTGGCGATGGCACTCCAAGCTGGTTTTCGCGTTTGAATTCTTCTGCGTAGAATCATCAAGACGCCCCCATAGCTCAACTGGATAGAGCACCGCTCTTCTAAAGCGGATGTTGCAGGTTCGAGTCCTGCTGGGGGTACTTTGAATAAAAGGATAAGACTCGTTGATATTTTTTGCGATCAGGGTGGAATCAGATTCGATTCAATTCAACAAGCCTGTGAAGAACGGATGGCAGGGATCGAACCCAGTTGCGAAATTTGCAACCAACTGTCGTGTAACGATTTAGAGAAAATCGAAAATTGCCTGTTAGCATTCTGGGAGTGTGTTAAGGTCAGTGCATGTCCGATTTTGTCAACCAATGACACGGACTTGTTGAAACTGATTCATCTTTGGCCATCTCTTAGTCCGGCAACTCGCGAAGCGATCCTAGCTCTTGTGGAGGACGAATCGTTCGCTGGCAAATAGCGAAAGACATCCGGGGTCAAAAACGGTCGTATTTCTGCTCGCGTCAATTATCGTATGAGTTCTTGAGACAACGTGTCGTCCACAACTGTGGAAAGTTCACCCTGCGAGTATCTCGTTCACAGGAAAAAGGCGGAACTCGATAGAAAAGCCCGGCAATTGAAAGCCGGGTTTGCAAAAAGATTACTGTCCTGTCGGTCGTTAAAATCGTTCCATCAGCACGGTTCGATCGGCCGACACAGAGGAGTCCTTTCCCTTAGTTCCCTGGTTTTGCGTCGCGTGATTCCGCCAGTCAGCGGGGAAGCACAAACCTGATTGGGTCCAACTCGATTCGCGAATCCCCAACTTTTTCGCCGGCATAGAACTTGAGCATGGTTTGCAAAATCTGAGGCGAGGACAGAAACAACGGGTCACTGTGTCCCGCTCCTTCGATGATCAAATGCGAACCGTTAGACAATGTGGCCAGAACTTCGACTGCGTTGCTGACAGGTGTTCGCCCATCGGCCGTGCCGCTGATCGCCAAAACAGGAATGTCGCTGACCAACGGTGCACGAAATTCGTCGCCCAGGTCAGCGACATTCAGGGTTTGCCGGACACGTTCGTAAGGGAAATTAATCGCGTCGCCAAGCAAGGGTCTGGGTGGCCTGCTGGCGAATCAGCTCGGCTCGTTTTTCGGTGCGTCCGGAAGCGGCATCCATCGCCGAACTCATTGCTCCGACCGAACCGCGACGTAGACTGCTGACAAAAAATACGACGGACGAAAAACGACCCTCGTCCATCTGCTTGAACAGATTGGGCAGCATTCGAAAATTCTGAGGACCGCGTAACAACCCGGCCGTCAAACGCTGGATGTCGAACTTTGTAATTACGTAGCTGACTTTGTCATCTCGTTTGATCACATGCGGTTCAGAATCCAGACGCTTGAGTACGCGCTCAACGGATCCGAGAAAATCGGGGAATGCCTGGGTTGCTTGGGGATCCTTTTTGACCCAGGCGTCAATCTGTTCGAGTAATTTTTGTTGGTCGGCAGGAAGCTTGACCGTTTGATCGAGTCCTTCCACGCCAGCGAGCACGACACTGTGGACCGATTCGGGAAAAAACCGCATGTAAGCCAAACCGAGGTGGGTTCCGTAGCTGATTCCGCAAAGACGGAGCTGTTCGGTCCCAAGAACCAGCCGGAGTGCCTCCAAATCGTAGGCGTTTTCGCGTGTGTTATAGGCAGCCAAGTCGACACCTGCCTCGTGCCAATCGGCGACCGATTTTGGATCGTTTCTTGAATTGCCTGTGAAATGACTTCACGCGTCGCGGGCTGATCACCTGGCACTTGCCACCGATGCTTGCTGGCGGGCAAGCGATTGCTCATACCAGTACCCCGCTGATCAAATGCAATGACATCTCCAAGTTGCCGCAGCGCTTGAAACATTTCGAATCGCGACCCTCGCGCGGTGTCCGATCCCGATCCGCCGGGGCCTCCCGCCAAGTAAACAATTGGGGGACCCGCTGATTTTATCGTGGCCGGAAAACGAATATATTTCATCTTGATCGACTTTCCTGGCGTCGCTTGACTACGATTCTCCGGCACACGGAACGTTCCTAACTCCGCCTCGACCGCCGTGCCCGACCGCGTCTTAAACTCATAGGGCTCCGCCGCGATGTTCCAAGTCTTGTGCAACACCTTGCGCCGCTAGTACCGGTAAAATCCAACGAACAATACCCAAACCGTTTGCATTCGACTCCAATCTTCAATTGAATGAAAAGGAATCTTAATCAATCTGAGGCCCGACGCAAACGAAAATGGGTGGTATTTTGCTTGATGCAGAAAACGGATGAGTAAATGGGAATTGCACGATGCGCCTACCCAAGTCAAAAAGCTCCGCGTCTCGCCTTGAACAAGGATTTGAGGTCAGGCTCGTACCTCGCTGACCCCATATCCTAAATAGTTGGGCGACCGTCAATCCGGCCAATCACGGATCGGGCTCGGAGTGGTCAGCCAACACGGCGTCGATCATATCAAGATGTTCGGTCAACGTCGCAATAGAAGGGCGAAAGAACCGCTCAATGTTGATTTGCGAATCAGGTTCGCGGTCGGCGATCATCTCGCGAATTCGTGCTATGTCGGATCGAGCCGCAATGATGATCTCGGCGGCGCGAAACTCGCACCATCGAGAAAGCCAGCGATCAGAAAGGTCAAACGCATCCCAACCGCAGCAGCCAGCGTTGCAGCGGAGTTCGCAGTGCTGGAACAAGTCGAAGAGTTTCGGGCCAAGTTTGACGTTGAGTGACGGCATGGTCGAGAACAGGTCGGTTAGGTCGCCCAACATGAGTTTTTAGTTTGACAAAGTGTCGCCCGATGGGACTTCGTGCCCCTGGGTAGCCAATTGTCGCCTTGGTCCGTTTCAGATGCAAGTGAATCGGAAGTTCGACGGATTTTCACTCCCGAAAATGGGTCGTTAGTTGGTTTTCGTCAATAACATGTCACATCGGTGATTCGGACGTGTGTCGGACCGGAGCAGTTTCTGAGATCTCTGCGTAAGCCCCGATGGAGGCGACCGAAGCAGGAGTGAACAGCGCGCGCTTGTTAGAGCTGGACGAGCTCACGCAAGCTGTGGAGTTCGAGCCGTCTGATCGCGCGACAGTCGGACTACGACCGACGTAGTTCTTCAAGAATCGACGCTTCCCGAAATAGCTGCATTGGGCGGCCGGAACGTGTTGTTAGAGTGGTTTCGGGTTTGATGCCGACCTGATTCAAGACGGTCGCGTTAACATCGGCTGGTGAGCATGCGCTCGATTCGGGTTCGAAGCCGTTTTTGTCAGTCGATCCGTAGACGAAACCGGACTTAAAGCCGCCGCCGGCGACAAGGACGCTCATCGCGCGGGCCCAATGGTCGCGGCCGCCTTGAGCGTTGATGTTTGGCGTGCGATTGAATTCGCCGGCGCAGTAAACGACCGTTGTCTTCAGCAGGCCATGAGCGTCGAGGTCCTCGATCAATGCTGCCAATGCGCGGTCAAGTTGTGGCAGCAGGTTGTCGCGGAGTTGACCGAAGTTCTGGCTGTGGGTGTCCCATCCGTTCATTCCCACGGTGACAAATCGAACGCCGGCTTGCACAAGTCGCCGCGCTGCCAGCGCGCTTAGGCCAAGCGGCGATCCCCCGTATCGCTGGATCACTTCGCTATTTTCTTTGCGAATGTCCAATGCGTCTCGTGTCTTACCGGCGGTAAGGATGTTGAGCGCTTGTTGCTGGAAAGTGGACATCTCGTCGGCGCGAGCTGTCTTGTCGAAGCGGCGAAATCCGTGTTCAATCTCTGAAAGCAAGCGCTCGCCGACGCGAGAGATCGTCCACTGTGAATCCATCTGGAAGACTGAATTGTCCTTTGGATTTATCCGGGCGACGGTTCAGGAAACGATCAACGACGAATGGGTTGTGAGACGAACCAAGATAGCCGGCCTGACCAATGTTGACCCTGCCGTCAGATCGATGTAGCTGGGCACCGCGCGCGCATCGGAGTTGGTTTGACTGGAAACGATCGAGCCGATTGACGGGTACTTCAGTGCCGGGCTGATCGGGTTGCCGGTGAGCATGTACTCGGTGCCCTGTCCATGTTCGGCGATCGTGTGACTGACCGAGCGGATCAGTGCGCAGTGGTCCATTTGCTTTGCCATCTGCGGCAGGTGTTCGCAGATTTCTACGCCCTCGGCTGCGGTGGAAACAGGTTTGAACTCACCGCGAATTTCGGCCCTTGCATCCGGCTTGAGATCCCAAATATCGATGGTCGACGGACCACCTCCCAGCCAAACCAGAATGATGTTCATTGACGCCGGGCTGTTGGAACTACCGGACTCACTTGCGAGCAGCTTTGGAAGCCCGAGTCCCATTAGCGGGATCGCGCCGACTTGCAGGAAGTGACGTCGGTGAATTCTTTGACTTTGTGATCTACCAGCCATCGTGCCGCTCCTGACAAATCGTCTTAGTGGTTGGTGATGAACTCTCGTGTGTTGATGAGAGCCCAAACAAGGTCATCGAACGCCGCCTCGCGACGTTCTGCATTGCTTAGGTGATCGATGCCGACTTTGACTTCTCGCGCATCGGGTTTGCGACCAAGGACTCTTAGGTAAAGCTGATCCAGGAGCTCTCGATCGTCGCGCGATAACAGTTCTCGGATCGAGCCCTTCTTAATCTTCTCAATGATCGACTGGTCGTTGATCAGAAAAATGAACTGACGGAGGTCGCTTTCGGTTCGGCGGTCGCAGTCGCACGTTGCTTCTCGTTTGCCGCGGCCGAATACCTGTAGCGCTCGGGCAGCGTCGCCCTGAAGTTCGTTGGTGCCGACTTCAATGGTCAGAGCTCCTTTGCGAGCGACGTGTCCAAAGTCTTCCGTCGTTCCCAACGCTTTGTTGACTGCATCAAGCGCAACTTCCGCCAACAGTGGTCGCAAGTGTTGACGAGAAAAGTTTCGGCGATCGTCACGGTTGGATTCGTTAGGAGTCGCCGATCGCTGGTACGTGGCTGACATGAGGATTCGCTTCTCAAGGTCGCGGATGTCGAACTTCGATTCGTGAAAGCGCCCGGCCAGTTCGTCCAGTAGCCTGGGATGCGACGGTGGATTTGTGACCGAGAAATCGTCGACGGGATCGACCAGGCCGATTCCAAAATAGGCGGCCCAAACGCGGTTCACAAAGCTACGCGCGAAGTACGGGTTCTCGGGAGCGACGAGCCATTCATAAAACTGCTCACGGAGGTCGGCGTTTTTGTCAAAGTCCTGGCTGTTGAAGGGGCGTGGTGAAACATCAATGCCAGGTTCAGAACCGCTGAGTCCTCTTGCAAGTTCCGAACTCACGAAGACTTCGCGGATTCTGGGCAACGGCTTGACCGTGTTGCCGGCCTTTTTCGATTCCCGGCGGCGGGCCAGTTCTTCAAGGACGGCTGAGTTTGTTTCTGTGGAACTGCCGTAAATAACTCGCGAGAAGATATTGGCGAATGCGGCATAGTCGTCCTGACTCCAGCGATCAAACGGATGCTTGTGGCACTGAGCACAATTCAGTCGAACGCCGGTGAACGCGACCGCAGTCAGTTCGGCGTTCGTTTTCAGTGTGGCCTCCGTGTCAGGGCCCACTCGCCGCCAGAAGAGATCCAGCGAGTCTCGATCCGCGTAGCTGTTGTCGAACGATTCGCGGCTCTGATGAATTAGCTCTTCTTCCTGCTTCATCCATTGGGGAACATCGAGGCCCTGGCGGCTGGTCGCAGTGATAACGCCTCGAGTAATCTCGGCGTATGACGTATTGGTCTCGAAGCGTTTACGAAACCAGTCGTGCCACATTTGGGCTCGACGAGCACCCAATAGCTGATCCTCGCCCATCGCACCAACATCGCACTTTGTGATGTCACACATCCGCGTCGCCCACAGTGCGGCATGCATGGGATGGGCCAACAACTCATCAATTTTCGTCTCACGTTTGTCTGGAGCCGCGCTCGCGAAAAATTGAGTCACCTCGTCCGGTGTCGGAATCGCTCCGATTGTGTCGAGCATCACCCGGCGCAGGAACTCTTCGTCTTCCGATCGTCCGGATTGCGCGATATTCAGTTGTGTCAGTTTCTCGTTGATTCGCAAGTCGATGGCATTCGACTCCGAACCAAAGGCACTTGGCTCGCGTTTTTCGGCCCGACCAAACGGCGCGAGCACGCTGACAGCTGCAAATGCGTTTCCATACGAGACAATCACTGACGTGTCGCCGTGGCGCGAGCGGACAATCTGACCGCCAGGTTCAACAACGGCGATGCCTTCGTCGCGACTGGTAAACTGACACAGGTGCGTGACCACCTCGCGCGATCCGTCGGCAAACTCAGCCGTGACAGTGAGTTGTTGATCCTGATGATTCTCGGCGAACACGACGCGAGGTGGGTCGATTGTCAGCGTGTTTACGCGGCCGGAACCCTCTTTCCACTGTGCGCCATCTTCGATCCAGCGCTTGATGTTCTTATACGAGTCCGAATTGGGTTCGTATCGCCGACCACCTTCGTGTTCTTCACGCCCGCTGGGTTTGAGCAACAGTAAACTGGACTCCGGATCTGATCGGTCGATCCGATCCTCGACGGCTCGGAAGTCCATTTTCGCTGAGTGCCCGAAGAGGCTGAGTTGGAGGCCACCTTTGCCACCTCCGAACGCTCCGTGACAGGCTGCGGAGTTGCACCCCAATCGGCCGAACAACGGGGCGATATGGCGTTCAAAATCGACGGCGTGCTTTGTTGTCGATGTCTCAGCCTTTTCGTCGGCGAACACGTTCGTTGCGAAGCAGACGACGATCGTCAATCCAGAGAGGAACGTTCGCTTCACAGACAGGTGCAGATGAATGGTCAGCATCAAACTGATCGTCCTTTGTGAATGGATTCGACTGCGGTGAATCAAGCGGGACGGCAATGCTGGACAAGCCAGCAGTGGCCCCCGACTCTCGATCTTGCGAGCTACTTCTCGGCAGCTGGTTTTTCGTCGTCCCCTTCCTTGAGTTTGATCGTGACCGTTCGCCGTTCACCTTCTTTCATGGTGAACTTCTTTGTTTGTGTTTGGAACCCAGCCGCGCTGAACCGAATTGAGACCGGAGCGCCCGGCACGATCGAACTCAGGCGGAGCATTCCATCCTCTCGATTCCAACCGATTTGAGTGGCCATCATCATTTTTTCGTCGGGTTGTTCTTCGAGTTCGTAGTGCGCAAAGATGCTGCCGTCTTCGAGTTGCTTGCCGGACTCATCAACGATGTCGAGTTTCAGAATTCCGGCAGGATGCCTGACGACTCGGATGTTGTCGATGTCGCCTTCAAGCTTGTCAAACTTGTGAGTTGTTTGTGGTGTCGGTTTGCCGCCCTCGAACTGCACCATCAGGCCCGAGTGCTCGTTCGTCGTGACGCGTAACACTGCTTTTTCAAAGCCATGCGGGGCCATCAGTTCAAAAGCGCCCTTGCCGGTTCGTCTCCCTCTGCGAATCCACATTTGCTGTCCGTCAAAGCTGCCCATCAGGCTTGGTGAGTGTCCAGCTGGAGATTTCGCCTTCGGTGTGAAGTGTCGAACCGTGATCAAAACGTGTGGCACTGCCTGAACGACAAGTGGCTTTCGAGCCGAATCTCCCGTGACATTGATAGACCGGTTTACGAACATCGCGGCCGGAGGATCGTTATGAAAGTTTGCGTACTTCAACTTCTCCATCGCTCCAGTTGCTTTCGTCTGCACTTCGATCAGGTACTTGCCATTCTTGAGCGGCCGAGAAGTAAACTCACCTGTTCGTTTGTCTTGCAGGATCTCTTCATCTCGTATGAAGCCCCGGACTGCTTTTCTTCCGGCTTGATGTTGACCCACAGGCCGCTAATCGGATTGCCCTTCGCATCCTTGACGACTCCATGAATCGGGAAACCGGTGTCGAGAGTGATGTCGCCGATATCGCCGCGTTTGTCGCCAAGATTGACGTGCTTCATGCAGTGGTCAGGCGGAATGAATGAGACCTTTGTCATCCCGTCGTGCGTCACGACCAGTTCAAACCGTCCGTCTTTGTCAGAAACGCCGTCAATCGATGTCGATCGAACTCGGTCGTAGCCAGATTTTGGGGCGCAATTTCCACGGATTTGTGCTCCGGAAATCGGCCGCTTGTTCTCGTCGACCAGACGTCCGACGATCTTCTCGCCTCGCACCATTTTGAATTCCGAGAACCATGGCTGTTCACCGTTCTCCAGATTTTGGACGATCATTCCGTAGCCATAACTACCACATTGACGACCGGCATACTCCGGATGGTCAATGTCAAACATGATGTACAGCAGCCGCTGACTGAGTTGATCTGGCGGAATCGTGAAGGTGTATTTTCCGTTTTCGTCGGTTGTGGATTTGGTAACGGCGAGTTCCTGCCAGTCGCGTGATTCCATTCGGAGTCACCGTGACGGTCGCTCCTGCAATCGGTTTTCCCGTGTCCGCATCGACAACAACGCCAGAATGCTCAGCCGATTTCTTGTCGTCGTCGTTTTTCGCAACTGCGGCTTTCTCGTCGCCCTCGTCCGACTGATTGGCCGGTTCCAAAACGATCGGGGACGCCGCATGCGTTAACTGCAGCGATGTCATCAGCCCGCCGGTGACTGCGAACAGAACCGCAAACGACAGCATGATCGATTTGCGAGATTCTCTAACCATCCGAAACTTCTCGTTCATCAACATCTCGATTCTCCGGTAATGGTTGGACTTTCCTCCAGCCATGGTCAGGGCTCCGGGGAGGACTCTCTGCCGTGCACGCGACAACTCAAGCAGGGTTGTTGCGTAAGTTGCGTGTTCGTAAGTCTGCTCGGTCGCGAATTGGTCGGCCAACTGGTCCTGAGCAACTCGCAACTCACGCCGGAGGATCCAGTAGAACGGTTGAATCCAAAGGAACGTTTGGCACAGGCTGGCTAACTGCCACGTCACCAGATCATGCAATTCGACATGGCCCCACTCATGCGCGAGGCTGTGCTTGAGTTCCAGTTGATCGGCATCGACTCGTGTCAGAGGCTCAGGGAGCAACACGGTTGGACGCCACATACCGACGACCATGGGAACATCAATCGAACTCGAACTAACACATCTCACAGCACGTATTGTTGGAAAGCCACTAACGATCTGCTCAATGCGGGGCGCGGACAGCGTCAGTCAGCGGCATGGAAGTGCTCACCAAACGGCGTGTTGCGATGAACCCAACAGCCAGGTACGCGAAGTTCAGGAATGAAACGACGAGGAAGCCAATTGCCAGCGGCGTCCGCAGTAACGGCAGGACCGCAAAGTCTCTGGCTTCCTCGCCCGTTGCCGTTGTGCCGGATGACTCGCTCGCAGAATCAAGCGTGCCGGAAGCATCATCAACAACCTCCGTTGCAACGAACTCGTTGGCTCCAACCGATGGCTGTATTGGCAGTTGTCCGTTCGGCTGAGTCTCTGCTGTGACCTCAGGAGCCGGTTCGGCTGGACTGGCAATCGCCTCAGAAGATTCAGCAGTTGGCAGCAGTGCCAGGTCCACCGTGGGAACAACATCCGCAACACTCAACGCGATTGTCACGAGCAATGCAAGGATTGAAATTTGAATGAGGCGAATACGTTCAAGCGGCTGCTTCACCCACCGCACAACATACAGGCATGCTCCGAGCAGAACGAACGCGATAAGGCTGAATCGAAGAATACCAGCAAACAACAAGTCGACGTTGCCCATGTTATTGCTCCTCTCTGTCTTGTTTTTCTTTGACTCGCCGAGCCTTGGCTATCATCTTTTCCAGATCACGCATTTCGACGGCAGAAACGTCCTCGGCGGAAAGCATGCTGAGCACGAACTTGTCGACGGCTCCGTCGAACAACTTGTCCACGAAGCGCGATGTTGCTTTTTCCAGCGTGTAGATGGGCGTATAGAAATCGGTCCGCCCCTCGGATCGTTTCTTCACGAAGCCCTTAATCAACATGATCCGAACCAGCGTTTGCACCGTCGTGAATGCACATTCACCGTCGGGACAGTCGGCCTCATGAATGTCACGCACCTTGGCCTCACCCAGCTGCCACATCACCTTGAGCAGGTCGAGCTCTCGTTCACTCGGCACCGATTTCGTCATCACGCCCTCCGTATAGCTAAACTCTCCGTATAACTAAACTATTAGTTTAGGCATGATAGAGTCGGAGCAACCACAATTCAAGTGGCAATCTGACAGTCACACCGAACCGGGTCGTTTGCGTCAGTCGGACTTCGCCATACCGCGAATCCGAAAAACCTTCGTTTTTCGACAAATCGGCCAGATTTTGCCGTAGGCAGCAAGTTGCCCCAAGCGGTCCGATCAAACAACTCATCTCGCTATTCAAAATCCTGTAAAACGTCAAATCGTGAGGTTGTTGAACAGGCCCCAAAACGGTCAACGGCGCCGCTCATCGCCGAAAGCTGGAAAGAAATGGCACCGGACAACCAAGAAACACCATGCACATGCGAGCCGATATCGCTCTAGATTTTTCCCGGCACTCGTTTCAGAAATCTGGCCCACATGAATAAAATCATCCGCATGATCAGTGAATCTGAAAAGGCTAAACTGCAATTGCCGCATTTGCCTACTTCTTGGTAATCGGCAAACCGCACCTGTTCATTTCGTTAGTCCGTATTTGGAGCATCCTGCGCGTTCTCCGAGCAGAACAATAAGCGCAAACGGCTAAGCTGCAAATCGTTTGTCAGTGCTTATCCACCATGACCGACAGAGTGATTGCAATTGGCGATATCCATGGATGCTCACTCGCGTTGCGCAAGCTGATCGAATTGATCCAGCCTACACCGGACGACACGGTGGTTACCCTTGGCGACTATGTAAGTCGTGGCCCCGACAGTCGTGGCGTGATCGACCAATTGATCGAACTTCGCGGTCGTTGCCATTTCTATCCACTGTTGGGTAACCATGACCAGTTGCTTCTCCACAATCGGCATTCGCGAGTCGTGATTCCGGGAGAACCATTGGTCGACCCAGAGACGGGGATGGATCGTTTTGACGACCGTCATTTTGATTTCCTACAATCTTGCGAGAGTTATTTCGCGACCGATTCTCACATTTTTGTGCATGCCAACTACGAGGCAAGAAAACCACTTGCCGAACAGGATGATTACACGCTGATGTGGCTCTCCCTGAATACCCGGATGCCAAAGCGCCACTGCTCCCACAAAACTGCCATCGTGGGTCATACGTCTCAGAAAAGCGGTGAGATTCTCAACAACGGTTTCCTGAAATGCATTGATACGTATTGCTATGGCGGAGGCTGGCTGACCGCGCTCGAGGTGCAATCAGGCCGAATTTGGCAAGTTGACCGGGATGGTAATGAACGAGTCTTGCCGCATAGCTGATGGGGTAGGAATTGGCTGAGTGCTCCTATAATCCAAGGCCCCCCGGGTACGCCCTTTTGCTTGGGTCCTTTCACGGCGCGCCACGATAGAGCGGTCGGGGGGGGGAGCGACATATAGTCCGTCCGAGGAGTACAATAAGTTTTTAGCTGGCCGAGGCGAGCATGCCAGATTAAACACAATGGGTTGTTTAAAATGATGCGACAATGTCGAGGGTTGAGCACACCGCCCGTGGTGAGGCTTTACGAGCAGGCGATGGAGGCGATGCGACAACGGTGGGACGTTACCGACGAACTCAAACGACAGGCAATTCAAGCTGTCCGCAGTATATTGTCGGACCCGAGTGCGCCATCGCAGCAAAAGATAACCGCCGTCAAAGTTTTATTGGCGATGGAGAAACAGAACCAGGAAGACGAATTTGCGTCCAGAACCAGCGATTCAGAGCTCACGTGTGCTGAGGCGAATGCTCTCGTTGAAAGCCTCGGAGTGGCGCACTTTTTGGATGCCGATGAGTCTTAAGCTAGTCGGCTGTTTCAAACCACAATCGGTTTAACGACAATAAATCGGTCGTATTCGATTCGGCTGTTTGCGTTGAGTTGCTACTGTGCTCGGACGCTCCGTCCGCACTGAATCACTCTTTCCTGGGAAACAAGGCGGGACGCGGACGCTTATATAAGTGTGATAAACACGCCCACCGGTATGCGGGCCACCGTATTATTGCCGACGCGCTTTGAGGTTGCTCGACAATTATCGGCGCTGCGTCTGGTTGGTCGCCTAGCCAACCAGCTTCCGTATTAGCAGTCGTGTTCACAATGGCAACGTGGGGAGTTGATGCATCCCTGCCAATAACAGGCGGCATTGGGTAGGAAACACTTGGACTGGCAATTGCCCATCAGTCGGTCTCCTGTAGGCGCCAATCGGCGTTGGCCTCGGCGTAAGATTCGACTTTGTCGAGGATCCGTTCACGCTGGTTGTCGGTGAGTTCCGGCCAGTATTCCGTGAGTCTGGCAAAGGATTCGACTAAGCGGGAATCTTGGTCCACCCCCCAGTCCACCCAATACGATTCGAGTCGGTTTTTGTTGACTTGTTCGAATCCTCCCGGGTGTGTTCTTTTGTGCGCATGTTGTGTTTCTCAAATTTTTTGACTTTTTCGGGAACCGGTTGCGGCTCGTTTTCACGCGTTTCGGCCAGTTACGGGACCACCTGTCGGACCACCTCGGATTCTTTGATTCCATTCGAACTCTTGTTATCATCGTTGCCGCTCTTCCTCTTGGATGAGTTTCCTGCAGTTGTCGCAATCTCAAACGTCGATGCCCTTTCTCGCTGCCGATTCGTAACCTTCAAATAATGCCGCAACGCTATCTCGGGTGAATGGCCCAGCCACTTGCAGACGGCGTGGATGTCAAAGCCTCCTTCGTGCAAGTCGGTTTCCAGGATCCTCGCATGTTGTGAAAGAGCCGTTCCCACGGATCGACCTCGGCCCTTATGATCAATCGGTCCAATTGGGTTCGAGGATTCGTCCAGCGATATCGGTTGATCACATGAGTTTGTTCCGGATCAAAACAATCTTCAAGATACGGTCGGCCACCCTTATTGCACCGCGAAGCAAGAGGTCACCGCCGCCAACCATGCTTGCGAGTCCTACGACAATTAGCAACACTTCGATCATTTGAATTCCGGTTTAACTTGTTTTGGATTCAATGGTTAACGCGTTCGGGAAAATCCATACAATGAACCGAAGCCAAACGAAGGCGTAAGAAAAATAGAATTTGAGATGACCAAAGACATTGGATTCGATCATTCGAAGGAACCTCGTGAGACATAGCAATTTTTGATCGAAGACCACAGTTTATCTTTTTAACTCTCGGTTCGTTCCATGCAGATGTTCAGGTTGGCTGGCGCACCGTTTTAAGTAGTTCGGGCCGTTTACGTATCATCTGAGTAACTTTCTTTAGTGGAAACCCATCGACCCGTGAACTACGATTTCAAAAATCTCAAAGGCGACATAAGTGGTGGTTTTGTTGCTGGAATCATTGCGTTACCGTTGGCACTGGCGTTCGGTGTTCAATCGGGGATGGGTGCTGCGGCGGGGCTTTACGGTGCGATCGCCGTCGGGATTTTCGCTGCACTCTTTGGTGGAACTGCCACGCAAGCCTCCGGGCCGACGGGGCCCATGACCGTCGTGTCGGCTTCGATCGTATTGTTTGCAACTCAAACGGCAGGGAGCCTGGAGGCGGGGCTGGGCCTCGTGCTAATGTGTTTTCTGGCGGGCGGCATTTTTCAGATTTTGCTTGGTTTGCTCGGTATCGGTCGCTACATCCGCTACTTCCCTTATCCGGTCGTATCTGGATTTATGAGCGGCGTCGGATTGATCATTGTCTTTCTTCAACTTTGGCCGCTGATGGGAAGTTCGTCTCCCAAGTCGACCATCGAGGTCTTTACCAAAATCGCGGAGCCAATTTCAAAATTGAACTGGCATGCCATTGGGCTTGGCATTTTGACTTTGGTCGTCAACTATACGTTTCCGCTGCTCACCAAAAAAGTGCCGTCTGTTTTGGTGGCTCTCCTGGTCGGTACGGGGGTCGCATTGGGACTTGGTTGGGATGTTCCAGTGATTGGCGATATCCCAAGTGGTTTTCCGCCGTTGATGATCGGTTCGCTCATCACGGTTGATCCAAAGCACTTCGTGTTCATCGTGCAATCGGGTATGACTCTCGCATTGTTAGGATCCATTGACTCGCTGTTGACTTCAGTGATTGCGGACAACATTACAAAAGATCAACACAACAGTCGACAAGAACTGATCGGCCAAGGAATTGGAAATGTCGTCGCCTCTCTTTTTGGCGGTATTCCGGGCGCTGGAGCCACCAAAGGAACGGTGGTCGCGATTAAGTCGGGTGCGAAAACCCGTTTGTCGGGCGTAACGCATGGCGTTTTTCAATTGGTTGCGTTGCTTGGCCTGGGTACATTCGTTTCCTATATTCCACTGAGTGTGTTGGCAGGACTGTTGATTTCAGTCGGTGTCGCGATCATCGACTACAAAGGTTTCAAGCATCTGCTGGCGGTGCCTCGCGCCGATGCATTGGTGATGATCGTGGTTTTGATTTGGACAGTGTTTGGTAACTTGATTCATGCGGTTGCCGCTGGTGTTGTGCTGGCCAGCGTTTTGTTCATGAAACAGGCAAGCGACCTGGCAGAAACAGAAACGACGCTGACTTCGCATGATCCAGAACCTGTTTGGGACGACGAAGAAGGCTTTGAGAAAGCCAAGGGCAACGTTTTCATCAAGCACTTGTACGGGCCACTATTTTTCGGTTTCAGTTCAGGTTTTCGCGCGTTGGCGGCGAAGCTACCCAAGGACGCCGAAACGCTTATTGTGCGAATGGAGCGCGTACCACACATCGACCAGTCGGGATTGTACACACTCGAAGATACCATTCTTCAACTGAGCAAAGACGGCAAGCGAACGATGCTGACCGGACTTCAGGCTCAGCCGGAAGACATGCTTCGCAGGATTGGTTTGATTCCCGAGCTGATTCCGGAAGCGGACGTGTTTGCGACTTTTGATGACGCGGCGAAGCAGTTGGCTTCCAATGGCGAGTCGACAGAACAGGAGACTTAGGGGACCTCAAAACCGGCATCTCGCTGTGGGAATGCCAAACGTTAAACTACATCGTTATGGGAAAGGCATTCCGGAACGCGGACGCAAGATGGGGCATTTGACTGCCCTCGCGGACTCATCGGAACAGGCCGCCGAACACGCAGTCGCAGCACGCAAGTTACTTAACTTGGGAGTCACTTTCGTTTTCCGCAACGACAACACAATGCCGCAAGCCAGCAGTAACGTATTGAGCAAGTCAGGGCAGAATGCCTGAATTTAAAAACATTCTGCTGATCCATCCGTGCGACAAGAAAACGATTGATCTCGCTGCATTCGGACGGGTTTATCTCCCAGGGGTCAATCGCCCATGAAAAATTCGAACATCATTGTGATTACCGGAACAGATACCGGTGTGGGCAAAACATGGGCAGGATGTGCGCTTTCTCGCGCGTTGCAAAAAATGGGTCATCGGGTACTTGCCGTCAAGCCACTCGAAACGGGCTGTGAACCAACACCACAAGATTCGGAAGATGGAGTCGCGCTTGCGAACGCCTCTGGACAATCCGATCCCACATCTGCCTTGTTGCGATTTCGGGATCCGGTGGCGGCGTCAGAGGCGGCCGATAGGGAGGATCGTGCAATTGATTTCGATGGAATCGTTCGAACGATCCTCGAGTACTCGAATCAGGCAGATCTTGTGCTGGTCGAAGGAGCGGGTGGACTTCTCGCACCGCTTACGTGGGAAAAAAACGTCATGGATTTGGCGCTGGCGCTCAACGCCCCCATGTTGGTTGTGGCATCGGATCGGCTAGGCACGATAAACCACACATTGATGACTCTCAATCTGTTGAAGACTAGCGACCTGGAGATAGTTGGCGTTGTTCTAACCGCACCGGAGACGCCGGATTTTTCCACTGGCTCGAATGCAGCCTCAATCGCTCGCCTGGCAGAATTCTCACGAATTACCTGCGTTCCTCGAACAACCGACCTGGAATCTATGTCTCGATCGATGCAAGAAGTCGTTGGCTGGATAGATGAAAGAAAGTCTTCGACGGCAAGTTGAGAATGCCACATTTGTTTTTCCTATGCAGTGCATTCAATTTATCTAGATTTTCTAATCCTTAGGGGACCGGTATGGTACAAAATTTCGCTAGAGATTGTGCCTTTTGTTCAACCCGGATTTGGCGGTGTTTTTTACCGATCGGCAGTTCCGATTCGTCCCGGTTTCGGATATGGCGGCGGATTCAATCGAGGCGTAAATATTCAAATAGGACGGGGTTACGGTGGCGGATTCGGTCCTCGGGGATGTGGTTGGTAACTGGGTAAGCGTGGCTGTGGAAGACCCGACGCGAAGTGCGTTATTGGGATGGAGACAACAAACGTTAGACCTCAATCCCAATCAAATGACTTCGATCGACTTGCATCATTTCGGCAAGAGAGTCACATTAGGCTTGGCCGTTTTCGCCGCCTGTTACATCTTTCTTCGCGGCCTTCTTTTCTCTCATCAATGAGTAACAGGGTCGCTTTTTTGTCGGGAATCTCGCGAGTGTCTCAACGTATTGGTCGGAATTAAATATGTCAGCAGAGAAAGACAGGCTTGCGGGAGATCGACAGTCGTGGCTGGAGTGGGGCCCCTACCTGAGTGAACGACAATGGGGAACCGTCCGTGAGGACTACAGTCACGACGGAGACGCATGGGCGCACTTCACGCATGACGACGCTCGGCGTCGAGCGTATCGTTGGGGAGAAGACGGGATCGGCGGATTCAGTGATTCCGAACAACAACTTTGTCTGGCCGTCGGGATGTGGAATGGTGTGGACCCGATCCTGAAGGAACGCCTCTTTGGTCTCACCAATGCTCAGGGAAACCACGGCGAAGACGTTAAGGAAATCTATTACTACCTCGACGCAACTCCCAGCCATTCGTATCTGAAGATGCTTTACAAGTATCCGCAGGCAAAATTCCCCTACGAGCAGCTTGTCAGGGAAAACGGGCGACGAGACAAGGTGACGCCCGAATTCGAGCTCATTGATACGGGACTCTTCGACGAGGATCGCTATTTCGATGTCTTCGTTGAGTATGCCAGAGCCTCGACGGATGACATTCTAATGAAGGTCACGGCCGTCAACCGAGGCCCCGATACTGCGCGGATTGTTCTGTTGCCACAAATTTGGTTTCGGAACACTTGGTCGTGGGTGCCCGATTCGCCTCGACCGTCGTTGTCCGCTGTGGACGTCGGCAAACGCAAGGGAATGCTGAAAGTCCAGCATCCCAAGTTCGACGGATTTGTCACGCACTTCGACAATCCGAATGAATTAGTGTTTTGCAACAACGAGACGCGACACCGAAACCAGTCGAGCTACCACAACGCATTCAAGGATGCATTCCACGAGTACGTCGTCAATCAAAAACAGGACGCGGTGAACTCGGACCATGTTGGCTCGAAGGCCGCCGCTCTCTGGGATTTTCAATTGGCGCCGGGTGAAGAACGAAGCGTTCGTTTACGATTCAGCGGACCTCGCCCAGGACGGGACTCCGATCCCGTGACGTCTCAGGGAGAAATTCGTGTTTCGTCGGGATCGGAGTCCCGACCTACGGAGTCCCATGCTCCATTTGCCGACTTTGACGAAATCTTCGAGCAACGCGTTTTCGAAGCGGATGAGTTCTACGACGAAGTTGCCAATGGTTTGAAGAACGAAGACGAGCGACGCGTGCAGCGGCAAGCTCTCGCCGGGATGATTTGGACCAAGCAGTACTATGAGTACGACATTGCTCAGTGGCTCAACGGCGATCCAGCTTATCCGCCACCGCCGGAATCGAGAAAGCACGGTCGGAACGCCGAGTGGGATCACCTGCAAAACCACGACATTATCTCGATGCCGGATAAGTGGGAGTATCCGTGGTACGCCGCGTGGGATTCGGCGTTTCACTGCCTACCGTTGACGATGATCGACACCGAATTTGCAAAAGAGCAACTATTGTTGTTCACCAAAGAACGTTACATGCATCCGAACGGGCAGCTGCCCGCGTACGAATGGAATTTTGGGGACGTCAACCCGCCCGTACACGCGTGGGCGACGTGGCGTGTTTTCGAGATCGACCGAGAGCAACGCGGAGGCGTCGGCGATCTTGCATTTCTTGAACGTGTCTTCCACAAAATGATGCTGTACTTCACGTGGTGGGTGAATCGCAAAGACATCGAAGGCCACAACATTTTCCAAGGTGGCTTCCTCGGCCTCGACAACATCGGCGTGTTTGACCGCAGCAGCCCGTTGCCCAACGGCGGGTACATCAATCAAGCCGACGGAACAAGTTGGATGGCGATGTTCAGCTTGAACATGATGCGAATGGCGCTCGAGTTGGCGATGCACAATCCCGTCTATCAGGACGTGGCGATCAAGTTCTTCGAGCACTTTCTGCATATCGCGAAAGCGATGACCAACATCGCGGACGAAGGCATTGGACTCTGGGATGAGGAAACGGAGTTCTACTACGATGTGCTTTGCCTTCCGGATGGTCAGCATATTCCTTTGCGAGCTCGTTCGCTGGTCGGTCTCGCACCGTTGTTCGCCGTGGAGACGCTCGAACCTGAGACACTGAATAAGTTGCCTTTGTTCCGCAAACGACTGGATTGGTTGCTCACCAATCGACCGGACTTGGCAAAGCTCGTCTCGCGGTGGCATGAGGAAGGTCGCGGCGAGCGACATTTGCTTTCGCTCCTGCGAGGCCATCGCATGAAGTGCCTGCTGCGGCGCATGCTCGATCCCAACGAATTTCTGTCAGAGTATGGAATTCGAGGGCTTTCGAAGCACCATGAAGCGAATCCGTTCGAGTTTCATTGTTCCGGTCAACGACTGACCGTCGGCTACCAACCTGCGGAGTCCGACACGCACATGTTCGGTGGCAATTCCAACTGGCGTGGGCCGATCTGGTTCCCGGTGAATTTTTTGTTGATCGAGTCGATGCTCAAGTTCCATCATTACTACGGTGACGACTTCAAGATCGAGTACCCGACCGCATCCGGAAACTACGTCACGATCGAGCAAGCCGCCAACGCATTGGCGGGGCGTCTAAATCGAATCTTCGTTCGCGGCGAAGATCAGCGTCGGGCAGTGTTCGGAGCCAACGACAAATTCCAACAAGATGAAAACTTCCGCGATCACATTCCCTTTTACGAGTATTTTCACGGCGACAACGGACGCGGGGTCGGGGCGTCTCACCAAACCGGTTGGACGGGTTTGATTGCGAACTTGCTTCAGCAAAGGCCGCCATCGGAATGTGTCTCGCCGCCATGCCCGAAGTACGTGGCTGAGTTTTCGCACTCGTAAAAAGTAGGACGAGACTCCGCTCCCGTCGCAGACACAATCACACAATCGACTTGCAAATGCTTGACAGGCTGACTTCATGGTGGCTGAGAAGCCTGCCTGGTTGATTTAGCAACTCAAAATCAGACGGGAGCGGAGTCCCGTCCTACGAAAGGAGTAACAAATGCAGGCATTGGCTGTCTTCCCGAAACGGAAATCGATAGAAGTCATCGAAGCCGCGCAACCGAAGCTTTCGCTCGCGACGGAACTCGATTTGAAAGTGATCGACGTCGGTGTTTGCGGCACGGATCGCGAGATCGCCGAAGGCCACTACGGGACTCCGCCAGAAGGTGAGGACCATCTGATCCTCGGCCACGAGGCACTGTGCGAAGTCGTGGCGGTTGGTGATCAAACCGGTGACTTCACCGTGGGAGACCTTGTGGTGCCTTCGGTTCGCCGTCCTTGCCTGCAACCGGATTGCTCGGCGTGCCAAGGCGGTCGCCAAGACTTTTGCTACACCGAAAATTTCACCGAGCGAGGCATCAAGAAGCTGCACGGTTTCATGGCGGATCGCATCGTCGAAGACGCCCGCTTTGTGACCAAAGTGCCCGGCACGCTTCGCGACGTGGCCGTTTTGATTGAGCCATTAACGGTGGCCGAGAAAGCACTCGCGCAGGTTTGGCAAGTTCAGCAGCGGTTACCTTGGGCGTGCTCGATCGATCCGGAGGCCAAGAATGCTCAAGGTTGCACCGCGCTCGTGTTAGGCGCGGGTCCAGTGGGGCTTCTCGGCGCGATGGCGCTCGCGGATTCCGGCTTCCAAACTTTCGTGTATTCGCGTGAACCGAACGGTGGTCCACGTTGCAAAGTCGTCGAAGGTTTTGAAGCTAGTTATCTTTCCGCAGAAGATGTTGCAATCGAGGACCTCGACGAACTGTTGAAAGGCATCGACATAGTGTACGAAGCCACCGGAGCCTCGGCGTTGGCCTTTCGAGTACTGAAGGAACTCGGTACGAACGGCGTGTTCGTTTTCACGGGAGTCCCCGGCAGGAAGCACCCTGTCGAGATCGAAACCGGTACGATCATGCGAAACCTCGTGCTAAAGAATCAGGTGCTTTTCGGTACGGTCAACGCCGATCCGAACGCGTTTCAATCGGCCGTCGATCGGCTGGAGCGATGCATGCACAAGTGGCCTGACGCAGTTCGTTCGTTGATATCAACTAGATGGAAGCTCGGTGACGTTCCGGAGGTGCTGACAGAACACGTTCCGGGCATCAAGCACGTCGTTCAACTGGCTGGGAAGTAGCTGCGATCACACAAGAGTTTCAATAACTTCAGCAGAAAGTGCATCTATCCTATACTAGCGTTGGCTACCGGCTGCATCGCTGGTTGGTTTCCTGTCAGGTCCCATTCCACCAGTGGTCTTCCGGGCAGATCACCCATTTGTGTTCATGATTCGGGATAATCTTAACGGTGCGATCTTGTTTATGGGTTGGATAAAGAATCCTTTGAAATGAGTTAACATGATTAAGCAGATTGATCACAAATGAGAATTAAACTTTGAAAGCAAGTTTCAATGAACCACAAGATGTTTTTCCTCTCTGCGGTTTTGTTTACTGTTACCATCCGCGTTGAAGCACAGGATCGAGTTCTATTCAAGTTTGACAAACCAGAATCCGCCAGGACATGGCAGATTGTGAACGACGGCGTGATGGGCGGTCTTTCCGATGGGCGTTTCAGGATCAACGAAGACGAGAAGATGCAATTCTTCGGCACATTGTCGCTGGCGAACAACGGCGGCTTCGCTTCTGTGAGAGCCAGAGGAGCAAAGTTCGGTCTGGAGAAGGGCGATGTGATTACGGTTCGAGTAAAGGGAGACGGTCGGCAATACAACCTCAATCTCTATACGCAGAGCAACCTCGGAGGATACTCCTACCGGCAATCTTTCAATACGAAGAAAGGTGAATGGATCGAGGTCAAATTTCCCGTCGACAAGTTCGTTGCCACTTGGCGAGGCAGAGTGTTTCCGAGCGAAAAGCTCGATCCGAGCAAAGTCACTGGACTCGGCTTACTGCTTGGTGACAAGAAGGCAGGGCCATTCAAGCTCGAAGTCGAGTGGATCAAAGCAGGCAAGTAGCAAGGCACGCTCCCAAACGTTTGGGGCATAACCCTTCAAACTATTTTGCCACGCCTGTCACCATGCTGATGAACAGCAGCACCATCATATTCAATTGTGATTAGCAAAGAGGTAAGCTGCGGATGAACTTTTCCTGACCATGTTAAGTACGATCAAGGACGCCATTCGATTTGTGCTTAGAGAACAGGGCGAGCCACAAAGTCCCTATTGGCTGGCTTCCCAAATGGAAGAAATGCGTTTGTGGCAGGCCAGTGAACATGACGCTCGAGCGGCGTTGGAACAAGACATTGCCGAACTCGGGCAACAATCAGTTCTCGTAGCGGAAGCTGAGGGCGAGTATTCTTGACGATCTTGGACAAGAGGGTGTCCGGAAAAGAATCAAACCAGAAGAAATGATTGACACGATTTAATAGCACGTTTCAATCAACGGGTGTGTTTCATGAAATGGAGAGCCAAGGAAATTGTTGGTGCAGTAGAGCGGCCGGATAGATCCCTTGGTGTGGACGGCCTGCTTCGGATGGCGGCTGGTTGTGAGTTCTGTGGCGTCGGTGGAGCAGATTTGCGGCGAGGCCATTTACAATCTTGGGCAAACCAATGCGGCCCAACCGGGATCGACGTGTCGGACAATGACTTGATTGAAATGAATCGTGGTTACGCCATTTTTATAGAGGTGCCAGTATGGTTGGATTGACGATAACAGCCGGTACAAAAGATAATCATCCGACTCGCGGTTTCAAGATGTTGCCCAACAGCAATCGTGCACAAATGCTCCGGCAAGCATTCCTCCTGACAGTCAGTATTTCATTCGTGATTTGTTTCGCGATCAACTTCGTCGGTGGAGCGTGCATTGAGGATCAGGTTGATGAATCCAAGTCGCTGGCGTTGCTCGTCGACACGATCAAGTCGACAAACGACTCCGCGGTCCAAGCATCCTTGATGAAGGGCATGCTCAGCGGATTGGAAGGTCGACGAAACATTTCGCCGCCTGCAGGCTGGTCCGACTTGAATACGCGGCTTTCCATCAGCGATAACGACAACGTTCGCGAACTGGCTGTTCAGCTTTCGCAGATCTTTGGTGATGAGTCGGCAATAAAGAAGTCGCTTGACACGTTGTTGGATCAATCGGCAGACGTCAATGCGCGGCAGCGAGCACTCCGTTCGCTTTTGTCACTGCGAAACCAAGAGGCATCATCCTTGTTGGAATCACTGTTGGATGAACCTGGGTTGCGGCTCGACGCGATCCGCGGATATGCGATGGTTGAAAATCCAACGGGCCCTTCGGTCTTGCTTAGTCGTTACAGTCAAATGGATCCCGAACTACAAAGAGCCGTCGTTGAAACGCTGGCAACGCGCAAACGTTATGCAGAAGCTCTGTTGGCAGCGATTCGCACCAAAAAAATCTCCCGCGATGACATTCCGGTGCATGTGGCCCGTTCACTGAAAGACATCCTCGGCAATCGGTTTGTTCAAGTCTATGGAGAGGTCAAGTCGATCGGTGCTGACCGGGAAAAACAAATGACGAAGTACAAAGCGATGCTCTCGCCAACGGCACTTGCCAAAGCAGACGCTTCTCGTGGTCGTGTCGTATTCAAAAAGACGTGCGCATCGTGCCATTTGCTTTATGGAGATGGCGGCAAAGTCGGTCCGGACTTGACTGGCTCGAATCGGGCAAACTTGGATTACATCTTGCTTAACAGTGTTGACCCGAGTTACGACGTGCCCGACGGATACAAAATGGTGACGGTGGTAACAACCGACGGGCGGCTGATCAACGGCGTCGTTGCCGAGGAAGACGGCTCGAAGCTGGTTTTGAAAACCGCCGAACAACCGCGAGTCGTGATTGCAAAAGAAGATGTCGAGGACAAAAAGACCTCAGACAAATCGATCATGCCGGACGGCCAGTTCGACCAGATGAAACCGCAAGAGGTTATCGACCTGATCAAATACCTGCAAACAACAGAGCAAGTGGAGATGGCGAGATGATACCCCCCCATGAATTCGGCTTCCCGCTTGCACGGCGAGTGGTTCGTCAAAGCTCAATTGAAAGTAGCTGCCGTCGCCAGCAGCGGGATTTCTATGCTCGGGCGAGCGCAGCTACAACGCTTTTTGGGTTTGATGTACCACTAGTAAGAAAAATTTGCCTGGCGTTGGCAAAACGCATTTGCCGAAACGCCTGTTGGAAAATTGCGTCGATTGCTGCGCTGCTGTTGATCTCGGGATCGTCAGTCGCTCAGGATTCCCAAAACCAGCTTCCCCCCAAGGAACATAGAACCAGCGACGCGCCGTTTCTTAAACCGGCAGAAGCCGTTGCCAAAATGGCGATCCCGAGAGGATTCGACGTTTCGATTTTCGCCTCGGAGCCGGACATCGCCGAGCCAATCGCGTTTTGCTTTGACGATCGCGGCCGAATGTGGGTCGCGGAGAACTTCAACTACCAGACTCGCAACAAGCACACGGACGATCAAGTCACTCGGATTCAAATCCTCGAAGACACCAATGGCGATGGAGTTTTCGACAAAAAGAAAACGTTTACTGAAAAGCTGACTTTTACGTCGGGTTTGGCTTGCGGGTTTGGCGGAGTGTTTGTCGGTTCGCCCCCAAACTTGACTTTTATTCCGGATGCGAATGGTGACGATGTACCAGACGGGCAACCTGAAGTTTTGCTTGACGGTTGGGGAATCAATGACCGGCACGAGACACTTAACAGTTTTATCTGGGGGCCGGATGGCTGGCTGTACGGCTGTCATGGAGTATTCACACAATCGAGTGTTGGCAAACCGGGCGACGGTGACGAACAAAGACAGTTCATCGACGGTGGTATCTGGCGTTATCACCCAACACGAAAAACGTTCGAGATCTTTGCCCGTGGACTCTCCAACCCCTGGGGATTCGACTTTGACGATCACGGTCAGGGATTCGCAACTTGCTGCGTGATTCCGCATCTGTTTCACGTTGTTCAGGGCGGCGTCTATCACAAGCAAAGTCGTCCGCACGTCAATCCGTACATCTACGATGACATCAAAACCATTCGCGACCATACGCATTTATCGGCTCACGGCGGCGCGCGTTTCTACCTCGCCGACGCGTTTCCGCCTCCGTACAACGACAGGACCCACCTGTTCATGTGCAACATTCATGAACACGCTGTGCTAACGGACTACATGGTCCCCAATGGTTCGAGCTTCATTGGCAAACACGGTGATGACTTCATGCCGACCAACGATTTGGCTTGGGTCGGGTTCAGTGTTGAAATTGGTCCCGAAGGCGGCGTTTACGTTCTCGACTGGCACGATACGGATATTTGTGGGAATGCCGTGAATTTTCCCAACAGCGGTCGCGTCTATCGAATCATGCCCAAGGGTGCCAAGCAGGTCGTGCCCCCCAACTTACGAGCGATGTCCGATCTTGAGTTAGTCAAGCTTCAAATGCACGACAACGATTGGTACGTCCGGCAAGCACGAACGCTGCTTCAAGCTCGCGCGGCTGGCGGAACACTTGATGCGAAGCATGTTCATCGACAGCTGATGAATTTACTCGAAACCGCAACCACGTCGCCGAAACGACTTCGCGCGATGTGGGCGCTGCATGTCACGGGTGGCTTGAAAAGGGATCAACTCGTTTCGTTACTTGATCACGATGATGAATACATGCGGGGTTGGGCGGTCCAATTCCTTGCCGAGGAAAGCACCGTCAACGCGTTTCAACCCCCAGGGTCAGGGCTTTCAAACGTCGCGCTTTCGGCGAAGAAACGCTACGGTCTAACGAAAGAAGTGCTCGACAAATTCGCTTTGATGGCCAAAACCGATTCGTCAAAGATCGTACGCTTGTATCTGGCTTCTTCGGTCGAGCGCTTGCCGTTTGCGGATCGTTGGCCAATTCTCGCAGGGCTTATTTCCCATGCCGAAGACATCGACGACAACAACTTGCCAAGGATGTACTGGTTTGGTCTTGAACCGATGGTTCCCGATCATCAGGCAGAAGCTTTGAAGCTGGTTGTAGACGGCAAGATTCCACAACTTCAGGAGTTCGTTGCTCGCCGAATGGTGACGGGCAAAATTGTCGTTGATCTCAACAACCCGGTGAAAAAGAGTACGAATCCAAACCCGGAATGGCAGTGGACGATTCAAAAAGTGGCCCCCGGATTCAGGGTTCGCAACGTTGGCGAAGGCGGCGTCGTTCACCATAAAGTCTTTCGCAACAAAGTTGCCGTACAAACTCATCCGCTTGATCGAAAAACTCCAAGTCGTCTTTTTCGCCAGCTGAATGTGCCAACAGATGGGAAAACGAAGCTCAACCTTCGCGTCAGCCACCATCCACACGGCGATTGGCAACTGAATGTCCTGGCCAACGGGAGAAAGCTGTCTGACCAAATGGTTAGCTCAAAAACCGTTGGCAATGACGAGTGGCTGGACGTTTCGGTTGACTTAACTTCCTTTGCCGGGAAAACAATCAAGCTGGTTGTCGAAAACAGCCCCAACAACTGGATGAACGAATGGGCCTATTGGAACAAGGTCGAAGTCGTCACGGAAAACCAGACCGGTGAGGCCAAGCCAAATTCCAAACCCAAATCTGAATCAAAAACAGCCGGTGCCGCCGAGAAACAGAAGAAAGTCGTTTTCATCTCCGGTTCGCCCAGTCATGGGCCGATGAAGCATGAGCATCGCGCCGGCAACATGATCCTCGCGGATGCCCTGACCAAGTCTGGCCTGGACGTCGAGTGTGTCCTTGTGCCGCACTACGGTTACCCCAAGGACACCTCGATCTTTGATGACGCGGCGACGATCGTGATCTTCTGCACTGGCCATCGAGGACACGTCCTGAACCCACACTTGGATGAGTTCGATGCACTAATGAAAAAAGGTGTCGGGGTGGTCATGGTCCACTGGGCCACAGAAGCCGAAAAGGGAAAGCCGGGCGAGAAGTTCCTCGAGTGGATGGGCGGTTTTTGTGATCTCGATTGGTCCGTCAATCCTCATTGGGCGCCCGAATTCAAGGACTTTCCCGATCATCCGATCGCCAATGGAGTCGAGCCGTTCAGCATTGACGACGAATGGTATTACCACATGCGGTTTGTGAAAGACTTGAAAGGCGTTACGCCCATCCTGTCCGACCTTCCACCTGCCAAGACATTGACTCGACCAGACGGCGAACGAAGCGGAAATCCGGCCGTTCGCAAAGCCGTTGCGGCTGGTGAAAAACAACACGTTGCGTGGGCCTACCAGCGTGACGACGGCGGACGAGGATTTGGTTTTACAGGAGCCCACAATCACGTCAGTTGGCAAGACGAGAACTTCCGCAAGGTTGTCCTGAACGCGATTATCTGGACCGCAAACATGGAAGTCCCAAAGCAGGGTTGTCCGTCGCCAGGTGTCAGCGACCAACGGATAATGGAAAACGTTGACGACAAGAAAAAGCCACCACGCAAGAAGCAATATCCGAAAAAGAACAACGAACCCGGAGCAGAAACGGGGCGGGTCGACTGGTCCCGGTTTTTCCCCGCGAATCTTAAGCAGGCAGTCCGATCGTTTCCAATCAAATGAAGGCACCAGAGGCTCGACCGAACTCCCAAATCGGTTTTTTTGTGCGTTGACTTCCTGCCCAGGTCCTCCTCCTACTCCCCCACTAATCACGATTTTTCGAATGTGCTAAACGTCTCTTTTGTTTGCTGTCCAGGCAATATAGTGAGCACAGTCCCTGTTTCTTATTGGTGCCTTTCTTGTTCTTTATCACTGTACGCGCGGATTCGCGACCGCCTGGCCCAGCAGTTCCTGCAAACGAGCAGGATCCGTGGCATCGACTTTCGCCACGAAGCCACGTTTGTGAGCGACCGGAACGTCATCCTGATTTTTTTGCGCTACAAAAAGAAAAAGCCTCGCCAAACCCACCGGTTCAAGAGAGGCTTGGTTGGCAAAGAAACCAAGCCGTGATTCGGCAGATTCTTCGACCGCTAATGAACGCTTATAGACGCTATGAAAATTCGTATTTTTAGATTGGCAGTCATTGGTGTGAATTTGTGACGAAAAAATAATTCGACTTAACGTTGCCACGAACCAAAAACAGTCTGTGGTCCTGTTCCGTCTTCGTTTAGATTCGAAATAACTGGCCCGACACAGCGGTGGCTTACAAACGGTCAGTTGTGGATACAATGTCACCTCACTTTCATTCTTGATCGATCCATGCAGCCCGCACATACTTTCACGATCTCCGACGGCAAACAAATGGTGTTGGCCGCGATGCGCCAACATCTGCCCAACGATCCGTCCTGGTCGGCGGTCAGAAAAATGCTACGCGCGCGACGGGTTGCGATTGGCGGAGTGCTCTGTGTGGACGAAGGCCGGCAGTTGGCCAACGGCGAAGTGATTACGATTTTGGACCATCCGTTGCCCCCACCTCCAACGGACAAAGATGTCAACATACGTTACGTTGACGCCGAATTGGTGGTGGTTGAAAAGCCCGCGGGAATGGTGACATTGCGGCGAAAACCGGATTTGGCTTGGTCGTGGGCGCGAAAAAATCTGCAACCGACGCTGGACGAATGTGTACCTCGGCTGATCGGCAAACATGCTGCTGAGAAAAAAGATTCAGAACACAAACTCCAAAAACTTCCGAAATTATTGTCGGTACACCGGATTGATCGTGACACAAGCGGACTGCTGGTGTTTGCACGCAACCAGGAATCTCAAACCAAAATCATTCAACAGTTTGCCCAACACGCGGCCGTGCGAAAGTACTTCGCGCTGATCCCTGGTTCGATCGAAAATCAAACGGTGACCTCGCAGTTTGTTCGCGACCGAGGCGACGGTTTGCGCGGAAGTACGACCGACACGACCTCAGACACAGAAGGCGAGCAAGCGATCACGCATTTTCGAACCTTGCGAAAAATCGGTGCTTACAGCGAATTGGAATGCCGATTGGAAACGGGTCGCACCAACCAAATTCGTATCCACCTGGCAGAGCTTGGCCATCCGATCTGTGGCGATATTAAATACCGCGGCCCGTTTGGAAAGCCGCACGTAGATGACGACAGCAAGATCCGAAGAATGGCTTTGCACGCTGCCGATCTGCGTTTTAAACATCCGGAATCTGGAAAGCTTATGCAGTTTCAAACGCAATGGCCAGCCGATATGCAACGGTACCTGGATCGTTTGGAATCGTTGTCGAAATAGCCGACGGGTCGGTCGCAGAATCAACTTTCACCATTGCGGATACGTAGAACACGTTTTGGATCAACAAGGAGCATCGAGAGCGTTTCAAAAATCGGCAAGCCGCTCGCAATTGGATGAACAAGAATGTTCAAATTGCTCTATGCCAATCTTGTTCAGTCCTTCCGTATCCCCGAAGGCACCGCTTTCGCGTCGCGGATCATCCGCCGTCGGTCTGGCTCGCTAACTGAACCTGACATCTTTTTATATTCGTCAGCGGGAATACAATTCGGGCATGTTTGAACTTCGTTGTACCGTCCGGAAATGTAGCCATACGCTAGTCCAGTTCCAAGATGGGCTCAGCTGTGCTGCTGGCCATCATTTTGACCAAGCCAAAGAAGGCTACTGGAATCTTACGCAGCCACAGGATAAGAAATCGTCAAACCCGGGCGACACTCGTGACGCTGTGCTCGCCAGACATCGTTGGCTCAAGCGTGGACATGCGGCCGGTTTGATCAAGGCCCTCAAATCGTGGATTCCTGATTCCGGTCCAAATATGCGAATTCTGGATCTCGGCTGCGGAGACGGCTCATTTGGTCCCGCGCTTTTTCGGGATCAGGCGACAGACTTCTGCGGCATCGACCTTTCCAAACCGGCCATCAAACTCGCGGCCAAACGCTGGCCTGAAGCAACCTGGGTCCTGGCAAACGCAGATCGCGGTTTGCCAGTAGCGGACTCAAGCGTGAACTGTGTGGTGTCTTTGTTTGGGCGGAGACCTGTTGCTGAAATCCGTCGCGTATTAATTCCAAACGGTTGTTACATTGTCGCGGTTCCCGGCGAAGACGATTTGATTGAGCTTCGAGAGCACGTCCAAAAAGAAGGCAAGCGTCGCAGCCGAGTCGACGCGATCATCGAAGAGATGAATGTCAACGGGTTGCCGTGTGTCGAGCAAGTGCAATGGCAAACTCAAATCGAGATCGGCCCCGACGAAATCGCCGACGCCTTGGCGATGACCTATCGCGCGGGCCGATGGTCTGAGCAGAGTCGTGTTGCTTCGATCGAGGCGACGAAAGTGACGCTGGCGGCGGACTTGATGCAGTTTCGGGGAGAATAGTTTTTGACACCCGCGAGAGACGCGAAATAAACGAAAGACAGGTATCCCGTCGATCATATTCATCCTGCCTAAACAATGGCCTCAGAGCTGAACGCAGATTTTGGGGACCGCGAATGAACAGCTTGGCACACACCCAAGGGATCGTCGCGGCGGGGCCACGACGAAAGTTTCCGATTGGATTAGACTACTTCAAATGAACAGACGCCTCACCAAGATCAGCAAATATTTGAGCTTCATATTGCGGCATCATCCCGAATCGATTGGGCTGAGACTCGATCCCGAGCGATGGGCGAGTGTCGATGAGCTTGTCAAGAACGCAAATTCCAATGGCAAATCGATTACCTTGGCGCAAGTCCAAGACGTCGTGGCTTTGGATGAGAGGAAAATGTTTGTTTTTAGCGACGATGGGCTTCGCATTCGTGCGACGTGAAAGCCAAATGTCAAACGCTGTTTGGTAGCCGCCCGCTTTCTCGCATTCTTGGTCTCAAACCATGACTCTGCAGCCGATCAACGTCCCAGAGGAAATCAAACGGCTTCCGCATTCACCCGCCGCTGCGCACCTGATTGACGTGGCAAACGACAGAATTGAAGCGTTCATGTTGGCTAACGATTCTGTAACCGAGAATTTTGTACCCTGCGACTTTCACCTGTTGGATCAATCGCTTACCTGGATTGAGCAAAATCATTTGCTGACCGGTCGCCGATTTTGCGAACTTGGAAGTGGTTTTGGAGTGGCATCCCTGTTGGCATCGTTACGTGGAATGGAGTCCGTCGGAATCGAGATCGAATCCAACTTAGTCGAGCAGGCGAGCGAACTGGCTGACGCGCTGGGTTTGCCAGCCAAATTCTACTGCGGCAGTTTCGTGCCCCGTGGTATCTCCGGGATGCTCGAGCTAGGTCGTGACGTTGAGCACGTCGAAACCCATGAGGGCGAGGTGTACGAAGAGATTGGATTGGGTCTGGAAGATTTTGATTTATTCTTCGCCTTCCCGTGGCCCGGCGAGCATCCGTTTTTCGAAGCCGTGTTTCAGGCGGGGGCGGCCGACAATTCCTTGTTGCTAAGCTACCGTGGCCGCAACGGAATGCATCTCATTCGTAAGACGTAGTTGTTGCAGCGAACGGAACAAAAGGGACGCAGCGGTCGCAGTTCATTTCCAACGCAAAAAGGTTGCGAGGTAGGTTCTCTTTTCTTTCACCGTTGGCGATTGATAGCCTTGTGCCTGGATGGTGAAGAGGAGAATTGGGAAGACAACTTTCCCATGATTTTCTTCCGAAGATTTCCAAACGGTCAATGAAAGATATCTGCCGGCAGGAACCGAGTTCTTGTGACTTTCTTGTGACTGTTACGACGCCGTATTTTTCGTTGTTGCATTTCGGATGCAATCTTCAAAAATTACCAGCAGTCAAACACACCAAAATCAAGAGAGTGTTCAATGAGCGATAGAATTGTGATGCGAACGGGCGAGTGTCTGGTTGCGGGGAGACCACCATTTACGGCGGCTGAACTTCACGGTTTGCAATAGGTACGATCGTTGGACGACCAACATTGCTGGCTATTCGCGTTCGAGCCAGGCGATTTGGTACGGACCCAAGCTGACTTGCTCCGACGTCGCGATTGTTTGGCCAAGAATGTGATCTTTAAAAAATCGGCCGAGTCCCGCCGTTCTCAGGGCATTGCCGCTAATCTGCTGTTCGACGTCGGAAAAGTTTGCCAATGCGATCAACCGATTGGCGGTATCGCTGCGTATGTAACCAAGAACATGAGGGTTGCCTGTGGCCATGAGTTCCATCTGCGAACCCGACAAAGCGGGAAGCGATTTTCTAAGCTCGATTAATTTGGAGATGGCTTCAAAGATCCTTCTGCGAATCGAATCGTCCTGGTCCATCTCTTTCAGATACTCCCATTTCATTTTGGGTCGGTGAATCCACCGCGTATCGCCTGCCTTGGCAGGATCTTTCACGAAATCGTAGTCATTCAATACGCCCCATTCTTCGCCCATGTAAAGAAGTGGAATTCCACCGATGCTCAGCGTCACCCCGTAGAGCAACAGGATGCGACTGATCGCCATTTCTCGCCTGGCGGCATCATCCTTTTCGATGGCCTGTTCCAATCCAGCGAGCGACGCCATCGTTCCCGAGATCCGCATGTCGCCTGTTTGGACGTTGTGTTGAAACGGAATGCCACGCGCGAACGAGCCAGGAAACTGCCCTGTATAGAACGAGTTCAAAAATTGCCGATGATGATAGCCGTTGATGCCAACCTTGGCTGCGTCCGCATCGTCAAACGTCCATCCGATATCGTCGTGGCAGCGCAAATAGTTCACCCACGTTGTGCCTTCGGGAAGTCGATGTCGATGGGCGAGCGACTGCTGCAACAGCTTCACTTCTCGCGTCGCGAGCGATTCCCAAAGCAGCGCCATCAAGGTCGGGTTGTACGAGACCTGACATTCTTCTGGCGAGATGTACTTTGCGACTTCGTCAGGATGGACGATCGCTTCTGACTTGAACAGGAGACTGGGCGCTGCGATTCGGGCGACAGCGTTGACCGCTTGAATCAACAAGTGAGCTTCGGGAAGGTTTTCACAACCCGTTCCCATCCGCTTCCAAATAAACGCAACCGCATCGAGCCGCAACACATCGATCCCGGTGTTGGCGAGGAACAACATCTCGCCGGCCATCGCATTAAAGACGGCCGGATTACTGTAGTTCAAGTCCCATTGAAAGCTGTTGAACGTCGTCCAAACCCAGCTTTGCATCGTCTCATTCCACGTGAAATTTCCGCGCCGCACGGTCGGAAATATCTCACGAAGATTTTTTTCATATTCGTCTGGCAGTGTCCGATCGCGAAAAACGAAATAGTAATCTTCGTACTCGCGATTGCCGGCTTGCGCTTGCTGTGCCCAATCATGATCATCGGACGTGTGATTGAATACGAAATCCAGGACCAACACGATTCCTGCGTCGCGCAGATCGGACGCGAGTTGTTCGAGGTCTTCGATCGTCCCGATCCTCGGGTCAACACTTCGGTAATTGCTGATCGCATAACCACCGTCGTTGTTGCCGGGACGGACAGCAAAGAGAGGCATCAGGTGCACGTAAGTAATGCCAAGCCGTTTGAAATATCCAATCAGCTCGCGAAGCCGGCCAAGGTTCTCGCTGAACAAATCAACATAAAGTGCACCTCCAACCAGGCGTTCGGACTGAAACCAGTTTGGCTCGTTCGCTCGCTGGGAATCAAGCTCGCGTAATTTGCCTGGCCGCGTCAGCCAGCCATGGGCGCAAGTCAACAGAACCTGTTCGACGTGATAGAAGAAGTCGTACCGGTCGCCGTAAAGCTCGAGTAGCAGCCCGAATAGACGTGGCCAATGTTGATTTAATCGTTTTTCAAACTCAGCAATGCCTGTCGCGGACTCGTCATGCGAATTCCAGTATTCGGTTAACCGTGTCTGGAGGCGTCGCAAAGATAATTCAGCTTCGAACGATAAATCAGCGACTCTTGATTTTTCATTCGGTGGCGTCATTGGGGATTACGATTTGATCGAGAAAGTTGTAATAATGAATTCCTTCAATGATACCTTTGGCGTTGGCGGACTCCGCGAAATAGATCCGAGGCAGCTTTCGAAGCTTTTCTAATTCCGGGCTATAATTCCCTACAATCACACCCAAAGTGCGGCCTTTGAGCATACCTTCGTCATTACCCGAATCACCGGCCACCAGCAACTGCTCGGGTGTGAATCCCCACTTGTACAATAGATGGCGGATTGAAAGATCACTCCCACCGCGAACCGGAATCACGTCCAAGTAAATTCCGAGTGACAACACGGCTTTCACGCGAAGCCCGGCTTCTCTAAATGCCCGCCGAATTTGGGCGAGTTTCGGCGCCTTTTCCGGGTCGAGTTTGTAGCTGATTTTGAACTCGCCTTGTTCCCTATCCGACTGAGCAAAGCATCCGGGTAACTTGTCGAGAATGTTTCGAATCTCAACCGGACGCCACGGATGAGCGATCTGTTTTCGCCAACTCAGATCCGCCGTTAGGTTCTCGCCGTAATGTAACTCAGTACCGCAGGAAGAGTCCAGCACGTCCGGCATCGGTAAGTCCAGTTCCTTAATCATTGTCAACGCAGAATCCAGGTTCCGTCCCGTCGCGATACCGAATCCAACTCGATCATTGGATCGTATCAGATCGTTAAACTCAGCGAGCGATTCGGCATCGCCCGTCAGGGTGTTATCCAAATCAGTGATGACCAGCCGATCAAAATCCGGCAGTCGCCGGGCCGATCGCGCTGTCGCGAGCGCGGGAGTGGCCGAATGTTCAAGGATTTCCTTGACGTCTCGCAGGTAACGTTTTGCGTGGCGAGACCACGTATAATGCTCGTGGACACCTTCGATCCCCTGCTTGGCCCAGTGGTCCCATTGTTTGGGCTCGGTCAGCATCCGCAACAAAGCTCGCTCGATCGACTCGGCATCACGTGGCTCGATCAGCAATCCATTTCCGCAATTCGCGATGATGTCTCGCGGGCCGCCGTCATTGGGAGCCACGATCGGCAGGCCGGAGGCGGCGGCTTCGAGCAGCGTTAGTCCGAATGGCTCGGTCAAAGCCGGGTTGATGAAGACGCCTCGATTGGCTGCCGCGCGACGATAGAGTTTGGGAACGTCTTCCGGCTGGTGAGACTTGGGGTAAGCGACCTTGCCGTACAAATCGTAAACATCAATCAGTGTGATGACGTTGGTCAAGACCGTTCGTTGGGCTTTGGTAATCTCGCGCAAATCGTCGCGAGTTCCCATCACGACGACCAAATTCGAAAGTCGTTGGAGCTCTTTGCTTTCGCCGTAGACCCGAACAAGCATTTCCAAGTTCTTACGTTCGTCTGGCCTAGCCATTGCCAGGATGATCGGCTTATCAGGTTCTCGCAGAAACGGTGCAAGCAAAGCGTCAATGGTTGAAATGTCGTCTTGATCGTTGGGAGGATGAAAAGCAGTCAAGTCAACGCCTGGCGGAATGACTTCCATCCGTTGGGGCACGTAGTGTTCGTAAATCTTGTACTGATCTTCGACTTCCTGAGCGGTACTGGCGACGACCATCGACGCGGTTTCCAACGCGATTTCTTCGGCTTCGATTCGCGTCGTGAATTTGTAAGTAGACTCAAGTTGCTCTGGCGACTTTTTGCCCTCGGAGAGACGTTGCCTTTTGACTCGACCCAGCGAGTGACCGGTGAACACAAACGGGATATGCAGCAGCCGTGCCAATTGCGCGCCGCCGAGCCCCGCGTCTGCGTAGTGACCGTGGATCAGATCCGGCAAACCGGACCGTTTGAAGTAGCTGATCGTCTGGTCGATGAAAATGTCCATGTACGGCCAGAGAGCCTCCTTTTTCAAATAACGTTTGGGCCCAAAAGGAATTCGTATGATTTTCGCGTTGGAGCAAATGCTTTCCTCCAACTGCGCATAGCCGCTGTCAACTTTTGGATCTACGATTTGACGTGTGATCAAGTCCACACGCCTGACGCCCGGTTGCTTTGCAAGTTCGGTCGCCAATTCCAAAACATACTTGGTCTGTCCGCCGGTATCGGCGTCGCGTCCGAGCTCCATTTCTTCGGCGCGAACTAAACCGTGCAAACTGAAAAGAGCGATGTGGAACCCGGTTAGTCGGTTTTTAGCCTCTAAATTCACTTGTTCTTGTTCCGTGACGGATAGTTCAGGAATCATTTTCTTGGAGACGATGGTTTAGGTAAGTTGATAAAAACGCTTGTCGTCCGTCGTTGCGCCTTGCAGTTCGCATACCTTCGCGGCGAATTTCACAGCCTTAGCGAGAATCGCATCTGGTGGCTCGTTGGACAACAAACCATCGATCACCACAGATGCGAATGCATCGCCAGCTCCAACGGTGTCCACGAAATGTGCGATGCTTGGGGCAGTTGCGAATTCAATTCGCCCTGTGTTATCAAAGTAGTACGCACCTCGTGCCCCTGCCGTAACCCAAATCGAGCGGACCGAATACCTGATTAGCAAATCAGATGCCGCTGAATGAATCGCCGCTTCCTCGGTCAATTCTCGACCCGATAGCGACGAAAGCTCGTCAACATTTAATTTGAGCGAATCGACCTTGGTCAGAATTTCTCTAACTTGGTCGTTCTGGAACCAGGGCAAGCGAATGTTCAGGTCAACAAAAACGGCGGCAGCGATTTTCGATCGTAAAGTCTCAACCGCGGCTCGCGAGGTTGGACTTCGCCAAATCAAGCTTCCGTGGTAGATAATCGCGATGTCATCCTGAAAGTTGGCAACTTCTGTCGCTAAAAGTTTGTCGGAACTCAAAAAGTCGTAAGCTTGATCGGGTACGATTTGATAATTCGGCTCACCTTCGTCAAAACTGACTTCTACCTTCCCTGTCGGATAATCGTTGGTTTGCAAAGCTGATGGATCGAGCCCATGCAGATTCATCTTTCGACGGATCTTTTTTGCTGATTCGTCGTGGCCAACAGCACTCACCAAGAGCGGATCCTGCCCAAGGCCGCGAAGATTCCATGCAACGTTGAAAGGAGCACCGCCGAGTACCTCTTTGCCATCAGGGAACTTGTCAAAGAGGACTTCACCGATGACAAGGGGACGCGGGATGCGGTTAAATTGGCCAGGCTGCTGAGCTAAGATACTGATCACTCAAGTTCGACAATCGGAAACGTTTGATTCTAAGACTGGAAGCAAATGGATTGCTCGCGGCTTCGAAAGACGTTGCAATTTACCAATATAGCAGGTTCTCAAGAAAACTTAAACCAATCATGCCAATGCCGCCAGCGACAACCGATCAATCAGTCAAAGGTGTTTTGGCAACGGATCTGGATGGAACCTTGATTCCGTTAAACGGGTGCGTACAAAACTAAATGGATCTGCAAAGATTGAGCGAGATCGTTCGAGAGAAAGCCATCCAACTCGTGTTCGTTACGGGTCGACACTTGAGCTCTGTGCAAGCGGCGATTTGAAAATTCAAATTGCCGTCTCCCGACTGGATCATCCGCGACGTTGGAACCTCTGTTTTTCGTTCTACCGCCTCGGGTGCATTCGAACCCCTAGGTGAGTACGCCGATTGTTTGCGAACGATTCTGGGCACGGACGACATTCAACGCCTTGCTGGTTTGTTAAACACCTTCCGGGTCTGCAGATTCAAAAGGACGAAAAGCAGCGAAAGTTCAAGTTGAGTTACTACGCAGATGCGGAACGACTTTCCACGATTTTCGCGGCAATCACGAATTCACTCCATGCGTCCGAGATCGTCCATGAACTGATCGTCAGCGTTGATCCGTTCAACGGTGATGGCCTGATCGACATCCTGCCGAAAGTTGTATCCAAGGCGTTTGCTCTCAATTGGTGGGCTTCTTGTAACGAAATGGAAACTGAATCAATTGTTTTCGCGGGTGATTCAGGAAACGATCTCGCTGCGATCGCAGCAGGCTATCCAACGATCGTGGTTGGCGACGCCGATCGTTCGTTGACAGACCAAGTTACGCTTCATCATCAAAAGCATGGCTTGAAGAATCGCTTGTTTCTTGCCGAATCCAAAGCAACAAGCGGAGTGTTGGAAGGGCTTGCATTTTTCGGCAAGGTTTAACGACCCCGCCTGCGCGAAATCGCTTGGCGAAAGGCCCGTCACGGCTTTCCAGCAGCAGCCCCGGTGCCAACTTTACGAGGCGTCCGCGGCGTCAACAAGCAGAACGTGTTGTCGAAGCGATCGACATCACCAACCAACAGATTCTTCAAAACGACGAGGCCGCGGCCCTGCGGCAAAACTATGAAAACCATGTTGTGCCGCTGAGTGACCGATCGGCCCAGTATTCGGGAGCACTTGATCCTTTCGAAACGGCGATATTGCCCAAAATCTTCTTGTTTGAACGGACACCCGATTTTGGCTTATGACCGACGCCCAAGTGGGCTCCGATCATGCAGAATCGGGTGAAAACGGTGTCGATGACTTAAAACCAGGGGCCACATTGGGAGTTTCGTCGACTCGTCTTCATGTAAAAGCGGCTTTGCCCGCAAAGCTGGACAAACGCAGGTGTTGGTTGCGGTGGTCCGGCCAACTACTCCACAATTCTGTACAGGTGCGTGCCCCAGGCCGCAAACGAGTCTACGATTTTGCCTCCGCGGACGTCCACGGTGCGGTCTTCGTTGATCACATGGGCTGTACCCGATGCGATGCCCTTGAGGTTGATCGTGGCGGTTACTGGTTGGCCGCCACGTTCGACGGCGAAGACGTAGGTGGCGTTGCCATGCTGGCGCGCTCCCAGGTCCAGCTCGACGCCGTCAGCGCTGGCGATGTCGTTCCTTTCCGGGCTATTGATGACCGACGCCAGCGAGTGCAGCTCGGAATTGATATTCTTGATGGCGTTGCCGATCTCGGGCTCATCAAGCGGCATCTGCGTGCTAACCAGGACCTTTTTTCCGTCGATCGACCGCCAGCGATGGACAAACCAGATGAAACTGTCGGCCCCATGGTTGATGGCCATCCATATCTGTGCGCGTTGCTGGTGCTCGTTGGCCATCTCTTTGTCACCGAATCCGGCTTCAATGCAGACGTTGAGTGGCCGATCACCAGCGCCCCATTTCTTGAGGGCATCCAATCCGTCGGCCACCAGGTAAAGCTGTTCGGCGTAGCCATCAGCGACAGGATAGATGTCATAGCTGACAATGTCGGATGCCTGGATGTAAAGTGGATACTCCCAGGTCTGGCCGTCGCGGTCGCCTCGACCATGGAACTTGCCCTTAAGGGCCACGGCCTTGGACAATTGAACCAAGATGGGGCGGTCGTCGATCCGTTTCCACTTTCTGTAGTCGGCCAGCGTGTCGTTGATCGGGTGCATGCCGAGGCCCCAGCCATCGTAATCGTTATTGCCGAGATCCAGTTTGTCGTAGATCTCGGGCCAGTGTTTCTTAATGAGTTCTTTACCACCCGGTCCCTTGAGCACATCGCGCGGAAAGTGCTGCGCAAGGTCGGGTTCGTCGCCATGCATCCAGCCCACGACCAACGGGTCGTCGAGTAGACGTTCTTGCGTCGACGAATCCAGATCGCAGATCAGCATCATGTCATGCTCTCTGAGGCTGGCCATCGCTTCCGGAGTCGCGCCTCCACAGAGCGCGATGTAGAAGTTGACTCCCAGCTCCTTGTATCTGCCCGCCTGGCGTGGATTCTGCATCCAGACGCCGATGGGAAAGAATGAGGCCTCTTTAGGAAAGCTCTTTTTGAACTGGGCGTAGGGGTTTGTCTCCTCCGCTACGGGACGCTTCACGCCTTCTTCACCACAACAGGGAGCTGCAATCGCCATCCCCGCAATCGAGAGCGCGAGTACCTTGGAAACGGATCTGCGTTTTGGTGGAAACACCAACTTCATCTTTTCACTCCTGCTTCGCTAACGGGACAAACGAAGAATCTGGATCGGAGTCGAATCAATGGAACTCGAATTCCGATCACGTCCAACTCACCTCAGTTACGGTCCAGAGACGGTGGCGGGACATCCGAAGACTCGTTCTCAACCTGGTAACTGGCTTCCATGATAACCCGCTGCGGGACGGGTGCGGGTACGCGCACCCATTCTTTCTCGACGTCAAAATCGGTCCACGCAGCCCCGTTGAGAGTGACGGACTGGATGGCCTGTCGAGTCGGGTGTCGCAGTCGGAGACGAACGGATTGTGGCCGTCGCGCGCTCAAGAACTCCAGTTCAACGCGAATCGAACCGCGATCCACGGAACTTGCGATGTTTAGATTGACTGGACCAAAGTAGGAAGGCGCATTGGTCAGTCGGATCGCTTTTCCCGATTCCAGCCACTTTCGCGGGATAGCCTGCCCGACAAACAGAGTCTCATTGCCCGCCAGCTCGTTCATTAACATGTTGCGATACAGTTCGAACCACGCGCCGTCGGTGCTGGGCGGCATGTAGTATTGTCCCCAGGCCCAACGATGCTCCAGTGGCGTGAGTTGATGATGGGAAAAGGCGCAGGTTAGCATGCTGTAGAATGCACGAATCGCAGCCTCCGGTTCATCACGATACAAATAGCACGTGGCTTGCTGGTTGTAGATCGGCTCGTTGGCCATGCCTTTCTGCTCAAGAAACAGATTGTCCTCATGATCATGGAGCATCGCCGTGGTCATCCAGCTGTTTGGGTCGATGACCGCCAAACGCGACAGGTGAAGCGGGCCGCAATCGACATCGGTGGGATACCACTCATCGAGCATGCGCCGCGGTGTCAGCGCATCGCAGGGCACGTAATTGGTCCAGCTTCCATCGGCCAGTTGCACCACAGCAGATTTTACGCTGGCCCGTGCAAACGTTCCGGTCACATCCTCGCGCATTTTGTGAGCGACATCCAGAACTGCCTCGGCTCTTGGGTGACCGTAGACCATCAAAGCGCGCCCAAACACTTCTATCCCGGCTACAAAATACGCGTTGGGAAAACCCCAGGCCCGGTTGTCGTGGGTCAAGTCATTGAGCGGTGCCGAGATTACCCCTGGCAATTCGCTGTCTTGCGTTCGTTCGATCTGCGACAGGCACCAGTCCAGCGCTTTGATTGATGGTGGCAGTAGACGACCAAACGAGTCGCGGTCGTTCGATAGCAGGAAATTCTGACCGATCGCATACAGCATCGAAGGGGTGTACACGCCCCATTCCGCATAACCACTGACTCGCCCATCATCCTTTTGTTGGGTTTGAAACATGGCAGCGAATTCTGCCTCGGCAACGGCATTGTGGCCGCGCAAACCGTACAACATGTAGTCCACGTAGACGGCCTGATTGATGGGCCAGTCGGCATTGTATTGCCCGTAAGCGAGATTCGAATAGGGAAGATCGATACGAGCGACACCACGTTCATCCGTGCGATGTCGCGGAAGCGACAGTGCGTGCCACAGGTTTGCTCGGTAAAGGTCATTGACGACTTGTTCGGGAACATCAAACTCCGCTCCCTGCGTTAACCAGTCATTCCAGTATTGCAGAGTTGTCTCGCGAGCAGTGTCGAAGTTCAGCGACGCCAGCTGTGCCGCTTTGGCAATGGGCAACGAGGGTGAGGCCAATTTGGCGACAACATCGATGGAAGCCTGAGACGCCATTTTCCCGGTGCAAGTGATTTCGATCCTTGGATTCGTTTCTTCTCCACTGACCTCTCCAGACACGATTCGATATGCCGGGTTGCCCTCGAGCATCAGCCAGATGTTGTCGGTCTCGCGATCAACGACGCACATTTGCCCGGCGACTTCGCGAAGTTCCGGATGGCGTAGCGGATTCTCGGTAGACAGCCCAAACGCAAAATCCACCGGGCCCCCACCAGAGAATCGCAATTTCGTCAGCAACACGCTGGCCACTTCCCCACGCACTAACGGTGCGTCTTCAGACAGTGAAGCCGCAAACTGCTCCACTTGGCATCGCTGCTTTTGACGCTTTAGCTCCGTCATCAGAATGGGAAAGCCATCGACGATGCGCTGTCGCTCCCACTTTGCGTTCGGCCAGATCGGGTCGAAACGAAATTTGTGCGGGGACGCCATGTCAGGTCGAACGCTAGACCAACGATCCAATGCAAATTTGTAGAGTGAGCCATGTCTCGCCACGAATTCCGTCAAATGCCCGCGAGTCCCCATCCAGGACGTTTCCCACGTCTTCGTCCAGGCAACCGGATCCCCGAAATCCAACCACCTTCGCGACCACTCGTCGTAAGTTGCTTCCGGTTCACGTTTCGTCTTTTCCAGTATTCGCTCGCCATGAAGTGATCGCAGATGTTGCTCAAACTCGATCGGATCATCGTCCAGCGTCACGAACGCATGGTGCGCGGGCAGCCACATTGCCTTGTGGCGAACAAGTTGCGTCAGCGCGATCGAAAAACCCGTGGTCCCATCGTTGGACAGCTCGACGGTCAAAACGGGAGCACCCGGTTGGCAAGCGCTGTCGTCGCTCAATCGCGCGACCTGTCCTGCCTCCCCGTTTTCCAGAAAGTATTTCCAAATCGATTGGATCTCTCGTGGTGGATCCGTTGGCTTCTTCCAGGACACTTCGACCACCATTTCGGCCGTTTGCCCTGCGCCGACGATGAACTCCTGCTGCTCAGTACGAACTTCCATGTCGGCGGATCCCGCCATAACACGCGGAGTGACGATCGACTTTTCAGTGATTTGATGCCCAAATGAAAGGCGTACCTTCAATGAAGAGGCTACGGGCGGATCTTCCGCAGCTGCAGTAGCAACTGCGGGAATCGCTGTGGCTTGAATCACAATGGTCAGGATCTTGAAGAACGCATTTGCCGCTCGGCGGCAGCTGTCGGGTCGTCCTACTGGCGTCGGGCTCATTTTTAAAATCCAGGGTGGGGGGCAGCCTTTTCGGTGCAGATCAGCATGGCAAAAGCGGACTGGTGCCGCGTCAAGTTTAGAACTTAGGATTGGGCCCAATTGTGGCTTTGGCGTCCAGCCGCAGTTTACTGGGGCAAGATGCCCCAGTCACTTTCCAGCGAACCTTAAAATTCAATGCTGACAATCCACTAGCTCATGAGTTGGGGGCATTTTTCGCTTTGATGCAGTTGGGACAGAACCAAGGAGCCGGTGTTTTTACCCGTTTGGGGCTTCGCTTGCGGCATTTGGCGCACAAAAAGCGTTTGCCCTTTACGGCAGTTTTTGGTCGCACTTGTTTTCCGCTTCGAGGAAAGTTCTTCCCCATCGAGACCTCAACCTGTAATTCCGGGCACAAATGCGCTACCACTCTTTTTGTCGCAGCTGGGAATTGTAGCCGATACGGTTTCGAGACTCCAAAACTACCGTTGGTTGGTTAGTCGGTTCAGCATTGTCAGTCTCTGCCGACGTCAGATGATCGACTCAACATCCGCGTAGGGATCGTCTGGATAGAAGGACGGCCTGCTTTATTCTTCGAGATATCCAGTTACCCAGCCACGGGAGGCTTGCGGCGGAATGTTGTCGGCCACGTCGGATCCATCCGCCAACGTGAAGGAGATTGCCAATGGAAAACGACCCGGTGGTGGATTCTTCGTGTAACGGCCAGCGCCCCAGAACTGGCCTTTGACGACGGCGTCCAGTCGAGTAACCATTTTGTTGTGCATTTCGATCTCGCCCAAAATCTCGGCAATGTAACCACGGCGCCCGTCCTTTGTTTCCAGGTGCACGTTTCCGGTCAGCTTTCCATCATGAATCGCAAACTCGATTTCGCGAATCTCGTCGGTCTTCCACATCGGCGGTTCGCCGCGAGTGGCATCCGTCAGATGAAAACGGGCAATTCTTCGCTGCAGGGTTTTTGGAATTTCGCCCCGCGCGAGCAACGCGTGTTCGTCTTCCTTCACCCACAGGTTGTCACGCGACAACGAGTTTTGGAAGATCCGTTGCCACTGATCATTCGTTTCCGGGAAGCCACCTAGCACCTTTCCCTGCACGCGCAAGACCAATCCGTTCTCAGGCGGAGAAGGGTTGAAACGCGCGTCGATTTTTTTGGGTTCAATCAGGCTCGTCGCTTGGGGATGGTGGTTTTCCAACGCCGTATTCAACATGCGAATCACGCGTTCAGGACTGCGGTGGTTAGTATAGCCCAGCAGCTCGCCGCTGGCGGTTGCCGCGTATAAACCCTGGGTGGTTCCGTTTTTAAAGTCGTGCCGAGGTCCCTGGCTGGCAATCTTACGATAGAAGTCGCCTTCGGTATCTGACTGGCGTCGCTGGTAGGCTTGATCGATTGCGACCGGGATAAACCCGTTTTTGAGTCGCTCGATGATTTCTTTGTTGGCAAACGTCGACGCACGGTCGAGCACACCATTATTTCAGGTGCAACCCAACGGGTGGCCGTCCATCGCCCAGATGAAAATAGGCTTTTGTGCGGCGACTGCTTCGTGTTGTGCTACCAGTAAACTCGTCGTCCAGGGAATGGTCCGCCAAGGTTCTTGATCGGAGGTTTGCAGTTCGTTGTGCAGTCGACGATATTCCTCCATCGTGAACGACTGGGCTGTTACGGGGCTGAGCGTCGTAGCGACAACGATAATGGGAAACATGGATATCAATGCGATGCGCAGGTATTTCATTTGTTATCATTCAATCGGTGGCGACTTCAACTGTTTGGAAAAGGCTTCAGTTTATCATTCCATTCAAACGAACTTCTTCCAAGAGGCCGGCGCCAGTTCCGGGCGCTTTCTGGTGGGAACAGGGGTAGTCTTTGGCGGGGCTGCCGATCAGTATACTTCGTCCGTCGGCAAGGAGTTGTGCAATCTCCGGAGCGGCGAAGGCAGGAACATGGCATTGCCTCCGGCAAGCGTTCTATAGATGGATATGCCGGTTTGGCACAAAGCCGAATCGCCACCGTTTGGTGGATCGCCGGTAGCAAATGTAACCGGGCCGTTTCTGTTCCCATCAATGGATCTATTGGCCAACGGGTTGACCAAACGCAGCTGTCCAGACTGCTGTGACGTTTCATGTATGCTGCCCCGCAACTTGGAAATCAAGCTAGAATTGCCGCACACGTTTTGCGAAGGGAGGGAGTTTTCGCGTCGACCTTACGGGTAAAGTGACGCGTTACCAGTGGCCTATGTTTTCCATGCTGATCCAAGGCTCGGCTGGCTCCAGCGCATCCCCTTTCTGCAAGAGTTCAATCGAAATACCATCCGGCGAGCGAATAAACGCCATCCGACCATCGCGCGGTGGGCGGTTGATGGTGACCCCGTTGTCGACCAAGGACTGGCAAAAGTCATGGATATCGTCAACCTGGTACGCGAGGTGGCCGAATTTCCGGGTCTCATCAAATGCAGGCTCGCTGTCCCAGTTGTACGTTAATTCGAGGAGTGGTGACCGCGTCGTGGCCGCCTGAGCCTCATCTTCCGCAGCGGCGAGGAAAATCAGTGTAAAGCGGCCACTCTCATTCTCGACGCGTCTGGTTTCCACCAAGCCGAGTTTGCCGCAGTAAAATTCCAGCGATTGCTCGAGGTCTCTGACTCGTATCATGGTGTGCAGAAAACGCATCTCGATTCCAATTCTATTTTTGTCTGCTGTTTTGCTTGTCTACTGCTCCACGATTTTACCTGCTCGGTAATTTCGGGCAAGGTAGACGTCATCTCTGCCAGACAATTGACAAACTTCTGGAGCAAGTCGATCGATCATTCGGTGAACAAAACAACGACGAATACAGAATCAAAAACAAAGACGCATTCGCCGCGATCCGCACCGGTCGGCGTGCGATTATTTTGAGAATAAATCGGGGAACTCATGCGTATTCCGAGCCGTTCGAAAAACCACCGATTCTCGGATAGCTAATTGAATGTGATATCCACCGCTGGTCAGGCTGCGTAGCAACAATTTGCAGCAATTCCAGCCAATTGTTCTACGCCTCACTGCGACGCTATTGCGTTGGTTTTGGGTGCCGACCGGAGCGATTCAGTTAGGGATCCCCAGGTCCTGCCCCGAGATACCGATCGAAGTGTGCCACCAGCTTTCCAAGCAAGTATCGGGCATGATGCGGCTTTCGCGCCCAACTGTGCGTGGCACCCGGTGCAAAGGCGAAGTCGAAGTCCTTACCCAGACGCATCAACTCTTCGGCCAGCATAACGGTCGTCTTGAACGGCACCACATCGTCCTGCATTCCGTGAATGATCAGGAGGTGATCCTGGAGATTCCCGGCGTACTGCGCCGCCCCGCGGGCGAATGCCTCGGGATGGCTTTGGGGACGCCTCACGATGGCCACGTCGTCCGTGCCGAAGAAGTATGGGTCGACCGCCGCGGCGGCGGCCACCCCGGCCTTGAACAGTCCCGGCTTCTGAAAGAGCGAGTAGATCGTGAGTGTCCCACCGTAACTGCTGCCCCAGATTCCGACACGTTTGGAATCAACGTACGGCAGCGTCGCCATATATTCGACGGCGCTGTGTAGATCCTCGATGTCCTTTCCACCAAAGTCCATGAGGAACTCCTCACGGAAATCACGTCCGTAGCCCGTGCTGCCCCTCACATCGACTTGGACCACGATGTAGCCTCGCTCCACCAGCAGTTGATGCAGCAAAGCGCTTCTGGCAGACCAGCGATTCCGCACAGTATTGGAGTACACCGGACCGAACACAACGGGATAACGCTTTGAGCGATCGAGATCGACGGGCTCCAGCACGCGCGCGTGCAGCGTGTCGTCGCTAATCCGGCTAGGGAACGTCACATAACGCGCACGCGCCCAGGACCTTTGGCTAAACTCCGCGGGCGGTGAATTGGTGATTCTACGCTCTGCGGACCGACCATCCGCAACCACCAGATAGAGTTCGGTCGGGCTCACGTCATCACTATGCAGAATTGCCACTGTGGAACCGTCGGGTGACGGATAGGGTTGGTGCTGGCCCGCCAGCGAACTGATTCTCGTCGCTGCGCCCCCTTCATCCGGGACCCGGAACACGTGTCTCTCATAAGGGCTCGGTTCGTTGGACTGGAAGAAGATGCTCTCGGCACTGGAGTTGACCACTGGCGGGCCCGTGACATCGAATTGATCGTTCGTCAGTAGTTTTGGACCTTTCCCGGATTCCAACAGGTAAAGTCCATAGCGATCTCCGAGGTCGCTGAGGAACACGACGCGCTTGCCGTCGGGGTGCCAAGCCGATCCGATCGACGTATATACCCGTGTGTCGCGTTTGTCGTACCAGAGTTGTTCGAGACTGCTGCTGGCGGGGTCAACCTGGTGGAGCCAGCGCTCGGGCAGTATCCGACTCTCGATCGATAAGCAACGTTCCGCTTGGGGACCAGGAAAAGTCGACGACCCGATTTTTGGTAGGGTCCGGCAGATCCAGGAGGTTCAGCTTGCCACTTTCGATATCGTAAAAACCTACGGAGCGATGCTCATTTGGATCACCAGGATATCCACGCCGTAGATTGTTGACCATCGTTTCATCGCCAAGGTAATAGGGGAACGGCACAATGCGCATCTTCCGGCGATCGACGTAATGTACCGCGATCGTGCGGCTGTCCGGTGACCAGCGATAGGTAGGTCCTCCCCAAACATAGGGTCCAATCTCAACGTCTGGACGGTTGTAAGTTCCCAGCGGAACGCTAGAGATGGAGGGGACTCCCACGCGGGTCGCGCGGGTCAGAACGTGGTTCTTAAGTTTTAGTAACCAAAGGTCTCCTTCCTGGAGGAAGGATGCGTATCGGCCGTCCGGTGAGACGGCCAGATTCGATTTTCTGCCGGCGGTCGCGGTAAGGCGCACCCCGCTCCCCACTTTCGCATCGATTCGCCACAAGTCGCCGGCACGATATATAGAGGAGAGCATCCCCATCGGGAGTCCACACCAGTTGGCTCACTCCGCTGGTGTCTTCCGACTCCTGAGTAAGCTGGCGAAGCTCGGTACCGTCGCCTTTGACGATCCAAATCTCGCGACGTGGCATGGCGGAGTCATTCCAGAGAAACGCAAGTTGGCTGCTGTCGGGCGACCAAACCGGGGCAACTGGCGATGTTCCGCTGATCGATGGCTGCGCAACGATCCGATCGATGGTAAGCCTTGAATCCTGGCTCACACCGTTGGCCGGCCAAAGTAGGAGTGCCAGTGCGAGGATCTCACCAATGAGACGGATCCGGTGACGTGTCGGTGTACGCGGCATGATGATCTTCTTTCGCTGGAAAGCAAATAAATTGACTCAGGTGACGAGACAAATTTTTAACTTATAGTCTTCATTCTCCGATGCAAGCTGATGACGGCTTAAGCGTCACGAAACCCGATAACAACTTGGCTCACTCGTCGACCGTACTGGGGAGACGCTTGCCCGATGAACGTGGTGGCCAGGTCATGTTGAATTGGTGTCGCAATTACGTCGTTCCGGTTACGCGAAAATTTTCGCCCAGCATCCGGTGGCGGGCCCTTTTGGCAAGCCGGGCCATGTGACAGTTGACGTTTTCTGTGGGTAGGAGGTACACTCCCCAGCAACTCATGCCCTCACAGGAATCATCTATGATTGCATCGAACCGTGCTGTTTTTCGTTTTTCGCGGCTGTTGGTCACCGGCCTAATGTTTGTATTGTCTGCTACTTGCCCGGAACCAGCGCGTGCGATGGGTGACTACAACGATCTGTTGACGTTGTACCAAGCATGGCGCAGCTTTGAGCGACCGCCCTTGCGGGATGGTGCCCCCGATTACACCGCTGAGACGTTCTCCGCCCGTTATCGAGACTACTTAAAGCTGCGGGCGCGGCTCGATTCCCTGGATCCAACCAGCTGGACGATCAAGCAACAGGTTGATTGGCACATCGTTCGTGCTGAAATGAATGGCTTCGATTTCAATCATCGCGTGCTCCGACCTTGGGCTCGCGATCCTGCCTTTTATCAATCAATCTGGATGGCGCGCAGCGATGTTCCGGCACATGAAGGTCCGACACACCACGCCGTGACGGAATTCTGGACGTACAAATTCCCTCTTACGGAGTCCGAACAAAATCGCCTGATCTCTGAACTGAGGGTAATCCCTCCTTTGATGCGTCAGGCGCAGAAGAACTTGACAGGCAACGCAAAAGAGCTGTGGATTGCCGGTATTCGGAACATCAAAGCTCAGCGTACTTACCTCAATACCATCAAACGACGGATCGGCGATCGGCCGAACGAAACGTTGGCGGCTGTGATCGAAGAATGTATTGTCGCTACTGATTCGTTTATCGATTGGCTCGCATCCGAAGCGGAGCATAAAAATGGTCCTTCCGGGATCGGTAAAGATAACTACACGTGGTACCAGCAAAACGTGCACCTTGTTCCGATGACTTGGGAAGAGGAAGTAAGACTCTTGAAACGTGAACTCGACCGTGCCTGGTCGTCCCTCAAGCTGGAGGAACATCGCAATCGGCACCTGCCGCCCTTGGTCGCAGCGTCCACGCCGGCAGAATACGATGAGAAGGCAGATCAAGCTGCAACACGATTGATGACATTTCTCAAGGAGCAAGAAGTCGTCACGGTAACGAATTACATGGAGCCGGCGTTGCGCGAACACCTGGGACGCTTCGTACCCGAAGAACAGCGTAATTTCTTCTGGATTGGTGCGCATTACGATCCGCTACCGCTGTTCACACATTTCTATCATTGGTTTGAGTTGGCACGCATGGACCGGCAACCGCATCCCAGTCCGATCAGACAGGGCGCACTGCTTTACAACATCTTCGATAGTCGCAATGAAGGTACGGCCACTGGTGTCGAAGAGATGTTCATGCACGCGGGCCTCTACGACGACAGCCCCCGCTCTCGCGAGTTGGTCTGGATTCTAATGGCGCAACGGGCGGCGCGCGGACTCGGTTCACTTTATGCCCACGCGAACGAGCTGACGATGGAGGAGGCTGGCAGGATCCATCTGAACTGGACGCCGCGCGGATGGATGAAAACGGAAAAGGAATTGCTGCTGTTCGAACAGCATCTTTATCTTCGCCAGCCCGGATACGGCACCAGCTACATCACGGGAAAATACCTGCTTGAACGTACCCTTGCAGACTATGCCAAGCAGCTTGAAGATCGCAAAGAACCGTTTAGGCTCAAAGATTTTTTTGATCAACTTAACGAGATCGACAGCATCCCAATTTCGCTGGCACGTTGGGAAATGACGGGGCTTGAAGACGAAATTCAAAAGTTAACTGACTCCAAATAGCGGACAGTTTGATTGAATAAAACAAATCGATGGCGAAGTATCCAGCGGACGTCGACTGAATGGTGAAGTTCAATCACCATCCTTTTAGCTGGATCCCTTGCCGGCAGAATTCCGCGAAACCATTTCTCTTTCAAATCAAAAATCGCCCCACATTAAGGAGGCCAAATAAACCACTCATTTCTACTCGGTTGTTCAACAACTCATATGTATTACGGGACACCCCAACCGTATTCAATAAACGTCTGATTGAGGTTCTGGTACAGCTGGGGCTGTATCGGCGGAGAGCCAGTGGATTTTGGCCCGATCAAACCAACGTTTTCTAAATGTCTAACAAGCCCCGGATTTGATCCACAGTCCACACCGGTTCGATTACGCCGTGAAAACTCCCCCGCATAAATGCCAGAAGTAACCGCCGAGCGTCCATAAAAGGAAAATCGCCCCAGACGTTTGAGATTCGCTGCCATCCTGCCAAATAGAACGCCCGCGAGTTGCAATTCAAGCCGACCGCCCGTACTGGAATTCCTGTCAGTCATTTGGTTTGCCGCTGATAAACCGCATCTTCCGATCAATTCCCAACGGACGACCCACGCCTTGGATTTCGCTCATCACGCTGACAGAATATCTAACACCTGTTCAAGTAACCTGTCGGAGTCCGCCGTCATGAGATTCTTGTGTATCATTGGCCTGGCACTTGCTCTTCCTTCGCTGGGATTGGGCCAGCAAACCGTCGACACATTGATCGTGGGCGGCAAGGTTTTTCGCACGACCGAAGGAAAGTTTGCACCCAATACGGGTATCGCTGTGCAGGACGGACGATTTGTCAAGATCGGGGCCAACCGCAAAGACTTTCAGGCTGAGCAAACGATTGAATTGAAGGATGATCAGTACATCCTCCCTGGTCTGATCGACTGCCATGCGCACTACAACGTTCGGTTGATTCGAAAGCGTCGTGAAGAGTTCAAATGCATGCCGATCTTGTATCTGGCCAATGGCGTCACCGTGACATTTTCGTGTGGTGAATTTAAGCCGGAAGCGATGTATGATTTGCGAAAGCGGATTGAAGGTGGTGAACAACTTGGACCGCGGCTACTTAATAGCGGTCCCTATTTTGGCAGAGCTCGACCCGGATGGCGCGGCCAGAAACCGGAACAGGAAATCCGGGACGAAGTTGATTTCTGGGCGGAGAAAGGCGTTGGCGGCTTCAAAGCCAAAGCGATTGATCCCGAATCGCTCCGAATTCTGATCGATCAGGCTCACAAACATGGCCTGACTGTGACGGGGCATCTTGATTCCGGTTACCGGAACAGCGTCAATCCTCGCGATGCGATCACGATGGGCATTGACCGGATCGAGCATTTTCTTGGCGGTGACGCGATGCCTGACTCGCAGTCGGCGTACGCTTCACTGCAAAACATCCGGTCCGGGACACCGGAGTTCAAAAAAATCACTCAGCATTTTGTGGATTACAAAACGGTTTTCGACGCGACGCTAACGGCTTACGGATACCTCGGTGAGACCACCCCGGAAACTCACGAGGAATACGAATACTGGATCGACGAAAGGGAGTTCTTTACACCGCACATGCAGGAAATTGCTCGCAACCAGAAACCGATGCGAGGAATGGAGATTTACCAAAGAATTTATCGGGCCAAGCAGAAAACGATTGCAGATTTTCACAAGTCGGGTGGCACGATCACGATGGGAACCGATCATGTCAGCAACGGCAATCATGTCGCTGGTTTTGGCGTGCATCGAGAACTTGATGCCTTCGTGAGAAACGGGATCCCACCAGTCGACGCGATCAGGATTGGAACCATCAACGGCGCCAAGGCGTTTGGGATCGAAAAAGATCACGGTTCGATCGATGAGGGGAAAGTCGCCGATCTTTTCGTGATCGAGGGAAACCCACTGGATAACATCCGAAACACGCGGAACGTACAAAAAATCATGCGCGCCGGCAATCTGCATGATGCCAAGGAGTTGCTCGAAAGCGTAAAGGGCAAACTCGGTCCGGCGAATGAGGACGAGGAAAAGGGTTGGTAAAATCGGGTTGGTAAAATCGGGTGTAGCAATACCGAGCACCTGACTCGTCCATTTGTAAAAATCCCGATCAATTGAAACAGAGCAACAAGACGCGGCAAGTTGATCGATCCTACCAGCGGGAGAAAGCGGTGCCAACTTAACGAGGGCGTCCGCAGCGTTAACCAGCAGAGCGTGTGACCAAAGCGATCGACGTCACCATCCTAAAGATTTTAAAACGATGAAGCCGCGGCCCTGCGGCAAAACCAACGCCAGCGATCGTGGCCAAAGTCCGGCGGTGATTGCGAAGCGAATCTGCGTAAAACCATATCGTGTGCCGTTAAAGCAGCGAGTAGCGGTCGAACAGGAATCGGGCAATGAAATCCGTGAAGTTATCAGCGACCTGACGATGCCCGGAACACACGGCGATCACGCCGCCGTTTTCAACGGCATGGATTGCAAAAACATCCGAGTCGATCATGTAGTCTGAAAAACACAGAAAACGTAATCCGTCCGCGATATTTCGATAATCTTTGTAGTGCGATTCTGGCAGCAAATCGGGGATCGGCATGATCATTGACAGCGGCCAAATGCAAAAGAGATCGTCGGTCAGAGTCGAGTCTTTTCCGGTGCCGTCGATCGTGGCGTAAAACTCGCGCATGTCTTGTGGGAGAGAGACGCCCCAGCGACGTTCAAAGTCACCAAGTGCATCCTCCGTAGCTGGATCACGCACCGGTACGCCCTCGGATTGCATGATCGCAACAATCTGAGGCACAAGTTCGGAGACGGGTTGAGCCATGAAAGACCTGCTGCACACAATGGAAGGTTTACGACACTGCCATAAATGGTTCGGAATTGCCCAGTCGTTGGCCAACACAGGCTAGCGCTTTAAAACATCGAAGGGTGATCACGAGGTGACTTTGCGTGAAAACCATTTTGTGTGATGCTTCCGCCAGGTACCAGCCATGCCCTCGTATTCCCATTGCATGATCGTCCGAAGCTCGTCAACGACGATGCAAAAACGTTCTGCCTGATGCTGTGCTGGCAATCAATGGCCGTTAGCCTGTGTCTGCTTTTACGTATTGGCCGACGCAGGATTGTCGTCATCGGATGAATGTCTTTTGTCTCCAGGTACCGCGTAATTTTCGACCTTGGCATAGAGTTCGTCCGGTCGAATCGGCTTGGAGAGATAATCGTCCATCCCCGCTTCAAGGCACATCTCGCGATCCCCTTTTATCGCACTGGCCGTCATGGCCAGGATCGGCATGTGTCCGCCGTCGTTTTTTTCACGCGAACGAATTTCGCGTGTCGCCTCTAATCCGTCCATGACCGGCATCTGCACATCCATCAACACGACGTCGAACTTCGCGGCATCGGGCGCGAACAGGACGTCGACGGCTTCACGTCCGTTGTTGGCCACGAACACCGAATGCCCCCGTTTTTCGAGCAATGCGATGGCGACCTTCTGATTCACCAAGCCGTCCTCAACAAGCAAGACGTTTGCAGGCGAGGTGGTGCGGACATCCATCGTCGCGTCAGAACGGGTGCTTTTTCGTATGCCTGAGTCGTTCTCCAAAGCCACCGTGATGGATTCGAGTAACACGGATTGTTTTACAGGCTTGCTTATGCAACGCACCACTCCCAACTGCCTGGCTCGTTGACTGTCCTCGTCGCTGGCCTCCGAGGTCATCAGCATCACTTTCGTCGCGGCGAGATTCTGGTCCGGGAGTTGACGGAGTTTTTCCATCATCTGCAAACCGTCCATGTCAGGCATGTGATCGTCGACGAGCACCAGTTGAAAATGGCTGCCGGCTTCCAGGGCATTCTGAAGTTCTTCCAGCGCAGCCGCACCGCTGGCAACTGCCGTCGGCGCGAGCGCCCAAGCTTCTAGCATCTCCCGAAGAATCTGCCGGCTCGTTTCGTTGTCATCCACAACCAGTACGCGCTGATGAATGAGCGACTTGGGAACAACGGGCGGTCGTGGGGCCTCCGCGAGGGTGAACTGGGCGAGGAATTGAAACGCGCTCCCCTGCCCTGGTTCGCTTTCGACCCAAATCTTTCCGTTCATCATTTCGACGAGCCGTCCTGAAATCGTCAATCCCAGTCCTGTTCCACCAAACTGCCGAGTTGTCGAACTGTCAGCCTGGCTGAACATGTCGAACACCTTTGCCTGTTTTTCCTCGGGAATGCCGATGCCGGTGTCACGAACGATAATGTGCAACTTCACGGAATCATCGTTTTGTGAATGGACCTTGACTTCTACGACGACTTCCCCCTGGTCGGTGAATTTGATCGCGTTTCCCGCCAGGTTCATCACGATCTGACGCAATCGCATGGGATCTCCCACCAGCGAGTCCGGGACATTCGGCGGAATATGGCAGGCCAGTTCCAAACCGTGCTGAGCAGCGCGGTGGGCGATCGTCAACAACGTGTTACCGATCGTTTCCCGCAGGCTGAACTGAATCGATTCCAATTCCAGCTTGCCGGCTTCGATTTTCGAAAAATCCAGAATGTCGTTCAGCAGCTGCATCAGGGCGTCCGCTGACTGTTTCACGACGTTCTGGTAGTCACGCTGTTCGTCCGACAATTCGGTGCCTAACAGCAACTCCGTCATGCCGAGGATGCCGTTCATCGGCGTGCGGATCTCGTGACTGGTCGAGGCGAGAAATTCGCTTTTGGCGCGGTTGGCCGATTCGGCCCGCAATTCTGCTTCTTGCGCGGCATTCTTGAGTCGTCGCAGTGGCCGGTAGACGAATAGACGCGTGACGACAACGGACGTCGCGGACACCGCCAGACTCAGAACCAGACCCAGGGCCACCGCCAGCAGTACATTCCGCCAAACCGCGCTGATGATCGCTTGACGAGACATCACCAGAGTCACCTCGCCGATCTTTGTTCCGTCATGCATGACGTCAGCAAACTCCACGGCATACTCCCCGTTGTTTGCTTTGTATGCATCCAGATAAAGGTGGGGCACACCTTCCTGCCACCGACCGACCAATTTTTCCCAGTCCTTGGTCTCGTTTGTCTTATCGGTGACTTCGGCGTACACGATATCCTCGTTCGTGAGGCTCGCTCCCAGTAAGGCACCGATCGTTTTTTCGTCGACATTATACAACGGCGTTTCTGTACTGATCGCGATGGAATTCGCGCTCCGTTGCGCCTTCACCCGAATCTGATCGTCGAGTTGGGAAAGCCTGATGATGGCAGCCACGCCACCGAAGATCGCGAGGCCGATGAGGATCGTTGTCACCAAAGCGACGATGTAGCGCAACGTGATGCCGCGCTCGTCGGCGCTGAATCCTGGTTCCGGTTCAGTTTGCGATTCTTCAGTCATTCGTTTTTGCGATCGTCCTCTTTCGAAGCATCTTCCTCGCGAGAGGGAGTGGAGGGGACGTCAGTTGGGCTGTCGTTCGCCAGGGCGTTTAAACCAAATTCATATTCCTCCAACTTCGGGTGGTGGAAGCGTGATAACTTGCGAAAGTCGGTACGTTTCCAAGTGGAGGGGGTGAGTGTGGCCTGATAATTGGCAAGGTTGTCTCGAGTGACCAGTTCCATCTGCGAAGCGGGGTGAGTTGGTATCTGATTTAGCTCGAGGCCACGTAGATAATCATGCAACAGGACCGCCACCCAACCTCCGTCCATAAAATGCCCACCAATCGTCGCATGTAGCGTTCCCTGTTCGATCAGTTCCATGGCTTCGGGACTGGCGTCCACGCCGCCGATGATCACGTCCTTTCCAGGGATTTGTTTGCGATCCCGCATTGCTTCGATCGCCCCCGCTGCCATGTGGTCACTCGCGGACCAAATGACTGATGCGTCAGGATACCGTCTTTTCAGAATTCGGCAGCGAGAATGAGCGAGTTCTTGTTCCCAGTCGGCTGCCACCACTTGGTCCAACACGGCCTCATCGCTTCTTTCGGCGATCGCTTTCTCCAATCCAGCGACGCGTTGGATCGAGGCACCGTCGGAGACCACGCCATTCAGCCCGATCACGTGGACTCGTCCCTCGGAATCCAGTCGTTTGGGATCTTTAAGAGCCTCGTCAATCAGTTCGTTTGCCAATCTGTAACCGGCAACTTCATCGTCCGGCAGCATTTCACCGATCCAATATTTCAGCTTCGTACGCGGTTCGCCGATTTCCTGTTTTTGTTCGTCAGTGAGCCCTGCGTTGACGAGGAATACCGGCACCTTGAACCGATTCGCAACTTCCAACGAATTCAAGCCGTTGAACTTGAAGCTATGTACGACAATGGCTTTGGGCTTATTGGCACGCTGACAGACGTTGGAAATCTTGCCGACCATGGCATTGCGGTCACCTTCCGCGTAGAAAACCTCGAGCTCAATTCCCAGATCTTTTGTCGCTTCCTCCATGAAATCAACAAAAAGTTTCCAAAACGGATTGTCTTTTTCGCTTCCCGTGAACAACCAGACGCTGTACGATTCGTCGGTTTGGGGCGATTCGTCAGCTTCAGCGATTGCAGGTGAAACACCAAGCACCAGCAGGTAAAGCAGCAACCGAATTACAGCCCGATAGCCCGGAATGTGAGTTCCGCGCAGCGGCGCCAGACGCCGGGAAGGTAAACCGGTAACCTTGGACGAATCATGCAAAACGAAGACGCCTTCCAGTTCGGGGTGTGCCCAACTTGTTGCTTCATCAGTGTAACATGTCATCGTCAAAAATGCACAATCCCGAAAACATGATCGCATTTCCATTTTGCAGGGGCTCGTTATTATCCGGAGTTTACCAGCTACTTAACCTCGTCGCTCGATTCAAGGTGACACGTCTTCATCCCTGAACGATGGTGTTTTTTGCGGTTTAACAGTCAGCTCGGTCAAAAGTGCTTTTGGAACACCAAAAGTTCAGAGCATGATGGAATATTGTTAGACAAAATCGCCGGAGCGATGGAGGCATCAATCAGTTTCGCGGCGGCAGGCGGGTTGGGTTTCGGTCTCAGGCGGGATGACCGCAAAACCGTTGCAACAGGAACCGGCAGTTCGACGAGTGGTCAAATCGGCGCACTATTATGGTCCGACCGAAATCGAAGAAAGTTGGCAACCTAGATTTGCGGACCCGACAATCCGGTCGGGTGGATCTCCAGGAGTTGTCACGGTGTTCGCCACTTTATTGATCTTGCCGGTACTGGCCTTAGTTTGCCTTTGCTATTTCGTTTACTACCCGTTGCCGTTGTTGTTGGGATACGTGAAATACTCGCAGGAATCTGAATCGATTCCGGATCAACTGAAATCGCTCGCTGAATCTCGTGAGCAGGATGACGAGTATGAAACGCTGGACGCACTTGGGTTCCGGCCGCTCGGGACGCGCACCGAAGCCTTCGGCTTCATGGGCACCAAGGTACCGACACTGGTTTTTGCTCACGAACAATTCCCGGTTTTCGCCTACCTGATGGTGAACATCGACCAGCAACTTTATCTGAAGCTGATCACTACCGGTCGCGAGGGTCGCATTCTCGAAACGACAAGTTGCCAGGCTTCGCCCGGGGTCAAAAGCAATGACTACATTTCGAAGAAAATTACAGCGACAAAAACGGAAGACCTGTTCGCCAGCCATATCCAATCACTCAGTGCATGGGAACTGAACGGATTCGAGGCGATTCCGGCAACGACGCTCGCAGAGTCTGAGACTCAATACGAAATCATGATGCAAAAAGAGCCGGTCAAGGAACTCATCCGCTCGTGTTGCATTCAGATGTCACTCGGTTCACTGTTCGTAACCGTTTTGCTCCCGGCAATTTTCGGCCCGTTGTTGGCTTTGATCGGAACCCAACTCCTGAACATTCCTTTCACCATAATTAATGTCTTGAACTTTATCGCAATTTGTTCGCTTGGCTATGCCCTGCTCTGGTACAAGACAGTCATCAAGGTCCGGCGCAATCCGGAACGCAACTCATTCAAGAACCGTAGTGCACTACTCGCAAATCGGCATGTGGAAATTGGCAAAACGGCCATCGATAATGGAGTCAAATTCGATCTACCGTTTCGCGATACATCGGAGGTCAAGCACCACGCGATACCGGTCGCTATTGGAACAGTCGTCGGCGGATTGTTTTTGTGTTTTGTTTCTACTTTGATCATCGCGGTTTGGGTCATGCAGTGTGGTGTGTTTGGTGTATTGCCAATCCTGTTTGCGATCTTTGCGTTTTGCACGATCGTTCCGATGGGCGGATTTGCCTGGAGAGTGTTGCTGGGAAAATCGCGTCACGATCTATCAATCCAGAACGGTGTGATTCATTCGCGCGAACTTCAATTCGTTTTCCATTTTGACCAGCAATGTCCGGTCAACGAAGTTCAAGCAATCCGAATCGAACCATTGAACAAATTCCCTAACGTCATTCAGTACATCGGCGGAGAAGCAGATCATGACCTGGGCATTATGGTCATCGACCAGATTCCTGCCCGGAAACGTAAGGCCGGAGCGCAGGTCGGGACGTCGGTGCTGAAGTTGATAGTCCGCAAGATCATCAACCGTCCGGTTCCAACGCCGGGCACTCCTGTGTACGCGGGCGCAGGATACACGATCGATACACTGGTCAGCCTAGCTCGTGCTCTGGCTGACGAAATCGAACTCGAGCAATCGAAACTTGTTGTATCAGCAGACATCTTAAATCCCGCTTCCGCCAATCCATCGGAAACTCATCCAGACCGTTTCGATGCGCTGGTCTAGTAGTCGTCGAAAAAATTGCGCGGTAACGACTTTTGGTGGCTCGTCTTTCCGGAAGGCCCGGTCAGTTCGTGCACGTTGTTATTTGCCGAAGACTATCCTAGAGATCAGGTCTGTTCTTCTTGCTTGACGACGGGATGATTTCCGTGGCCAAAGTGCCGGATGACATGAAAGGCGCGATGGAAAAGGCGGAGGCCGGTGTCCAAGCAACGGTCGCCAAGTTGGAACAGGGCGAACAGTTGGTCATGTGTGGCTAGTGCCAAAACTATGGCAAGCTGATGTCGCTAGGTGCAAAATTTAAAGAAATCAAAACAATGGGAGTCAGCATCAGCATCGTGACCTCCTCCGATCCGGAAGTCGTCAAGGAGATCCATGCGGTGGGCAAAAGAGCCAAGGTCGACCATGATAAGATGGTTGTGAAAGCGAAATCACATGCGGGTGAATAGAAACCCCTGTTCGTTTTCTTGATGGGTGAATCGTACTGGCTTGGCTCCAGTGGAACGGCGACGAGATCGTGTTACCGAACCGCCAGCTCCAGCGAAATTGAGTGGAGCTGTAACTGTCGTTCGGCCCGCGTGAGTCGCTGTTTTGCGGCTTGCCGCGACATTAGCAAGCCGCGGGCGATTTCGTGATCACCGGGCTTTCTCAAATCAAAGCCCGTGGTTCTTTTTTGCGCTGCGTGAGATCAACCGGCGGGAGTTGTCTACCAGATACTGCCCCAGCGAGATGCGCCGATCGTAATAGCTCGCCAATCCCATTTGCCCGGCCTGCAACTGCAGCTGAATATTCTGCGGAACGCTCAATTCGATCTCGACTCGCGAATGAGCCAGACGGAGATCGGCTGCTGCAGCTTGATTCGGATCGCTGGCAGTGACTTCGGCGGTTGCCTGTTCGCGAATTACCGAGAGTGGCCCGTCAAAGGGAACCGCAAACCCGCCATGGGGCAGACTATCGGTCGCCCGCGGGTTAATTTTTGTAATCGAGGACTGAAAGTCAGATTGGTAGCCTCCCCAAATCTTGATCTCGACCTGCTTGTTCAAACTGTCTCGAAACCAGTTCGCATCATCTTGGCTCACCAGGCCGATTAATTTGAACTGGCCGGATGGTCCGATCTTGATCAGTTCGGTTCCCGGCTCGACAAATCGTCCCAGTTGAGAATCAAGATCACGGGTCAATACAACTCCATCTACCGGCGCCAATACCGACAGGCTTTGATACAGTTGACTCAATTCGTCAAGTTGGGCTTCTAAAGCGACCAGTGTCTCCCGTTGTTTCTGCCATTCGGAGATCTCTCCAATCGACTCATATTCGCGAAGTCTCAATTCCGCTGCTTTGCATTTAATCCAGGTCGTTCGCCAATTTGAATAGAGCTCGTGGTTGCGGAGGCGGATGATGGGCTGGCCCCGTTTGACGACGTCCCCTGGTTGAACCTCAATCTCTTCTACAAAGCCGCTTGTTTGACTACGCAAGATTGTTAAAGGGCTGTACTCGACCAAGACGGGCAGCGAAATGGCGGTAGGAGCAGGTGTGAAGGCCAATAGGGCAACGATGCCGCCGAACATCAATGAAGTGACCATCACGAAACGAAAGCGGTTGGGTTGCTGAGTCGCTGTTCCGAAAACCAGGAACCTAATCACGCGATACGTCGGAATCACAAACCAGGCGAAGCAGGCTAAAGCCGCCACCAACAACCCGATTCCATCAAACATGCTGTAGGCAGCAAATCCCAATGAAAAACAAATTGTCAACAACCAGAGCTTGGTTGCCCAACCGTAAATCTTGATTACGGTGCTCACACGAGACGACTCGGAGTTGCCGCTTATACCCAAAAAGAACTTGCTGCAAACGCTCCTTACGTGTTGCGCGCCGCGGTTGTGTAGGTTTGGAATCTCCAGCCAATCGGCCAGCATGTAGTAGCCATCGAACTTCATTAACGGGTTGGCGTTAAACAGAATGGTGTGCACCGTCGCCGCAAGAATCAGGTTGCCCAAGTGAAAGCGCAATGGCCCTGGCTCGACGCTCACCCAAATCAATGCTGCAATCGCGGCAATGAACAATTCGCTCATCATGCCAGCCGCCGCCGTCAAGATTCGCGTCCATTTGTTTTCAAATCGCCAGGACGTGGTGACATCCACGAACGGTAGCGGAATCAGCAGCAGCAGCAGCACGCCAAATTGGGTGACTTGTCCGCCAAACTTTTTACAAACGATCCCGTGCGAGAGTTCATGGAATATCTTCAACACGAACCAGGCACCGGCAATCCACAACACGTCCGTCGGCGCAAACGATTCAACTCGTCCGTAAACAAATTCTTCCCAATGCTGGAATAGGCGGACGGCTGCGTACCCGACCACCGCCAGCCAAATCATCATCAGCGGCCAACTGACTAACCATCCCAGCCATTGCTCCAGCAATTTCAACAGCTTGTCAGGATTAAACAGTGGAATTCGAACGGAAACCGGATTCAAATAACTTAAACGTAATTGCGACGCGACGGTTGCATTCCGATCAAGCAGTCGCGCAAACGATTTGGAAGCTTCTGTATTGGCGAGTTCGGATTGAACAACCCAACTCGAAAGCCGGGCCGCTTCGTGACGGTTCAAAGCATCTTTGCCTAGCCGAGTCGAAGTGATCGCAATCGTTTCCGCCAGCGTTCGCCTTCCGTTGAGCAATGAAAGTACCGTGTATTCGGCCAGCCCGACGCGAAAGAATCGCCCCTGGGCTTCGTCCTCGATCATGTACCAATCTTCATCACCTGTGCGTTGAACCGTAAAATGCAAACCGTCACGCAGCTTCAATTTCGCGTTTCCGATTTCAAAGGTTGTATCGTCTGCAATTCGCATAGGTTCCGATGACATTCGTTGGTAAATTCGGCGATCAAAAATCGCGAGTGATGATCTGAAATTCAGTTTGCCAAGCAAGGCGAATCAAAATGCTACGGTTCGACTACCACCAATTGCAGAGTCGTGAGCTGACAAAGTCGTACGGTTTATGAAAAAGATTCCAGCCAAGTGGTCGTTTCTTGGCGTCGATCCGCGCGGTGCCCTTCATCCCAGGACGCATCAGCCCGGCAGAATTGTCGAATTCAAATTCTGCCACAAAGACATTGGCAGCATTTCGCAACTCCGAACGAGGGTAGATTCGTGTCAGCACGCCAGTTAGCGGCTTGCGCTCTTGACCGTCAATCCAAACAGTGACCGGCATGCCCTGTTCGACTTGGGCCAATTCTTGCGCGGGAATTTCGACTTCGATTTTCAACGGTGAAAGGGGTGCAATCTCGAACAAAATGTCGCCGGTCTTGACCGACGCGGCTTCGCTTCGCTCCAGCGATCCACTCAAGACGACGCCCTGCATGGGGCTGACCACGGTCAGGTTTTGCTGTTGAAACTCCAGGACGCTCTGCCGGGCAGCGAGCCGCTCGTCTTCCAGTTGAGCTAACATGGCTTTGGAGATGTCGCGTTTGGCCAACTCGATCTCGTGTTCCTTAATCGCCTGTCGACGTTCGGCGTTAACACCTGCCAACTCCCAGCGGACGTTGCGACCATCCATTTCGGCAAGCTTTTGGCTTGCTTCGACACGATCGCCCGGCTTCACAAAACCTTCCTGAATCAATCCGTCAAACGGCGCGACGGCGTATCGGCGCTGAACGGGTTCCACGACGCAGGAACATCGGACGCGGTAATTGACGGGAACGAACATCAAGGCGACGATTCCAGCAAGTGCCGCGAGAATCAAAAGTGATCTGGTTTTGGCCAGGATGCCAGGCATCGCGGCCAAGCAACGGCTGAGCGCCGATCGCTGGGCGCGCTGGACGGTCGCCAAAGCATTTGCAAGGCGGGGCACGGCCGCGTTGAGAAACTGTTGACAACGATCGGTGCCAACGATCGGTTCACTTCCCGTCAAAACGATCGCTCCAACCGTTTTTTCACCCGGTGTCGTCAAGGTCATCGATCGAACGCATTCGCATTGTGAGTGGCTCGCCAATTGTTTGTGAGCCAGCAACAAAACGTCGTGTTGCTCAGATCGCGGCGGCCAAACGCCGGGCTCTCCTCGAACAATGCACTCGTTTAACGCCTGTTGCACCACACGCACGTGTTGGGAACTGCGATTCAATTTTGAAACATCGGAGATGGCTTTCAGTTTCCTGTTGAATCGTCCTCCGCTAATGGCCACGGTGCAGCCAAGCTGGCGGGAAAGTTCGTTTGCGATCAACGAACAGGCCTCGTCAACCGTTCGACAATTCTCGATTTCGGAAACCAGTTCGATCATCGCGGCCAAAGACGTGAGTTTCCAGTGGACGGATGTCGAGGCGTGCGCCCGGCACCACAGTCGGAAAGCGGTAACGATCTTTTCGAGCCGCATTAGCGCCTGGCCGGTTTCAGCCGTTTTGGCAATCACGACAAAAAAGACTTCCAGTGTGGCTCCGGGGGATCCGACCGGTGCCACCAACGCCTGGGCGCCTTTGACCGTGCCAAGCGATTGAATCTGAATCGAATTTCTGCTGAGCGAGTTAAAACAGGTCTCAGCCAGCCGTTCCCGAAATTCTGCCGGCTCAGGAATCCTGCCGCTGGAATGCGTGGCGTCAACATTCCAATTGCCGTCGGCGCTGCGAATCACATGGCACACGCCAATCGCCCCTAGGAACTCGATCGTCAGTTTTCGAAAATCGGCGCGAACCTGGTCGGCCTCTCGAACACTGGCCGACAGGCCAAATAACGCCGCTTCAAGATTGGGCAAATCGGTCGGAACGTGGTTGGTCGATCCGGCAACTTTCTTTGAGAGTCGACGACGAGCATGCCGGGGCGGTCCAACGCTGGCGTGGGAAGGTCGGTGTGGAATCGAACGGGTTTGAGAAGATGGGTTCATGGGGTCGCAAGTCGAGTGAGTTTTGGGCTGCCTTCGTCAGAGGCTCGGCTGGAATCATTGGCGTTCGAATTTCCGAACAGGTTATCGCTGCCTCAATCGCGTTGAACTGGAAATGGCTGGTGTACCTTTATCAATCGGAACCTTCCCCGTTCCGTCTATGCCACCCACCCATTGGCAACGATTGCCACAACAAAACTCCGACTCTTCGTTGTTTATCAACACATCGACGCGCCCCGTTCCACTATCCGGGTCCATGACCGGAGAAACATACGCGATGATTCCTGTCGTGGGTTTTTTCCCGACCAGGATCGAAGCACTGCCTCCCTTTTTGAGGCGTTGGATCTGGTCCATGCCCAGGTAGAATCTGGCGCGCAGTCGATCCAGTTTGACGATCGTTGCAAACTTGGGATCATTGCTGGAAATGTATTCGCCGATCTCCCGATGCAACTCAACAACGACACCGTTCATCGGACTACGGATTGAGCGCGTGTTTAGCTGTGCTTTGATCCGGTCCACCTCGATGCTGGCCAAGCGTCGTTCTTCTTCCGCCAAGACATGGTCAGCAAACGCTTTGTCGTATTCGGCGCGCGACTGTTCGACCTCATGCGGGTTTGCGTGTCCGTCGGAGATCAACTGACTCAGGTTCTCGACCCGCCGGGCGGCCAGGTCCAAGGCAGCCTTGTACGCTCGAACCTTGGCGGTCGATTCAGCTTTGGCTTCCGCCTGGCGCAGCGATTGCGAGAGAACTTCGTGATCCAGTTGAGCCAGCACGTCGCCACGTTTGACGACGTCACCTTCACGAACGTTGATTTCGACGATGAATCCTGATTCCGCTGCCGCCACATCGCTTTTCAGGAACGGTTCGGTGAACGTGCGAATAATTTGTGCGTCGGCGCTCGAGCCGAAAATTAGCATTACAACCAATGTCGCGCAGAATTTGAGCGGAGCGAACGGAACGAATCCCGTATCGGGCTGACGCACAAATTTATCCGGCTGCTTTATCATTGGCCAATGAATTTCGAACTTGATCCAACCAGTTCACGTTCCTCATCAGTTGTTGTCGCGCCACAAAGGCCTTGGTCTCTTCAGTTTTTTGAATGCGTCGCACGCTTGGCGAGAAAGAACCAACGTGGCATTCGCCGTTTTTCTGAGCGGCTTTTTGGATTTTTACGGAAAGCGCATGATCATGGACGACAATCATTTCATCGACTGCGGACGCGTAAAACTGTGAAGAACCTGGTTCCCCCTGTCTCGCGCATCGCCCAATCAGTTGCCTGTCAATTCGTCGCGACGAGTTGTGTTCGTAACCAATGACATGCAAACCGCCCTGCTTTTTTGCGGCCTTTGACAACTTAATGTCGGTCCCGCGTCCGGCCATATTCGTGGCAATGGTAAGCGCGCCTGATTGTCCGGCTTTTGCGATTATTTCGGCTTCTGCAGAGTCCTGAATGCCGTTGAGCACGACGGGATTCAGCCCGGCTGTTTCGAGTGCATCACGGACAAGCAGGCTTTGCCGGATCGTTCTGGTTCCGATCAAAACAGGCTGGCCACAGTCGTGACGTGTTTTAACATCGCGCCGGATTGCATCCAGCCGCGCGTTGTCCGACTCAAAAAAACGTGTGCGAAGTTCGGTTCGCCTCGACGGGCGATGCGTCGGAATCGACACCACTGGAAGACGATAGACCGAATAAAGTTCTTTTTGCGTTCCTCGCAACGTGCCCGACAATCCGATCCGTTTTTCGTATCGCATGAAAAACCGTTGTCGAGAGATTTGGGCTTGAACAACGTTTCCTCCCCGGATCTCAACGTTCTCTTTGGCCTGAACCGCCTGGTGGAGTCCGTCTTGCCATTGGCGGTCATCAAAAATTCGACCGGTAAACTGATCGACGATTTTGATTTCGCCATCGTCGATCACGTAATGTTCATTGCGCCCAAGAATCTGCGATGCATGGATCGCGTTTTCAACGTACTTTTGCCAAGGTCGAATCAGCTGCATTCGTTTTTGTTGATGCAAAAAATCTTGGTGTAAGGCATGGACGGTTTCCTGAGTCAATTCAATCCGCTTGGAAGATCGGGAAACGAGATAGTCTTTACCTGGTTTGAGTTGCTCGACAAACTGCTTCGCGTGGTGGTATGGTTCTTTGGCCTCACGAGCGTTATTCGCACCGGACAGGATCAATGGAGTAAGCGCCTCATCAATCATGATACTGTCCGCTTCATCGACGATCATCGTTCCGAATTCGCCCGGTTGCAGCAGCATTGACTCAACATCAAAACCGTTGATTGAACTAACGGTCGATGCTCCCAGCCGATCGGTCTGCTGGTTGCGAAGCGCGATTTGGTCCGCCAGGTAGTCGAACCCGAACTGGTAACCGGGCCCGAAAGTGACGTCGGCTTCGTAAGCAGCCCGTTTTGCTTTCTGATTTTGACCGTGTGAAATCAATCCGGCGGAGATACCCAGGCAATCGAATACCGGGTTTAATTCCTTGAAGTCGCGTTCGGCAAGATAGGCATTGGTTGTCGACAAGTGAACGTCGGACGTCTGAAAGGTTTGAACCAGGGCGATCAGGGCCGAGACCACCGTCTTGCCTTCACCGGTTTGCATTTCGATGGCCGAGCCGGGATCCGCGCTCAACACCGCCTGCAGTTGTACGTCGTGCAACCGAAATCCAAGCACGCGCCTGACAGCTTCTTCCCCCAAGGCGACAATCTTTGCCGTGACGCGAGCTTTGCGTCTTTTTTTTTTCTGCCGATCGGAAACCAGCTGCTCACGTAATGCCGAAACCTGTTGTTTTAGTTCCGCGTCGGACAAACAGGACAACCGGGTTCGAATCCGGCCAAGTTCGCGCAACAGATTGTTGGGCCAGAGAGATTGAGCTGGGCGACGGAAAAATTTCAACCTGCACCTCAATTGCGCGGTTCGGCTCCCATGACAGGCGGCAAGCCAGAGTTAAATGTTCACTTCTTTTGGTACTGGTTCGACGTTGGTGCGTTCGTAATCGGTGCGAAGATAAAATCCGCTTGCTGGACCGCTTCAAATTCGGCTCGGTCCGCGAAGCCAGCAGGCTTGATCAACGTGTTGTCTATTTCCAAAGGTTTGGGCAAAACAAGCCGGGCCTCGGGGGAGATCAGCGGTGCCTTGGCCGTGGTATATTCGGACTTGGATTCCGATACCAATTTCAAATCCACAGTAGGGTACGAATCCGCGGCAGCGTAGATATCCACAGCCGGGGACGAATTCACAACAGGTTTCGATTTGGCCAACCTCCTGATAACAGATTTCGTTGGATCAGCAATCACTGGATTGGTGGTCGAGGAGTCTGGTTTTTTTGTCTTGGAAGCAAGGTTCGGCTGTTTGGATAGGATCGTCTCCGGCACATTGTCGATGCAGCCACGATCCATGTTGATTTTTTCGGCCTGAAGCAACGTTCCATTGGCACGCTTTAGGTTGGCCATTGCGAGGTTATAAATCAATTGCGCATTCGAGTACTCAAATTCGGCTTGCGTGACGCGCTCTTGTGCTTCGAGAAGCGCGATCAAATTAAGTCCGGCCGTGCCATTTCCGTCAATCATCTTGTTCCAGCGTGCTTTCAGAGTTTCGGCTTCCGTGACGGCCGCCTTTCGGGCACGGTTTTTGGCGGTCAATTCACGGTAGGATGCGTTCAGTTCCCGAACCGCGACTTCGATTTCGGCTTTCACGTTCTCCAGCACCGCTTGGTATTTTTCCTGTAGTTGGCGAAGTTCGATTTGACGACGTTGGGCGCGGGCACGCGAGGCCCGGTTACCGAATGGAATTTCATAGTTCAAGCCCACCGAATAGCTGGGTGCACCTCTTCCAAACTGGTCGACCCAAGCCTGCTTCAGATCGGAGTCCCCTTGTAATCCACTGACATAAACGAGCGTAATCATGTTCAGCAAGGGAAGCATTTCGTTCTTGGCCATGTTCAATCGAATCGAGCCGGCTTTCACGTCTTTAACAGCCGCAATAATTTCCGGGCGATGCTGCATGCCGGTTTCCAATTCCGTGGTAATGTCACTGGAGGTATAGGATGTGAGAGGGAGCTGGCTGGGAATGATTTCGATGACGTCACCTTCACCAAGTTGTTCGGAATTGATCAGTGCCCGCAGACGCGTTTCCGCGTTTTTGACAGCGGTTTCCGCGCGAACGAGATCCGACCTTCGGTTAGACAGTGCCGCCTGTGCACTTGCCAGTTGCGATTGTTGCGCATCAATTCGTTGACGGGCTACCAATTGGTTGTAAATCGACGCCGTTTTCAAGTAGAGACTGACTTTTTGGGCCAATGAGCTACGCTCCATAAACAGAGACCAATAGGCTCGATTGACTTCCAGTAGATGGGACTGCAACTGGCGGATAAACTCCTGCTCAGCCATCTCCGTGTCGATGCCCGCCAGCACTATCAGGCTTTGGTTGTAATCTCGGCCGCGGCCGCGCATCAATGGAATTGTAAGACCGAAGTTTAACCGGGAACTTGCTTGATCGTTGGGAACGAAGAAATTGGAATTGGAATTTTGGTGCCCAATTCTTTGAGACAAGTCGACTTCGATACCGCTCGCCGTCCGGCGCCGAAGCCCTGCTTTCACGTTGACGTTGTGGTCGCTGAATCGAGTTCCCGAACCCCCGACGGTCAATGCGCTCCCGACTGGCACGTCGACGTCTTCCCACAACGTCTCCAGGTAGCGCACGGAATCGAACATCGCGTTGGCTTCTTCGATGGCGGTTTCTCGAATCAATGGTACTTCGCTATAGACCTTGACCTGGGTGGAGTTCTTGAGTGTGAGAAAAGTCAGCGTTTCCAAATCGGCTGGGACGGGCTGCGTGTCGGGCAGCATTTGGTTAACGACGTGCTGTTCCCACCAGCCACTTTGAACCGTTTGCGCGGGCGGCAACTCTTCTTCCTGGCTTTTCAAGCGGTTCAGAATGTCGCTGGTATTGAATCCTTCGACTTGACCGACCAATTGTGTTGGCCAAATCGATATCAGCATTGCCACAAGAATGGCGGCGCTAATTGATTTGAAGTCCCACATAAAGTCGTTCCTGGTTGGCTGCTTGCCGTGCGAATAAGACGGTTGTTCGGGTCAGTCAGATTGTGACGATTATCCGCGTCCTAACGATTGCACGGCCATTGGTCATTTTTTCGACTAATCTGGAACGAAAATGAACGTTGTCCGAATTGTGCCGGTTATTTAATACAGGCAAACTTTGCGGATCAGGCAGAGTATGCCGCTAGCACCGGCGTTTGCTCCGATCGCTCGTGCTTGCACTCAAAGATGAATTTGGGTTCCACATAAAACGGTGAAACCCGCGGCGCTCAATTGCTTGCTAGCCGAAGGTCGATCTTTGATTCGACTAAACCGCGCTGCGCTTGTTTCGTTCTGCCTCGCTCGATGCGTCGCTTTTTTCCAAATTGCATGTGGAAAATAGCATCGTGTTTTTCAACCAATCAGAAGATTGGCCGTGTCCATGATGTTGGCAGAAACGTCGCAAAAACGCGTGTTATGAAGAGGCCCATATCCCGCAACTTCTGACCCCAAAAACGCCATGAACAAACCAGTTCTTGCCAAGCGTCTGGCTCCGATCATGGAGCAATTGGAAGACCGAATACTGTTTGACGCCGCACCCGATGCTGTCTTCCTGGTTCCCGAATCGCTAGCAGATCTGAATGCTAGCGAGACTCCCGCCCAAATCCAGAATTTGGAAGAAGCACAAATCACCGGTCCGCGCGAGTTGATCCTAATCGATGCTGGCATTGAAGATGCCAGCACTCTGATCGCCGACATCCTTGACAACTCTGGCGAATCGTCTGTCGAAATTCGGCTCCTCGATGCCGAACGGAACGGCATCGAGCAAATCACCGAAATTCTCAGGTCTGCCAGTGAGTCGGAAAGATACGACGCCATCCATATCATTTCGCACGGCGACGACGGTGAAGTCAGTCTTGGAAACGGCATTCTGAATCTAAACGCTGTCCAAACGCATTCGAACGATTTGGCTGCCTGGCACAACTCACTTTCCGCAGAAGCCGACATTCTTTTCTACGGCTGCAACCTGGCGAGTACCGATTCCGGTTTGGCATTGATCAACCAAATCAGTTTGCTCACCAACGCCGACGTGGCGGCCTCCGATGACGTGACCGGCCATGTCTCCCAAGGTGGTGACTGGAATCTGGAATATGCAACGGGCCACATCGATATCGACGTGGTGATTTCGGTCTTCGGTCAAGCCAAATTCAATTTCACGTTGGGGCCCGATAACGACACCGATGGCGATGGGGTGTTCGACGATGATGACCTGGATGATGACAATGACGGAATTCTGGATTCCGACGAGGGGCTCACGGTTTCGGGATCGGACGCCGACGAAGATTTCCTCATCGGCTTGTATCACTCGACCATCGTCAACGCCCCCGATGGCAAAGTATTCGTTACCGGTCGAAGTACGGCAGCGGACGGAAACTCGGACCATTTTGTGTTAACGGAAGTGTCGGCGGCCAACGGCTACAACTTCACCGGCGACATTGTCAAAGCCTCCGGTGCTGATGACGGGAATGCCCAGTACTTTTTGCTGACGACGACTGGCCTTTATGCCTGGGGCAACGAAGGGTCAGTCATCGACGATAGCTTGACATCCAGCAAAGCCTTCCAAGCGATTTCTTTACCGACCGGTGTATTGGCCACGGATGTCATCGATATGAAAACGGGCCCGGGAATTCTAGCTCTCCTCACGAGTTCCGGTGAAATCTGGACCATGGGCTCTGACAACGGCTTCATCTACGGTGATGGTAGCGCCTCCGAAGACGCGAGTTGGCACCAAGTCCAAGTCGACGATGGATCCGGAGGCATCATGGATCTAACGGGTGTTGTCGATTTGGATGTGACAGACCTGGCCGGATTCGCCGTCACCGCATCGGGTGATTGGTATACCTGGGGCGATACGGCCTTGCTAGGCGACGGTAGCCCACCGGCCAGTTATGACATCGCCACTTTGATGACTCGACCGGCCGCTTTTTCGGCGGCGGATATTCCCAGACAAATCGAAATGGCTTTGGGAGACGACAATATTCCGAGTTACTTTGCCCTGCATCCGACCAACGGAAAAGTTTACGTCATGGGTGGAAACGGTTCCGGTCAACTTGGAATTGGGAACACCAATGATCAAATCAATTGGCAAATTCTCCAGACCGACAATGGCTCGGGTGGCACCATGGATTTGGAGAACGTTGAGTTTATTGGAGCCAACTCGCAATCGAATAAACATCCAGGAGTCGGCGCCATCACCGAAGACCCGGTGACTTGTCAACGGACCGTTTATTTATGGGGAGATAACAACGGGGATATGTTGACTTCGGGGTTGCCGGGGACCACCACTCTGGCAACGCAACCGACTTACTATTTTCCGTCGTACACCGATCACAACGACGACACCGTGATCGATTTGACAGACTTGAATCCAACCCACATCACCGTCGGTGGTCATCTCTCGATCCAATTCGATTCCTATCAGGGGAACTACGCATTTTCTGGACACAATTCGGAAGGTTCGTTCGGCGGAGATCCCGTCAGTGGGGTGGAAGATCAGTACACGCTCAGTACATCCGTAGTCGAACTCGTCCCGCCTGAAGACACCGACGGCGACGGCATCGCTGACTATCAGGACCTCGACAGTGACAACGACGGCATCAGTGACCTTGTTGAAAGTGGCCAGGATGCATCGTTGGTTGACCTCAACAACGATGGTATCTACGACGGGCCAGTCAACGCGCAAGGAATACCAATTGCCGCGCTCGGAGGACTGGGTGTAACGCCAATTGATACCGACGCAGATGGCGTATTGGATTTGCGCGATCTCGACAGCGATAACGACGGAATCGCCGATGTTATTGAAGCCCATCCCACGGCGACCTATGCCTCACTTTTCGGTAACGATGGTGATGTGACCGACAACGATGTCGATCGCGACGGGATCATCGATATCTTTGACGACAACGACACGACGTCGGGTGCCTTTGGAGGAAGTTTTGCGGTCCCGGTTGATACCGATGGTACGGAATTCGATTTCCGGGACACCGATGCGGACAATGATGGGATTCTCGATTCTGTTGAAAGTGGCTTGAGTCTCAGCGGCAACGATGCCAACAACGACGGCATTGATGACGCGGTCAATGCCAGCTACGCGGATCCCGATGGTGGAATCAACAATCCATCGATCGACCTGGCGAACGATGTTGGTAATACCAACGAGGTTGCCTATCGTGAGTTCTTCGACACCGATGGGGACGGTTTAAAAAATTCCGAAGACCTCGACGATGACAACGACGGAATTCTCGACGTCGAGGAAGGTGAGTTTTATGTCGGCTCGTTCGCGTTGACCGTCGTATCTGCCATTCCACCCGGAGCCATCGCCGGCGATCCACCGGGCATTCGACTTTCTGACGTGACCGGTCAGTTCTACCTGGACATTTATCAGGGACCCAATACCAGTCCGAACGTACCGTTCACTTTCGATACGACCACCGGTCGAATCGAGTCCGTGGGCGCCAACGTCAACAATACGGAAGTCATTGAGCTCATTTTCTCGACCGCCAACTCACCGACGCCCTATCAGCTTCAGCGAGTTGACATAGCGGACATCGACAGCTTGAGCGCCGCGAACACGACCGGCGTGCGCGACGGCTATGCCTGGAGCGAATCGGGAACGTGGACCCCGCTGGGGACGCCCACTGGTGCGGTCGTCAGTGTCGACCCTTCCGACCCCTGGGGCGTTGGCGATTTTGTTTTGAACGATCCGGATGGAAACAACAACACCAACAACATCGGAACATTCAACCAGGTTTTGGCGGTTGACAATTCCATTTCGGATGTCCTCCTCAACATGGCCGGGGCGATCGACAACCATAACGTGCAATTTGATTTTGACACACCGCAAACGCAAGCCTCCTTGTACGCCTTTAATTCCGGCGGCGCAGACATGTATTGGGCGCTCTCGCCACAAATGACGGTCGTGATCAACGAGTCATTAGGCATCGATACCGACGGGGACGGCGTCTTCGACCACCTTGACCTGGATAGTGATAACGATGGGATCAGTGATCTTGTGGAAAGCGGTCAAGATGCAACCGCTGTCGACACCAATCAGGATGGCGTGCACGATGGCGCGGTGAACGCTCAGGGAATTCCGCTCGCCGCCAACGGCGGTGCCGGTGTGACACCGATTGATGGAGATGCGGATGGCATCCAGGACTATCGAGACCTCGATAGCGACGGCGACGGAATACCCGATGTTGTCGAAGCGCACCCGACTTCAACTTACACGGCCACCTACGGCAATGACGGAAACGTGACCAACAACGACGCCGATGGCGATGGTGTCATTGACCTATTCGACGCCAATGATGGCACAACAGGCGACTTCGGTGGCACGTTTGCCACGCCCGTTGATACCGATGGCAGTGGGACTGATTTGATTTACTCCCCCGTGACGGGAAGTGCGACAGCGGTCGCCACCTCCAGCAGCATTGGCGATCCAGGTAACGCAATCGGCGCACCCGATGGCTTAACCGCGCGAACCAATTCGGGCACCGATACTTTTGTGCTGGATCTGGGACAAGTTGTCCCCGCCGGCACGGTCATTGAAATCACTGCGCTTCGGACCGGAGCCGACTCGGGAAACGCATTGTTAGTCAGCGAGTCCGACGCGGCCGGGACGCTGTTAAGCAATACGCAATCTTTCACCTTTGCGGTACGGAATGCCCTGGAAACAATCACCTATGTCACTACCGGTGCCACCCGGTATGTTGACTTGGGGATCAATCGGGTCGACGGCCGACTCGAGATCGATGGGTTGGTTTTTACGTATCTGGAAACCAGTTTCGCGACGTTGCCGGATTACCGCGATGATGACAGCGATGACGATGGCAAACCCGACTCCGTCGAAAGTGGGCTGACCCTCAGCGGTCTCGATGCCAACAATGACGGCATCGACGACGCCGTCAATGCGTCCTACGCGGATCCCGATGGCGACATCAATGATCCGACAACGGTTCTTTCCAACGAAGCTGGCGACACAAATGAAGTTGCCTACCGCGAAATCAACGACCCACCGACCATTGATTTGGACGCGAGTAACGGTGCCGACGCTGACTATTGGACAACGTTTGTTGAAGGCAGCACGGGGGTTGTCATCGTCGATGTTGATGTCGACGTTGACGATACAGGAACTTCTGGTTTGGCTTGGTTGACGATTTCGGTTGGTGGCATCGTCGATGGTTCCCGGGAAGTCCTTGTGTTTGATGATGGTACCGCATCCCCGCCCCAGGTGGACCTTTCACAACCGCTGGCGGCACCGGTCACCGTGGTCATTGCCGGAACCACATTCAACGTGGCCTACGACGGTAACGACTTCACGATTACCAATGATGCCGGCGGAAACCTGTCGCTGGCGGCCGTCGAAGCATTTCTCTTGGCGACAACCTTTGTCAATAGATCCACCACGCCTACCACTGGCGATCGAACTTTTCAATTCACCGTCAATGACGGCGACCTGGACAGTAATACGGCAACGAGCACAATTGCTTTGGCCACGGCTGCCGCCACCGCCGAATGGTCGATTGACGGCCCTGCCAATGTTGATGAAGGTGCCGATGCAATTTTCATCATTTCCCTGAGTGATCCGTTGTTGCAGCCCGGTGAAACTGCGTCGGTCGAACTGACGATCAACAACGCAACAACAAACGGGAACGACTATGCCGATTTTAATGCGGCGGTGGCGTTGGCCGTGGCCAACTATAACGCTGGAAGCAATCCCGGTTCGATCCAATGGGACGGAACAACGTTGGTGTTTACCAGTAACGGCACGGGAAAGATGGCCGACCTGGAAGTTGTGCTTGCCGCGAACAATGACGCTTTCATCGAAGGCCCGGAAGACTTCACAGTTTCACTTGGCAATGCCAGCAGTTCGACCGGTGAAGCAATTGCAATTGCCAGTGGATTGGAAAGTGTTACCACAACCATCAATGACACACAAATTCCGGGCGGCGTACTCGATGGCCCAGGCGAATGGTCGATCAGCGGGCCATCCGCCAGAAACGAAGGAACCATTGCACAGTACTCGGTTGCGTTAACCGGCGAGTTTGGCGCAGGTGAAGTCGCCACGATTGATATCGGATGGCTCGACATCGAAACCAACAGCAGCGACTACGCGGACTACCTGGCCGCAATTAACTCGGCCATCACGGCCTACTCAGGCCCGGGAACATTGACACTGGTTGGAACGACGCTTTCGTTCCAGGCAACCAATGATGGCGACACGATGATGCCTTTGGTTTTCGATCTGGCCATCACGGATGACTTGCTGACTGAAGGTCCGGAGTCGTTCAGGGTCCAGTTGACGAATCCCAACAGCACAACCGGTGCCAATGTTTCACTGGGTAACGACTCGGTGACCACCACGATCCATGACAATGACCAATCGGTTTGGTCGCTCACGGGGGACATCGCAGTCGACGAGGGCGACACGGCCCAATACACGATTTCGCTTTCCGGGACACTGCAAACGCTGGAAACGGCTACGATCGTTTTGACGCTGAATGATGTCACTACCGACAGCAATGACTACGCAGCGTTTGCCGCCGCCGTCAATGCCGCGATTGGATCGCGAACGGATCTGTCATTCCTGGGAGGATTATTGACCTATACGGGTGATGGAAACCCAATGGCTGACTTGGTTATCAACCTCGATACCGTTGATGACACCTCTCTCGAAGGCCCGGAATCTTATTCGGTGCGTCTTGCCACGCCGGGCAGTACAACCGACGCCAGTATTGCTCTGGGCAACGCGTCGGTCACGACCACGATTAACGATAACGAAACGTCCGGTTGGTCAATCAGCGGTGATGCGAACGTCGTTGAAGGCGCGTCAGCCAGCTTCACTGTGGCATTGTCTGGCACACTACAAGCCGGTGAAACGGCGACGATCAATATCACACTGAGCGACGTTTCGACAACCAATGTCGATTACGCGACGTTCGCGGCGGCTGTTAATGCCGCGATTGGATCGCGAACGGATTTGACATTTGTCGCGGCCAATGGGCTGTTGACCTACACCAGCGACGGCAACCCGATGGCCGACTTGATTATCGAGTTGGGTGCGCTCGATGATACGTTAACAGAGGGCTTGGAGTCCTTTCAGGTCAATTTGTCCAATCCCGCCAGCACTTCTGGTGCCAATATTCTGCTTGGCAACGACACGGTAACCACCGTGATTACGGACAATGATCAATCGGTCTGGTCGATCACGGGCGAGGCTTCGGTCGACGAAGGCGACTTGGCTCGGTACACCATCGCGTTGTCGGGAATACTTCAGGGTGGTGAAACGGCAACGGTTAACTTGACGTTTGCCGATATCTCGACAAACAGTTTGGACTACGGAGATTTTGCTGCCGCAGTTGCCGCCGCCATTGGAACACGAACGGATTTAACATTCGACTCGGGCACCGGGTTATTAACCTACACCGGCGACGGTGCTTCGATGATCGACTTGGTGATTGATTTAAAAACCACGGAAGATGTACTTACCGAAGGGCCTGAATCCTTCCGCGTTGGGTTGGCCAACCCTGCCAGTACAACCGGCGCCGATATTGCTGTCGGCAATGCCTTGGTAACAACCACCATTAACGACGATAACCAATCGGTTTGGTCGATTTCTGGGAGTGTATCCCCGACCGAAGGCGAGGGAAGTCCTGTTCAATATACGGTTTCCCTTTCGGGAATATTGCAGACCGGCGCAACCGCAACGATCAATTTTTCACTTACCGATATTTCGACGGACAGCTTCGACCACACGGATTTCCTGGCCGCGGTTGCTACCGCCATCGGTTCCCGAACGGATCTGGCGTTTGACTCAGGCACGGGAGTATTGACGTACACCGGTGATGGCTCACCCATGGCGGATCTCGATATAGAACTGTTAATCGTGGATGACGCTTTTGCCGAAGGCCCGGAGTCGTTCACCGTCGACTTGGCCAATCCCGGTAGCACAACCAACGCCAATATTGGACTGGGCAACGACCAAGTCACGACAACAATCAATGACAATGAAATTGCCAATTGGTCGATCAGCGGCGATACGATGGTCGTCGAAGGCGGTTCTGCCCAGTACACCATCGAGCTTTCCGGCACGTTGCAGGCTGGAAATACGGCGACGATCAATCTTACGCTTGTAGATGTTGACACGACGAGTGCGGACTACGAAGCGTTTGTGACGGCCGTCAATGATGCGATCGGAACACGTTCCGACCTGTCGTTTGTCGGAGGTTTGTTGAGCTACACCGGTGACGGCAACCCGATGGTGGACCTGGTAATTGATCTCAATGCGTTGGACGATGGGTTCACCGAAGGCCCCGAGTTGTTTACCGTCGGCCTCGCGACTCCGGGCAGTACGACCGGAACCGATATTCGTTTAGGTACTGGTTCAGTGACCACGGCGATTGTTGATAACGATCAATCGGTCTGGTCGATCAGCGGCAGTGGATTGGTGGATGAGGGCAGCACAGCACAATACACCATCTCGCTTTCGGGAACGCTGCAGGCTGGTGAATCGGCCGCGATTGACTTATCCCTCAATGATGTCTCGACAAATAGCGTTGACTATGAAGCATTTGCGGCTGCCGTGACTCGGGCAATCGGGGCGAGAACCGATCTAGTGTTTGACGAAGCGACTGGCCTACTTACGTACACGGGCGACGGTACCCCGATGACAAATCTGGTCATTGATCTCGCCATCGTCGACGACTTGTTTAACGAAGGACCGGAATCGTATCGTGTCGAGCTGGATAACCCGACCAGCTCAACCGCAGCGAACATCATCTTGGGCGCCGACTCGGTTACGACCCAAATTAACGACGACGATTCATCTGTATGGTCCATCACCGGAGACAATTCCGTTGCCGAAGGTGGTTCGGCCCAATACACGATCTCATTGTCTGGAACACTGCAAGCTGGCGAAAGAACGACCGTCGTTCTCACCCTCAACGATGTTTCGACGTCGACGGCGGACTATGCCGCATTCGCCACCGCGATCGTCAACGAAATTGGTTTGCGAACCGATTTGATTTTCGATGCGGGCACCGGCCTGTTGACTTACCTTGGCGATGGTAATCCGATGGCGGATTTGGTGATTGATCTCGATGCGATCGACGATCCCTTTACCGAAGGTTCGGAATCATACACGGTGAGTCTTGCTTCACCAACCAGCACCACTGGCGCTGATATTACGTTGGGCAACGATTCGGTAACGACGACAATCACCGACAACGATCAATCGGTATGGTCCATCGCGGGCGACACCTCGGTTGATGAAGGCAATGCGGTTACCTATAGAGTCGCGCTTTCCGAAATTTTACAGGTCGGTGAAAATGCCTCGATTGTTCTCAGCCTGAGCGATGTTTCGACAAACAGTGCTGATTATGCAGCGTTCGCCACCGCCGTTGCCAGTGCGATTGGAACACGTACGGATCTGGTGTTCGATGCAGGTTCGGGCTTGTTGACGTACACCGGCGACGGCAATCCGATGCAGGATCTGGTGATTAGCCTGGTTGCCGTTGACGATTCACTAGCCGAAGGGATGGAGTCGTATACCGTTGGCCTGGCGACGCCCGCGAGTTTAACGGGCGCTGACATCGCGCTCGGTAATGCTTCGGTCACGACCACGATTAGCGACAACGATCAATCAGTTTGGTCAATTACGGGGACGACCTCGGTCGACGAGGGGAATACGGCCCAGTACACGATTGCCCTCTCGGGAACCTTACAAGCCGGTGAAAACGCTTCCGTTGTTCTCAGCCTAAGTGACGTTTCAACGAACAGTTCAGACTATGCCGCGTTTGCCACCGCGGTAGCCAATGCGATTGGCACCCGCACGGATCTGGTTTTTGATCCCGGAACCGGCTTATTGACTTACACCGGGACCGGCAGCGTGATGGCTGACCTGGTGATCAGCCTGGACGCCACCGACGATGTTTTGAGCGAAGGCACGGAATCTTACACCGTCAGTTTGGCAACACCCGCCAGTACGACGGGCGTTGACATTGCGTTGGGCAATGCCTCGGTGACGACGACGATCAACGACAATGACCAATCGGTCTGGTCAATCACGGGTGATCCAACGGTTGGCGAAGGTGGCGCGGCGCAATATGTAGTCGCGCTGTCAGGAACCCTGCAATCTGGCGAGGTCGCCACCATCGTGTTGTCACTTTCCGATATTACAACGAACAGTACCGATTACGCAGCGTTCGCCGCGGCCGTCACGGCGGAGATTGGCGCCCGTACCGATCTGACATTTAGTCAAGCCACCGGTTTGTTGACTTACACCGGCGACGGCAATCCGATGGCCGATCTAGTGATTGATCTCAACGCGATTGATGATGTTTTGAGCGAAGGCCCGGAGTCGTATACGGTTGACCTTGCCACTCCGAACAGCTCGACCGGAGCCGATATCGGACTTGGCAATGCGTCGGTAACGACCGTCATCAACGACAACGATCAATCGGTCTGGTCGATCACTGGCACAACGATGGTCGACGAAGGGAATACGGCCCAGTACACGATTGCCCTCTCGGGAACATTGCAAGCTGGTGAGAACGCTTCAACTATTCTCAGCCTGAGCGACGTTTCGACAAACAGTGCTGACTACGCGGCGTTCGTGACAGCAGTTGCGAATGCGATCGGAACACGCACCGATGTGGTGTTCGATGCCGGCTCGGGGCTGTTGACTTACACCAGCACGGGCAGCGCGATGACTGACCTGTTGATCAGCCTGAACGCCACCGACGACATTTTGAGCGAAGGCACGGAGTCCTACACCGTTAACCTGGCGACTCCGGCCAGCACCACCGGATCGGACATCGCCTTGGGTAATGCCTCGGTGACGACAACAATCAACGACAATGATCAATCGGCCTGGTCCATCACGGGTAACACTTCGGTTGATGAAGGCAATACGGCTTCCTATACCGTCGCGTTGTCGGGAACGCTGCAAGCGGGCGAGAGCGCTTCGATCATTCTCAGCCTAAGCGACGTTTCCACGAACAGTGCTGACTACGCGGCGTTCGCGAATGCGGTCAGTAACGCCATTGGCACTCGCACGGATCTGGTGTTTGATGCAGGTTCGGGCTTGTTGACGTACGCCGGCGACGGCAATTCGATGCAGGATCTGGTAATTAGCCTGATTGCCGTTGACGATTTACTAGCCGAAGGCGTGGAGTCATTTACAGTCAACCTGGCGGCGCCCGCCAGTTTAACGGGAGCTGACATCGCACTCGGCAATGCTTCGGTTACGACCACGATCAACGATAACGATCAATCAGTCTGGTCACTTACCGGGTCAGCGTCCGTCGACGAAGGTAATACGGCCCAGTACACGATTTCGCTGTCCGGCACATTGCAATCCGGAGAAGTTGCCACGATTGTGCTGACGCTCTCCGATGTTTCGACCGACAGCGCGGACTACGCGGCGTTTGCCACGGCCGTTGCCAATGCGATTGGAACCCGCACCGATCTGGTGTTCGATTCCGGAACCGGATTGTTGATTTACACGGGCACCGGCAACTCGATGCCGGATCTGATGATTAGTCTACCTGCCATTGATGATTTGGTTGGCGAAGGCACGGAGTCCTACACCGTTAACCTGGCGACTCCGGTCAGCACCACCGGCGCCGACATCGTACTGGGCAATGCCTCGGTGACGACGACGATCAACGACAATGACCAATCGGTCTGGTCGATCACGGGTGACCCAACCGTTATTGAAGGGGGTTCGGCGCAGTACGTGATTGCTTTATCAGGAACTTTGCAAGCTGGCGAAGTCGCGACGATCGTATTGTCACTTTCTGATGTTTCCACCAACAGTACCGACTACGCAGCGTTCGCCGCAGCGGTTACGGCCGAGATTGGGGCCCGTACCGATCTGGCTTTCAATCAAGTCACCGGTTTGCTGACTTACACCGGCGATGGTAATCCGATGCCAGATTTGGTCATCGATTTGGGTGCTTTTGACGACGATTTGACCGAGGGGACAGAGTCCTACACGGTTGAACTTGCCTCCCCGGCCAGCACGACCGGATCGGACATTGCTTTGGGCAATGCCTCGGTGACGACAACAATCACTGACAACGATCAATCGGTCTGGTCCATTACGGGGACCACAGCGATCGACGAAGGAAACACGGCGTCTTACACGATCTCGTTGTCGGAAACGTTGCAAGCCGGCGAGAACGCTTCGATCAATCTCAGCCTGAGCGACGTTTCGACAAACAGTGCTGACTACGCGGCGTTCGCCACCGCCGTTGCCAATGCGATTGGCACCCGCACGGATCTGGTGTTCGATGCAGGTTCGGGCTTGTTGACGTACACCGGCGACGGCAATCCGATGCAGGATCTGGTGGTCGATCTCGGCGCAACGGATGATGTATTAAGCGAGGGTCTTGAGTCCTATACCGTTAGCCTGGCGACGCCCGCGAGTTTAACGGGCGCTGACATCGCACTCGGTAACGCGACGGTAACGACGACGATCAACGACAATGATCAATCAGTTTGGTCGATTACGGGGACGACCTCGGTCGACGAGGGGAATACGGCCCAGTACACGATTGCCCTCTCGGGCACTTTGCAAGCTGGTGAAAACGCTTCAATTGTTGTCAGCTTGAGCGACGTTTCCACCAACAGTTCAGACTATGCCGCGTTTGCCACCGCGGTAGCCAATGCGATTGGCACCCGCACGGATCTGGTTTTTGATCCCGGAACCGGCTTATTGACTTACACCGGTACCGGCAATTCGTTGGCTGACCTGGTGATCAGCCTGGACGCCAACGACGATGTGTTAAGCGAAGGCACGGAATCCTACACCGTTAACCTGGCGACTCCGGCCAGCACCAGCGGATCGGACATTGCACTGGGCAATGCCTCGGTAACAACGACGATCAATGACAATGACCAATCGGTCTGGTCAATCACGGGCGATCCAACGGTTGGCGAAGGAGACTCGGCACAATATGTAGTCGCGCTGTCAGGAACCCTGCAATCTGGCGAGGCCGCCACCATCGTGTTGTCACTTTCCGATATTACAACGAACAGTACCGATTACGCAGCGTTCGCCGCGGCCGTCACGGCGGAGATTGGCGCCCGTACGGATCTGACATTTAGTCAAGCCACCGGCTTGCTGACCTATACCGGCGACGGCAATCCGATGGCCGATCTAGTGATTGATCTCAACGCGATTGATGATGCGTTGAGCGAAGGGCCGGAGTCGTATACGGTTGACCTTGCCACTCCGAACAGCTCGACCGGAGCCGATATCGGACTTGGCAATGCGTCGGTAACGACCGTCATCAACGACAACGATCAATCGGTCTGGTCCATCACGGGGACCACAGCGGTCGACGAAGGGAATACGGCCCAGTACACGTTAGCGCTGTCGGGAACACTGCAAGCCGGTGAAACCGCTTCAATCATTCTTAGCCTGAGTGACGTTTCCACGAACAGTGCTGATTACGGGGCGTTTGCCACGGCTGTTGCCAATGCGATTGGCACCCGCACGGACCTGGTGTTTGATGCAGGTTCGGGCTTGCTGGCTTACGCCGGAACCGGCAGCGCGATGCAGGACTTGGTAATCAACCTGGACGCCACCGATGATGTCTTAAGCGAAGGCTCGGAATCCTACACCGTTAACCTGGCGACTCCGGCCAGCACCACCGGGTCGGACATTGCGCTGGGCAATGCCTCGGTGACGACGACGATCAACGACAATGATCAATCGGTCTGGTCGATCACTGGCACAACAATGGTCGACGAAGGGAATACGGCCCAGTACACGATTGCCCTCTCGGGAACATTGCAAGCTGGTGAGAACGCTTCAATTATTCTCAGCCTGAGCGACGTTTCGACAAACAGTGCTGACTACGCGGCGTTCGCGACAGCAGTTGCGAATGCGATCGGAACACGCACCGATCTGGTGTTCGATGCCGGTTCGGGTTTGTTGACGTATTCCGGTGACGGCAATCCGATGCAGGATCTGGTGGTCAATCTCGGCGCAACGGATGATGTATTAAGCGAGGGTCTTGAGTCGTATACCGTTAGCCTGGCGACGCCCGCGAGTTTAACGGGCGCTGACATTGCGCTCGGTAATGCTTCGGTCACGACCACGATCAGCGACAACGATCAATCGGTCTGGTCGATCACCGGGACAACCTCGGTCGACGAGGGGAATACGGCCCAGTACACGATCGCCCTCTCGGGCACGTTGCAAGCCAGTGAAAACGCTTCGATTGTTCTCAGCCTGAGCGACGTTTCCACGAATAGTGCTGACTACGCAGCATTCGCCGCGGCCGTTGCCAATGCGATTGGTACCCGCACCGATCTGGTGTTCGACACCGGCTCGGGCTTATTGACTTACACCGGCACGGGCAGCGCGATGGCTGACCTGTTGATCAGCCTGAACGCCACCGACGATATTTTGAGCGAAGGCACGGAATCCTACACCGTCAGTTTGGCAACACCCGCCAGTACGACAGGCGCTGACATTGCGCTGGGCAATGCGTCGGTCACGACGACGATCAACGATAATGACCAATCCGTCTGGTCAATCACGGGCGATCCAACGGTTGGCGAAGGGGGCTCGGCGCAATATGTGCTTGCGCTGTCAGGAACCCTGCAGGCTGGCGAGGTCGCGACGATCGTGTTGTCACTTTCTGATGTTACAACCAACAGTACCGACTATGCTTCGTTTTCAACGGCGGTGATCAATGCGATTGGAACGCGATCCGATCTGACGTTCAATTCGGCAACCGGATTATTGACGTACATCGGCACGGGCGTCGCAATGCCTGCTTTGGCAATCAATCTCAACGCGATTGACGACAATTTGACGGAGGGACCGGAGGCCTTCACGGTTAACCTGGCGGCTCCAGCCAGCACGACCGGTGCCGACATCGCCGTTGGCAATGCCTCGGTCACGACGGTCATCAACGACAACGATCAATCGGTCTGGTCAATCACAGGTTCGGCAACGGTCGAAGAAGGCAATTCGGCCCAGTACACGATTGCCCTCTCGGGAATATTGCAAGCCGGCGAAGTCGCCAGCATTGTTCTGTCGCTCAACGATGTTACGACAACCAGCGACGACTATACGTCCTTTGTGGCTGCCGTCGCGAATGCGATTGGCACCCGCACGGATCTGGTGTTCGATGCCGGTTCGGGCTTGTTGACCTTCACCAGCGACGGCAATTCGATGGCTGATTTGGTAATCAGCCTGAACGCCACCGAAGACTTTTTGGGCGAAGGGACGGAGTTGTACACCGTTGACCTTGCCGCGCCAGCCAGTACCACCGGATCGGACATTGCATTGGGCAATGCCTCGGTATCGACAACAATTCACGATGACGGTCAATCGGTTTGGTCAATCACGGGATCAACCTTCGTTAATGAGGGCAATTCTGCTTCCTACACCGTCGCACTGTCGGGAGCCTTGCAAGCGGGCGAGAACGCTTCGATCATTCTCAGCTTGAGTGACGTTTCCACGAATAGTGCTGACTACTCGGCTTTCGCGGCAGCGGTGAGCAATGCGATTGGCACGCGCACGGACTTGGTGTTTGATGCGGGTTCAGGTTTGTTGACTTATACCGGAAATGGAAATCCAGTTCAGGATCTGGTGATCAATCTCGATGCGACGAATGATGTGTTAATTGAAGGAGTTGAGTCGTATAAGATTGATTTGACAACACCGGCAAGCACGACCGGAGCCGCGATTACTCTTGGTAACGCCTCTGTCACCACCACAATTATCGACGATGATCAATCGATCTGGTCGATTACGGGCAACACATCGGTCGACGAAGGCAACATCGCCCAATACATCGTTGCCTTGAGTGGTACTTTGCAAGCGGGCGAAACTGCCTCGATTGAACTCAATTTGAATGATGGCTCCACGAACGTCAGCGACTACAGTACGTTTGCAACGGCCGTGAACAATGCGATTGGAATACGAACCGACCTGACATTCGATTCGGGTACTGGCTTGTTGATCTATACCGGCACCGGTAGCTCGATGACGGATTTGATCATCAATCTGACGGCCTTTGATGATGTACTTACCGAGGGCGCAGAATCGTACACCATCGAATTGGCAAATCCAACCAGCAGCAATCCCAATATTGTGCTGGGGAACGACTCCGTGACCACGACGATTAATGACAATGACCAGTCTGCGTGGTCGATCACCGGCGACCCAACGGTTAGCGAAGGGGACTCAGCTGAATACACAATCGCGTTTTCAGGAACGCTTCAATTGGGCGAAAACGCCTCGATTGTGCTAACGATCTCTGATATTTCGACCAACAGCCTGGATTACGCTTCCTTTTCAACGGCGGTAATCAATGCAATTGGAACGCGAACCGATTTGATCTTTAATTCGGGAACCGGACAGTTGACCTATACCGGCACGGGCGTCGCAATGCCCGGCTTGGTGATCAACATTGATTCAATCGACGACGCACTATCCGAGGGCTTGGAGTCCTTCACGGTCGATTTAACCACACCGGCCAGCACGTCCGGAGCCGACATTGCGTTGGGTAATGCTTCGGTCACGACTGTCATCAACGACAACGATCAATCGGTTTGGTCAATCACGGGATCTGCGTCCGTTGACGAGGGGAGTACAGCCCAGTACACGATCGCCCTTTCGGGAACCATGCAAGCTGGCGAAAACGCTTCCATCATTCTCAGCCTAAGCGACGTTTCCACGAATAGTGCAGACTACGCGGCGTTTGCCACGGCCGTCACGAATGCGATTGGCAGCCGCACGGATCTGGTATTTGATGCCGGATCGGGCTTGTTGACTTACACCGGTACCGGTAGTTCGATGCCAAATCTGGTGATCAGCCTGGATGCCACCGACGATATTTTGAGCGAAGGCACTGAGTCCTACACCGTTAACTTGACGGCTCCAGTCAGCACGACGGGCGCTGACATAGCGTTGGGCAATGGATCGGTCACGACGGTGATCAACGACGATGATCAATCGGTCTGGTCCATCACGGGCGACGCTTCGGTCGACGAAGGAAACGCAGCTTCGTACACGGTCTCGTTGACGGGAACGTTGCAAGCCAGCGAGAACGCTTCGATCATTCTCAGCTTAAACGACGTTTCCACGAACAGTGCTGACTACACGGCGTTCGTAACGGCCGTAGCCAACGCGATTGGAGCACGCACGGATTTGGTGTTTGATTCGGGCACCGGCTTGTTGACTCATTTCGGTAATGGCAACGCAATGGCGGACCTCGTCATCGTTCTCGACGCGATCGACGACAGTTTGACGGAGGGGACGGAATCCTACACGGTTGTCCTTGCCACCTCGGCCAGCTCGACGGGTGCTGACATCGCGCTGGGCAATGATTCGGTTGCGACGACAATCAACGACAATGATCAATCGGTCTGGTCGATCATGGGGATGACCACGGTCGATGAGGGAGATTCGGCCCAGTACACGATTGCCCTCTCAGGTACCCTGCAAGCCAGTGAAAACGCGTCAATTGTTCTCAGCCTGGGTAACGTTTCCACGAACAGCGCAGACTACGCCGTTTTTGCCACGGCCGTTGCCAATGCGATTGGCACCCGCACCGATCTGGTATTCGATGCCGGCTCGGGCTTGTTGACGTACACCGGCACCGGTAACGCGATGCCGAACCTGGTCATTACTTTGTCAGCCATCGATGACTTAATTGGCGAGGGCCCGGAATCCTACAACGTAAATTTGTCGACACCAGCCAGCACGACAGGTGCCGACATTGCCTTGGGTAATGACTCGGTCACGACGACGATCAATGATGATGACCAGTCCGTTTGGTCGATCACCGGCGATCCGACCATCGGCGAAGGGAGTTCGGCTCAGTACCTCATCGCTTTGTCAGGAACATTGCAAGCTGGCGACGTCGCGACGATCGAATTGTCACTTGCCGATGTTTCCACCAACAGCACCGACTACGCAGCGTTTTCAACGGCGGTCGTCAATGCAATCGGAACACGCACCGATCTGACCTTCAACACAGTCACCGGTTTGCTGACTTACACCGGCGACGGCAATCCGATGCCCGATTTGGTCATCAATTTGGGCGCAATGGACGATGCCTTAAGCGAAGGCCCGGAGTCGTATACGGTTGACTTGGCCAACCCAACCAGCACGACCGGAGTCGACATCGCATTAGGCAATGATTCGGTCACGACGGTGATCAACGACAACGATCAATCGGTCTGGTCGATCACGGGTACAACGGCGGTCGACGAAGGCAACACAGCCCAGTACACGATTGCGCTCTCGGGAACATTGCAAACCGGCGAAGTTGCCACGATTCTCTTGTCGATTGCCGATGTTACGACCGACAGCGCTGACTACGCGGCGTTTGCGACTGCCGTTACGAATGCGATTGGTACCCGCACGGATCTGGTGTTCGATGCCGGCTCGGGTTTGTTGGCTTATACCGGAACCGGCGGCGCGATGGCTGACTTGGTGATCAGCCTGAACGCCATCGACGATGTTTTGAGCGAAGGAGCCGAATCCTACACTGTCAACCTGGCAACTCCGGCCAGCACGACCGGATCGGACATTACGCTGGGCAATGCTTCGGTAACGACGATGATCAACGACAATGATCAATCGGTCTGGTCCATCTCGGGTGACATTTCGGTCGATGAAGGAAATACAGCTTCCTACACGATCGCGCTGTCGGGAACTTTGCAGGCCGGGCAAAACGCTTCGATCATTCTCAGCCTGAGCGACGTCTCCACCAATAGTGCCGACTACGCGGCGTTTGCGACTGCCGTTGCCAATGCGATTGGTACACGGACCGATCTGGTATTTGATGCGGGATCGGGCAGGATAACCTACACCGGAACCGGCAGTTTGATGGCTGATTTGGTGATCAGCCTGGGCGTGACCGATGATATTCTGAGCGAAGGCCCAGAATCTTACACGATTGACCTTGCCACGCCAGTTAGCACGACCGGAGCCGATATTTCTCTGGGCAATGCCTCGATAACAACGGTCATCAATGACAACGATCAATCGGTCTGGTCGATCACGGGGACAACCTCGGTCGACGAGGGGAATACGGCTCAGTACACGATTGCACTTTCCGGTACCTTGCAAGCCGGCGAAACCGCTTCGGTTGTTCTGGGTCTAAATGATGTTTCGACCAACAGCGCAGACTACGCCGCGTTTGCAGCGGCCGTTGCCAATGCGATTGGAACACGCGCCGATCTGGTGTTTGATGCCGGAACCGGCTTATTGACTTACACCGGCACGGGTAGCTCCATGCCGGATCTGGTCATCACTTTGTCAGCCATCGACGACTTAATTGGCGAAGGCACGGAATCCTACAACGTAAATTTGTCGACACCAGCCAGCACGACAGGTGCCGACATTACCTTGGGTAATGATTCGGTCACGACGACGATCAATGATGATGACCAGTCCGTTTGGTCAATCACCGGCGATCCGACCGTCGGCGAAGGGAGTTCGGCTCAGTACCTCATCGCTTTGTCAGGAACATTGCAAGCTGGCGACGTCGCGACGATCGAATTGTCACTTGCCGATGTTTCCACCAACAGCACCGACTATGCCTCGTTCTCAATGGCGGTCGTCAATGCAATCGGAACGCGCACCGATCTGACCTTTAACACAGTCACCGGTTTGCTGACTTACACCGGCGACGGCAATCCGATGCCCGATTTGGTCATCAATTTGGGCGCAATTGACGACGGTTTGACTGAAGGGGCAGAGTCCTACACGGTTGGCCTAGCCGCCCCAACCAGCACGACGGGCGCCGACATCGCACTGGGCAATGGTTCGGTCACGACGGTGATCAACGACAACGATCAATCGGTCTGGTCGATCACGGGTACAACGGCGGTCGACGAAGGCAACACAGCCCAGTATACGATGCGGCTCTCGGGAACATTGCAAGCTGGCGAAGTTGCCACGATTCTCTTGTCGATTGCCGATGTTACAACCGACAGCGCTGACTACGCGGCCTTTGCGGCAGCCGTTACGAATGCGATTGGTACCCGCACGGATCTGGTGTTCGATGCCGGCTCGGGTTTGTTGGCTTATACCGGAACCGGCGGCGCGATGGCTGACTTGGTGATCAGCCTGAACGCCATCGACGATGTTTTGAGCGAAGGAGCCGAATCCTACACTGTCAACCTGGCGACTCCAGCCAGCACCAGCGGATCAGACATCGCCTTGGGCAATGCTTCGGTCACGACGATGATCAACGACAATGATCAATCGGCCTGGTCCATCACGGGTGACACTTCGATGGATGAAGGAAATACAGCTTCCTACACGATCGCGCTGTCGGGAACTTTGCAGGCCGGGCAAAACGCTTCGATCATTCTCAGCCTGAGCGACGTCTCCACCAATAGTGCCGACTACGCGGCGTTCGCCACGGCCGTAGCCAACGCGATTGGAGCACGCACGGATTTGGTGTTTGATTCGGGCACCGGCTTGTTGACTTATTCCGGCGATGGAAACCCCATGCAGGATTTGCTGGTCAATCTCGATGCGACGGATGATATGTTGAGCGAGGGAGTTGAGTCCTACACCGTTAACTTGGGGACGCCCGCCAGTTTAACGGGAGCTGACATTGCGCTCGGTAATGCCTCGGTCACGACCACGATTAGCGACAACGATCAATCGATCTGGTCGATCACGGGGACAACCTCGGTCGACGAGGGGAATACGGCTCAGTACACGATTGCACTTTCCGGTACCTTGCAAGCCGGCGAAACCGCTTCGGTTGTTCTGGGTCTAAATGATGTTTCGACCAACAGCGCAGACTACGCCGCGTTTGCAGCGGCCGTTGCCAATGCGATTGGAACACGCACCGATCTGGTGTTTGATGCCGGAACCGGCTTGTTGACTTACACCGGCACGGGTAGCTCCATGCCGGATCTGGTCGTCAGTTTAGCAGCCATCGACGATGTTTTAAGCGAAGGCACGGAATCCTACACGGTAAATTTGGCAGCACCAGCCAGCACGACAGGTGCCGACATTGCCTTGGGTAATGACTCGGTCACGACGACGATCAATGATGATGACCAGTCCGTTTGGTCGATCACCGGCGATCCGACCGTCGGCGAAGGGAGTTCGGCTCAGTACGTGATTGCTTTGTCAGGGGCATTGCAAGCTGGCGACGTCGCGACGATCGAATTGTCACTTGCCGATGTTTCCACCAACAGCACCGACTACGCAGCGTTTTCAACGGCGGTCGTCAATGCAATCGGAACACGCACCGATCTGACCTTCAACACAGTCACCGGTTTGCTGACTTACACCGGCGACGGCAATCCGATGCCCGATTTGGTCATCAATTTGGGCGCAATGGACGATGCCTTAAGCGAAGGCCCGGAGTCGTATACGGTTGACTTGGCCAACCCAACCAGCACGACGGGCGCCGACATCGCACTGGGCAATGGTTCGGTCACGACGGTGATCAACGACAACGATCAATCGGTCTGGTCGATCACGGGTACAACGGCGGTCGACGAAGGCAACACAGCCCAGTATACGATTGCGCTCTCGGGAACATTGCAAACCGGCGAAGTTGCCTCGATCGTTCTGACAATCAACGATGTTACGACCGACAAGCGCGGACTACGCGGCCTTTGCGACGGCCGTTACGAATGCGATTGGTACCCGCACGGATCTGGTATTCGATGCCGGCTCGGGTTTGTTGACTTACACCGGCACGGGCAGTTCGATGCCGAACCTGGTGATCAGCCTGAACGCCATCGACGATGTTTTGAGCGAAGGAGCCGAATCCTACACTGTCAACCTGGCAACTCCGGCCAGCACGACCGGATCGGACATTACGCTGGGCAATGCTTCGGTAACGACGATGATCAACGACAATGATCAATCGGCCTGGTCCATCTTGGGTGACATTTCGGTCGACGAAGGCAATACAGCTTCCTACACGATCGCGCTGTCGGGAACTTTGCAGGCCGGGCAAAACGCTTCGATCATTCTCAGCCTGAGCGACGTCTCCACCAATAGTGCCGACTACGCGGCCTTCGCCACGGCCGTCGCCAACGCGATTGGAGCACGCACGGATTTGGTGTTTGATTCGGGCATCCGGCTTGTTGACCTACATTCCGGCGATGGCAGTCCGATGCAGGATTTGGTGATCAATCTCGACGCGACGGATGATATGTTGAGCGAGGGAGTTGAGTCCTTACACCGTTAACTTGGGGACGCCCGCCAGTTTAACGGGAGCTGACATCGCGCTCGGTAATGCCTCGGTCACGACCACGATTAGCGACAACGATCAATCGGTCTGGTCGATCACGGGGACAACCTCGGTCGATGAGGGAAATACGGCCCAGTACACGATTTCGCTTTCCGGAACCTTGCAGGCCGGAGAAGTTGCCACGATCCTTCTGGCACTCAACGATATTTCGACCAACAGCGCAGACTATAGCGCGTTTGCAGCGGCCGTTGCCAATGCGATTGGCTTGCGCACCGATCTGGTGTTTGATGCCGGAACCGGCTTGTTGACTTACACCGGCACGGGTAGCTCCATGCCGGATCTGGTCATTAATTTGGCAGCCATCGATGACTTGATCAGCGAAGGCACGGAATCCTACACGGTAAATTTGGCAGCACCAGCCAGCACGACAGGTGCCGACATTGCCTTGGGTAATGACTCGGTCACGACCACGATCAATGATGATGACCAGTCCGTTTGGTCGATCACCGGCGATCCAACCATCGGCGGAAGGGAGTTCGGCTCAGTACGTGATTGCTTTGTCAGGAACATTGCAAGCTGGCGAGGTGGCGACGATCGAATTGTCACTTGCCGATGTTTCCACCAACAGCACCGACTACGCAGCGTTTTCAACGGCGGTCGTCAATGCAATCGGAACACGCACCGATCTGACCTTTAACACAGTCACCGGTTTGCTGACTTACACCGGCGACGGCAATCCGATGCCCGATTTGGTCATCAATTTGGGCGCAATGGACGATCCCTTAAGCGAAGGCCCGGAGTCGTATACGGTTGACTTGGCCAACCCAACCAGCACGACGGGCGCCGACATCGCACTGGGCAACGGATCGGTCACGACGGTGATCAACGACAACGATCAATCGGTCTGGTCGATCACGGGTACAACGGCGGTCGACGAAGGCAACACAGCCCAGTATACGATTGTGCTCTCGGGAACATTGCAAGCTGGCGAAGTTGCCACGATCGTTCTGACAATCAACGATGTTACGACCGACAGCGCAGACTACGCGGCCTTTGCGGCAGCCGTTACGAATGCGATTGGTACCCGCACGGATCTGGTATTCGATGCGGGCTCAGGCTTGCTGACTTACACTGGCACGGGCAGTTCGATGCCGAACCTGGTGATCAGCCTCAACGCCATCGACGATGTTTTGAGCGAAGGAGCCGAATCCTACACTGTCAACCTGGCAACTCCGGCCAGCACGACCGGATCGGACATTACGCTGGGCAATGCTTCGGTAACGACGATGATCAACGACAATGATCAATCGGCCTGGTCCATCTCGGGTGACACCTCGGTCGATGAAGGAAACACAGCTTCCTACACGATCGCGCTGTCGGGAACCTTGCAGGCCGGTGAGGACGCTGCGATTGTTCTCAACTTGAACGACGTTTCCACAAATAGTGCTGACTACGCGGCCTTCGCCACGGCCGTAGCCAACGCGATTGGAACACGCACGGATTTGACGTTTGATTCCGGTTCGGGTTTGTTGACTTACACCGCGGATGGCAATCCAATGCAGGACCTGGTCATTGACCTCGGTTCGGTCGATGACTCGCTGGGCGAAGGTGGCGAGTTATTTACCGTTGACCTCGCGACGCCGGCGAGTTTATCGGGGGCCCATGTCGCGATGGGCAATGATTCGGTCACCACCACGATCATCGATAATGATCAATCGGTTTGGTCGATCACGGGGACGATAGCGGTTGATGAAGGCAATATCGCTCAGTACGTCGTAGCCTTGAGTGGTACTCTGCAAGCGGGCGAAACCGCCACGATCAACTTGACGCTCAGCGATCTAACGACGGACAGCACGGACTATGCCGCGTTTGCTGCGGCTGTCATGGACGCGATCGGGTCACGGACAGACATTGCATTCGATGCTGGTTCCGGGCTCCTGACTTATACCGGCGACGGTAACGCGATGGTTGACCTGGTAATTAACCTGGAAGCAATCGACGATGCGTTGACCGAATCACCAGAGTCGTTCACTGTTGGCCTGGCGACACCGGCGAGTACGACCGGTGCACCAATCCGCCTTGGCAACGCGTTCGTGACAACGGTAATTAACAACCTGGATCAGTCAATATGGTCGATCTCGGGTGATGTGGCTCCGGACGAAGAGGAAGGCGAAACAGCAAACTACGAAGTTTCACTATCCGGAATTCTGCAGGCGGGGCAAACGGCGACAATCAATCTCTCGCTGAATGACATTTCGACGAACAGCGATGACTACGCATCCTTTGCGGACGCTGTAACGAATGCAATCGGCTCAAGAACGGATTTGACATTTGACGTCGTCACTGGTTTGCTCACCTTCGTCAGTGACGGCAATCCGATGTCGAGCCTGCAGATTGAGCTTGAAATTCTGAACGACACATTCGCCGAAGGGCCTGAATCCTACACGGTTGATTTGGCCAACCCGGGCAGTACCACGAATGCAGATGTTGGGTTGGCTAACGACTCAGTCACGACAACCATCAACGATGATGAGATTTCAGGATGGTCGATAAGTGGCGACACAACGGTCGATGAGGGCGACACTGCCCAGTATCTTGTAAAGTTATCAGGGACACTTCAAGCCGGCGAAACTGCGACCATTAATTTGACTCTAAGTGATGTCTCAACACTTAGCATCGACTATGCCGCGTTTGCGACGGCGGTCGCAAACGCAATCGGAGATCGAACCGATTTGACGTTTGATTCGGTAACCGGATTATTGACGTTTACCTCATCCGGCAGCTCCATGGCCGACCTTGCCATTGGCCTCGACGCGGTTGATGATCTGTTGACGGAAGGCCCCGAATCGCTCACCGTCGAACTGGCCAACCCCACCAGTCCGTCGGGCAGCGACGTGCGACTTGGCAATGCTTTGGTGACCACGACGATTCAGGACGGCGACCAGTCGGTGTGGTCGATCGTCGGTGATAATTCGGTCGATGAAGGCAACACAGCAACATACACGGTGGCGTTGTCCGGCATCTTGCAAGCGGGCGAAATTGCTTCGATTACGTTGACGCTTAGCGACGTCACGACGACGAGCGATGATCACGCGGTATTTGCCGCGGCGGTTACTAACGCGATCGGAACACGCACTGATTTGACTTTTGATTCGGGAACCGGACGGTTGACGTATACCGGTGACGGAAATGCAATGGCAGATTTGGTGATTCCCTTTGACACGATCGATGACATCCTGATCGAGGGCCCGGAATCCTACACCGTTGCGTTGACAGACCCAACGAGTTCGACGGGTTCCAACATTCTCCTTGGCAACGATTCTGTCGTCACGGTCATCAATGACGACGAGACATCGGGTTGGTCGATTTCCGGGGACGCAACTGTCGTCGAAGGAGAGGCTGCTGATTTCTCGATCGCCTTGTCCGGAACGCTTCAAGCCGGAGAAACGGCGACGATTGTTTTGACGTTGGCAAATATTGATACAAACTCGTTCGACTATGAATTGTTTGTCGGTGCGGTCAACAACGCGATTGGCACGCGCACCGATTTGACATTTGATGCGGCTACCGGATTGTTAGCATTTACGTCCGCTGGCACCCCGATGGCGGATCTTGTGATCCGTCTCGGTACGATCGACGATGCGCTGACCGAAAGTGTTGAGGACTTCTCGGTTGATCTGGCGAACCCGGGAAGTACCACCGGTCTGACGATCATGTTGGGCAACCGTTCGGTGATCACCACGATCAATGACAATGATCAATCCGCCTGGTCCATTATGGGTGACACGGTGATTGACGAAGGCGACGCGGCGTCGTACGCGATTGCGCTCAGCGGCATCCTGCAAGCCAATGAGACAGCAGGAATTACGCTGACGTTGAGCGATATCACGACGGACAGCGCAGACTACGCGGCGTTCGCGGCCGCCGTCAATGATGCTATTGGTGCCCGAACCGATGTTGTTTTTGATGCGGCGACGGGAGTGTTGACGTATACGGGTGATGGATTGGCGATGCAGAATCTCGTGATCCACCTCGATGCTATCGACGACGTATTAATTGAAGGCTCCGAGTCATTGCTGGTTGAACTTGAGGATCCCACTAGCACAACGGGAGCTGACATCGGTCTTGGAAATGACTTTGTTGAAACAACGATCAACGACAACGACCAGGCGGTGTGGTCAATTGCAGGTGACACCTCGGTTGATGAGGGCAATACCGCCGAGTACATCGTCAGGCTCGCTGGAACCTTGCAAGCGGCTGAAACGGCAACCATCAATCTGACGATAAATGACCTGACGACCGACCGTGCTGACTACGACGCACTGACGACGGCAATTAGTACGGCAATTGGCTCGCGAACGGACCTGACATTTGATGCCGGGACCGGATTGCTGACCTACACGGGTGACGGCCGACCGATGGCAGAACTGGTCATCAACCTGGCCACCGTCGACGACGTGTTAGTCGAAGGCATTGAATCGTTCACGGTCGATTTGACCGACCCTGACAGCACGACCGGTAGCGATATTGGGTTAGGGAATCATTCCGTGCTGACGGCGATCAACGATGATGATCAAGCAGTTTGGTCAATCACCGGCGATCCATCTGTCGACGAGGGAATGGCAGCTGAATACATCATTGCACTGACGGGAACACTTCAGGCGGGCGAAACGGCGACCATCAATCTGGCGCTTAGTGATATCGAAACGTCGAGCGCTGACTACGCAGCGCTGGCGGCGGCGGTGAATGCGGCGATTGGAACCCGAACGGATCTCGTTTTTGATGCCTCGACTGGGTTGCTGACTTACACATCCGACGGCAATCCGATGGCGGCGTTGGTGGTCAACCTGGATGCCATGGACGATGTGCTGACCGAGGGCAATGAATCTTTCTCAATTCGTTTGACGAATCCGGACAGTACGTCCGGAGGCGGTATCGCGTTGGGCAATGCTTTGGCAACGACGACGATCAACGATAACGATCAATCCGTTTGGTCGATATCGGGACCCACCAGCGTTGACGAAGGCGACACCACCACGGACTACTCGATTAGCTTAAGCGGTCGGTTTGGTGTTGGTGAAACGGCCCAGATAACGGTCGGTTTGACCAACAACACAACCTCCGACAGTGACCTCGGTGCAGCGACTGCGAACCAGGACGAACTGTTTGCATTGATCAAAATGGCGGCGGAGGCCCGCGCCGACCTGGAGTTTAATGAAACGACAGGCGTTCTAACATTCACGTCGTTGGCCGATGGCGACAGGATGGAAGACATCCTGTTCGCGTTGGGCGCAACGTCAGACAACCTGGTCGAAGCCGATGAGACATTTACGATTGGGCTGGCAACGCCAATCTCCTCCTCTGGTGCGGACATTGCCTTGGACGCATCCCAAGAGGAGTCCGAAACAACGATCGTCGATCTTGATACAGCTTTGGTTTCGATCACCGCCAATATCCCTGACGCTGCGGAACCGGATGTTGACGGGCAGTTCACCGTTACGATGAGCACACCTTCGAGTACCGACACCGTGATTGCTTATTCCGTAACAGGAACGGCAGCCAATGGTGTCGACATTGTAACATTAAGCGGCAGCGTCACGATTCTTGCCGGCGAAACATCTGCGACTATCGACGTTGCGGTCCTTGACGACGTACTTATCGAAGCCAATGAGACTGTAACCGTTACGCTGGACTCTGTTCTCAGCGGCGATCCGGACATCAGCATCGACGGATCGGCAAATTCGGACACGGTTACCATCGAAGACGATGACGGCCCTGCAATCTGGTCGATCAACGGCATGAGCGACGCGGACGAGGGCTCGGTCGCGCAGTACTCGATCCGGTTGTCGGGTGCATTTGCCGCCGGTCAATCGGGATCCGTCGATCTGTCCTTCAATCAACTGGACACCAACAGCAGCGATTACGACGACTTTATTAGTGCTGTTTTTGATTCGGTGGCAGCTTATACGGGGCCGGGCGATGTAACGTTTGACGGAACGACACTGACCTTCTTGGCGGTTGTCGAAGGTGATGAAATGGGCGCCCTGAATATCGTGCTGCCCATCAACAATGATGACTTGATCGAAGGTCCAGAAGATTTCCAGATCGGTCTGTCAAATCCGAATTCTGCAACTGGAATCGAGATTGCAGTCGACGCGAACATGGGAAGCATCACGACAACTATTCACGACACGCAAGGTGTCGGCGGTCCGGCGGACGGTCCAGCAGTTTGGTCGATTAGCGGCTCTCGAAACTTGGATGAAGGCGAAACCGCCATTTATACGATCCGTCTGACCGAATCGTTTGGAGCCGGGGAAGTCGCCAAAGTCAACATTGGATTGAATCCCCTCGATACGAACTTCAAAGACTATGCCGATTTTTTCGCAGCGATCAACGATGCCGTCGATAATTATAGCGGCCCGGGAACGCTGACATTTGATGGGACAAGTTTGACATTTACCGCCAATGCCGACGGTGACACGATGGACGACTTGGTCATCGAGTTGGGCATTACCGATGACATTCTGATTGAAGGCCCGGAAGATTATCGGCTTGTGCTATCCAATGCAACTTCCACGACCGGCGCCAATGTTGCTTTGGATCCGTTGGCCAACGGCGTGATGTCGACGATTAACGATACGCAGGGTCCGGGCGGCCCACTGGATGGCCCGATCGAGTGGTCGATCTCGGGACCGGCTGTCGTCAACGAAGGTGAATCGGCAATTTATCGTGTGGAGTTGACGGGAACCTACCAGGCTGGAGAAAACACTTCGGTAAAAATCGGTTTGGCAGATATCGATACCAACGGCAATGACTACGGCAACGTCATCGCGGCGATTCAAGCGGCGGCCGCCTCGAATCCCGACGTCTCGTTTGATCCTTCAACCAGCGTCCTGACTTTTGTCGCTCCTGTTGATGGTGCGATGATGCCGCCCCTGTTGATTGACCTTGCCATCATCAACGATACGCTCGCCGAGCCATTCGAGTCATTCCGAATGGAACTATCGATGGCAGCCAGCACGACCGGGCTTATTCCGAGCATTGCTCCGGCTGCCGCCTCGACCGTCACAACAATTCAGAGTCCCCCTGTGGCGAAGACTGATATCAACGACACGGTTGTAAACATGCCAACGACTGGCAACGTGTTGGACAATGATCTTGATCCAAACGGCGAGGCATTAACGGTAATCGGTGTCAACGGTCGGCCGATCGGCAGCCCGATTGCAACGACTCACGGCAGTATCCGGATGAATCCGGACGGAAGCTATGTCTACACTCCGAATTCGGAGTTTTCGGGTAGGGATACGTTTACTTATGAAATCTGCAACTCGTCTGGCCTCTGCGCGAAAGCAACGGTAACGATTGAGGTTCGCGACAGTGTGAGAGATCCGGCGAATACTCCGCCGATCGCCAACAATGATACGGCAAGCGGCTTTATTGACACGCCCGTCACCGGTTCTGTGATCAGCAATGATGGTGATCCTGACGGTGACGTGGTTCGGGTCAACACCGCCCCGGTTTCGGCGCCGACGAACGGCACCGTCGCCATCCATCCGAATGGCACTTATACGTATACTCCCAATGCTGGCTTTTTCGGTTTGGATTCGTTTGTATATGAAATCAGGGATGCAGCCGGAAACACCGACACGGCGACTGTCTACATCTCGATATCGGAAGACTTGACCGGTGCGGCAAACGATGTTCCGGCGGCCAACGACGACGCCGGCGTGGGTCAAAAGAACCAGCCGATCCGAGGCAACCTGTTGGCCAATGATTCCGATCCAAATGGGGATGCTCTGACCATCAATACCGTACCAACCAAGAGCCCGCTCAATGGCACATTGGTCATCAATCCCAACGGGACTTACCTCTACACGCCGTTCGATGATTTTGTCGGGAACGACAGCTTTGTCTACGAGGTTTGCGATGCGAGTGGTGATTGTAGCGAGGCCACCGTGTACCTGACGGTCTTTGATAATCCACCGATTGCAACCAACGATATCATGACGGTTACTTCGGACACGTCAGCAAGTGGAAATGTCTTGACTAACGACGATGACCCCAATCCCGACGATGACCTCGTGGTGACGCTCGTCAATGGGCAGCCCGTGGGCAATCCAATTGCGACGTCCAAGGGCACGTTGGAAATGCAGTTCGACGGTTCTTACACGTATACGCCAATTCCAAGCACTAGCGGAACCGACACGTTTACTTACGAAGCGTGCGATGAAGCCGGTAACTGCACAACGGCGACGCTGGCCATTGAAATTCGTGACACGGAAACGTCCGGCAGGAACGCTCCGCCGATCGCGACCAACGATACGGCATCGACGTTGGCCGGCCGCCCGGTTCAAGGGTCGCTTACGAGCAACGACGGCGATCCCAACCGCAATTCATTTTCGGTAAACACGTCACCGATCACGAATCCTTCCAATGGCACCGTTGTGATCAACCCGGATGGTACGTTCGTCTATCAGCCGAATGCCGGGTTTGTCGGGTCAGACACATTCGAGTATCAGATATGTGATTCCCAAGGGGCTTGCGATACCGCCATCGCCACGATTTTCGTGGTATCCAATGCCAACGGATTGGCCAACGATGCACCGGTCGGCGGTGACGATGCTGCGTTTACGACAAAAGGCCGAGCGGTCACCGGTGACTTGCTGGCCAATGATTCGGATCCCAATGGCAATCCGCTGACGATCAACACGACGCCGATTGAAGCACCAGACAGTGGCACTTTGAGGATCAATGCCGACGGTACATTCCGCTACGTACCCGAACGGGGCTTTGAAGGAACCGTTACCTTCCAATACGAAGTCTGCGATTCCAACGGTGCATGCGATGTTGTGACGGCTCACGTGACCGTGTTCAATTTGCCACCGGTCGCAAATGATGATTTCTACCAAGTCAACAATGAGGTGGATCCCGTTGTAGGGAATGTTTTTGACAATGACTTTGAGCCCGATGGTGACCCTGTTAATGGAAGCGTCGTACATTGGCCAACGTTTGGTACGCTGACATGGAACTCTGACGGTTCGTTTGTTTACATTCCCAGTCCGGAGTTTAAAGGAATTGATCAATTCACCTATCGAATTTGTGACGACTCCGGCGTCTGTAGTATCGCCCGCGTTTCGATCATTCCGCCGTTCGGATACGACACGTTTACCGATGAATCCGACTCGTCGCCTAACAATCGAGAAAAAACGGGCGTGTTGAGTGACGCCTTCGGAAATCGAGAGACCTTGTGGTCGCATAAAATTGACACGCTGGCATCGGATCCTGTCCTGGCGGGGTATGCGACCCCCGGCTCACGTTTGATTGGCCGAATTTATGATACCAGTGGCGCAGTCGTCGGAGAGACCGATGTGTTGGTCGATCAGGCCGGCAACTGGTTAATGCAATTTTTTGATACGAAGGTGCATGACGGTTTTTATGTCGTGATCGAGCATGTGTCGCAAAACGAAATTTCAGCTGGCGAAACTAACGATTTCCGGTTGACCGAAGATACTTACCGAGCGCTTCAACTTGGGGTATCTCAAACGAATCAACTGAATCCAAGTTCGATTCTTGCCGACCGACCTGGCAATGTGCTGTTGCAAATGCACAAAAACAATTTGAATCCACTTCACTTACTTGAATAGACGCAAGCCAGTCGAATCTTTCCAATGGTTTCTTGTTTGATCTGGCGGTTCACTTTTTTTGATCGAAACCGCCGAATCCTACTTGGCGTCAATCTGGATTCTCTTAGATTGGTTGGGATTGTTGACGTCAGTTTTAAGTCGAACCGTTGCCGGCGACCGGAAAGTAAGTGATGACAAGAAAAGCGTTCACTCTCGTTGAACTGTTAGTTGTGATTGCAATCATCGGCACGCTCATCGCGTTGCTGCTTCCGGCAGTTCAGTCGGTCAGGGCGGCGGGTCGAAGAGCAAAGTGTGCCAACAATATCCGACAGTTGGTGCTGGCATCACTCAATTTCGAATCTGCCAAACAGTACTTTCCGTTAGCCAACGGCGACGGTTGGCCGGAGGCAAAGGCCTGGTTTGGCACGGTTGATTACTCAATCAACAAGGTTACCGTTATCGGCGGGACGATTTCGCCGTTTCTGGAGAACAATATGCAGTCTTACCGCTGTCCGGACATGACGGATGAAATCGAGTTTCTCTATGATGGCGAAACCGGGGGTTACGGTTACAACCAGAATTGCGGCGCGACGGTATACGAGGCCGAGAACGGCTGGGCACCGCGGGTGATCAAAAAAGGGTTCAAGGATTTTCAGCAAGCCGGCACGTCCAGAGTCATCATGTTTTCAGATGCAGCCAGGGTCCAATTGCCCTGGTACGGCGATCCAGACCTGAAATTGACCGAGAACTTTTACCTGCAAGGTCCCCAGTGGCCTTATGTTGACCCCGCACCATCGACCCACTTTCGACATATGGGTGAGATTGCCATGGTGGGTTTCATGGACGGGCATGTGGACAGTGCGACCTTTCAAAACACGGGGCTGATTCCGGCTTCCTGGTCGCCGGAGGCTATCGAGTTGGCAAGGGAAGCAAAGATCGATTACCTGACGATCCAGTCGGAGGGCGACGATCTGAATGGCATCCGATATCGATAAAAACCACCGACGGCTCGCTCGACGCTTGGCTCCGTTCGCATTGTCGTAATCTTCAATCGACATAAAAAAACCGCCGGCCAATGCCGACGGTTCTTCAAATTCTCATCAATCGCACTTCGCCTGAATGCCGCTGTGCTTACTTACGGCGACGACGCTTGGCCATTAAACCTGCCAGAGCAAGCGCACCAAACATTCCCGCAGTTGATGGTTCGGGAATGGGAGCCACCGTGAAAAACTGGTCGCCGGCAAACGAGCTGAAGTCGACGCTGGCTGCCGGTGATCCCAGATTGCCAGTGCCCACTGGTAAGCCGCCTAGTGTTTGATTTGACAGGAAATCATGGGAGTCATTGTTTTGCAGCAGCATGACTCGGATTGGACCTGTCGGGTTGCCGAGGTCAGAAAGGCTGAGCCCCAGTTCCAAGCCGGTCGTCACAGCTTGTGCGGCAGTTTGGTCTGCCGCGTCTCCAGCCGTGTCACCGATTCCGGCTGTATTTGAGTTGTCAAATCCAAACAGAATCGGAGCCGAATTAACGCCTGTACCCGTGGCACCGGAAATCATATCGTTATTGACACCGGCCAAACTTTGATAACTGCTGAAATTCGTTGTTCCGAGAGCGGCAAAATCGATGTCGAACTTGCCATCAGCACCATCTACTCCGCCTCGTCGCACGATAATGTGATAATCCGGGGTGAATCCTGTATCGAACGTCATGCCATCCATAACTCCGGCGCCGTCGTTGCCGGAACTCGTAAATACGTTGGTCGTGACCGCATTGCTGGAATCGATGAAGATTTCTAACTTATTGAAATTCGCTTCCAAGTTACCCGTAAACATCAATGACAGATCGGTCGTTGTCAGTCGTCCGTAAGCCGCATTCCATTCATTGGTGTTGTCGCCAAATCCTGTTTGAATCGTTTGCACGGAAAGTGCCGAGCCGTAGATCGCGTCTCGAGTCCCGTCAATCGTTTGGGCCATCGACACGGAGATGCTCAAAAACCCGACCAAGACCGCTGCCAAAGCAGCAAACAATAACTTCCTCATTGAATTACCTTCTAAACTGGGTGTATTTGCGAAGATGCAGAACTAATATAGGGTGTTTCGTACAATAATTTCCGTGGCAGCCGCTGTAAACCGTTAAGGGGTTGGTTTGCCCTAGAATTTTCAAGAAATTCGGGTTTTCCACTGTAATGGTCGAGTCGTAGGCGACTTGGTGGCCCCAAACGCGGCAGAAAAATGCAAAATACCGTGGTTAAATTAGCAGTAGAGATCTTGAAACGTCGCTTCTTGGCTTGTTTGATCGCTATGGCTTCTTCGTCGGCATGCCCGGATGCAATCGGGAAGCCGATGAGTACCAACGAACGAATGAAGCAACCCGCACCTTTCCGCCGAACGAAAAATCGTCCACACCGCGTCTGGTCGGCAACTCAGAAAACCTGGATGAGTTTTTCAAACGGCGTGATCCGGAATTCGATGGGTGGACGACGGAAGTCGTTAATGAGCAGGCCGGTGTTCAACTCAATCAACTTGGTGATTGGCTCTCTGATCCAGTATCGATTTCGCTTGAATCGGCCGAGGGTCTTCTGTCCAACACGATTCGGTTCAGTTCGCTTCGCCCCGAATTGACCGAGATCTTTCGCGATTCCAGATTCCAGATTCAACGCTCCTCCGTTGGCGAGCCTCCTTTGAACGGTGAATTCGAAGGCGTTAAAACATTTGTCAATGCCTACCGATCATTCGCAAACGTCTTCGGGGGGAACGACCATGTGCACTACAAGTTCAAGATCATCCGGGTCTCGGAACTAGGAGACCGTATCGAAACGGAAGCCTACTTCCAGGCAGATGCGAGCACCGAACAGGAATCGATTCAAGTCAACGCGACGTGGCATTGTGCCTGGCAACGCGAGGGTAGAGGGCTCATCCTTAACGCGCTGGTTGTTCGCGATTACGAGGAAGTGAAAGGTTCGTTCCCTGGAGGTCACCTATTTGCCGATTGTACCGAAGCGGTACTAAACCGTAACGACTCGTTTGCTGACCAGATTCTAAAAAGCACCAATCACTGGCGAGCGGAATTGCAAGGTTCCTTGGGGGTCGATTTGCTCGGTCATCAAGGACTGGCGATCGGTGACGCGAATGGAGATGGGCTGGATGATCTGTATGTTTGTCAGCCCGGTGGTGTAATCAATCGTCTTTACATCCAGCAGCCGGATGGCACAGCGCTGGATCAGACCGAGGCAGCGGGACTCGACTTCCTGGACCGGACGCGGGCAGCATTGTTTGTTGATCTGGACAATGATCTGGATCAAGATCTTGTCCTTATGGTCGACACCCAGGTGCTTTTTTTGCGCAACGATGGGTTGGGGAATTTTGAAATTGCCGCCAACCAGTTTGTTGGGACGTCGGTGACGTTGACTGCGGCGGATTACGACCTGGACGGTGATCTGGATTTGTACGTGTGTGGATATTCGGCTCCCCGCGGTGGCGAGGGTGCGCCGACGCCTTACCACGATGCCAATAACGGGTTTCAGAATCGCTTGCTCGAGAATGAAATTTCGGATTCCCAATGGGTGTTCACAGACGTTACCGAACAGGTTGGACTTGATCAAAATAATCGCCGATTCACGTTGTCGGCTGCCTGGGAAGATTTCGACAACGATGGTGACCAGGATCTCTATGTTGCCAACGATTTTGGTCGCAACAATCTGTTTCGAAACGACAACGGACATTTTACCGACATCGCGGCTGCCGCCGGAGTGGAAGACATCTCGGCTGGGATGGGGGTCGCGTGGGGGGACTTTAACCGAGACGGGCTGTTTGATATTTACGTCAGCAACATGTTTTCTTCGGCCGGCAACCGAGTCGCGTTTCAACGCAAATTTCGCCCCGATGATGACGCGGACGCGCGAACCGAGTTTCAGCGCCATGCGCGCGGTAATTCGTTATTTGAAAACGTTGGCGACGGTACATTTCGCGACATCAGCGTCGAAGCGCATGTGACGATGGGCCGCTGGGCCTGGGCCAGCCTGTTTTGCGATGTCAATAATGACTCGACTCTCGATATCCTGGTCACCAACGGGTTGGCGACCAATGAAGACACGAAAGATTTGTGAAGTTTTTATTGGCGACAGGTCGTGTCGCATTCGCCCTTAGACGCAACGGTTGTCAACGATGAATACATTAACGGATGGGAAGCTGGGTTTCAGCTTCTCTATTCTGGTGGTTCGCTTAGCGGCAGAGAACGTAACTGCTGCTTTTTGAATCTTGGCCAACTCCCGTATGCAGACATTTCGGCGGTCGCCGGTTTTGATTTTGCCGATGATGGTCGAGCGATGGGCAAGGTTGATTGGGATCTGGATGGTCGCATGGATGTTTGGCTGGTCAACCGAACCGCGCCTCGTGCACGATTTCTGAGAAATGTCGGAGACGATAACAACCAGTTTGTCGCTTTCAGGCTGCGCGGAACGACTTGCAACCGCGATGCGATCGGAGCCCGCGTCACGGTCAAGCTGAGAGATCAAGAATTATCGGAGACGCTCCGCGGAGGTGAGGGTTACCTGTCCCAGTCCAGCAAGTGGGTCCATTTTGGGATCGGGGATCATCCAGCTATCGAATCGGTGTCCATCCGGTGGCCGGGCGAGCCGACCCCCGAAGTTTTTACGGAAATCACCCCCAACAACCGCTATTTGCTGGTTCAGGGAAATGGAGCACCACAATTGATGGATCAACACCTGCAAAGAGAGGTGGAACTTGCTCCATCGCGCTGCACGGTTCCATCAGAATCGGAACAAGCTCGAATAGTACTCGCTGGACGCGTCCCACTTCTCGAAATCTCGTTCACGGATCCCGTTGGCGAAACGCACCAATGGAAACCTGGTGAGCGACCAACGCTGATCAATTTGTGGGCCAGTTGGTGCGCGCCGTGCGTGACGGAGCTGGAACAATTCGCATCCGATAAGCGGTTAAAGGTGCAGTTGAACATATTGCCACTTAGCGGCGATCGCCCAGAGGACCATCATCAGGCAATTGAGATATTGAACAAAATAGGATGGACGGGTGTCAGTGGATTTGCGTCGCCAGAAACTCTGGACCTGCTCGATACCATCCAGCGCAGCTTGCTAAGTCACAAGCAGCAAATGCCAGTTCCCACCAGCTTCTTAATCGATCGGCGTGGCCAATTGGCAGTGATTTACAAAGGGCCGGTCGATGTCCAACAGTTGGCGCGGGATGTTGAATTGTGCGATGCGGGCGAAGCCGAGGTCTGGGCGGCAGCGGTTCCTTTTCTTGGCCGATGGTTTGAGAAACCAAACGCCGCAGCGCACGCGCAAATGGCGATCGCGACCAGTCTGATCAACGACGGAAGCACGGACTTGGCGACTCATTATTTGACAGGTTTGACCAGTCGTGTCGATCCCAAAACGCTTGCCGAGGGTGCCGAGGGCCGAATGACCCTGGCGGGTGCCCAGCTGAATCTCGGTGCCCGGTTATACGAGCAAGGCAGGACACAGGAGGCCGTTGCCATGATCAAAGGAGCTCTTCAGTATGCTCCCAATTATGCCAAAGCACATTTCAATCTTGGCACCATCTGGCAAAACGAAGGGGATCCAGCCGCTGCACGATCGGCGTTCGAATCAGTATTGGCATCTGAGCCGGAGCATGCGTTTGCAAATTTCAATTTAGGTGCCTTGTTGGCAGAGGAATCCCCGGACGAGTCTCGAAGTTACTACGCTCGCGCCATCGAGATCAATCCAGAATTTACCGACGCCAGGTACAACCTCGGTCTGATGGAAGTCAAGGCAGGTAACCTCTCCGCAGCTGCCCAGCAGTTTGATGCGATTACCAACTACTCTAGGCACGCTCTCTCGTACTATCAGCTCGGCAATCTATTTCTTTCACAGAATCAGATTGAGAAAGCCCTAAGTTCTTACACGGCGGCAATCGAAATCGAGCCGGATCAGTTGGACGCCCGGACAAACTTGGCCGCAATCTTGTTGTCGACAAACCGGGTTGACGAGTCTCTGCCGCATTTCGCCAAGGTTGCCGAACTTCGTTCCACGGATCCGCGTGCACAGTTCAATTTTGCGATTGGTCTGCTTCAGTCTGGTGAGCCTACACAGGCGGCAGAAAGGATTCGTAAAACGCTGGAGCTAAGCCCTGATTACCCGCAGGGCCGAGTTCGTTTGGCCCAAGCCATTTTGCAGTCACAGCCAAACAATCCCGCGGCAATTCGGGAAGCGATCGTGCTTGCGAACCAGTCCGCGCAAACCGAACCGCAGACTGCGGTAACGGCGAATAAATTGATCAGGCGAGCTGAAAGGTTGCTTGAACAAATCGGCGAGTAGTCACGCCGCAGATTCACTTCTCGTTCGTTTTCAACGTCACCTCCTTCTGCAGGATGTTGCGAAAGCGAGTGGCGCTGATCGGATGATCGGCCAGCAGCCGCCCCCGGTATACCAAATTGACCATGCCATACGGTGAAGGCATTTTTTCGCGAGCTTCGCTCGGTCGCGTGAACTCAACCAACTTCAGCCGGGTTCCAAATTTTTCTGCAACCGGCGGCAGTTCCCTAACTGCTTTGCCGATGTAAGGACACTGGTTGGTGTACAGCAACTGAAGTCCACGGAACTTCTTGAGTCGTTCGCTCCAATTCCTGGGAAACGCGGGGGTCTGTTTTTTGGGAACACGTGCGTTGGGATCTTGCTTCACTAGCAACTGAAAGTGAGGTTCGGTTTCGTCGACTTTTTGAAACCCGTATTTCAAATAGACGTCTTGGGACGCCAACCACGGGCCATCGCTGGTCACCACGGCAACACCTTTTTGGCCACTGACCTGTGCGTCCTGAAAACACTCCGACAGTAAGGCCGAAGCCATCCCCCGGTAGGGAAATTTGTTGGAAGCCACCCAAAGGCAATGAATCACCATGTGTTTCGGCGCATTGACGACTCGCCACGTGAATTCTCCCGGTACGTATTCCAGGAAACCGGCCGTTTTGCCGTCGCGAGTGACGATCAGTTTGATTCGCAATCCTTCGGCGAACCGTTGATGCAACCACGAGAGTTTGGCAATGTAACCTGGATGTTTTTTGTTCTTGATACAGAAAAATCCAAACTCTTCGACGTTGCTCGAATCAACGCTGACGATGGTGAAGTCTTTCATTCGGTTCTCCATCCAATCCGGCCGTCAATGATTTGCAGGCTCTTGATGGCCATTGTTACAGGGAAGGTTCGTCGAGATGGGTCTCCGCTTGTCCGCAGCCCGGGTTGCCAGTTTGATTCTTGCGGTTGCGAACCCGGTCGCGAGATCAATCCACAAACTCAACCGCACCCTCCCGTCTGGAGTCGGCAACGGCGTGCAACTGGCCGCGCTCGTCCATCCCCGCCAGTTTTACACCTCCAAAATACAAGCTGGGAGCGTTGAAGGGGCGAAGCACAAATGGTTCCTCAAGCAGTGATGTATCGATGCCCGGTTCGAACTGAGCTCGGATTTCATCAGGGTATGATTCCACGTGAATCCTCGGTGAGGCGACCGATTCTTCATAGGATTTGCCATCCAGAACCACGTGCAACCAGGTTTGGGCAATCGCCGTCGTAATCCGACTTGCGCCCGGTGAACCCAAGGCCAGAAAACGTCCGTCCTGTTCATTCCAGGATAATGTGGGAGCCATGTTGGAGCGGATCCGGCTGCCGGGAGTGCCGCGATGGAATCCGTTGGGGTTCAACTCGGGTTCGCCAAGGCTGTTGTTCAAAGCGATTCCGAGTTCAGGGATGACGACGCCGGAACCGTAACCCATGCTCAATGTCACGCTGACCATGCCGCCGTCCTGGGTAACGACCGAGATGTGAGTCGTATTGGGAGACTTGAGGGAACTTGCTCCATTGGCACCCGCGACCGCCAGCAGCTCGTCGGCCGTCTTGTCGTCAAGATCAACGCCGATCATTTTCTTTTCGCGAACGCCCAACAGTTCAAGTTGCGCTAGCGCTTGTAGCCGAATTTGCTGAGCCGGAGTCAATCGGTCGGACCAAGCTGACTCAATCGAGCGGATCAAGTAGCCAACCGCCGTTCCTCCGACTGCCGGAGGCGGGTTCAAGGCCATCTGAAATCCTCCGGATTCAATGGATAGCGGGCGGCGGACGATCGCCTCGTAGGAAGCCAGAGTTTCGCGATTGATCAGACCGCCGTGTTCCTGGAGTTCCTTAACGATGTTGAGGGCAAGTTCACCTCGATAAAACGATTCGGCACCTTCGCGGGAGATGGCGTCGAATGTCGACCTGAGATTGGGGATCTGAAAACGTTGGCCAATCCGTAACACCTGATCATCTTTGAAAAAGCACTCCCGACAGGCAGGTTGATGCCAAAAAATATGTTGTCCCGACAACGACAGCCAGCGGGCAAGCGTGGGGCTGGCAGGGATCGGGCGAGAGGCGAGTTCGAGCGCCGGCGCGACGATGTCTGACCAGGGTAAACTGCCATGGCGTTTCCAGGCGGTCTCGGCAGCCGCCAACATGCCCGGAATCGCGATACTGGCATGACCGATCATGATGTCGATGCCGTCACCGTAGGGGACATGGGCTTCGTGCCATGCATCGGACCCTTTTTCTGGCAAATGATCGATTGATGGGTAGGCGTCGGCACCATCGATCAGCTCGGCCGGTTGGCCGGGCATCCGCACCATAAAAAAGGCCGAGCCGCCCAGGGAGCACATTAAGACCTCGGAGACCGTCGCTGCCAGCGCGCACGCCACACCGACATCAACCGCGTTACCGCCCATCCTGGCGATCCGGGCACCGGCAGCGGCAGTTAATTGCGAGTCTGCGGAAATGGCTACCCTGGTCAAAGCATGGTCCCGTCACTCATTGATTTTTCGAACCTAACCAGCTTAATGAAGAACACTTTCAATTGACAGCAATCCGATCGCAAAAACCGGACGGAACAATCAGGGATTTTTAATCAACTCAGTCGTTCGATCCATTCGGCACTGCTGACGACATCGCTGATGAACATCTGTTGGGCGACAAGGATCGAGTTCTGCATTTGCTCGGCCGGCGCAGAGCCCGCTTCGTTCTCGACAGTCAACGTCCCGGTTGCATCGCGGAGAAACTCGACCTGATAGCCCCGATGAAACGCTTGACGGGCCGTCGTATCGCAACACATGTGCGTCATGTAGCCGGTAATGCAAACCGTGTCCGCTTCGACACTACGCAGCCATTTTTCCAGGTCCGTGTTGGTAAACGATCCGGGCAGTTGTTTGTCGATCAAGATATCGAAAGGACGGGACTGAACTTCGTCGTGTAATTGCCAGGCGTCGGAATTCAGTTGAAAAATGGGCGATTCCGGATCCGCCTGATGATGTCGGATGACCGCCGTAGGCACGTTTTCCCCATTCGCAGCGTCCATGACTTGGAGGATCGTCTCCAGATGGCCGGTCGGATACGTGATCGGTAGGGCACCCTCAAAGTATTCTCGTTGTACATCGATGACGAGTAACGCTCTGTTCATGCTTTTACTCACAAGTGGATGTGATTGGAACCGGTCGACCCAATCCGCTATCCTGATGGGTTACCGCCGAATGTCAACTCACCCAAGCCGATCGAATTTCGAAAAGTTAATCCATGAATACACCCTTCAAGGCCCCCTTCCTCTGTTTATTGCTACTTGGTTCGCTGGCCGGCTGGTTACCCGCTCAGCAGAGTCCATTCGGTCCGTCGGATCCCAAAACCGAACTGCAAAAGATCGCGACTATCGATCAGAAAGTAATGATGCCGATGCGGGACGGTGTCCGTTTGTGTACGGACATTTACCGACCCAAGACGAATGAGCCGGTTCCCGTCATCTTTTCCAAAACGCCGTATAACTTCAACAGTTGGCGTGATGGAAAGGAGTCGGTACGTTCCTACAGCCGTGCCTTGTCCGCCGTCAAGCGTGGATACGCTTACGTGGTTCAGAACGAGCGGGGGCGGTATTTCTCCGAGGGAAAATGGGACATCCTCGGGACACCGACGACCGATGGTTACGATGCGTTCACCTGGATGGCAAATCAGCCGTGGTGCAACGGGCGGATCGGAACACTGGGTTGTTCCTCCACAGCCGAATGGCAAATGGCGGTAGCGGCGCTCGATCATCCCGCCCACGCCGCGATGGTGCCGCAAGGGTTCGGTGCGGGCGTGGGACGCGTGGGCGATTTTTACGAACAGGGGAATTGGTATCGTGGCGGGGCCGAACAGATGTTGTTCTTTTCGTGGTTGTACGGCGTGCAAAACGACCGGATTCGCCCCACGTTTCCGCCTGACGCGACCCAGGACGAATTAATTCGCAACTCGCGATTCTTTGATTTGGCGCCGGAACGACCGAAGGTTGATTGGGTCGAAGCGAATAAGCATTTGCCGATCCAGGACATCATGAAAAACGTCAATGGTCCGATCGGGATTTTCGAAGACATGATTCGTCGTAAACCGAACGACCCCAAGTGGTACCAGGGTGGGCTGTATCATGATGATATGCCCTTTGGCGTTCCGAGCTTCTGGTTTGTTTCCTGGTTCGACGTCGCCAGTAGCCCCAACATCGCATTGTTCAATCACGTTCGGGAGAATGCCAAAACGGAGTACGATCGAGACAACCAGTACTTGATCATTTCTCCGAACACGCATTGCGGTTTTACCCGGTCGAGGGAGCAGACGATGGTCGGCGAGCTGAACGTGGGGGATGCCCGGCTGAATTACGACGAGCTGGTTTATGATTGGTTTGATGCCAAACTCAAACAGGACCAGGGACCGGTCGAAATGCCGAGAGTTCGCTACTATACGATGGGCAAAAACCAATGGCAAACTTCGGACGAATGGCCGCCTGCCGATGCTCAAATCACTTCTCTTTATCTCAACAGCGACGGAAAAGCCAACACGCTCAATGGGGATGGCAAGCTGTCATTTGAATCCCCGGGAAACAACGATACTCCGGACACGTTTACCTACGACCCCATGGATCCGGTAACCAGTCTCGGCGGAAACGTTTGTTGTACGGGCGGAGCTATCGAAGCCGGTTCTTACGATCAGCGAACGCTTGAATTGCGCGAAGATATTCTTGTTTACACGACCGCACCGCTCAAAGAAGGCGTCGAAGTAAGCGGTTTTATTGAAACGACGTTGTTTGTTTCGTCGGATGCCAAAGATACTGATTTCACCGTCAAGCTGATCGATGTTTATCCCAACGGTGCCGCGTATAATCTTGACGAAACCATTCAGCGGGCGCGTTATCGAGACGGCTATGACCGGGAAGTGTTCATGAAGCCCGGCGAAATTTACAAACTCAATCTGTCGCCGATGTCGACCAGCAACTACTTCGCTAAAGGGCACCGGATTCAGATCGAAGTTTCCAGCAGTAACTTCCCCCGTTTTGCGCGTAACTTGAATACCGGGGGCAACAACTTTGATGAAACGGACGGCGTGGTGGCTCGTAATGTGATTCACCATTCCGAACAATACCCTTCCCAGATTCGATTGCCAATCGTCAAATCGCCCCAATAGTGGCGCGGACAGAATCAAGAGGGATGTGATAGACTAGGCCGCTTCGATTCGTGTTGATAGCGAGACATTCGACGGATCTGCAATTTTTGAAGCCAATGGTTTGATGAGTATTCGATGGCCGCAAAGTTAAGAACCGTCACGCTCGGCTGCAAAGTCAACCAGTACGAGACGCAATTGGTCCGGGAAGGACTGTTGGGAATTGGATATCTCGATGCGGATGAATCCCAACCGGCGGATTTGTGCATCGTGAATACCTGCACGATCACTGGAGAAGGCGATGCAAAAAGCCGTCAAACGATCCGGAAAATGCATCGTCAAAACCCGGATGCCCGCATCGTGGTGATGGGCTGCTATGCCACGCGCGAGCCAGGCGAAGTCGCGGAACTGCCGGGTGTCTCGGAAGTCGTAACGGACAAACGCGAGTTGCCGGATCTGCTGGGTCGATTTGGCGTCGTGGATGTTCCCACCGGGATTTCAGGTCTCAACAATCGCCATCGAGCGTATGTGAAAGTCCAGGATGGTTGCCTGCTCCGTTGTAGCTACTGCATCATCCCGCAAGTGCGACCCAACATGTACAGCCGCTCGCAAGACGAAATATTGGACGAAGTGCGACGGTTAAGTGAAAACGGATTTCGGGAAGTTGTTTTGACGGGGATCCATCTGGGGCACTACGGAGTCGATTTCAACCAAGGCAAACCGAAGTCGGATTGGATTCGGCTGGCCCAGTTGGTCCGCGAAATCTGCAACGCGGTACCCGAGATTCGCGTCAGGCTCTCCAGCATTGAGGCCACCGAAGTGACCCGCGAGTTGATTGAGGTGATGCAACAATACGAGGATCGTGTCTGTCCCCATCTACATGTTTGTTTGCAGAGTGGCAGCGACCGGATTCTGCGTTTGATGAAACGCCGCTGGACGCGAAAACACATTATCGACCGGTGTGAGATGGTGAAACAGGAACTGTCTCATCCCGCTTTTACAACCGACGTGATTGTCGGGTTTCCCGGCGAATCCGATGCCGATTTTCGGGACACGCTTGATGCTTGCCAACAGATCGGATTTTCAAAAATCCACATGTTCCCTTTTAGTCCGCGCAAGGGAACGCCGGCCGCGGACATGAAGGATCAGATTCCGAAGCCACTTAAAACGGAGCGTGGGAGAATTATCGCTGAATTGGAATCAACGTTGAAGCAAGAGTATCTTGGCAAACTGGTTCGTCAGCGGGTGCAACTACTGGTGGAAAGGAACAAAAACGGAGCGATTTGGGGGACGTCGTGCCGGTACGCACAAGTTCGTTGTGACGTTGATCGATCCGAGAATGAATTGGTCCACGTCAACGTGGACAGGGTGGAAAGCGACTTCCTGGTCGGTAGCGTGGCGTGATTTTGCCCGGCGGAGGGATTGTGGCTGAGCACGTCACCCTGCGTCTTGTCATTCGCTGCGATCAAAGGTTGCCGGATTGGAAATTCCAATCGACGAATCGTGTTCAACAAGCTGATTGAAACCTGGTCGGAACTGACCGGCGTCAATATTGTCCGTCGGGCGATGCACGGCGGATGAGGACTCCTTGAGCAGCGTATCGACAACCGGTTGAAGCCTGTTATCGGTTCTGCGATCGTTACCATTCGGCGGAGACCGTGCGGGGGTTTTCGAGGCCCAGCTTTTTCATTTTTTTGTACAACGTCGTGCGGTTGATACCGAGTTGGTCGGCGGTCTCGTTACGATTCCAATTGTTCTCGCGCAGGCACTGCAGGATAATTTGTCGCTCGGGACCTTCGAGGGCTTCCTTCAGCGTTCGCCGGTCGCTTGAGGAAGCGATGGTCAGTGTGTTTGGATTGGCATTTGCAATGTGGGCCGGAAGATCCTGGACGCCCAACGTCGGACCCTTGCCTAACAATACAGCTCGTTCGACGATGTTCTGCAGCTCGCGGACATTTCCCGGCCAGTCGTAATCGCTCAACGTTTGCATGGCGTTGGCGTCAAAGCCTTCGACTTGTTTTTCTTCTTCTTCGCAGACCTTTTGCAGGAAGTGTTTTGTCAGCGTCGGAATATCGGAAGTTCTTTCGCGCAACGGAGGAAGTTCGATATTGATCACATTCACGCGATAGTAGAGATCCTGTCGGAATCGTCCCTCCGCGACGGCTTTTGAAAGGTCTTCGTTGGTCGCGAGGATAATCCTCGTATCAACCTTGAACGTCTCGGTTCCGCCAACCTGCTCAAACTCAAGTTCCTGAAGCACTCTCAAGAGCTTGACCTGCATGCTGGGCGAAGCAGTACCGATTTCGTCCAGGAAGATCGTGCCCCCTTCGGCTTGCTTGAATTTGCCGATCTTGTTTCCTGTAGCCCCGGTGAAGGAACCGGCGACGTGGCCAAACAATTCGCTTTCAAGAAGATTTTCCGGAAGGGCTCCGCAGGCAACTTCGATAAACGGGCTCTTGCGGCGACCTGATCGCTGGTGGATGGCACGGGCAATCAGTGATTTTCCAGTGCCGCTTTCGCCGGTGATCAGAACCGTGGCTTTGGTATCGGCGATATTGTCGACCATATCGAACGTTTTTTGCATCCGTCGATCGTTGCCAATGACACTGGCCCGGCCGAATCGATGATCAAGCTGTGTTTTCAGTTGTTCGTTTTCTTCGATAACTTGCTGTTGGGAAAGGGCACGATCGAATGCCAACAGGATTTCGTCATCGATCAGCGGTTTGGTCAGCAGATCAAACGCGCCCGCCCGGACGGCTTCGACACCGGTATCAACGGACGCGTAGCCCGTCATTAACAGCACGGCGACCTGTGGAAAATGTTTCTGGCAGTGGTCGAGAACCTGGAAGCCATCCTCGTTGCCCAACCGAAGGTCGACGAGGGCCAGGTCGATCTGATTGTTGGCCAGATGCTTTTCCGCGGTCCGGCAATTGGCCGCCATGAAAACACGGTAACCTTGGTCGGCAAGCCATGAGCCCATGGATTGCAACAGATGTTGGTCATCATCGACCAGCAGGATTTGTTTGGGTTGGCTGTTTTCGTCGGTTTTCATGGGTCTGTTGTGGGTGTTCGATGTTGGAACGCGAATCAAAGTGACTGACTCCCGGCTGTTGAACCTGCATCGCAGCGGTGAAAAAGTTCAACGTCACAATGATTATTTAGGTCACCGGGAGGAAGCGGGCGCATCAAAAGCACCACAACTCTTCAATTTTATGCGGACGTTTGCTGCCACCGTGGTTACCTTGCCCCTGCCACCCTCATAACCGGTGGAAGGGTTATAATCGAATGTGCGTCTCGGCAACCCATCCATTGTTGTCGGATTGAATTCTTGGTCTGGTTGGAAGTAATGCTCGTTAAAATCGTGGTCGCCGATGAGTATCCGGTCATTCTTGACGGCCTTCGCGCAGTTTCCGGTCAATTTGGCATTCAGGTTGTTGGCACCGTGACGTCGAGCGATCGTTTGCTGGATGCCATCAAGAAACACCGTCCCGCCGTTTTGGTTACCGAGGTGCGACTGGATGGATCCGATGTCATTCGGAAGTTGGAAACTCATTCGGCGTCCGAAACGGGGTGCCGCATCGTTTTCTTTTCTGGGAGTGACAATCCTGTCAATTTCGCTCGAGCTGACACGATTGACTGCTTCGACTACATTTTGAAATCGGAGCCAACGGTCAAGCTTTGGCAAGCCGTCAATGCGGCAGCGGAAGGGAAATCAACGCCGAAAAACAGTCTCTTGAAAACCACTCGGAAACGGGTGCGAGAGACCTCTCATTGGGATGCGGCGGAAGTTCCGTTAACCCACCGCGAAATACAAGTGTTGCAGCACGTTGCGATGGGGCTGAGTAATCGCGAGATTGGTCGATCGCTCGGTATCAGCGTAGAAACGGTCAAGGAGCACGTGCAAAACACCCTGCGTAAACTGGATGCCAACGATCGAACTCAGGCCGCGGTTTGGGCGGTGAGGGAAGGACTGATTTAGTTGCCAACGATTGCCGCGGAGACGAGCGGAGGCCGGCACGCAGGCGAATCGGTGACGAGGTTAACGCCGCCGTGCCGGTACATCAAGGTTAACGATGAAACGTTCCATTCTCGATTCCAGGTCTGGCAGCTTCGCTCCAAATGATTTTGCGAATGCTCGAGCTCGTTGTTTTGACGAGTAGTTGTCAAAATTGGATCGACGGCCATCGGCGCGGAGGAATTGGTGATATCTCGATGGCATTTTCTCGCTCAGGTAGAATGTCAGGCCCCAGGCAAGCGCGTAGGCCAGGTCCATGTCGGTTTTGAAAAGTCGATCACTGGTAACCAGTTCGGCGATTCTTCCCCGAGCTTTGCCGTTTTCGTAGTAGCGTTGCAGAGCGATCAGACGATCGCGATTAATGCGGTCTCTCTGCTTGGTGTAATACATGCTGTTGTTGACACCTTGGGCTTCAAACAACATCGCCAATCCTTCGCTGATCCATCGCGGCACGGGGCCAAACCGATTGTGAATTCCCGTGTTGAACGCAGATTGGTGCGTGGCTTCATGAATGATGGTGTCGGCGTTAAAGAACCACAGCTGGTTGTTTGACTTTCCGCCCGTCTGATCGTAAGTGATAATTCGATTGCTCTTGGGTGAGTAGTAACCAAGAATATTGGGATCATAATCGAGGTAGGCTCGCAAGAATTTATCGAACTCGTTCCGGGTTCTGAGGACGATTGCCACCAAGGGAAACTCGGGTTCGTCCAGATAGAAACCGCGGCTGGAAAAATAAGCGTCGAACCGAGAATATAGCTTTTCGAATGGCATCGCCCAGATCTGATAATCTCCAGGCGGGTGAACGACGACAAAATTCCGTGTCACGGAGACCTGGTATTTTCGCCCAAACTCTTTCTGCAGCCGGGTGCGCATGGTGTCCGCTGAATACGGTCTAAAACGGTCACTGATTTGGTCATAGTCTTTGGAAGAGTTGACCGGCAACACATTGATTTTGCCGTCGCGTCGCAACAACATCATGTCACTGCCATCCCAGCCCAATGGCTTGCCAATGTACGATCGGTTTTTGTAAGGAATCTTGATCGTGACGTTGGATCCTTGCTGAGCGACAACCGGCGTCTGGGACGCGAACAGGATTGCGAAAACAAGGCAAGCATATCGGATGTTAGCGATCATGTTCGTTCGGTGGGATCAAGGGATGTTGGACGGTGAGGGTCGACAGCCCTCTGGTGTCGACGTGGAGAATTTTCTTGAGCCAGGTTGCTCGGCTCAATTCGTTTTGTCGCCAATCCGTCAACTGGCGCCGCAGTACTAAGCAAATTTACGTCACGTATTCCCGCCAGCACATGAAAAGTCGGGGTTTTGCGTGAGGCGAACTGGCAACATGGATGTTTGTACGCCACCGCATCCAGTCGCTAGAATCAAGGAAACCGTCAAACCAGGAAAACAATATGCACTATCGAACCTCTCGTCTTTTGACACGCCTTTTCGTTATGGCCGCAGGCATGGTTTCTTGCTTGCCTGTCGCTGTCGGGCAGGACAAACCGTTGAGTGAGATGGAGTTGATCGATCGCGTTGCGTTTCTGCAACATCAGCTTTCGTCCGCCAAAGTCACTGACCGCGATGCTGCCGAAAAAGAACTGGTTCAGTTGGGGCCGATGGTACTCGATCATTTGGAACCATCCACTGACGATACTCCGACCGATGTGGTTCAGCGCCTGACACGCGTTCGATTGGAGTTGGAGAAAGCTGCCGTCCTGTCCGTCACACAGGCCAGCAAAGTCAGTTTGCAGGGCATGATGACTGTCGGAGAAGCACTGGCAAAGATCCGCGAACAGACAAATAACGATGTGGCCCTGCCGGATGAGACGCCGGATGTTTTCGTGGACCGAAAAGTCAACCTGGAATTCAAGGATGTCGATTTCTGGGTCGCATTGGCAGACATCATGAAACAGGGTGATTTGATCGTTGATCCCTACGCCGGCCAGCCCGGGCAATTGCGTTTGACTCCCACTCAGGAAGCCCGGGTCGCGGCAGCGAATCCCGATCTCGGCGATAAGGATGCAGCGGCGGACGAGGACAAATCGAAACTGCCACCGAGGAATGTTTCTGGTATTTTTGATTTGATGGTGACGAAAGTCAGCTCGTCTCGCAATCTGGTCAACCCCCGCCTCAATTACTGCAATATTAGCGTGCTCGTCCGATGGGAACCGAGAGTGCAACCCGTTTCCGTCGATCTGCCGGCGACGACGATCCAAGTGGTCGATGAGTTCGATAACAAGGTGTCCGTACCTAATCCAGACGCCGTGTTGTCCGGGTTAGTTCAGCCAGAGATTCCAGAACTTGAGTTTTCAATCCCGATCGGGTTGGTCGACCGTCAAATTGAAGTCATTAAATCGTTTGAGGCCAGAATTGACGCGGTACTTCCGGGACGAGTCGAAACGTTCAAGTTCAAAAAAATCGGGAAGCTTGACCCGGGAGAAGCCCAGCAGAAGGCTGGTGCGACCGTGACTTTCGAGGGGATTAGAAAAAACGATGATCTCTACGGAGTGACGGTTCGGTTGAGTTTCGACGAAGACAACAACGCCTTGGAATCGCACCAGGGTTGGGCATTCAACAATCCCATGCATCTTTTAAATGAGCAAGGCAGGAAAATTGAACCGATCGCGCTGGAGACGCTGAAACAGGATAATGCGGAAATCGCGATTCAATATTATTTCGAAGACGACCCCCAAGAGTTGACGTTGATCTACAAGACCCCTGCCGCCATCGTCAAAGTTCCTGTGAAAATATTGCTCAAAGATATTCCGCTTCCCTGATTGTTTTGAAAACCGGATCCTATGTTTGGCTGAAACCGCATTGTTCGTCTGATTGCTCACAGGAATCACTGCCAAAATCAGCCGGCGCTAATTGGAAGCGAAGTATGGCGTTATCAAAAAAGATCAAACTGTCGTTGATTCCTGTTGCCTTGCACGTTGTGATGAGTATGAGTTACGGGCAAACCGTCAAAGACGCGGTCGAAAAAAAAGGCGAACGTGCTGAGACATCCAAGGTCGACGACAGCCGGCAAGTGGCGGCGATTGTGGAATCTAACGAAGTGTCTGTCGCGGCCGCCCGGCGGCTATTGATGAAATCCGTTCCCAACGATCCGGCCGCTGTCGACAATCCAATCCTCATGAACGCGGCGGTCAATCAGCTGGTCGATCGTCATGTCGTTTACGATTACCTGGTGCGGAACGACGCAGCGGCGGGGAAAAACGAGGTTCGATTAGAATTGGAACGGTTCAAAGAAGAACTTGGCAGATTTGATAAAACGATCGAGGTTTATCTCGGCGAAACCGGTCAGAGCCAGCGAGAAATCCAGTTGGAAATAGCTTGGAACATCGCCTGGAAGCGGTATCTCAAACAACGATTGACCGACGATTTTTTAAGGACGTACTTTCAGGATCACCACTTCGAATTCGACGAATCTCAAATGCGCGTGGCTCACCTATTGATTAAGTCCCAGCCCGAACAGCGACCAACGGCGGAAGCAAAGGCATCGCAGATTTATCAGCAGTTGAAGTCGGGTCAAACGGATTGGGATCAAGCCGTCCAGGAATTCTCGGAGGCCCCAACGCGAGATACAGGGGGTGAACTGGGCTGGATCTCGTTCCATCAACCGATGCCGGACATTTTCTCCCAAGCTGCATTCCGTCTCAAAGTCGGTGAGGTTAGCCCGCCAACCACGACCCGTTTTGGCGTTCATTTGATCAAGTGTCTTGAGATCAAGAAGGGCAAAACGGGTTGGCGAGACGCGCTGGACGCCGTCAGGCAGCAGGCGGCACTCGCCGAGTTTCTTCGGCTGGCAAGTCAACACCGCGGCAAGCTTACGATCCGTTTTCAGCCAGGATACTCGGAAACCAGTAAACCTCGGCAAGATTGAAGCAATTTACAAATTGCCTCGCCGCCCCTGCTCAAGCTCCAATGATTGAAAGAGTGCCTTGAAATTGCCTTTCCCAAACGACTCGCTGCCGCGTCGGCAAATGATCTCGAAGAACATCGTGGGACGGTCTTGGAGTGGCTTTGTAAAGATCTGCAACAAATAGCCTTTGTCATCACGATCAATCAGCACCCGCAAGTCTTTGATTTCGTCCACATCTTCCTTGATTTCGCCGACCCGATCCCAAACCAGATCATAGTAGCTGTCAGGAATATCCAGGAAGTCGACGCCTCGGCGGCGCAATTGACCCACCGTATTGACTTCGTCTTTGGTAAGTAGTGCCAGATGCTGGATTCCTGGCGTGTTGTTGTGCCAATCCAGATACTCCTCGATCTGACTTTTGTGGCGGCCTTCGGCGGGCTCATTGATCGGAATCTTGATCAACTCGCGGCCGGAATCCATGACCTTCGACATCAAGGCTGAATATTCTGTCGAGATATCTTTGTCGTCAAAGTGCTTGAATAATTTGAAGCCCAGTACATCTTCATACCATTGCACCCAATAATCCATCTTGCCCATCTGGACGTTGCCTACGCAGTGGTCGACATAAAACAGTCCGGTCGGGTTTTCACGGTTGTACTGGTTGATGGCCAAATTATCGAGGACCTTGAATTTAGGCAGAAAACGGTTGCCCCGAACGATCGATTGATCGCGCGTGTAACTTCCCTGCCTGGAAATGAAGGTGTGGACGACGCGGCCAAACGATTGGATGCCGGATTTGACAACGGTACCTTGATCGTCACTAATTTCGGTCGGTTCGTATGCCGATTCAGCGCCGTTCTTGAGAGCCTGCTCATAAGCCGTTGTGGCATCTTCGACAGTGAAGGCAATGTCTTTAATCCCGTCGCCGTATAAGGCGACTTCTTTGCAGGCGATATGATCGGGCTTCAAACCGGATGTCAACAAGAAACGGATGTTGCCTTGCGTTAGCAAATAGGTTGCTGACTCCCGTTCTCCGGTTGTCAGATCGGAGATTTGCTCGATTTCGAAGCCAAACGCCTGGGCGTAGAAATAAGCGGCTTGTTTGGCATTGCCAACATAAAACTGAACGTAATCGACGTCAATCAAACGCAACGGGTCTGCAGTTGCATTCGTCGAGGCGGAAACGGATGTGGAACTGGTGGAACTCATATTACTACTCGATCGTGGAGTGAGGATTTGGATCTCAGCTAAAGTCATTATCGACGTATTGAGTCGATCGTCCAGTCTGACGAGATAATGGCCCAGGTTGTGCCCCAAACGGTCCAACTTCCCTTTAATTTCAAAGAAAGGGCGGCGAAAAGCCTGAAATTCGGGCCCGATTGCACCGAAATTCGACGCAGGGCTCCAGGGCGGTATCCCAAACGTCCCGTCCACGACAATTGAATCGTGCGATCGAGCGTTGGGTCAACGCGTTACCAGCCGACTCGATTTTAAACGCCCGTCGGCATCGCGCATCGCGATGTGGAGTTTGGCGCGGGTGACGGACTATGGAAGACATTGCGACGGAATGGCTGATGAACCTTCTACGGTTTCAGATTTCGCTGATCGACGACCCTTCCGCACTTTCGAAGTCGCCAAGTAGTCCGGCGCGCGATCAAGCGGTGGGAATATCTTTGCGACAAAACACTAGCCCGCCAATCGTCCAGCAGCAGGTTGCGAGGACCAGGAGGACAATGATTTCGAAAATCGGCCATTGTCCGCTTCTCACCACATCGACGGGCCTGAAATAGTTGAGGAGGCCAAGAAAGCGGACTGGTTTCAAGGCTTCAATAAACGGCTCGACAAAATTCAGGACAAATGATGCCATGACAAATCCCACGACGACCCCGATGGCCGGACCTCTTCGATTGATCAGGCTGGACGCCAGGCTTGAAATCCCACCAATTGCCAACAAGAGGAAAAAGAAGTTCACTGCGGGTTTGAGGTACCCGGATAGCGCCACGGTTTCCTCGGTTTCAAAAAGTTGCAGACCAAAAAAAATTCCCAAAATGGGGCACATCGCCAAGATCACCGAAGCCAACCACCAAACGAGGCTGGTCGAAAAGTACACCTCCCCTCGGTGCACAGGCAAGGCAAGCAACAGATCGGCCGTCCCTCGCTCGATTTCACCGGCCGTCGTGCGTGTGGTGATGGCAATGACGACCGCACCCGAGAGCATGAAGACGATGGCATGTGTGAAACAGACGGCGAGCAGAATGTCGAGCGAAACGTCTCCCGAAACATCAATCCCAAAGCCAAATTCAAAGATCTTTTTCAGGAAACTGAACTTTGACACAAACGCCATGAGTTCGGTGCCCATATCCAACATCGCCCAGACAAACAGAATCCCGAAGCCGACAATTCCCCAGGCGCACACGACAATCAAGGCCATGGAATCTTGCGCCGTTTTCCAACAAATCGCCCGGTTGATCATGTCGGTTTCCCGGGTTCCTGGTAGTAAGTCAAAAAGAGATCATTCAGGTCGGGTTTTTCAATCATCAAATCGTTGATTTGCTGGGTCGCAAGCCAACGGATCAGATCCTGGGAACTGCCAGTCCAGGTTCCGACAATCATGCGGGAATTGCGATTCAGGACGTTGAATTGCGAGGGGCATTGCTGGGGAGTCTCTTGTTCGGACGCGTAGAAAAGACGCACTCGACGAAGGGCGTTGTTTTTTAAAGCTTCGATGTCTTGTTGCTCCACGATACGACCCGAACGAAGAATGATGACCTCGTCACACAACTCCTCGACTTCACTCAGGGAATGGCTGGAGAACAGAATGGTCCGACCTTGACGAACGACGTTTTGGAGTTCCTGAAAGACGACTTTGCGTATGAGTGGGTCGAGAGCGCTCGTGGGCTCGTCCAAAATCAAGAGTTGGGGCTTGTGCATGAACGCCTGAATCAGACCCAATTTCTGACGCATTCCCGTCGAATATTTCCGGACACGTTTATGGAGGTCCAGTTCGAAAATGGTGGCCAGCCGTAGAATTTCTTCTCTGCAATTTCGAAACCTCGCATCGGCCAGGAATTTCAGCGTTCGGAAACCCGTCAGGTTGGGATAAAAATGCACATCGCCGGGTAAATACCCGATCTGTTGTCGGATCTGCTTGCCAAACCTTTGGCAATCGCGGTCAAAAATGGAAGCGGAACCCTCCGACGGTTTCAACAATCCGAGCAAGATTCGTATGGTTGTGGTTTTTCCGGCCCCGTTGGGGCCAAGAAAACCAACCAGGCGTCCCGGTTGAATCCTGAAGTCGACCGAATGCAAGACTTCTGTCGCACCGTAGTGTTTTTTTAAAAGTTGACATTCGATTATCGGTGTTGGCACGGCATGCTCGACAAAGGAATTCACCAACGGTCTCCGCAGCTCCGCGGGTCGCGAATCTGTCGCATGGCAAACGTAGTCCCACATCTGCACAGGCGTTAGCGTCCTGGTTTCACATAAAGTTATCGGCGAATTCCCAGCCTCGTGAAAGGGAGCCGTGACCGAGATTTACCTGAGCCGGGCCGGACTGTAGGGGAGCTTTCAACCAATGTCGAGCTGAATCGCGGCAAGACGGCCGCAGCGGGTTCGCAGTATCTCCGAATCACTGCGAGCAATCTGGGCTTTGCGGGGCAGCGACAGCGGTGTTTGGCAGGTTCTCGCCTAAAAGATACCCAATTGGTCACGGGCGTCGTCCGTCATCATGTCCTGGGTCCAGGGAGGATCCATGACAACCTTAACCTCGACGTTTTGCACGGCATCGAGTTCCCCAGCATATTTCTTGGTTTCTGCGACCAATTGGGGGCCCGCCGGACACATCGGGCTGGTCATCGTCATTTCAATATTGACATCATATTGGTCGGTATCGCCTTCATGGGGGACAACGTCGACGACGTATATCAGCCCAAGGTCGACAATATTGACGAACAACTCGGGGTCAATGACTTTTTTAAGTGCTTCGCGAACTTGATCTTCGTGTAATGGCATCTTGGATTCCGTAATGGCTCTCGTTGGCGTAATGCTGAAATTTCCGACAATTTGCCGCGACTGTGACGCGATTTTGCCCTATCTAGAATTGGGAAAAGCGTCTCTAAGTCGCTAAAAGTTTTGAATTTTGGGGTAGGCCATTCATTTCGCATTCAAGAATTCAGGTTGAAAGAGATGGCCAAGCTCGACACGGCACAGGGCCCTTTTTGAAATTGTAGCCAATACCGAAACTAAGTCGACCATCCGGGCGGGTTCCTAATTACAATGGAGTCGATTTTCAATATAGAAATTTTTTTGTGTGCCGATTCGCTCACCGAACTGTGAATGAAAGGGAAATGGGGGGAGAAAATAACAATCCAATGCGGCAGTTTTTTTCATGCCAGTTCGCATGACAGGATGCGGATTGTGCACACGTATTTGGCCTGACAAAAAACGGCGAAAATAGTTTTTGCCAAACACAATTTCGTTTTGTAAGATCGCATATTGGCGTCACGTTCTCTATGTACCAGCTTCCTGGAAGGCAAGAACAGCCGCTGAAGATCGCAAGGTAGCAGCCATCCAGTGCTTCCGCCTTTCACACCAAGTTATACACCTAGGAGTAAGTCATGAAACGAACCAACCGAGTTTCGTATTTTGGACTCAATGTCGTCGTCGCCCTGCTGCTTTTTGGTTCGGATAATTCTTTGGCCCAAGATCAAGATTGGGATCAACAGCGAATCAAGGTTGCCGAGAGCCATTTTGGCAGCAGTCCTGAATTAAGAAGTGCCATGGAAAGTTCCAGTAGCGGGATCTCACCCTGGCTGTTGCGGTATCGTTCGATTGATGGCACCTTTAACAACCTGATAGGAATCAATTGGGGAAAAGCTGGTGGCAACCTGCGTCGCATGGTTCCCAGTGAATATTGGGATGGGATATCTGAACCCGCCGGACAAAACAGGAAGTCGGCTCGATGGATCAGTAACTTTTGCTGTGTCCAGAATAGTCCCATGCCGAACGAGCGCTCGATGTCGTCCATGGTCTGGCAATGGGGGCAGTTTCTGGATCACGATATTGTCTTGACTCATACGACCGAGCCGGAGCAATACCTGCCGATTCGGGTCCCGAAAGGTGACAATTACTTTGACCCCAATCGTGAAGGCGGGCATGAGATTCCTTTCTTCCGTTCCGAGTTCCGACAGAATCGTCCGGAGGACGAGCCTCGGGAACAAGTCAATTCGATTACTTCCTGGATCGATGCGTCCAACGTTTATGGGTCCGATGAAGCAACCGCCAGAAGTCTGCGGACTCTCGAAGGTGGTCGGATGAAAACGAGTGCGGGAGGATTGCTTCCTCTCGACGATGAAGGGATGTTTCTTGCCGGAGATGTACGATGCAATGAACAGGTTTGCCTGATTTCGATGCACACGCTGTTTGTGCGGGAACACAACCGGCTGGCAGAAAATATTGCCTACGTTTACCCCTATTTGTCCGACGAGCAGGTATACCAGATCTCCCGCAAATGGGTTGCAGGTATGATCCAGGCGATCACCTATAACGAGTTCCTGCCGGCCGTTCTGGGAGAAGACGCCTTGACGCCCTATACCGGCTATAAACCTTGGGTATTCCCAAATATATCGAACACATTTGCAACGGCAGGCTACCGATTTGGACACAGCATGCTGGCTCCCGAGATTTGGAGAATGGACAATTTTGGGGAAAAGATTGCGGACGGAAACATGAAGTTGCGAGATGCTTTTTTCAACCCTGATGAAGTCAAACATTACGGGATCGACTGCTTTTTGAAGGGGTTGACCGAGCAGCATGCCCAGGAAATTGATACCCGGATCGTCACCGACGTGAGGTGCTTTTTGTTCGGGCAGCCAGGCGATGGTGGATTCGATCTGGCGGCGTTGAATATTCAGCGCGGTCGAGATCACGGGCTGGGAAGTTTGAACTCGGTTCGCAATCGATATGGATTGCCACTTTACGAATCTTTCGAGGAAATCTCGGACGATCCCGCTACGCTTTGGTCACTGACTCGTGCCTATGATTCCGTGGATGATATTGATCCGTGGATCGGAATGCTGTCAGAAAAACATGTGCCCGGTGCAAGTGTTGGCAGCACGTTGTTTTATCTCATGAAACAGCGATTCGAAATCCTTCGTGACTCGGATCGGTTCTGGTATGAACGTGACTTTACGGGCGCGTCTTTGGAATACATCCGAAACACTCGGTTGACCAACGTCATTTATCGCAATTCGGGTGTTCGAAACGTTTATCCCAACTCGTTTTATATCGGGCCGCACGAATAAGATCGAGATATTTCGTACTCGCCAAAACGCCGCCGGGTTACTGCCCGAGCGGCGTTTTTGTTTGTGCCGCTGCATTTCTTTAGTTGCGACCACGTCGCCTGTCGATTTCAGGCGTCGTCCAATCGGACATAGATTTCGTCGCCTTCGACCTTCAACTCATGGGAACGAGTGTCCTGGGTTGCCGGCATGCAGAGCGCTTTTCCTGTTCGTACATCGAAGCGGGCACCGTGGCGAGGACATTCGATTTCGCAACCCTGAAATTCGCCGTCACTGAGTGTCCCGCCATCGTGAGTGCAGATGTCATCGATGCAGAAAAACTCATCGTCGATTCGAAAGACGAGTACTAGCCGGTCATCAATTTCGACCAGCTTTTTGTCGCTGTCCGAAAACTCTGACTTGTTTCCGATTTTTGTAAACTCGCCCATGAGAGACCTGTTTCAATCTTTGTTTGGATCGACTGACGGAATCGTTCAATGAAGACTCGCAGTCGGTGATGGAATCGACGTTAGTAAGTGTTTGCTTTACCTTCGCTGGAATCTATCAGATAACATAACCCGGTTCGACGGGCATGTCGTCGGAACATCTCTGATCGACATTCAGTGCGATGCCCCCAGCGATATGTCGGGCATTGACGAACCCGAACCGACGTGCGATCTCAGCTGCTTTGCCGCTTCGTTTGCCACTGCGACAAAGGAAGATGATGTCCTGGGATGCCGATTGCTGTTTTGCCAGAAGCTCGGGCAGATAACCGACCAGCCGAGTCAGTGGAATATTGGCGGGTGGGTTCTCAAAACCCAGCATGGACCAGTCCTGTTCAAACGCAAACTCATGAGGTTCGCGGACATCGACAATCAGCGAATTCCTGTGATCTTGAAAAAACGATTTCAATTCTTCCTTGTGCAGTTCAATGGATGCTACCTCGTCCGCGTCCAATGCGTTGACTAATCCGCAGACGAGCTCCGAATTGGTCTCGTCAGAAATCCGAGCGTCGACCTCCGGTTTGATAGCAAGAAACTGCTCAACGGGCATCGGTGAGTTGGCGTGAATCAACTGTTTCAAAAAGTCGTTGTCGCGGCACTCGCATGCCAAAGTCGTGGCAAAATCATTGCGATAGTCGTGCGTGGGACAAATGATGGTTTGCGGGGAGATGATCCTGGCCAATCGTCGCAATGATTGATACATGCATTCGATCGAGCTAGTGGGGAAATCAGTACGGCCAATACCACCCATCAAGATCGTGTCGCCGGTAAACGCAAAACGGATATTCTCAGCGGTGAGTCGATCTCCCGATGCTAACGATCCGACCAGGAACGCTCTGCCAATTTTTGTGTGACCCGGCAAGTCAATTTGGGCGATCACCAATTCTTGGGAGAAAGTCAGGTAGGGACATTCGCTCCCGTCATCGAGAATCGCTTTTCCAGGGGATGAAGTCGGCCAGCCCAGCAGGTCGTTTGTCTGAGCCGTGGTAGCGGCCTGTTGATGCAGAACTTCAAGTAACAATTTCCGGCAGGAATCGTGGTCAACATGCGCATGCGTATCCAGGATGGCGAGAATCTTGCTTTTCTGGCATCCCACCAACAATTCGACACGATCGGCCTGGTCTTCAAAGGGGTCAATGATGACGCAGTTTTTCGTCTCTGCATCCATCAGCAGCCAGGTACAGTTGGAACCGTTCTTGAGTTGGATCAAACCGTCCAAATCCTGCCCGGATATGCCTCCGACATCGCTGGAAACGACAAGACAGGATTCGCAGAGTGCTTGTCCCGCCTGCTCGATACGCCGGCACGCGACATCGATATCTTGTTCGGATGCCAACGGACCGAAGGACAGCCGGATGGATCCGTCGCATCGCCACTGCGGCAACCCCATCGCCTCCAGAACGTAGGAACTCTGAACCGCGGACCCGCAGGCCGATCCGGAGCTGACCCGAATGCCCGCTGCGTCGAATAAATCCAATAGCTCTTTGTTGGAAAATCCTTTGACGGAAAAATTAATGGTCGTGGGGACCGACATGTCAAAGGGCGTGTTGAACACGATCGAGGGGAAAGCTCGTTTCAGGTATTCGACGATTCGATCACGATATTTTTCGAGGCAGTGATCGTCGTTGAAAGCTCGTGAGCTAGACGCGGCAAGTCGGCGCATCACCGCCGCGATGGCCGCAACACCCGGCAGGTTTTCCGTACCGGCACGCGCCCCCTGCTCCTGCCCTCCCCCGGCTAACAGTGGAACCAGCGGAGCATTTTCTCCGACATACAGAAGGCCGATGCCTTTGGGTGCATAAATTTTATGACCGCTCAACGGCGCATAATCGATCGAAGTCTCGGACAAATCCAGTTTCAATTTACCGACAGCCTGGACGCAATCCACCAACCAACTGACTTTCTCGTTTGACTGCCGAATGGCCGCTTCGATCGCATTCAGATCAGAAATCACGCCAGTTTCGTTATTCACGGCCATGGTGCAAATCAAATCCGCATTTGCGGCGTGTTGACGAAGGAAGTCCAGATCGACCTGCCCCCTTTCATCAACAGGAATCTCAAGTACATCATTATCGACGCCCAACAGTCGATTCCAATGTCGAATCGCTTGCGGAACCGCTTTGTGTTCGGTCGCTGAGTAAAGCAGGGTTCGGTTTTCGGTAGGTCGATCGCCATGCTGTCGCCGCTCTCGGACGTCACACAGCGTCGAAAAAACGCCCATTTGGATGGCTTCCGTCGCGCCGCTGGTGAATACGATTTGTCCCGCGTGAGCCCCCAAGACCTGTCTGGCAAGCTTTCGGGCAGATTCAAGAATCGATCGGGCGCGCAGGCCTGAAATGTGCGAGCTGCTGGGATTTCCATACAGCTCCTGCATTGCTTCAAAAGCTTCCTTTGCCGCGTCCGGCATAACGGGCGTGGTCGCATTCGCATCCAAATAAACTTCCCGGGATGATTTGACAATCATCTTCGCCTCGTAGTCCTGTGTCGTTCACCCACTCGTCAAATCGTATGGTAGCACAAACGTACCCTCGAAAGCATGATTTTCAGGATTGAATTGACGGTTATTCCAGTTCGATTCGATAACCCGCAAAGAAACCAGATTCATTTCTGATGATTTGATATTACATTAGAGGGTGAAGTTCGCTGGTCGATAGAAACGCAGACAAATCATTCCTTCGTTATAGTGACCCGCATTCTTCCTTTTGTTTCAAGCCAAGCGATGTACAGGATTCGATATTCGTCCACTGCTTCGCAGTCGAGTTGCCAGGCAAACGATTCTGCTTGAAGATTGATAACTGGTTGCCGTCCAAGACTCTCTTCGCTACCCCTGTTGACTGGCGTCATCGTCGCCAGCTCGAGCGTGCAAAGATCGAGTGATTTAGCGGATCGTTTTTAACCGACATGTCGTCAAGCCCATCCGAAAAACTCGTTGTCATTGAAATCCTTTCAGGTCCCGCCAAGGGCAAAAGGTTTGACATTCCACTGGACCGCACGGTCGTCCTGGGGCGCAGCGATGCGGTCGACATCGTAATCGCCGGCGATCGCACGCTCTCCAGGCTGCATTGCATGATCGGACACGCCAAAGATCGGATCTGGATCGAGGATATCGACAGCACCGGAGGTACGTTTGTGAATGAAACCCGCATTGAGGAGGCTCATCTGACCGACGGTGACGCAATTCGCATTGGCCGAACGCATTTTCGCACTCATGTTTTTCCTGTTTCACCGAACGAACTTCTGGCTGCTTTGGATGAAATCAGGATCAATCCGTCGAAATTGTGCGGGCACATTTTTCGGGATTACTTGATCAAGGACGTCATCGCCAAGGGTGACAAAAGCGTTGTTTTTGAGGCGGATCACGTCAAAGTTGGAATTCCGGCGGCGCTGCGGATCGTTTTTGACGATGAATTGTTGGACGAAATCGAACAACGCCGCTTTACGGAAAGTATTCGATTGGCGGTCGATATCAAGCATCCAAACATCGTGCCGGTCATTGCGGCGGGCAAGAAGTACGCCTATCCGTGGATCGCCATGCAGCGAATCAATGGCGAAAATCTGCGAACCATGGTTCGGGAAAAAGGCGCCATCGGTATGTTGAACTGGCAGGTCGCATTCCGGGTGATCAAGGATATTACGTTGGCGTTGGAGGAGATGCACCAAAACAATTTAGTGCACCGAAATATTTCACCTACCAACATCTTGGTCCGGACCGCCGACCGGCGATGTTTTCTCAATGATCTTCTGTACGCTCAGAGGTTTAACTGGAGGGTTAACTTTCAGATTCCTGAACTGGTCGACGAAATTTACGATCTGAGATATTCTTCGCCGGAGGCCGTCTCCGGGAAAAAAGTGGATATCCGGTCAGACATCTATTCGTTAGGCGCTGTCAGCTATGCAGTCATGGCCGGAAGGCCTCCCTTCAACGCGGAAGATCCCGAGGTGCTGTTCGAAATGATCAAGAATTCAGAACCCGAAAAGATTCGCACCTTCCAGATGGCCGTCCCGGAGTTGTTTCAGGATGTCGTATTGAGAATGCTGGAGAAACGACGTGAGGATCGCTTTCAAAACCCGCAGGAGTTATTCTCAAAACTGGATAAAATCGAAAAGGTTATCGGTTACACAGGCATGTTTTGAGAATCCATTCTGCCAGGCCGGTGATTCATCGGTCCAAGTGAAAAACCTCGGTACACTCAAATCCTGCGAACGTGTCCAAGCAGTCCCCTTACTCGTAATCGCGAACTCGCCGCGCGATGGCGACACCCAGGGCATCCCGAACACTTTCAATAGTGATTCGATCAAAGACCTGCTGAAAGAAACCGGTCACGATGGCGCGCACGGCTTCCTTTCGAGTGAAACCCCTGCACTGTGCGTAGAAGATCAATTCTTCATCGACTCGCCCGCTGGTGGAGCCGTGGGTACAACGGACATCGTCCGCTTCAATTTCCAAACCCGGAATTGAGTCAGCACGAGCTTTGTCGGACAACAGGAGATTGTCGTTGCGTTGATAACCGTCGGTTTGCTGGGCATCTGCATCGACCTTGATCATGCCTCGCCAAACGGTTCGCGAACGATCCTGCAAAGCCGATTTGTAAAGGAAGTCACTTCTCGAATCCGGTTTTTCGTGATGTTGCAGCGTGTGGTAACTCAGGTGCTGACTGTCTTCGGTGAACATCACACCGTTCACTTGGCAGTTGGAGCCTCTCCCTCGTAAGGCGACGTGTTGGTTGACTTTTGCCAGGCGGGAACCGAGGGCTCCGACGGTCCACTGCAGGTTGGCATCCCGTCCGACAACTGCTTTTTGATGGGCAAACATCCAGACTTTCTGACTCCAGTCCTGCAAATTGACATATCGCAGATTGGCTCTGTCGCCGAGGAAGATCTCGACTGCGCCACAATGCAGGCCGGTTTCGCCTTGGGAATTGGATGATTCCGCCAGCACGGTCGCCTCGGCGCCTTCTTCCAGAATGATCAGCGTGTGGCCGAAATCGGATCCGTTTCCAGAAATCGTGGCGGCAGCGTGAAACGGTTTTTCAATACACGTATTGCGGGGCACGTAAAGGAAGGTCCCGTTCGTCCAACACGCCTGGTGCAACGCCGCGAAACGATCAATGGTACCGTCGACCGCCCGGAACAAAAACTTCTTGATCAGGTCTCCGTGTTCTTCTGCCAAGTCAGCCAGATTTCCAAAAATGACACCTTTCTCGACCAACGCCGGGTCAATTGATTCTGAGTTGGTGGAGACACCGTTGCAAGTCGACAGCGATCCGGTCAATTCAACCCCCTCCGACAAGACTTGCGAAATCGCAACATCGGAGTCGCAAGTTCCGGGCAAATGGAATTTGTCGAGATGAAACATGCGAATGTCGGTTCGCATCCATTCCTCATCCTTGTTGCCGGGCCAGTCCATTTCGGAGAAACGCCGCCAAGCCGCAGTGCGGGATTCGGTCAGCCAATCCGGCTCGTCGCGAGAATCAAGAAATGATTGGAAGCCTTGATCGGTGAAAGTCAGTTTGTTTTCGGTAACGGTTGTCATTGCGTGGAGTTTTGGGAATCAGGTTTTGAGTTTCAAGGATTAACTTTTGCCACAGAAATGAGTCCTGGCAACTCGCTGCCGACCGAGTTTCCAGGAACAGATGCTGGTTTACCCAACCGAGCCTTCCATCTGGAGTTGAATCAATCGATTCATCTCAACGGCGTACTCCATGGGTAATTCTTTCACAAGCGGTTCAATAAAACCGTTGACGATCATCGTGCTGGCTTCCGCTTCCGAGAGTCCGCGACTCATGAGGTAGAACAGTTGTTCCTCACCGATACGCGATACGCTCGCTTCATGCCCCATCGAAACATCCTGCTCGGCAATTTCAATGTAGGGATAGGTGTCGCTGCGGCTCTCCGCGTCCAGGATCAAGGCGTCGCAAACGACGCTGGATTTGGAACGTACGGCGCCTTTTTCAACGCGTGCCAAACCGCGATAGGAACTCCGGCCTCCGTTTTTCGAGATGGATTTCGAAATGATGGTGCCAGTTGTGTCGGGAGCACAGTGTACCAATTTGGCGCCCGCGTCCTGATGTTGGCCTTTGCTGGAGAATGCGATGGACAGAATCTCGCCACGTGCACCGGGCTCCATCATGTAAACGGCCGGGTATTTCATGGTCAACTTGGAACCAAGGTTGCCATCCACCCATTCCATCACCGCATCCTGGTACGCAAATGCGCGTTTGGTTACAAGGTTGTAGATGTTGTTGGCCCAGTTCTGGATAGTCGTGTAGCGGCAGCGGCCATTCTTTTTGACGAGAACCTCGACAACGGCCGAGTGTAGCGACTCGCTAGTGTACATGGGCGCGGTGCAGCCCTCGACATAGTGCACTTGCGCCCCTTCGTCGACGATGATCAACGTTCGCTCGAACTGCCCCATGTTTTCTTCGTTGATACGAAAATACGCTTGCAGGGGGAAATCGATCTTGACGCCAGGCGGCACGTAGATGAAGGAGCCACCGGACCAAACGGCGCTGTTGAGGGCGGCGAATTTGTTGTCGGAGGGGGGGATGATGGTGCCAAAGTACTCTCTGAGCAAATCCGAATGCTCGCGGACGGCGGTGTCGGTGTCCGTAAAGATCACGCCCTGGTTCGCCAAATCCTCTTTGAGAGATCCATAGATGACCTCGGATTCGAATTGGGCTTTGACTCCAGCAAGGTATTTGCGTTCTGCCTCGGGGATGCCAAGTTTTTCAAATGTGTCCTTGATTTCCTCGGGAACGTCGTCCCAACTCTTGCCCTGGTCAGTCGTGGGTTTCAGGTAATAAAAAATGTCCTGGAAATCCAGGTCAATCTCGCCTCCCCATTCTGGCATCGGTTTGGACTCAAAGATTTTCAGCGAGTCCAGACGGAACTTGCGCATCCAGTCTGGTTCGTTTTTGATATCGGAAATCTGGTTGACGATTTCAGCGTCGACGCCTTTACGAGCCTTAAAGATCGCTGTCGTCTCAGTTTTAAAGTCGTACTTGTTGATTTCGGTCTGTTTGAGTTCTTGGCTTTCAGTGATATCGGTTGCCATGGATTCTCTCATTGATAGTTAAAATTTTTGTATTCTAAAATCCGGTCCGTCTGGTCGATCATCAAGTGAGGATCAACCGACGATCGGTCGTGCTATACCAAAGATTCTTCCTCGACGGCGTTTTCATCGTTCATTTTCGCCGCTTCAGGATACTGGGCGCGAATTCGCTCGTATCCCTTGTCGTGCAGTTCTTCCGCCAACTCCTTACCGCCGGTTTCAACGATCTTTCCGCCAAGAATCACGTGGGTGAAATTCGGTGGATTGTGCTCCAGCAGTTTGTCGTGGTGAGTAATGATCAGCAGGCCCATTTTGCGGTGGCCAATTTCGTTAATCGACTGACTGGCCAAGCGAACGGCATCTGCATCGAGGCCGGAATCGGTCTCATCCAGGATTGCAAATTTGGGTTGCAACATGGCGAGTTGGAGTATCTCCGCGCGTTTCATCTCCCCGCCCGAAAAACCATCATTGACGTATCGCCGCGCAAACTCGCTGTCCATTTGGAGTTGTTCCATCTTTGATTTGATTTCCTTGCGGAACTCACGCATGGGAATCAGGTCCTCGCCTTCTTTGCGATCCGGGTTGCGAACGTTGGTTGTGGCATGGCGCAGGAAGTCGGCCATTTTTACACCGGGAATGGCCACCGGACGTTGAAACGCCATGAAGATGCCGGCCCTGGCTCGTTCGTTCGGTTCCATTTCAAGGATGTTTTCACCATTGAGCAGAATCTCGCCGTGTGTGGTCTCGTAGCCAGGATGGCCCATGATGGCCAAACCCAGCGTGCTCTTGCCGCTGCCGTTGGGTCCCATCAAGGCATGGGTTTCACCACGTCTGATTTCCAGGTTAACACCTCGCAAGATCGGTTTGTCTTGGATGGAAACGTGCAGGTCTACGATTTTCAGTACGTCAGTCATGGTTCTTTCGGTATCTTAAAAACAGTGGTTGGGTTTATCTTGAAATTTGGATCAGCAAACAAAAGAACGTTTGCCGTCGTGATCTTGAAACTAAATCGCCTTTTGTTTCTCCGCAAAAGCTCCTACCGGTTCGGCCTGGAAAGAGCAGCATTGGTCGCCATCCTGCTGGCAGGCAGAGCGACCAACCGGATGGCCAATCACTTTGGCCAAGAGGTCTTTTTCCATGTCGCAAATATCCCGGTTGTCTTTCGCCAGCGTTGGATAGGGACATCCGAATACCTTGATGATGGGCAATTCACCATCGCTCTCAAACGAAACCGGAATCTGTCGATCAGCGAACAGGTGCGTGATTGACTTCATTCGTTCCTCAAACGTCGCACCACGAATTTGCGACTCATACTTTTCGGCCAACCGTTCCATGGCACCCGAAATTACTCGTTGCCGTGTGAGAGCGTCAGGGATCTTTTGCACTTCTTGCCAGAGCACGACGGCCAGATCACCCAAGTTGTTTGCCAGGCTTTTCCTGCCTTCATCCGTCAAATTGTAGTGGTGGCTGGGACGTCCTCGACCTTCGGCAGAATGGGACCGGTCAACCAGCCCCAACGCCATCAATTTAGTCAAACGTTGGCGAACCGCAGTGGCCGTCACGCCCATTTCATCCACCAACTGGCAGATCGTCATCTCCGGATTGCTTCGCAGCAAACCGATCATGGTTTGATCGTTCTCGGATAGGCGTTTTTGCATAGATTTTTGTTAAAATTTGGCCTTTCGATGACTCTACCGGAAATCATATGGATTTAAAACAATTAAAACAATTAGAAATGTGAAAATTCACCAAAAAGTCAGTTTGGCGAATTTCCAAAGCGATATTGGCGAAAAAGCATCACATCGTCGCGTCATAGCCAGATTGGCGACCATCCACCAGAAGCAGCGACCACATTCTCGCGAGGTTTGGCACCTTCGGTTGGGTTGGGATCGTGTTGACCGATTTGGCAACGGATTGAGGCCCGTTGCCTTTTTTTGTTCGGTTCGGTTGCCTAAGAAGACTTGTTGGGCTGAATTTCGCCCGATTTTACCTTACCCCAATAATCGTCAAGTTGAACCTTGACTTTACCGCTCAATAGCAACACGCCCAAGATGTTGGGCAACGCCATGCTGAGAATAAGAATGTCACTGAAAGCCTGAATGTTTCCCGCACTGACGATCGATCCCAGGAAAGTGAAAGTCAAAAACAGAATTTTGTAAACGATAGATGATCGCTTACCGAACCACTGGGTGAAACAACGTTCGCCGTAATACGACCAGGAAATACAGGTGGAAAAAGCAAACAAGAACATGGCCACGTAGAGCACGTATTTGAACCACTCATAGCCTCCAGTTTGGAAGGCATAGGAGGTCAGAGCGGCGCCGTTGCCGATCGCTCGAATCGCCTCAGTTTCCGGGTTGTTATAGGCCCCGGTCACGATGATTACCAACGCCGTCATGGTACAGACGACCACCGTGTCGATAAAAGGCTCAAGCAAAGCGACGATACCTTCCCGAACCGGAATATCTGTCTTGGCGGCTGAATGCGCAATCGCAGCCGATCCGGTGCCGGCTTCGTTGGAAAAGACGGCCCGTGTAATCCCAATGACCAGCACGCCAAGGAAACCGCCGTACACCGCGTCCGGGTTGAAGGCCTCCGTGAATATCATGGTCATCGCGGCCGGAACAGCGGCGCTGTTATTGACAATGATGAACAGTGCAAACAGTACGTAAATTCCACACATAACCGGCACGATACGGGCGGCCCAACGGCCAATCGATTTGATGCCGCCAATGATGACTAATCCGACCAGGACGACCATTACCAGTCCGTAAATCCAAGGATACTGGTCTGCCTTCAGGAAGGAGAAGAGTGGATCTTCGCTGATGGCGCCAAGCGACTGAACTACCTGAAAGGTGTTTCCTCCACCGATCGATCCCCCAATACAAAGAATTGAAAAAACGAAAGCCAGGAATATGCCGAGGGGTCTTAACCCCATTTCGGTTAAACCATCCTTCAGATAATGCATGGGTCCACCGGAAATTTGACCCGCCTCATCGGTTTTTCGGTACATTTGTCCGAGCGTGCATTCGGTGAATTTACTGGACATGCCGATCAAGCCAATGATGATCATCCAGAATGTCGCGCCAGGACCTCCAGCGGCGATTGCCAACGCAACACCGGCGATATTCCCCAAACCCACCGTGGCAGACAGTGCGGCGGACAAGGCTTGAAAATGTGACACATCGCCTGCGTCGTGGGGATCATCGTAAATTCCTCGGACCAACCGAATCGCATGCCGAAAGCCCCGGATGTTAATCAGGCTCATTTTGAAGGTGAAGTAAATTCCTCCCAGGAATAGCCAGGCAACGACAAACGGGACGCTCGTCCCCAGCCATCCCTCTTTAGGGACGCCCAGCGTCCCACGGCAGCTATTGACGAAATTCGTAAACTGATGGTCGTTGGGATTTGCGGCCTCCGGACCGGTAAAAAAGTCAAAAAACAGAACGGTTGCCATTGGCGTTACCAGGTAATCACCGAACCATGTGTCGAGTTTGACCATCCAGTCGGCTTCATTTGAGGTCGCGACCTGCTCTCTTGCCGCAGCTTCATCGGCAGCAATCTGATCGGCACCCGCTGGTTGAGCTGTACTTGCTTGGTCTTGCGGGGAATGGGGGCTGGCCGCCAGTGTCGAATGGCTGCAAAACGTCGAGAGGACTGCAAAAATCAATGCAATGAGGAAGTGGGAACGCATTGAAGTCCTGTGAAAATCAGTCATTACAAGATCTTTCTCAATCGTCTTTGAATCCGAGGTTTCCGAGGCCGTCCTCGATTGTAAATTTACAAACTGTTTGTTGTCAATTATTTACGTCTTTTCGGCCAGTCGTTTACCAACCCAGATTCCCATCTGCGACGCTTTGGTGAACCTTGGAAGAATGGAGCCGCTTGGCGGATGAATTCGACCAGTCAAACCGTATGCGGAAGAATTGAAAATAGGGTTTTTGCGGCTGGTTCTCGTTTTCCGTTCGACGTCTCAAAAAAAATTGGAATTTTCCAAAGGAGGCGGGGTTTGCCGCGAATAAAACCAGAAGCTAACCAATGTTGAGGAGGATTTGGATCCATGGCCTTTCACGTACCTTTCAATCAGCGGCATTCGGCGCGTCGCCAACCGCCGATTTATATAGGTTTTGACGTTCCGGCTCGGTCTGCCCGCCGAAAGTTCAATTGGTGGGGATTCAACGGTATGTGGATGTCGTTTGCGAGCCTGATGACCGCTGGCTTCCTTGCCCCGATCCCGCTCGTGATCAGCCTGGTTGGCTTACGCCGTCCCGGAAAAAAAATGGCAGCGATCGGAGCGGTGACCTCGTTGATCGGAGTCGGATTAGCGGTCGCCTTGGTGTTTGGAGCGATTGCCGACCAGTCGCATCGGGCACAGCGACAACGAATGCATCACTATCAACGGGTCGTTAAGAAGCAGGTCCATGAAACGAAGGGCTTGTTGACATTGGCGTCATCGGAAATCGTCGAATTTCGCGAAAACCACGATGGTGAATTGCCCAATGATATTGACGCGAACATGTTGGTGATCAAGCACGTCGATCCATGGGGTGAATCGCTTCGTTTTGACGCGGAAGTCGGCCATGCGGTCGTTCGAAGTGCCGGTCCGGACAGAAAATTCGATACCGGTGATGATGTGAAAATCGAAGTCAAAGGAAAAACCGATCGGACTCCGTTGCTGCCGATTGATTAGTCGCAAGCCTCGTTCCCATCCAAAACGGAAATAGATTGGCAGCACCAGAATTCCGTCACGATCTCCGCAGCGTGACGGTTTTTCTTTTGTATCGCCGAATTCGGCATAATCGTGCCAACTGAATCGTTTGCTGCAAAACGAACCGGTGGTACGACCAGCGAAAGACTTCATTGGCATTGGTCCGTGTGGCGGTTCCCGCTGAAGTCCCCCAACCCCGATGGGCGATAGCAATTGCGGGCTATCTTCGCATCAAATCCCGTTTCGCCTGCGAGTGCCGACTCTCGACAGGATGGGATCCGGACCAATGGCTTGTTCTACCGAAAGGATTCGACCCCATGTTTTGGCGATTGGCAAACTGCTTTTTTGTTTCAGCAATACTGGCAACGACGGTTCTGTCAACCGACTGCCAGGCCCAGTTACGCGGGCCGTACAAACCAGGACGCGGATTGATGCGTTGGGCAGGCCATGGAATTGGCCCCGGCTATCACTGGAGAAACCCAGGTCCAAATACGGATTACTACAATCCCTGGACCATGCACAACTCGCACTTAATCTCTCAGCCGTTTGGTCAAGCTTCCGTCGTGCCTGACCCAAGTTCATTTTATTACGGGATTCCATCCAACGTTGAAACGGAACCTTCCACTTTGGATTCCCGGATCGCGCCAGGTGCGTCGAAATCAGAAGCACAAAGTCAGGAAGTAGCCCCAGTCGATGACCAAATCCCGCTCCAAAAGGAACCTCCGCAAATTGATCCCGATGCCGGCATTCAACGACCGAATCGGGGCGGCCTGCTAGGAGGTCGACTGGACCGGGGACAGTCCAAGGCTCGCTTCTCTGACTTCCGGCCAGCAGCATTCTCAAAAAATTGAAAGTGTTCGTTGGTCTTCCCTGTCCCCGCAAAACCGTTAGCCGACCCGTTTGCGAAATTATTGGAACCGGTCTTCAGACGTTCGGTTAGACAACGTGGCTCTGGCATCTTGCGCTGGAAGCCACAGCCATCGAAGACTTCAACTCGAATCTTTACGTGTACCAGAGCACCAGGAGCAATCTAGAACCGGCCATTTCATTTTCCCACTGAAACCACCACCGGTTTCCTGGTCCTGGTGGCGTCCAGGTTGAATTATCCGCGGGCGAGTGAGATCAATACACCTCAATGCGTCGCGCTGTTACGCTAGCGTCGTGTTGTCGAACTCTCTCAATCTCTTGATATGTATTGACGCTGAATCGAATGGGTTTCTATACTCCCGGCGAATAAATCGTAGGGTCCCGCGACCCCAATTCGGATAAAAGTACGTTGGGCGATATCGTCAGCCGGACCCAACACTCAGTGCCAGGTTTATGGAGAAACCGAGATGGCTTTCACTGCCGATTCAAATCAGGGATGTCAAGGATTGAAAAAAACCTTCATTGGGTGGCTGGCATTTGCCAGTGTTTTTGCCTGTGGCTTCCAGGTTCAAGCACAACAGCCCAACAGTCCCGTTCCTCAACAGATCGAAACCCTCGCGGTTGTCAACGGTCAGCCGGTGACTCGTCAACAGGTCGCGCATGAATGCATGAGCCGATTTGGCGAGGACGTGATCGAGGATATCGTCAATAAAGTGCTGGTGCTGGAAGAGTGCAGAAAAAAAGGCATTGTGATCAGCGAACAGGACATCGCCAACGATATTTCGGCGGAAGCCAAACAATTTGGGATGTCGGCGGAACGCTGGTTGAAGTTGATCAGCAGCAAGCGTGACATGTCGGTCGACCGTATCAAGAACGATTACATTTGGAACAAGCTGGCGCTGCGGCGCCTGGTGGCCGGAAGCATTCAGGTCACTCAAGAGGAACTGCAGGAGCGGATGGAATTCGAATTCGGGTCCAAGGTCCAGGTCCGCCAGATCGTCTTGGACACGCAAGACCGGGCACTCGAAATACTCGCCGCGGCCAAAGGGAATCCGGAAAACTTTGAACGGCTGGCAAAGCAACATTCGATTGATCCAAACAGCAAAGCGATTGGTGGTCTGTTGCCGCCAGTACGCAGGAATTCGGGACTGCCCGAGTTTGAGCAAGTCGCTTTCTCGCTTGAGCCCGGACAGATTTCAAACATCGTTCAAATCGCCGATAAATTCATCGTCTTGCGGTGCGAGCGCATTTTTCCTGCAGAACAACTGACGCCGGAACAGGTGGTCGCAGTTCATGACCGTTACATGGAACAAATTTCCAATGAAAAGATGTCAGATGCTGCGATGAAGTTGTTTGTCGAAATGCAAAAAAATGCGAAGATTCAGAACGTCATCAACGACCCCCAACTCAGCCAGCAAATGCCTGGCGTCGCGGCGACGGTAAATGGCGTGAAGATCCTGAAGAACCAGGTCGCTGAGGAATGCATCGTCCGTTTTGGCAGGGATATGCTGGACACGGAAATCAACCGAACGTTACTTAGGCAGGCACTTCAACAGAACGGGTTGCGGGTTACCCAGGAAGACATTGATGCCGAGATAGCGCGCGCCGCCGCGTCGATTGGCCACTTGAACAAGGATGGCTCGGTCGATATTGATCGCTGGCTGAAATTCGTCACGGGAAACGATCTTTCGAAGGTTGAGTTCTACGTGAGTGATGAAGTTTGGCCTTCGGTCGCGACAAAGAAGCTTGTCGAAGGCAGCGTGAGCGTAACGCAGGAGGACATGCAAAAAGGTTTTGAAGCAAATTTTGGCCCGCGCGTCGAAGTACTGGTCGTTGTCGCCAACGATCATCGCCAGGCACTCAAAGTGTGGAATATGGCGACGGCCAATCCGACTGCCGAATACTTCGGGAAGTTGGCCAATCAATACTCCATTGAACCGGCCTCAAAAAACAACTTTGGCCAAGTGCCCCCGATTCAGCGGCATGGCGGACGTGAAGAACTGGAGAAGGAAGCCTTCAATCTCCAGCCGGGAGAAATTTCCAAGGTGATTCAGGTCGGTGAACATTGGGTAATCATGTATTGTCAGGGTATGACCGAACCCGTGGTAACCGATTTCGATGCCGTGCGAGGAGAGCTTCAAGCCAACATCCTGGAAAAGAAAATGCGGCTGGCCATGTATGAAAAATTCATGAAACTGAAGGAAGAGGCCCAGATCGATAATTTCCTCGCAGGAACTTCCCAAACGGGGAAAGCCGCCGTGCAGGCCATGCGTCAGGCAGCGCCGGAGGGATCAGGATCTTCGAATCGACTGCGAAGACAACGTTAACGCTGGTTTGATAGGAAAAACCCGGTTCGGCGGGGAAGGGATCGAATTTAATCAGCGGACGCTGGTTTGACGACGATTTTGGCTGTGTACCCACCGTCCCAACGGTAGCCATTGTTGTTGGCATAGTTGTCACGAATGGCCACCCCCAAATAGAGGACTCCCTTTTGTTTGGCGGTGAACTCTCCGTTGCTTCCGATTTTGATATAGCTGGGTGAATTCCCGACGCGGGCTGCCAGGCATCCAGAATTCATGCCTTGCCATTGGCCTTGATTGGAGAGTCCATCAGGTCCCGACGAAGTATTCCAGTTTGTCCACTGTACGGTGCCGCTGGCACGGATGGATATTTTGTCTCCTCGATTGACTCGGATCTTCGTGGAAACCGGTTGTTTCTGATAGAAAGCGGTACCGGATACCTCAACGGTTTTTCGGATATCCACCTTGGGTTCCTTAAATGCCCGATCGCCGAGACGGATATCGCCGAGCTCTACGGTCAACACTCCGAACTTACTGCCTAACTGAAACTCTTTTTGTAGGATTTTTCCTACGATCGAGAAGTTCTCTGTCACGATTTCGTCGCCCCGAATCAATGGTCTCTCGTCCGTCGGTTCACCGAATTCGTCCATTTCATCGACCATCGAGTCGATTTGTTTACGGATCTCGTCGAGGTGTTTTTTGCGTTCCGCACTACCGCCGTCATCAAACCGTTTGATTTCCTCTCGCAACTGGATTCCCATCGCAACCAGTTCGCGGTGCGAGCTTTCTCGTATGTCGAAGTTCTTATCTCCAAGCCCTGCGACCAGTTCCGTGATCCGTTCATTGAGGGCCGGGATACTGTTCAGCCCGGGATAGAATTTTAAGATCTTATCGACGGGGATTTGCAGGTTTCCGAACTCCGTTTCGACTTCGATCCGGTCGACGGTCACTTCACCGCCAACGATGGATCCATCCCACATGTGGAATCGGACAAACTTCGAATCGACGGTGTTTTCGGGGCCGGATAGTTTAGAGGTGTCGGTAACCGGTTCGTCTTTTTGTCCGGTTTTTTCAGCCTTGGGATCGTCGTGAGTATGATCCTTGTGAGTCTCGTCCGCATGGTCTTGCTGATCCTGTTGGGCTGCCAGTTCTGCGATCTGAAAGGACCATGCCGCTGGATTGGCGAACAGCATGCAACCGGCGGCAATCGTCAGAGCGACAAATTTTGAGGTGAACCATTTCATCGTTGGACCTGATTGTTGATAGAATCATGTATTTGAGTTGTACACGCCGACGTAGCCGAGGCGCTCTCCATTAAAACTCATTCGCCGCTGCCTTTGTAGTTTCTTGACGTGCGACGGGACAAATAAATTCCCGATCTGCTTTTCAAACGGGTCCAGAAGCGGCATGATTGAGCTTGCCAACCGATCCAAAAACTTCTTCACGGGAAACTTGAGAATGTCGAAAATGACGGAAACTTCGTTTGATTTGGAAGAAATTCAGGAGGCCATTGCCAGATTTGGATTTGACGGTTGGCTGCTTTACGACTTCCGTGGCCTGAATTTATTGGCCATGCGAGTGCTTCAGATTCCGGAGGATACGATCGGCTCGCGACGTTTCTTTTATTTTATTCCGGCAGATGGAACTCCAAAAAAACTGGTCCACCGAATCGAATCCACGGCCCTCGATCATTTGCCCGGCGAGAAACACGTTTATCTGACTTGGCAGGATTTGCACAAAGGCATCCAGGCAATCATGGGAAGTGCAAAGAAAGTTGCCATGGAATATTCGCCAAACAATTCCAATCCGTATGTTTCCCGGGTTGATGCCGGAACTGTAGAGCTGGTTCGATCTTTCGGTGTCGATGTGCAGAGTTCCGGCAACTTGATCCAGTACTTTGAAGCCCGCTGGTCGGATCGTCAGTGGCAACTGCATTTGGAGGCCGACAAACTTAATCAGGCGGCGTTCGACATGGCTTGGGAAATGATCGCGGATCACGTGCGATCCGGTAAATCGCTTCGGGAGTCCGAAGTGCAGCAAGCCGTGATGGACTACTATGCGGAGCACCACATGACGACCTATCATCCGCCGATCGTGGGGGTCGGACCCAATAGCGGCGACCCGCATTATTCGCCACGACCTGGATCCGATTCGGAGATCAACGAGGGCGATTTCGTGCTCTTGGACATGTGGGCCAAGATGGATGTCCCGGACGGAGTTTATAGCGACCTGACCAAGGTTGGATTCGTTGGGACAGAAGTTCCCGCGAGGTACACCGAGATTTTCGACATTGTGGCCGCTGCCCGCGACGCGGGGATTGATTGCGCCCGACAGGCATTTAAAAAGGGAGAGCCATTGCAGGGCTGGCAAATCGACAGGGCTACTCGGGATGTGATTGACGCCGCCGGTTACGGTCAATACTTTATTCACCGCACTGGCCATAGCATTGGCAAAGAAACGCATGGTAATGGCGCTCACATGGACGATCTGGAAACACGCGAAGATCGTTTGGTCATGCCGCGTACCTGTTTTTCAATCGAACCCGGGATTTATCTCGATGAGTTTGGGGTTCGATCCGAAATCAACGTTTTTGTTGACGAAGAATCAAAGGTCCAGGTAACGGGTGGCTTGCAGACGGAAGTCTTGCCGATCCTGGCCTGATACTGCCGGGTTTGCAATCAGAAAACGCTGCCAGGGGGCGTAAACGGACTATTTCGCCAACAGGTATCCACCAATGAAACCGGTGAGGATCCCGATCGCCAGGCAAGTGACAGCGGTGATAAACAATGCCGACATCGTGAAGGTAAGCTCATGCTCGCGCAACCTGCCAGCGGCGCCGTATTGGCCAATCGTGGAGACGGGGGGCGGAGGTTTGCGGGTGCCGGACTCGGACAATGTCCCCGTGTCAGTTGAACTTTCGCCGGTTCCCTGCAGGTTGTGAGACGCATCGCTGATTTCGCTCATCGCCATCTCGGCGACTTCATCGATATTGGGGTCGGTATCCTGTGCATCGACGTCCGAAGACGGCACCGGGGCCGAATTCCAACGAGACCGAAGATCCAGTTCTTCACCGATTAAAGGACTGTTGTCGGCTGCCCAAGGGGCCAGTCGGGCGGCCACTTCATCAGCGGATTGAATCCGCTCCCGCGGATTTTTCTCCATCATGTCGCCGATTAAATCCACGAAGTCATCGCTGACGTCTTCGTTAAATCGGCGAGGATGCCAAGGGGTCTCTTCCAGATGCCGCTGTGCTTTGCTTTTCGGCGTGCCACCTGGAAAAGGGACTTTTCCAGTCGCGGCATAGTACATTGTACAACCGAGTGAATAGATGTCGCTGACGTGCGTGATGTTGTGCGGCGTTTTGATTTGCTCCGGCGAAAGATAATCCGCCGTACCAACAATTTTACCCTTGCGAGGATCGGTCTGATCATGAAGGTAAAACGCCAACCCGAGGTCGGAAAGTTTTGCGGTACCGTCGGGAGTGACGAGTATATTGCCGGGTTTAATATCCCGATGGATCAAGCCCTGTTTGTGGGCATGACTAAGCGCTTCGGCTGACTGTTTGATAATGTTCGCGGTTTGCTGAACCGACAACTTGCCTTTGGACCGCACCAGTCGTCGAAGATCGGTCCCGGGAACATACTCGACCACGAGATAATGTACATTTCCGTCTTCCCCGGCATCGTAGGCTCTCACCAGGTGGGTGTGATCCAGCTTTGCCTGGGCTCGAATTTCCCGACGGAAATTTTCAATCGATTCCGGCGTCGATTTGTGTAGCGGCAGCACCTTGATGGCCGATTCCCGTCCCAGCATCTCATGCACGGCTTTGAAAACCTGGCCCATTCCGCCTTGGCCGATCCAGTCCGTGATAATGTAGGGCCCAAGATTCAATCTGGTTCGACCCATCAGCAGCTGATCCGCCTGGTACGCGGAAAGGATCTTCATTTCCACTAATTGACTGGCGAGTTGTTTCTCGGTGATCTCGCCAGCTACCACCGGATCGCCACCCTTGGCCTGTACGATCAACGCAATGGCCTTCCTCAGCTGGTCTTCAGTGACCAGTTCGCTGGTGAGTGCGGATTCTCGGAAGCTGGTTTTTGAGGTTGTCATCGAAGTCAGCGATACAGGGCGACGGCAGTCGGAAATCTGATTTCTTCAAATAACGCGACAGAAGGAAATGGTCTGAGCCGCGAGCGTGCGGACATCAATGCCATCGGATCCTCGCCGAACAATTACAATAAAAGTTCGCGAGCAGATTTCATTCTACTCCGAAGCGATCATTCTATCCGAAACGACGGATTCGCCAAAACGCGGGCGGTTCCGATTGAAACGATTGGGGCTCCTTTCGCGTCGGGTGATACAACGTCAAGCGATAGGAATGCAAGGCAATTCCTTTTTCGAAAGGTAATTCGCTGCCATATTTCCGGTCTCCGACGATCGGGCAATCACTCGCCGCAAGTTGAACTCGTATCTGGTGTTTTCGTCCGGTCTCCAAAGTAACTCGTAACAATCGCTGTTTTTTGTGCCGTCCGACGGTCTCGTAGACCATGCTGGCCATTTTCTCAAGCGCTTGGTGAGGCGCGTTTTCGGACAGTGCGAGCATGCGATGTTGCGATTCGTTCTTGACCAGCCGGTGCTGCAATCGGCCGGCTGCCGGTAGGGTTTCGGATTCCGGAACGATGGCCAGGTACGTTTTCTCCACCTGCCGCAATCGGAATTGTTCGGTGAGTCGACGGGCTGCCTTGGACGTGCGGGCCAACACGATTACGCCGGAAACGTGAGAATCAAGCCGGCTGACGACGCCCAAGTAAACGTTGCCAGGTTTTTGATACTTTTCGCGCAGGTAAGCCTTTGCTTGATCGACAAGGCTGTCTACGCCTTGCTTGACGCCCATGGTGGGGAGCAAGGTGGGTTTGTCAGCAACCAGCAAATGGTTATCTTCGAACAGTACTTTAAGACCGCGTGGCATTTTGATTTCGGATGAATGTCCTGGACGAACCGATGAACCATGATAACGTCAAACTGATTTTGGCGAGCCAATCTCCGCGACGACGCCAGTTGCTGGAGCAGGCAGGGTTTCAATTTGATGTGCTGGCTCCGCCAGATCATGTTGAGCGTTCTGCGTCAGCCGAGGCGACCCCCGCCGAACGGGTGGTTGAATCGGCTTTATTGAAGGCGAGATTTGTTGCTCGCCGCGTGGACGAGGGCATTATCCTGGCTGCTGATACCGTTGCCCAATGTGGTGATCAAGTTTTGGGCAAACCGGAATCTCGAGAAGATGCAGCCAGGATGTTGCGTTTGATGAGTGGCCAACAGCATCAAGTTTTGACGGGAGTTTGCCTTTGGCACCGGCCGTCGAATCTTCACCAAACGTATTTGGAATCGACCTCATTGGTTATGGACAAGTTGAGTGAACCGAGAATGCAGCGGTTCCTCGATTCCAACGGGTGGCGAGGCAAGGCGGGCGGTTTTGGATATCAGGATGGATTGGATTGGGTTCACGTCCAGTCGGGGCTGGAATCGAATGTTGTCGGATTACCGGTCGAGAATCTGAACCCGTGGATTACTCGACTGCTGGGTTCGATTCCTTGATTGTTGGTTTGTCGTCATCGCCGTCAGTGCGCAAATACGGCTGGTCCCAACTGCGGCATGTTGGACGTCGCTACTTGTTAGGCAAAAGATCAAGAAGCTGTTGTCGATAGAGTTCCACGGGAAAGGGATCATAAGAGGTTAACGCCGTCAATCGGCTGGTTAATGCCTCTCGCTTTCCGTCAGCGATGCTTGGGCCGGAAGCAATTTTCGCCAATTTGATTTGGGTTCGTTTATTGGAATTGTTCAACTTGGCGTAATCTCGATCGAGGTTGCGTAATCGCGCTTCAAAGGTGAGTTGTGTGCGAGCAATTTGCGACTGCAGCAACTGTAGCTGGTCGGAGATTGCCGCTGCATCTGCCTCCATTGTGTACAGTTCCAATTCGCGGCGACGAATCTGATCCGATAAAAAGAAGATCGAAGTTCGATGAATCGGAGGCACCTGTTGAGCGTAGTATAAATCGGTGTACAGCAATTGCAGATCGTAGCTGGCTTGGCTGATCTGGCTGGAGAGCGTGGTCAATTGGTTTTCGAGCGGAAGCCGCTGGGCGTCGAGATTGGATAATTGCTGGTTCCCCTCGGACCGAACCAGCTCTATCTCGCTGGCAATTTGTTGAAGCGATTGATTGAGGATTTGACTTTGGTTGGTCAGAGTCCGCTCGGTTTGCTCGTCGGTGATTTGCTGTCTGGCAAGTTGATCCTGAACGCTGATGTTCTGGGCTTTTGCCAAATCTTCAAATCGTGTCAGGACGTCCTCTCGGCTTTTATTGAATTCTTCCATCGTCTGTGCTGGCAGTCCGGCGGCGATGAAAATGATAGTTGACTTCAGGATGTCCTGGTTGACTTTGTCTCCAACCGGTCCTTGCAAGTAGCCAACCAATTTGCCCATCCGCTGGTAGATGATTTCTTTTTGCGGTTGGGTCAATTTCGGCTGGTTAGTGAGCTGTTGCTTGAGGGATCGCATGTCAATCAGTGATCTTTCATAATCGTTGATCAAGGCACTCAGCCAAGCTCTTATCATCCAACCGTCGACGCTCGTAGGGTATCGGCGCGTCAATTGGCCGGCGACCTTGATCGCTTCACGCGACTTGTTGTGTTGCATTCGATTCAGGACGAAGGCCAGCATTTCAACCGGCGTCGGGGAATTCGAGCTGGAATACGATTTCCGGGAATCCAATTCATTTGTGCCTTCCCGCGACCATCTGGAATCCAAGAGTTCGCGGACCAGCATGGCTTGACTCGACGATTTGATTTCCGGTGGATTGGCAAATTGAAAGGCCGTCACCGTTGAATTCGCGAACGGAGCAATGCTGAATAAAACGGACAGGACAACTGCGAAAACCCGATGCTTATGACCGCATTCAAAAATATTCATTGGCAAACCCGCTCGCTTGAGCATTTATGAATTTGTAATCAGTGGCTCTTCATGAAGGGAGAGTACGACCTCAGGATGACAAATAGGCAAACTGAAATTGGCATCGCTCAAGCTCATGCGATAGCATTATTCCGTTTTGAGAGTCTAACTGCAAGGAAATGGTGGTTTAGGGTATTCAGGCTGATTCCGACGGCTTGGGTCTGATTCCGACGATCTTCCGTTCAGCCAGAACCGGGTTTGCTATTTGCGATTAGCATTGACTCAAATTCGGTTAGGCGACAAGTTATGCCCGGCTGGTGCTTGGAAATACCAGCATTACGCAGGAAGGCGTAATTCAAATTGTTGAAACAAAAGGTGCAAGGATGCTCGTTTCACCCCATCTTTCAGTCGTCGGGAATCTCCACGTAGGGACAACGCCGCTTTCCGCCACAACCGAAGTGCCCGCGAACGTGAAATGGACGCTCGGGCAGTACACTTCGTTTCAACTGGTTGTCATGCTGATGGTCGGTTGCTGGTCTCTCTCCACGGATGCACAAGAAGTCAATCGGGGCGACGCAGCGGCTGAATCCTCGATACTTGAAACACGGGAGGTTGGTGCCAACGGTACCGCCAGTGTTAGCCAGAGCGGGAGCAACCCAGCGGACTCGGAAACGATTCCGTCCGCCCAGCTGGAGATGCCCATGCCTCCGGCACCCTCGGTCCCTCGCGGGGTCATCATGGCAAAATCTTCCCCACCGGGATCGTTCACAGAAACTTCTTCCCCCAGTGGAACCCAGTCAGAATCCCCAAACGGATCTGGCGACGGTGGTCAGGCGACTGGTACTTTCGCGTTCGATGATCCATTCGTAAAACCGTCCAATCAACCACCGTCCAATCAACCACCGTCCAATCAACCCTCCATGCTACCCGCTTTGCCCCAGCAAGGGTTGACGAACCCGGCTCCAGGCAATCGTCTTCCGGCGTTAACACAAAACGAACTTCGCGAATCGCCAAACGGCATGTCGATGGGTGATTCGAATAGGTCGACTTCGACGAAACAGCTGCCAACTCAGAGTTCGAATTACGATGCTGGTAGCCAGCCCACGACGCCAGAATCGTTTCGCGCGCCGTCGATCCCGGTCCAACCGTTATCCAACACAACGAATTTTTCGAATCAATCCATTCCCAATTCTTCCAGCCGTCTCGTGATTCCGCCCAGTACCGCCAATGCGGGAGCACCGGACCGCGGATACGACGATAACCGCGTCCGACCGACAGGATTCAATCAATCGATGAACGTTCGTCAGTCGACGAATACCGACTTGGCAATGCGCTTGATGGATCGGTATCGCGTTTCCGCCGCGCCGGATCCACTGCCAGGGCAACCGACCTCGATGCTGGAAATGTTGCAACAGCCGATAACTCCCGGTCAACGCGGAGCCATGGTGCAGCAGTATTGGGAAACCTACTATGACTGGGCGACATTGCTCAGCCGCGTTAAACATGTTCGTTGGTTGAATTCCATTGCCACGCCCAGCTCGAAAGTTGATTTAGCGTTGCTGAATGCGGCCAGGTCCGCGGCAAGAAATCAAATGCTGGCTGCAGAGATTCAATTGGGTAAGTCTCAATCCTTGTTGACAGATTTTATGCCCGGCCGCAGATCCGACATCAAGCCGTTGCCTTCGGATCAGCCGATCGTTCAGAACTACAATACTAACTACGATCTTTACAAATCGCGGGGCTTGATTCCGACTCGAATACGAGGAATCGATTCCATCCTGCCAAAAAAACTTCAGCTAATCTCGGATCGAGCTCAAACGGTTGAGCTTGCCCAAACGGCCGCCCAAAACGCAAGCGACGCTTTAAGGAACCGGCAGACGACGTTCGCAACGGTCATGGAAGCGGCGAAGCTCTGGCGCGCAGCGGAACAGGACTTGATCGCGTCGGTGATCGCCTACAATCAGGCAATCGGCGACTATTCCTTGACGACATTCGGTCGGTTTAATCCTCCGCCGACACAACTGGTCGATATGTTGATTGCCAAACCCAAGCCGGCCAAGAGCCAGATTGCCAATCGCGATTCCGGAAACTCTCAGCTTTCTCCCGGTCGTTATGGACAACCGCGGAATTCATTCGGCAACCCAACTCGATCTGACCGGTTGTCGAGCCAAAATGGCCGCAGCGGCAACTCCATCAATGCAAGTCGGACCGGCCCCAACGGCTTCGGCCGGCCGAGCCAATTTGGAAACTCCGCTTCCAACCTTCCCTCGAATTCGTCACCCGGAAGCCTGCCCCCGCTCAACGGTCCAACGTCGCGCACCGCCAATTCCGGGTTTGAAGGACAGTTTCCCAAGAACGGCGACAATAATAGCGGACGTGGCGGTAGCGGTTTTCAACAACCGCCTACGAATCCCCGATCCACCGGTTCCCAACCGAATACTGGTGGCAGTAATGGATTCGGCGGGAATTCATTTGGCGGGAACGGATTTGGCGGGAATTAATTCAGCGACACAAAGATGCTCTTGATCAGAAAGTGTAGTTCGTTTTCCTGACGCGCAATTCAAGATTGCCGAACCTGTGACCATTGTTTTTCCAGTCTTTGTTCCGAGACTTTAAGACTGGTGCCGAGTGGTTGGGCGAACAAGGAGACACGGAACTCTTCGATCATCCATCGATAGCGGCCAAGTTCCGGGTCAACAATGGCTTGCGTCGCATGAAATTCCGAAACCGTTTCGAATCGCTCCCAGAACGAACGGATTAAATCCATTGCCGAACGATCCTTGGCGAGATCGGTTGAGCCCAACCGATCGATTCGATAGCTGATGGCCTGCAAATAGCGCGGAAATTGCTGCAACCAATTCCACTCGGTGGCCGCCAAAAAATCGGTGGACGTCAAATGCAGCAATTGTTGGCGGATGTCTCCTTGGGCGGCCAAGAAACGCTCTGGCAGTTCATCCAAACCAAGATGTACTTCGTGCAGGCGGTCGGCAAATTTGGGTAGCCAACTGGCGACTTCCTGTGTGGCGATGCCGATTCGTTCCGCCGCCGTGGACTGCAATTTCCGAAAATCGGCTTCGCATCCTGGAAGGTTTTGGTTTTCAACGAAACCAATTCTGGCAATTAAATCTGCCAGTTGCGGCTTGATATCGGCCAGGGGAACGACTCTGGACAGCGTCAAACAATGGCGATCCAGATCGGGCAACCAGTTCACTTGAGATTTGAGTGATTTTCGATTCAGTATTTGATAAAGCCGGACAAGCCCTCGACGGGTCTGGGCCTCGCCTGCCGTTCGAGAATCCGAAAGTCGCAACCCCACGCACGTCTGCTGATCGACGATCGTTGGATAAGCCGCCAGTTGAGTGGCGCCCCGACAGATCGTCGATTCGGTCGGCAAATCACCCCACGTCCAATCGGTCAGACCGTCCTGATGCCAAGTGTCGTCATCAACTTCGACAAAGCTGGTGGAAAGCTGTGGCCCCAGTTGGTTTCGAAGTTCTGTCAAAGACCTCGCCTCAGCAATCACGTCTCCCGAATCAGCGACGACCTGCAGATTTACTTTCAGGTGATCGTCAATCTTTTCCAATTTGAACTGAGACGGTTGGATCGGCATGCCGCCGCATCTACTCAGCTCTCTGGCGACAGCGTCGATAAAATTGCCTTTGCCAAACTCGATGTTCTGCACGACTTGTTCGGCGGTCTCGGGGGCCGGGACAAGACTCCGCCGGATTGACTTGGGCAGACTTCGAATCAGGGCGATGACCTGGGATTTCATAAAACCCGGCACAAGCCATCCTGCCTGGACTTCATCCAGTTGCCCGATGGCTTCGATCGGAAGGCGGATGGTCGCGCCGTCGTCGTTGGCACCCGGTGAAAACCGGTAATCGACAGGAATCTTCATGGATCCAACCCGGACTTCGTCAGGGTACAATGACGCCGAATCGGATATCTGTGAGTTTGGGAGCAGGTCCGCCCGGGTCATTCGCAAGTTCGAATCCAGGTCGGGCAATTGCTGAAGCGCTTGCGAAAGACTGACTTTGTCGTAGATGTCCGAAGGGAGTCGCTCCTGGTAAAAGACTTCCGTCGAATGAGTATCGACAATCAAACCACGATCTCTGGTTTTCGCGGCCTCAGCTTCTATCTGCTGGATCAACCACTGGTTGTGATTAAGAAAATCAAAGTTGGCCTCCAACAGCCCGGCTGCCAGAGCTTCCTGTATAAAGATCGATCGCGAGACGTCGGGATCGATTCGACCATAGTTGACTCGTCTGCCAGCTACGATCGGTAGTCCCCACAACGAAACGTGCTCGGAGGCTGTTACCGATTGCTGTTTCTTGCTCCAGCAGGGATCACTGTACCTTGACTTGGTCAAGTGTTTTGAAAGGGGTTCGATCCACGTTGGATTGATTTTCGCGACTGTCCGCCCGAATCGACGGGACGTCTCAACGATCTCGGCCGCCATAATCCATTTTGGCTTGGCTCCGAATACACCCGATCCGGGCCAGAGATGAAATTTGATCCCGCCAGCCCCTAAGTATTCGTGACGTTCACCGAGTGTCGCGATTCCCGAGAGCAGGCCGGCCAACAGGCTCCGGTGTATCGCGTCAAAGTCATCCGTTCGTTTTCTCGGCTTCAATTGCTGGTCGATGACCATTGCGCGCAACTGTCGATGGATGTCTTGCCACTGACGCATCAGGGTAAACGAAAGGAAATTCTGTTCGCACGCCTTTCTCAGTTTGCTTTTGGATAGGTCGGATTTAAGTTGATGGAAAAAGTCCCAGATGTTGAGCAGGGAAATAAAATCGGAACCTTCCTGTTTGAATTTCTCGTGTGCCGAGTCAGCGGATTTCTTCTTTTCCGCAGGACGAACGCGTGGATCCTGAATTTCCAACGCGGCGGCGATGATTAACACCTCTGACAAACAGTTTTCTTCGTCGGCAGCAAACAGCATCCGCCCGATTCGCGGGTCGACCGGTAGCCTGGCGAGTCTCCGCCCCAGTCCTGTCAGCCGCCGGTGATCATCCACAGCCCCCAATTCGAACAGGGTTTTGAAACCATCTCGAATCGATTCGGGACGAGGTGGATCGATAAAAGGAAATTTCTCAACGTGTCCCAGCTTAAGTGCCAGTGTCTGCAGAATAACCGAGGCCAGATTCGTTCGACGAATTTCCGGTGTCGTGAATTTCGGCCGAGACTCAAGATCTTCTTGACTGTAGAGTCGAATGCAGATTCCCGGTCCAATGCGGCCACAGCGTCCGGCTCTCTGATCAGCCGAAGCCTGGGAGATTGGTTGAATCGGCAGACGTTGTACTTTGCTGCGGGGTGCGTAATGACTGATCCGGGCGGTCCCCGAATCAATCACGTAATGGATGCGAGGTACGGTAATGGATGATTCGGCAACGTTGGTCGCCAGCACGATTCTTCGTTCTTTGCCCGGCGAAAATATCTGGTTCTGTTGGGCAGTTGACAGCCGCGCATACAATGGCAGGATCTCGGTTGCGCGACCGGGAAGTCGACTCGCCCGCAGTTTTTTGTGGATCGTTCGAATGTCATTTTCGGTGGGTAAAAACACAAGCGTATCGCCATCGCTGTCGCCGGCGACGTCGCGGCATGCCGACACGATATGGTCTTCCTGGTCCTTGCTGGAGACTTCATCTCCTACTGTCAACAATGGCCGATATTGAATTTCAACAGGAAACGTACGCCCTTCCACGTCAATAATGGGGACGGTGCTTGGGCCAGTTGCAAAATGTTGCGCAAACCGTTCCGTATCGATTGTTGCGGAAGTAATGATCAATCGAAGTTCTTTCCGCTTGGCGAGAATTCGCTTCAGGTATCCCAGCAGGAAGTCAATATTGAGCGAACGTTCGTGAGCCTCGTCGACGATGATTAGATCATATTGTTCCAGGAATCGGTCGCTTTGCGTTTCGGCGAGCAGAATGCCGTCGGTCATGAGTTTGACATAGGTTCGCTCGCTCGTTTGATCGGCAAACCGGATCTTGAACCCGACGTCCGTACCAAGGCTTGAACCGAGTTGTTGGGCCACCCGACTTGCCACACCTCGAGCGGCAATTCTGCGAGGTTGTGTATGACCGATCAATCCAGAAATTCCAAAACCATTCTGCAACGCCATCAACGGTAGCTGCGTTGATTTTCCGCTTCCGGTGGCACCACTAACCACGACGACTTGATGTTGGCGTATGGCTTCACCAATTTGTTGTTGCCGTTCAAAAATCGGTAATTCCGAATCAATTGTAGGAATGGGAACATGATCTGCACGAATCGTCCTTAAATCGACCGATTTTTTGATTTGGTCTGCCAGTCGCGAGAACTCGGCAGGGAACCGAGGATCCTCAACGCTCATGTTCTTGATCCGATTGAGTTTGTTTCTCATTCCGAACCGATCGCGCAACATGGTTGACGCGAGCAATGCTTCAAGTGCAGAAATATCGGAGGACAAAGGAATCACAAAGGGATGGACAGGTTCAGATTCGTTGAACGCGGTATCGACAAAACGCGTTCGCTTGCTTCGTCAACAAAAATCGAGCTGTTGCTTGAGGGCGATGCCGCATCCGCACGTCTTGCAAACAGAAATTTTTTGAAACAGGTACAAGCGGTCGATAAACTCGCTTGCACGTCGGAGTTTGCAAGGGACATTCTGCGTTTTCAGTGTTGGTTCCCAGTATTCCGAATGTCGGCTACCATTTGAAAATCACCGCCGTTGATTCCAACCAACCGTACAGACCCAATATCAAAGGTTCAACATCGCTCGGTAGACGCCAACTCGGAAAGATCGCAACCGCGAAATTCGAGGATCGCATTACCGTGCGAACATGTTACCAATTGGAAGCGGTTTGTGGCGAGTTTTCAATACGACCGCGGCCGTCTCGCTGAGATTGGAGACGCGTGATGGGTTAGTGAATCACGCGGAAGGGGCACCTAACCCGTTTCGGCAAGGGAAGCGGCCAGGCGGATGTGCACTTCTATCGTGCGAATTGTTTGCTGGCGTGTCGGTCCGTGGGAGCGCTTTCTGACGGCACGAAAGGGGCCGTGATGATCGTTTCGATTTTGCCTTCGCCGCGAACCAAGCCTTCCGCCGCAACAACGACTTTTTGTAGCTGCAGTCCTGGCAAGTCCGAACGGATGTTGTAGCGAATGATCTTGGTTTGACCCGACGGAAGTCGCTTCATCTCCCAGGACAGGGATCGTCTCGATTCATCCCAGATTGCAGCCTCCGCCAGTCGATGGGGCTCGAGGCCTTCGGGCAATTGTAGCTGCACCAAAACGTCGGAGAATTCAAGATTCGACTGATTAGCCAATACAATCTCGAATTCTGCTTCCAATCCGGTCTCCAGCGAACGCGGACCCATAATCGAGGCGAGTACGGGGTGGTCCTTCGAGATTTTGGGTTTTGGGTACAGTACGGACTGAAAGGGATTCGAATCGTCGAACTTGGCATCCGCTTTCGAACTGACCTGGAATGCGGCGGGATCAAAATCGTTGGAAATCGGCGATCGGTGATAGAACGAGTTCTGCTGAGCCAAGTTGGTCGGCGTTAGATCGGGGTTCGAAAAATAGGGGTTGATCCGAAATCCAATCACCGCGGCAGAATTCTGAGCGACCCGATCGGAGGCTGCCAAAGAATCTGGAAAGCCGGAATCCTGAGGGTCTTGTTCCACGAATATACGGGTGCGCCGATTTCGGCTCTCTTCCTGTTGAGGGACCAATTCGATAATTTTGACGGATTCGGGGATCGACAATTTAACGCGAAAGTGCTGTTGACCGGAGTTCGCCAACGGTTCCAACTTGAATTCGCACTCGCCAGCTTTCCCCTGGATTTGGTGGCGGGTCGGATGATGACCGTGGAACCTTGTTCGTCTTCCGGTTTCACGCTTGGCGAAACGGGCGCTGACATTTGGGGATCCGAATCAGTTGCCAAAGGCGGGTCATCGCCCCAACCCGCCGGAGTCCCACACAGGATCAAGGGCAGACAAAACAGAATCAATCTTATCGACGACCGAAACATGGTTTTCATCTCAGAGGTTAGTTGGTTGTATCGTTCGCACCGTTCATCATGAAGCACATTATTCTTCCGGCGCAAGTCTTGGTGCATCGTCAATTCGGAGATTTCCGGTGATGGTTGATTTGAATTCCACGTGACCTTGAAGAATATTGTCCATTCCCAAAGCTACTTTTTGCAGCTGATCACCTTGACCGATCGCTTGAACACGGTAACGGATGATTTCGGACTGGTTTCCCCCAATGGACGCGACCTTCCATGATACGGCCCGGGATTTTTGGTCCACCCAGGCCTGCCGATCAAGATTGTTGATCATCAAACCGAGGGGGAGAATCAATTGAACGACCACCTCGTGGGCGACCCGGCTGGAATGATTGACAATCCGAATTTCGAAGTCGCTGGACTGCCCGGGAATAAGTACCTGTGGCCCTGAAATGGCGGTCGTGAGTATAAACTCGCTGGTGACGTTATCTTGCAGGATACTGACGGGGAGGTCCGAAGAAGAATCTTCGAAGGTTTTCTCTGTTTCTCCGGCATCCTCTGCGTCGTCGGCCAGCAACGATTGGACCGAGTTGCGGGCTCCGGCGTGCGTGTCACTGCGGTAATTTTTGGGGCTGGAAGCCAGTTGATACGGATTTTCGAATTGTCGTGAATGGTTTTGATCAGCCAATTGGTCTTCGTCGGTCCATTCAGCGAAAGGAACTTCGAACGACGATGCTTTCTCCTTTCGAACGACGGTTTCAAAACGAAAGCTTTCCGTCGGCCCCGGTGATGTTTTGATATGAATGGGAGATTGTTCGTGAACGTCCAAACCTTCAAACTGAACGGTTGCTGAGTGTGTTGTTTTGGCGGCATGAAACGGAAAAACTCGCAGGATGGAAACGTCAGCGGGAGTTGATATTTCTACCGTGAAACGACCGGCGCGGGCGGAACCAATGTTTTCCACGATAAACGCAAACTCGTTGACTGACGTCGAACTTGGTGGGTGAATGACGACCTCCGGCTCGGCACAGTTTTTTTCGCTGACAGGAAACGTCATGACGGTGCCGAAAGAGTCGTCGCCGTCAGTTGCTGATTCATTGCGGTCAGGCGTCGACTCCGGTTGGCGTCGAGCGCTAGATTCGTTGGCGACGCTGTCAGAATAGTTGATTGAATTCTCGTTGCTGCCAGGAGCTGGAGTCGCCAGCTTGATCGGAGGTGCGTCGGAACGCAAACGCGGTTGGTTTCGAACTAGAATGGATTTCGCCGAACGGTACGGAGTGGTCTCCGAACTGTTTCGCCTGCGCATCGAGGAGGCGGATGAACGAGAACTGCTTCCGATGGCTCTTTGAAAATTCTTTGGAAAAACCGGTCCCACTTCCTGCTGAAACGCAACGACACTTGAGCAAAACGAGATTGCCGTCAGCGAAATAAATACACTGGCAACTCTTAGACAATTCATTTTTGATTATCCTCTTCTGCTTGACAGCCACGCGGGAAGCAAATCGTTATGCAATCTTGTGTCCGCAAAAATTCATCTGTCGGAATCCAACGGAAACACAGCAACTGCGCATCTTGAAAACCGGATTGCAACCAGCAATGAAGAACAGTCCAGTCGGGTCAGACGATTCAAAGCGAATCCAGAATTGCCCACGTTGTCGGGTTGATCCGGCATCTGTCCACACTCAGGAATCCAGTCGGTTCATTACGTGGGTTCGCCGAGAGCGCCACGCGAAGACTCATCGCATTGTTACAATTGAGAGAATCGGAACAATCGATTTGATAACGTGCGAGAAAACCGGTGTAACCCGTCGCGCTTCCGAGTAGCCACCGGACCGACCCGGATTATCGATACGGATTAACACGCTGTGCTAGCAAATCGAAGCCAACGCTGCATGCAATCAAGATGTGTTCGAGGATACAAAGCGGGTCTGTTTTGAGGGAATTTGGATCCTTTTCCGGATTGTTTTTGAAAGGGTCCAAAGGTGACACGCGACTTGCGAAATTAAGGAACAGACAGGGACAACCTAACTGAATCCACCAAGTTAGTTGGATAGAAATATTCCGGTCATCCAAAGGTCCGACGTGTCGCAGGAAGCAAATAAGAATCAAGGAGCTGTTACCATGTTGGTTTTATCACGACGAAAAGACGAAAAGATCATTATCGATGGAAACATTGAGATCGAAGTTCTCAAAGTCAAAGGGAACACGGTTCGACTCGGAATCAAAGCCCCTCGCGACGTGAAAGTGTTGCGCGGCGAATTGGCACCCTTTGGCGTCGAGACTGCCACGATTGATGTTAGTCTAGAAGACGGGGCATCGCTGGTCGGTCTTCTTTCCACGCCAGTCGCCCATGCTGGTTAGGCATGTTGCTGTTTACTTTTTGTGAGCGACGCACATTTCTGCCGTTAAAACTGCCGGAAGAGCGCGAACACGAATTGTGATAACGACCGAGCTGCCATTGGTGAGGACATCCCCTACCAGCACCCGTTGGTAGGCATTGCCCAACTAATCACTCATTCATTTTCGTAAACCACCAACTCGGCAGGTGCGTACCAATAAGCTTCTGCCTTTTTTGTGGTAACCCGATGCGTTAGCGAGGGATTCACGTTGCGTTCCCTTGCGGACGCGTCGGGTTACGATTTTCGGCCCCTTTTCAAGGGCCCTCCTCATACCGCCGGCTCTGCTGGTGGTTATTGATTGTGAGCATCATCGACTAGGATGTGTGGCATGATCTGCATGTTTCGTTTTCGCATTCGACACCTCTTGGCATTGCTGCTCCTGGTTGCAGTAGGACTTTGGTTGGTCACGCAAGCCGGTATGTCGAAGGCCGAAATCAAGGTCTTGGACGTTTCCGGGCTGTCGTTTTTCGGCCCCGATGGCTCGCACGACAATTGGGGAGTCCGTTTCGGGAAAATCAGGTTCCGTTTTTTAAGGCCGACCGAGTTGGATGACCAATTTGTTAATGTGTTTGTCAACACAGCGCGGGTATTTGAAGAGGATGACCTGATCGATCGTCGAGTCCTGTTTCGTTATCGAAGCCGAAAAGTACTCTGGATGAAAGTTCAGAATCCGACTCAATTGGCGATTCGAGAACTTGGGCTTGAAGAGCAGGACATCGAAGAACTGATTACCGAAGTCATGCCAAACGTCGAATGAATCCCGTTCTGAGGGTCTCGTCGGTGCAACGCGCTCGACCAGGTCAGCTCGATTCCGTAACCAATGTCGCAAGACTTCGGACCACCCGTAACCGAACTGCCAAAATTCTTCGAATCCTGCTGCGAATCGTTGCAATACCCGTCTGACAGCGATTTTGTCGCCGTTGGGTCGCGGCTATCAGGCGCTTTCAATGGCCCGTTTCATAGCGGTGCCCATGTCGGCTGGGCTTTGAGCGACTTCGATACCCGCCGCTTCGAGCGCCTCGATTTTTTCGGCCGCTGTGCCTTTGCCGCCGCTGATGATTGCGCCGGCGTGCCCCATGCGTTTTCCCGGAGGAGCCGTGCGACCGGCGATGAATGCGGCAACGGGTTTGGTAACGTGTTCCTTAACGTAAGCCGCCGCCTCTTCTTCGGCCGAACCACCAATTTCGCCCATCATCAAAATCGACTCGGTTTCGTCATCGTCCTGAAACCATCTCAGGCAATCGATAAACGATGTTCCAACAATCGGATCTCCACCCAGGCCAACGCAGGTCGTTTGGCCGAGGCCAAGGTTAGTCGTTTGCCAAACGGCCTCATACGTTAGCGTGCCCGATCGGCTCATGATGCCAACGGTGCCCTTTTTGTGAATGTAACCTGGCATGATCCCGATCTTGCATTCGTCAGCGGTAATCACCCCTGGGCAGTTGGGGCCGACCAGAACCGAATCGGAATTCTTGGCCGCTCGGGCAACACGCACCATGTCCATGACCGGAACACCCTCGGTGACCGCGATGATCACTCCGATTTTTGCGTCGATGGCTTCCAGGATCGCGTCGGCCGCAAAAGGAGGTGGGACAAAAATCATGGTTGCATCACAACCCGTTTGTTCGACGGCTTCGACCACGGTGTCGAAAACCGGCAGGCCTAAAACCGTCTGGCCGCCTTTGCCGGGTGTCACGCCACCGACCATCTTGGTGCCATACTCCGAGCAGCCCTTGGTGTGAAACTCACCGACACTACCGGTGATTCCCTGGCAAATGACCTTTGTATTTTTGTCGATGAGGATGCTCATGATTTTTTCGCGTAAGGAAGTTTATGGTTGTTAAATGGGGGGGTGAACGTATTGCTTGCCGCGTGGCGATTTGCCATTTGTTAGAGTTAGAGTGTCGCAACCACTTTCTCGGCAGCGTCCGTCAGATCGGTTGCGGTGATCAATTCAACGTCGGACTCTTCCAGGATCTTGCGTCCTGCGTCGACTTGAGTGCCCTCCAGCCTGACGACGAGTGGGACAGAGAACCCGACCGATTTCGCCGCGACGACGATGGCCTCAGCGATGGTTGTGCATTTCATAATGCCGCCAAAAATATTCACCAGCACGGCTTTGACATTCGGGTCAGAGAGGATGATTCGAAATGCCTCGGTTACCTGTTCGGCCTGCGCGCCACCACCGACGTCCAGGAAGTTTGCGGGTTCACCGCCATGCAGTTTGATGATGTCCATGGTGCTCATCGCCAAACCGGCACCGTTGACCAGGCATCCGATGTTCCCATCCAGTTTGACGTAACTCAGGCCCGCATCGGAAGCACGAACCTCGGTTTCCTCTTCCTCGGAAAGGTCTCGCATTTCCTGGATGTCTGGGTGCCGAAACAATGCGTTGGAGTCGAAATTGATCTTGGAGTCGAGCGCCACCAGTTCACCGTCACCGGTGATCACCAGCGGGTTGATTTCAAGCAGCGTGCAATCCAGATCGACATACAATCGACAGAGGGCTTTCATGAACCGGTCGGCAGCTCGTACCGATTTGCCGCTAATTTCAAGTTTCTGGCAAAGTTTACGGACTTGATAACTCTCGATTCCCTGAGCTGGATCAAAGTGTTCTTTGAAGATCTTTTCGGGAGTTTCGTGAGCAACTTTTTCGATCTCAACGCCGCCTTCCTGGGAGCACATCAGGACCGGCATATTGGCGGAGCGATCCAAAACGATCCCGAGGTAAAGCTCGCGTGCGATATCGCAACCGGCTTCCACGATGACTTGATGAACGGTTTTGCCTTCGGCACCTGTTTGGATCGTGACGAGGTGATTGCCAAGCATGTTCGCAGCGGATTGCCGGGCCTCTTCGGCGGATTTAACCAATTGCACGCCGTGCTGTGCGGGCTGCTCGGCAAAGGTCCCCTTGCCACGACCGCCGGCGTGAATCTGTGCTTTGACGACGGCGACCGGCCCACCCAGTTCGCCAAATGCTTTTTCAGCCTCTTCAGCCGTTCTCGCGACCCGGTTTTCCAAGACTTTGACGCCGAACTTTTGGAACAGTTGTTTGCCTTGAAATTCGTGAATTTTCATGGTTTTTCGTCGAAAAAGGGAATAGTTTTAGCCGCAGATTATAAGGAGAGAACAATGGCACGGTCAACGGGATGAGCTAAATCGCACGACGCGAAAAATCACAATGAATCGGCTGGCCAACAAAACCCCCAAAACCGTAAAGCTTGCCACGCGATTGATGCAACCAAGCTCGGTTTCCGAATAAAGATTAAGCAGGATTCGACTCTCACCACTTTTTCCACTGATTGCCAACGATGGATCCAACAACCAATGGGCTGCAGGAAGACAGCCAGCTTTCGAAGAAGCTTGTCGCGGACTCTTCACGGATTGATTTCAGTAATCCTGATTTGATCAATCTTCTCTCAAACGCCACAGGATTTACGAAATCGGTACATGACAGGTTGTTGGACCTTTCCAGCGAAGAACTGATCGCCGCTGCAGAACAACTGCTGGATGATGAAAGTTTCACTAGCGAGATGGAACATCTCGAACGCGATGGTTCGAGCGACGCATCAAGGCTGCTGTCAAAAGTTTCGAATGCGATTTCTCAACACCTGAACGATCATTGGAATCCGAGTCCCGAAATGCAACACTTGCCCAGTTGCGACGGCGATGAACCGATGCCGCGATCCGCCATACAAACGGATGGCCAGAATCAGATTCTTGACCGTCCGCAATTGCCCAATGACTCAAAAGGAATCTCAGGTTTTGCCAAAGATCCCTATGTCGCGGATAGTCTCGCAGGCGATCAAACGCGATCATGCTGTCCTCCTCCCAAAACCGTGGAGGAAATCCTGAATACCATCAACGGCTATTCATTGGAAAACGATGAGGAACTTGCCAGCCAGGTCCCCGTCGAACCGAAATCTAAGGGGCTCAGGGGCCCGGAAATTTCAGCCATAGAAACCGTCTCGGATCCAAAACCGCTTGCCGAGGTTTTGAACGACGAGCAGTTGGCAGCATCGACTGCTCCAATGTTGCCGGGTAATAACGAAAGTGGCTTGGAGTTGAACTCTCCTGCCGCCGCGACGGATTCCGGCCAGGCTCACGACGGTGCTACCCAAGTCGAACCCAGTGTGGACCCTTTTGATGAGCTCTGCCAACCCGAGTTCGATGTGCGAAACTTCCTGCCCGATGAACCAGATCTGACGGAAGTACCTGCCCCGATTCGAGGAGCATTCGAAGTCGATCAGGATTTGTACGACCACGAAAGTGTCGCTGAAGCGGAAATCAGATCCGATGTGGAATCCTCAGCTGAACAACCGGTCGGATCAATGCCCCCGGATTTCCAGGCGCAGACCGCCCACTCGGCGGCCGAGAAATGCGAAATTTCTGCGCAAACCGAAAACCCATTCTGGGCGGACTGCGGTGATACGATTCGAATCGATGGTGAAGACGGATATGGCTATATCGATTTGGCCTGTTTCGATGTGAAGGATGCCCGCTTTCAGCCCAGTCGGATTCAGATTGCCTGTGATGATGGCCTCGCATTCCAGATCGAGCATCGCAATATTCCACACGCACTTTTCGCCGGCGATGTCCAAGTTGAACTGGAAGACGGTTCCTAATCGCTGCCGTGTTGAGGCGAAAAAATATTCAAGGGCTGTCTCCAAGCCCAATCTGATTTCGCCCGTATTTCGCGGTCCGCTGATTGCCGACTGCATCTTCAAGCTCGAGTTTTGGGGTAGCCGGATTCGCCAGAATTCGGATAGCTCGGCGATTCAATGAAGTCTGCGACTGCAGCTAGGCGCGTAAACTCCAATTCTCAGCGTTGACAATGCACTGGCCGTGTACGCGATCCGCTTGACTTTGCGTCGTGCCTGCACGAAAACAGCCACTACTTCTGCTACACTTTGAAACTGCCTCCACAAACCGGAGGTAGGAGCATCAAACAATCGTTGGCGTAACTGTTTTCTTTGGACACGCCGGGCAATCAATATTTGTTGAAGCAGAAGATCACCATGAAATTGTTAGCTGAATTCTTCGGTTTTGAAAAAAAATCCTCCACTGTTCGATTTATCAGAGGGGGCGCATTCGTTATCCTGCTGGGCTTATGGATGTGCCCGTTAGACGTTTTGGGAGCTGGGAAATTGCCTGATCAGGATCTGATTCCACGAACGATATTGTTTGGAAACCCGGAAAAAGCGTCGCCACGGATAAGTCCCGACGGAAAGTCGCTTGCGTTTCGAGCGCCGGTGGACGGGGTCATGAACGTCTGGGTTGCGCCGCTAGGCAAAATCGAAGAAGCCCGACCTGTCACTGATGACAAAACGACCGGTATCTCACAGTATTTCTGGGCTCATACCGGAAAACACCTGCTCTATCTGCAAGATAACAACGGCGATGAGGATTTTCACCTGTATTGCGTCGATTTGGAAACCAATGAAACCAAAGACCTGACGCCGTTTGAGAAAATCGCCGCCCAGATGGTGGCCTCCAGTCATCGCTATCCCGAAGAGATTCTGGTTGGAATCAATGACCGTGATCAGCATTGGTTTCACGATGTCTACCGAATCAATATCGTCACCGGAGATCGAAAAATGGTCGTCAAGAACGACCGTTTCGTGGGCTTTGTCGCGGACGATGATTACAACGTCAAAGTTGCAGTGACCTTTACGCCAACCGGCGGTTTGAAAATGTTCCAAGCTGACTCGGAGGCCGAAGATGGCTGGTCGCCGATGTTTGATGTTTCTTCGGAAGACGTTTTAACAACGTCGCCGGCAGGTTTTGACAAAACGGGTACACAGCTGTACATGCTTGATAGCCGAGGTCGCGACACGGCGGCACTGCGGTCGCTGGATCTGATGTCGGGAAAAGAGGACACGATATTCGCAACGGATAAAGCGGACGTCAGCGGCGTTTTGACGCATCCGACTGAGAATACGGTGCAAGCGGTATCGTACACGTATGATCGCGAAAAATGGGAAATCCTGGACGAAGCGATCCAAGCTGATATCGACTATTTGAAAACCATCGAAGATGGTGAGTTGGATGTCACTAGCCGCACGAATGCCGACGACGTCTGGACCGTCGCTTACACGGTGGATGACGGGCCAGTCAAATTCTACCTGTACGATCGCAAGAATCAGAAAGCCGAATTCCTGTTCAGCCATCGACCCGAACTGGAAAATGTACAACTGGCGAAAATGCACCCGGTCGTCATCAAATCACGTGACGGATTGGACTTGGTCAGCTACCTGACGCTGCCATACGGCTCTGACACCCAGCAGGCTGGCAAGCCGGACCAACCGCTGTCGATGGTCTTGCTCGTGCACGGCGGACCCTGGGCCCGGGATAACTGGGGTTACAACACGTTGCATCAATTACTGGCCAATCGAGGGTATGCAGTGTTGTCGGTTAACTATCGCGGCAGTACGGGATTCGGGAAAGAGTTTATCAATGCCGCCAATAAAGAGTGGGCTGGCAAGATGCATGATGATTTGATCGATGCCGTCAACTGGGCCGTCGATGAGAAAATCGCGATCAAGGATAAGGTGGCCATCATGGGCGGCAGCTACGGGGGCTATGCGACCCTGGTTGGTTTGACCGTTACGCCCGATACTTTCAATTGCGGTATTGATATCGTGGGGCCGAGCAGCTTGATCAGTTTGATGCAAAACCCGCCACCTTACTGGATGCCCATCATGCCCATGATGAAGGACCGGGTCGGCGATTACACGTCGGAGGAGGGGCAGGAATTCCTCAAGACCCGTTCGCCGCTGTACATGGTAGAGAAAATTAAACGTCCTCTCCTGATCGGCCAGGGTGCCAAAGATCCGCGTGTCAAACAGCCGGAGGCTGATCAAATTGTCGCGGCGATGAAGGAGAAAAACATTCCCGTGACGTACATGCTGTACCCGGAAGAAGGGCACGGTTTTGATCGTCCGGAAAACAATATCTCGTTCTTCGCAGTCACCGAGGCCTTCCTGGCGCAACATCTTGGCGGAAATTATGAGCCCATCGGAAACGCCTTCGAAGGGGCCAACTTTGAAGTCCCCGAAGGTGAAAACGGAGTTCCTGGCCTTTCCGAAGCCATCAAGGAATAACGCCCATTCGATCGGCTCAACTCCCGCGACAAACTTGACAACGCTGAAAACAGTTTTCTCAATTGGTAACTGATGGGACGGCCGGTCACTCACCGGTTCGAGTTTGACTGACAAGAATCGATGAGTAGCGGTTTAGCCCAGAGACCAAGATTCTCCCAGTGTCTAAACAGTGACGGCAGGATTTGATTCCAGAGTCAAGTGCAACGCAAAAGTCAACGCTGTTGGAAGAAAGATAATCGGGTATGGTAGCAATTCGCGGCGGCGAAATTCCGCGCTAAATTCTTCTGCCTTGCCTGTGTCAATAATCCATCACCATGTCCGATCTGACATCCCAGTCCATCGCAACTGAACTCGGCTTGCCGCACCGCCAAGTCCGATCGGCGGTTGATTTACTCATTGCCGGAAATACCATTCCGTTTATTGCTCGCTACCGCAAAGAGGCCACCAGCGGTCTGAGCGAGATCGAATTACGAGCCATCGAGGACGCGCTGGAGCGAGTTAACGCTTTGGCTGCTCGTAAAGTGACCGTGCTGAAAACGATCGACGAACTTGGCCAGTTGACCGATGAACTGAAAACGAAGATCGAAAACTGCTCCAATCTACAATTGCTCGAGGCGATCTACTTGCCTTACAAGCCCAAACGTCGGACCCGGGCCACCCTGGCCCGGGAAAAGGGCCTGCAACCGTTGGCCGATCTATTGACGCTCCAAGAGAAACTCTCGCAATCAAGAAATGCGACGCTACAGGCCTTCGTCGATCCCTCGAAGGACGTACCGGATACCGAAACCGCGCTCAAGGGTGCCCTCGATATCGTTGCCGAACAATGGTCGGAAAATGCGGAAACACGAACCTGGTTGGCCGAACAAGCGATGCAATTTGGTAAAATTTTTTCCAAAGTCAAACGTGGCAAAAAGTCGGCTGAGGGCGCGGAGAAATTCGAGCTGTATTTTGATCGACAGGAAGCGGCCGCGCGGATTCCGGGCCACCGAACGTTAGCGATGCTGCGTGGAAGTGCAGAAGGCATCTTGAACGTTGGAGTTCAAATTGAAGGTGCAAGAGAACTGACGGAATTGAAGCGTCGGCTCGTTCATAACCGGCAATTCGAATTTCACAGCGACCTGCTTGGTTGTGTAGAAGATTGTTATGAACGACTACTGATGCCAGCCACCGAGTCCACGATCCTGCAATCGCTGAAAGAGAAAGCCGATGCCGAAGCCATTTCCGTGTTCGGCAAAAACCTTCAAGAGCTGTTGATGTCACCGCCTGCCGGCCCGCGCGTCACGCTCGGGATCGATCCAGGTTTCCGAACCGGATGCAAAGTCGCCGTGGTTGAAGGTACTGGAATGTTCCTTGACAACATCACGATCTTCCCAACTCCGCCCAAAAGTGATGTTGCCGGCGCGGGTGATGCTCTATTGAAGCTGATTCGCAAACACCACGTCGAATTGATTGCGATCGGCAACGGAACGGCTTCCCGCGAGACGGACGCGTTTGTTGGCGATCTGATCAAGCAACACCATCTCGACATCACCAAAGTTATGGTGAGTGAAGCGGGAGCCTCCATTTATTCGGCCAGCGATCTGGCCGTGAAAGAATTTCCGGAACTCGATATCACCGTTCGCGGCGCGATCAGTATTGCTCGTCGGTTACAGGACCCACTGGCCGAACTTGTAAAAACCGACCCGAAATCAATTGGCGTCGGCCAGTATCAGCACGACGTCAATCAGGTCCAGTTGCGAAAATGTCTGGACCGTGTCGTCGAATCCTGCGTCAACAATGTTGGCGTCGATTTGAATACGGCCAGCGTGCCTTTGTTGTCGTACGTCGCGGGGATTGGGCCGAAGTTGGCGGAGAATATCCTTCACTACCGAGAAAGCAACGGTCGTTTCAGGAATCGCAAAGAACTCCATTCGGTGGCGAAGCTTGGCAAAAAGGCATTCGAACAGGCCGCCGGCTTCCTGCGAATTCGTGAAGGCGACCATCCTCTCGACAATTCGGCGGTGCACCCTGAAAGCTACTCGCTGGTTGCTAAAATGGCGAAGCAGTTGAAAGCCGACTCGAAAACGCTGGTCGGTAACGCTGCTCTGAGCCAAAAACTGGTCGCCGAAGAATTTGTCGATGACACGTTCGGCTTGCCGACGATCAAGGACATCATTGACGAGTTAGGCAAACCAGGTCGCGATCCTCGCAGTGAATTTCGTCCCGTCAAATTCCATGACGGTGTCAACACAATGGCAGACTTGAAGCAGGGGCTAGTACTTGAAGGTGTCATCACCAACGTCACGCACTTCGGCGCGTTCATCGACATCGGCGTCCATCAAGACGCCTTGATTCACATCTCGCAACTTTCCAATCAGTTTGTCAGCGATCCCACCGAAATTGTTTCAGTCGGTGACGTCGTGAAAGTCAAAGTGCTGGAGGTTGATATTGCTCGTAAACGGATTTCGGTAACGCGGAAATTTTAAGCCGAACGCCATCCTCCGGCGATTCATTGAAGCAGCAGTCGCCGGTTGAGGAATCGAAACGTCTACCGTGTCGACCTAACGTATTGATCGTCAGTCAATTTCTTTTGTCTACTCCACCCGCGTCCGAAGCCGGCGAATCAGAATCGGCTGGTGATCCCAGCTTGGAGGCGGCCTCCAGTAGTTCCTCGGTGTTGTGCCGTTTCACGTAGCCCTCCTTGAAAAGTTTTGCGCAGACAACGCAATTTTTATCGATGATGATTGTTCCCGGATGGGGCAATCCCTTTTTGAATTCCAGATCAAGTTGTCGGATGACTTTGCTGCCTTCGTCGGACAATAGGGGGAATTTGATTGATTTGTCTTTGGCGAATTTCTTGAGCACGTCGACGTTGTCGTAGCTGACGCCGACGATCTTCAGGTTGGCGTTTTCAAATTTCTTGGCGTCGTTCTGCAGTTGAACCAACTGGCGTTTGCAGTACGGTCACCAGCTGGCCGAACGATAGAAAACGAGTGCCACCGGCCCTTGTTTGGCAATTTCCTGGATCGATCGAGTCGTGCCCTCCTGGTCCAGAAGCGAGATGCTTGGCAGCGTCTCCCCAATCGCGATGCCTGGAGCCGCGTGGGGCGAGTCAGGATTAACTGGCTCGGCAACGACAGTCTGTTTCTGTTCTGGTTTGGATTCTTCCTGTCCGCTACTCGGAGAGGCGAACGAAACTGGCCAAAGCAACAGGCAACCAGCGACAAAAGTCTTTCTCAACATCTTCATCTCGGCCCTCCATTCAATAGATTCCCATCTGGAACTTGGAGACATTGAATCCCGTCCCATTCCCGACTCCCAGTGAGTCCCGACTCCCAGTGAGTCCTGACTCCCAGTGAGTCCTGACTCCCAGTGAGTTCGCGTCGAGCGGTCTGTCGCACCAAATTAGCAGACGTTCGCCGGAACACAACGGAAATCTGGCGAACGTAACCAGCATTATCGACCACTGATTACCACTTCGGTCCAGCCATCGAACCAGGCATATCCGATCACATGGTCGGCGCTGATTCCCAACTCCGAACGAATGTACTTGGCAAACGGATCCTGTTTTTTTAGGCCCCCGATTTCCACGTCACGGTAACGCAAGGTTCGACGGTCGCCGGGTTTCAGTGAATTCAGTTTCGCCAAGGCTGCTGGATCGAGTTGGAGATTTTTTATAGAGCAGACGAATTGCCAAGGTTCCGACCGACGGATATGCCGGTCCTGAAAGCTCCACAGGATTCGCCCATTTGCCAATCCCCGACTATCAATCGCCAAGTCATTTTCAACAAATTCAAACTGCGCCTGAGTCATCCCGATCTGAGATAACGCGGCAATCAAGATTGAAACCAGCGTGACAACGACCAACAGTCCGCGAAGTCCAAATCGAAGCATCGGCTGTCACTTAAATCCTGTCTTGACACCTAATATAGATTGATGTTTGTCGGGCCTTATCTTGCCGTTTGGTTTTTGCTGCGGCGGTAATACTTCAAACCGGAGAAGAAAAAGCAGGCTGCGGAGGCGAATCCAAACAGCAACAGCCCGATATCCGGAAAAAACGCCATCAGGATGGACGTGGCAAACATGACCGCCGCCGGAACGTAGAACGTGCCGGAGAGAATTCCGGCTTTTATCAAGAACACCATTCCAGCCAGGATTCCCAACAATGGAGAAAGAGTTAAGACCGGCAGTCCCAGAATGTCTTCCAATGGAAACAACAGTGCCACCGCACACATGCTGGCCGCCCAAACATGCGCGATTTGTCGTTCGACAAACGTGACCGGCCCCATTCGACGTCGAATCACCCAAAAGACGATCGCCCAAGTACCCAAGCCGAACGTCCACATTAACCAATATTGCCAACGCGTCGTAATTCCAATCCAGCAGAATATTTCGGTCGCAATGCTGGCCACAAGCAGAACGAGACTGTGCCACATCCAAAGCAGGCCCCAGTTCTCCATGATCGATGCATGGTGAGTTTCGCGAAACACATTGCCCACGACTTGACCAAATCGGCCGAACCTTGCCACAACCGATTCGTTGTTCAGGAAACGATTGCAATCTACGGCCAGGTCGCCCGCTGTGCTGTAACGCAGGTCTTGCGGTTTTTGCAAACAGCGCATCGCGATCATTTCCAAATTGCGATCGACCTGACGATTTAAGACGCGCGGGGCGATCGGATCCTGTTCAATCACCATCAACACGGTGTCCACCGGAGAGGCCCCCAGAAACGGCGGGTGTCCGGTCAGCATATGGTAAAGAATTGCACCCAGGCTGTAGACATCACTGGAAACACCGACCTGTCCGCGTGCACCTGCGGCTTGTTCCGGAGCCATGTAGGAGGGCGTTCCCAGGACGGCCCCGGTGCGGGTCAAACTGACCTGGTTGTGTGCCTGTTTCGCAAGTCCGAAATCTGCCACGAAGGGCACACCCCGTTTGTCGATCATGATGTTGGAGGGCTTCAGGTCGCGATGCAAAACACCATGCTGATGCGCGTGATGGATTGCCCGGCTGATCTGGCACAAAATCCTGGCGGACTCGTCGTTTGACAACGGACCTTTTCGCAACCGTTCCGAGAGTGACTCGCCCTCAATCAGCTTCATGCAAAAATAGGCACGACCGTTGTGGTCTCCAATTTCGTGAATGGGAATGATGTTGGGATGGTCCAGCTTGGCCGCTGCCAACGCCTCCGAGTCAAAACGATGACGTTCCGAAGCGGACGCCAGATCACCTTTCAAAATCATCTTGATGGCGACCGTTTCGTTGTCGCTCTGTCGGGTAGCACGATAAACAATACCCATGCCGCCACGACCGAGTTCCTCCAACAGCGTGTAGTTTCCAAATTCGCACGGCAATTCGAACGTCGACGGCATCGTCATCGTCGGTGCGCTCTGCAGAGAAGTCTGCTCGCGGGCGGCCGCACTGGTGACGACAACGGTGCCCCACAATTCTCGCAAGTCGGTTTCAAATTGCGGATACTGCTGGCAAACGTTTTCCAGGACCGGTTCCTTGCCTTTGGCGACCTGATCGGCAAGCTCGCTGATCAGGTTGGCCAACGCCTGTTCCGATGCATCAACGTCGTGTTGTGATAGAGACTTTGTCACACAAATCCAATCGAAACTAACTTGCTGATTCGCCGGACTGATCTTCATGCAAAACTTGTTTGAGTCGGCGAATGGCCCTCAGGTACCGCATGCTGGCGGCCGGTTCGGTCAAATTAAGAATTTGTCCGATTTCCTGATTCGTCAAATGCTCGTAGTGACGCATGACGATGATTTCGCAGTCTTTCTGGTCCAGCAGGCCGATCGCTTGTTCGACTTTCCGCGCCATTTCCTTTTGCAAAACAGCAGCCGCCGGAGTTAGCCGCTGATCTCCGAGCAGAGACGCCAGATGAATTGAGGATTGGTCGTAACCGCGCGGCACCACCATTTGCTGCTCCCGATCGACCGATCGTTTTGCGGAAACGCGATGCCGACGGTGCGCGTCGATGATTCGATCCTTGGCAATCTGTCGCAGCCAGAGATGGAAAGGCATGACGGGTTCTGCCAAATACCTTTGCAACCGGCGATTAGCTTCCACCAAAACATCCTGCACCACATCGCTGACGTCGATCCGCTTCTGGATCTTTTTGTCCAGTCTCATTCGGATGAGCTGCCGCAACGAGTTGCGATGCCGGTCCATCAATTGGTTGACTGCCGAATCATCGCCATTTTGGGCTTGTTCGATCAGCTCTTCAGTTTGGAGTTGCTCGGGCCACATGAAATTATTATCGCTTAGTCGGAGAGAAATAGCCATGCAAACATCACCTCGAATGACATTGGTGAATTAACTAACCATGTCTACGACCGTCGTCGTTCGCCAGATTCAAATGCGACAATATGCCGCGAACGAAGCGTTTTTTTCAACAAATGTTGCCCCCGCAATTGTCTAAATCCGTCTCGACCGCGAATTCAATTTCAGTGTTTGGGTTTGCCCGTATGAGTTCGGCAACACAAACGGCTGAGTTCGTTGATCAAAGTATCGATTTGGGTTGTGGTGTTGTAGAGATGACACGAGACACGAATGAACCAACGATTGTCGAAAAAGATGATGGGGACCTCGATCCCAACCTGTTCCCAAAGTTCGCGTTGCAGGTTTGACCAGTCGCCCGGTGGTAGCGGGACATGCGCCATCGATCCATACCAGCCTGAGCTGCGCCTTCCGATCGTGTTCGTGCCAAACAAATCTGTTAACGCGCTTTCGGCATAGCCCGCCAACCAATAGGTTCGTTCACGAAAGGCATTGGGTCCGATTCGGTTCAGAAAATCAATGGCAACGGGAATACTCAAGTATCCACTCGGATCACGCGAGCCCAGCCAGGTGAATTGTTCGTCCCAGGTTTCAGGTATCGCTGGCAGCAGTCGCCCCCAGCTTTTCATGATCGGCTGCATTTGATCATGCCAACGTGGGTGGGCGAACAGGAATCCGCTGCCTAACGTCGCACAGAGCCATTTGTGGCAACTGGCCGTATAAAAATCGCAACCGATGTCTTCAAGGTTGACGTCGATTTGAGCCGGTGCATGCGGGCCATCAATGCAAACGGCAATGCCATGTCGCGAAAATTCATGGCAGATTTTTTTGGCCGGCATGATCAGTGCGGTTGGTGAAGTGATATGGCTGACGATTGCGAGTTTCGTATTTTTCGTCACGCCCGCCATTAGGGCGGCAACAATTTGTTCTTCTGATTCGAATTGCTCCGGCAGATCGGCAGTGATGACGTTGGCACCGGATGAATTGCACTTTCGATCCCAGATTCGTTGTACGGCGCCATACTCGTGGTTATTCAAAAGGACTTCATCACCCGTCTCGAGTTGGAAACTGTTTGCGACCACGTTCATGCCGTAGGTTGCGTTGTCAACCAGGACCAAGTTATTGAAATCGGTTTGGACAAAGTCTGCCAAGCACTGTCGCGTGTCCAGCAATAAGGCTTCCATTTGCCGGAGATAAAAATCCATTGGATTTTCGTCAAGGCGATCCATAAAGCCGCGGCGAGCGTGTCGCACGCGATCGGGTGCGATTCCAAATGAACCATGGTTCAAGTAGATCATGTCTGGCCGTACCCGCCATGCCGACGCCAGTTCACTCCAGTCCTCGTCGTTTGCGGGGTCTCGAGACGGGGTCGTGGTATCTTGAAGCGAGTTGGGCAATTCATGAAAGTCGGTGGTGCGATGGGATTCGGACAAGTCAGCACCTGTTGGAATGGAGTCGTTGGGCCATGAATCAAAATGGATGATCTTGAAGCAGTTTATAAAAAAAGCCCTGATCGGGGGGGCCGACCAGGACTTGATTGAAAAAAGGACTCGGATTGTCGTTCTTTAGACCGCGGCCCCTTCCAAAGAAACACTCTTGACAGTCTTGATGATTTCAGCGGCAACTTTATAAGGATCGGCGTTCGATGCCGGCCGTCGGTCTTCCAGCCAACCTTTCCAATTGTTGGCAACGGTCGCTACCGGGATGCGGATCGAAGCTCCACGATCAGAAATCCCGTAACTAAATTCGTCGATGCGCTGAGTCTCGTGAAAACCGGTCAAACGCTGTTCGTTATCGGCGCCGTAAACCGCAATGTGATGATTCACACGAGGTTCGAAAGCCTGACAGATCATTTCGTAGACTTCTTTTTTGCCACATTCTCGCAACGTGCTGTTGGAGAAGTTGGCGTGCATGCCGGAGCCATTCCAGTCCGTGGGTCCGAGCGGTTTGGGGTGCCAGTTGACGGCAAGTCCATACTTCTCACCGCAACGTTCCAGCAGATAACGAGCGACCCATACCTGATCGCCAGCATTTTTTGCCCCTTTGGAAAATACCTGGAATTCCCATTGGCCAGCTGCAACTTCGGCGTTGATTCCCTCGACATTGATACCGGCTTCCAGGCAGAGATCAAGATGTTCTTCAACCAGGTCACGGCAGTAGGCATTTTTGGCGCCTACTGAGCAGTAATAGGGACCTTGAGGAGCTGGATACCCTCCCACCGGGAAACCCGGCGGCAAATTTGTCTCGATATCCCATAAGAAATATTCTTGTTCAAATCCAAACCAAAAATCGTTGTCATCGTCCTCAATAAATGCACGCCCGTTGCTCTTATGCGGAGTCGCATCGGAATTGAGAACCTCGCACATAACCAGATAGCCGTTCATGCGACCAGGATCGGGAAAGATCGCCACCGGTTGCAGCAGGCAATCGGAAGCATCGCCAGAAGCTTGTTCCGTTGAGCTACCGTCAAAACTCCACTGCGGGCACTCTTCCAGTTTGCCATTAAAATCCTTCACGATTTTTGTTTTGCTACGCAGGCTTTGCGTTGGTTTGTATCCGTCCAACCAAAGGTATTCCAGTTTCGCTTTGCTCATAATTGTTCCCTTTTATGAATCGTTTCAATTCGTAGGCCGAGTGAGGTCGGCAGTCGGTCTGTCATTCTGCTGAGGCATTCGCGATTCAGTCCGGCGAAAACGCGAAGGGTAAAAAATGTGCACTAAAACGCGAATTCAAAGGTTCTAGGTTATGTTATCTTACCTTGCCGGGTTGCATGACATTTCCATCGTAACAACGTGGTTGCTTAATTTGTAGGCCTTAAAAACCACTCGCCAAGAAATAATTTTGGTCACACATTTTCGCAGAGAACTTCTGTCACAAAATTGCTTCACTTGCAGGCACTGGTTGCCTGAAACTTCCGCGGGGCTTAATGCGGCCAATTTGTTCTGGGGATCGGTTCGCCGAAAACAGGTGGTTGGGGTGGTTCGCTCTCCCCAATGGAAATGGTTCGAAATGGTATGTCAATTGCAATTTTGAGCGGACCCTTTTGGCGCCCAGCTCTGGTAGCCGCAACCAACTTTTAAGGAAATTCAGTTGTTTCCCTAGCTGAACCACTCCAAGCAGTTGGCACCGCTACTCGTTTGCACCGCCGGGGGGTAGAGTCAGAAAGCCCGTTCTTCGATGATGGGAGGCAGCAATTCGTTTCGCCGCCTAGACCAGAACCAACGCTAACAAACAAGTTTCGAAAGTAATCTGTTGACTCCCAAAGAAGTGCTTGCGCAATGCCGTGTCGATGATATTAAAGCGGTCGATTTTCGATTCATGGATTTTTTGGGTTCGTGGGCTCATACGACGATCCCCCAATCCGTTCTGACCGAAGAACTGTTTGAAAACGGGCTTGGATTTGACGGGTCAAGCATCCGTGGTTGGCAACGAGTGGACGAGAGCGACATGTTACTGATGCCGCAGCCCGACACGGCATTTGTCGATCCATTCACGAAATTGCCGACGTTGAATTTGATCTGCAATGTTGCTGATCCGATAACACACGAAAACTATAGTCGCGATCCCCGCTTCGTTGCACGCAAAGCGGAAGTTTATCTGCAGCGCACCGGTTTTGCCGATGTGGCCTATTTTGGACCCGAGGCCGAGTTTTTTATTTTCGATGATGTCCGATTCGATCAGCGTGCCGAAGCCGGTTTCTTTTACCTCGATAGCGTGGAAGGCCAATGGAATCGGGGTCGCGAGGAGTCTCCCAACCTGGGTAACAAAATCCGACACCAATTCGGCTACCTGCCCTGCCCCCCGATCGATCAGATGATGGACATTCGTAATGCCATGATGCAGACCATGATCGAAAGTGGCCTGAAGATCGAGAATCAACACCATGAGGTTGGTTCGGCGGGACAATCGGAGATTGACCTCAAGTATGATTCGCTGCTGAAGATGGCCGACGATGTGATGGTGTACAAGTATATTGTCAAAAACGTCGCCTGGCGGAACCAGAAGACGGCAACGTTCATGCCTAAACCGATCATGGGCGACGCAGGATCAGGAATGCACACGCATTTTTCGCTTTGGAAGGATGGCCAACCGTTGTTTGCGGGCGACGGCTATGCCGGCCTGAGCCAACTGGCAATGTTCGCCATGGGCGGAATCCTCAAACATGCGCCCGCGCTGTTGGCTTTCACCAATCCGACGACCAACAGCTACAAACGGCTCGTGCCCGGCTACAAAGCGCCGATCAACCTGGCTTATTCGCAGCGCAATCGTTCGGCGGCTTGCCGAATTCCGATGTACAGCAGTCTGCCTGAGACCAAACGGATTGAGTTTCGTTGCCCCGATCCCTGCTGCAACCCGTATTTCGCGTTCGCGGGGATTTTGATGGCAGCCATCGACGGAATTGAAAACAAGATCGATCCGGGCGAATCGCTGGACAAAGACATCTACGATTTGCCGCCGGAAATCCTGAAAAACATGACCCAAACGCCAGGTTCGCTGGCCGAAGCGCTCGACGCGTTGCAAGCCGATCACGAGTTTCTGCTGCGAGGGGACGTGTTTACCAACGATGTGATTGAGACCTGGTTAAACTACAAGCGGGAGTTTGAGGTCGAGGCCTTGCGATTGAGACCTCACCCTTACGAATTCTGTTTGTATTACGATAACTAGCCCAACTGCAGGGAACGAGCGAACTGATTTCACGGTGAAACCAACCTTCATGAAACGTGTGTTGATCCTTTGTACTGGCAACTCGGTTCGTTCACAAATGGCACAGGTCATCTGGAGTCATTTAGGGCAAGGGATATGGCAAGCTGATTCGGCCGGATCGAAACCGGCGGGATATTTTCAAAACCTGCAACCAATGACTTGTTGCTAGAATGATGCTTGCCATCCATGCAATCACTTGAATAGCCGTTGGCAGGTCCATTTCAGCCAACACCTTGTTTGTTCCAGATTGGATTGCGTCGTAGAGACCGCTAGCATGATGATGAAGATTTTTTTGTAAAGTATGCCATTCTGAATTAGAGCCTCATTGGACATTTTGCCCTTATTTTGGAGAGTAGTATGAATAAAAGACAACTTGGAAAGTACCTATTTATTGTCGGTGCATTCTTGTCATTTCTGTTTTCAATTTCACTTTGGTTTAGTGGTCAAAGAGAGGAAGGAGTTTTTGTAGGGCTTTGGGTTCCTTCTATTTTGGCTTTTGGATGTTTGATGTTGTCCGATAGAGGAAGCAATTCATGATCATTGCCATTTTTGTTGTTGGTGTTTTTGTAAGTGGATTGACCCTGACTGCTGCTGTTCTTGTCGGGCTTCAAGAGGCTTCCGACCCTTCGCTTAGTCGAATTGAAGATTTAACTGAAACTGAGAAAAAAATTGTCAATAGGTAAAAGGCCAACGCTCATTTAAACTTGTGAAGAGTCATGCTTTTTGTGCTTTTCCCTTCACTCGTGACAATTTTCAATCACATGAGGTAGTTACCGAACTTGTTCCCAGTGTGTGTCGAAGCGGCCGGTGCAACAAGCTTGACGTCGGAGCCTCCATTGCCGGATGATGCCGATTGTCGCCCGCAAGATGAAACCTGAACACGCAAGGTTCTCACTCCATGTCGAATGCACCTGTGTTTGATGCAAATCTCGCCGCCGATTCTCTCAAACTGATTGGGATGTCGCTGGAAGAAGATGTCGGCGTCGCTGATATCGAGGAAGGGACTGACTGCACGACCGATGCGATTGTTCCTCACGAAGCGACTGCCGAAGCGGCTTTGGTGAGCCGCGACGAGGGGATCGTCTGCGGCATCGAGGTATGCAGGTTGGCAGTCCGCCAGTTCGCCGAACAGCTTTCGCTTCACGTGGAAGTTGCGGATGGAGAGGTGATTCGGCCACAACAGACCATCGCAATTCTTTCCGGGTCGGCTCACGATATCCTGACAATCGAACGGACATGTTTGAATTTCTTGTGTCGGTTATCCGGGATCAGCAGTTTGACACGTCAATATGTCGAAGCAGTCGATGGGACCGGGGCACAGATCTTTGATACCCGCAAAACGGCACCCGGCTGGCGACGACTGGAAAAATATGCCGTTGCCTGCGGCGGTGGGAAAAACCACCGGATGGGATTGTTTGATGCGGTGATGATCAAAGATAATCACCTGGCTTTTTACCGTTCCTTGGTCGAGGACTCTGACGATACGATTCCGCAGTCCATTGCACTGGCCCGAAAGTGGATTGAAGACCATCAGGCGCGTTTGCCCCATGGTTCAAAGACGGTTCTGCAACTGGAAGTCGACACGTTGGAACAGCTCAAAATCGGATTGCGGGCCGATTGCGATATCATATTGCTGGACAACATGCAGCCGAACATGTTAACGCAAGCCGTTGAGATGAGAAATTCGATTGCTCCGCAGGTACTGTTGGAAGCCTCCGGCGGGGTCAACCTGCAAACTGTCCGGCAGATTGCTTCCAGCGGCGTGGAGCGGATCAGCGTCGGAGCATTGACACATTCGGCCATCAATTTTGATATTGGTCTCGATTGGAAAATCGACTGAAGAAATGTTTGACCTCTCGCGCTTGCAGCTGAATTCATTGCGAATCGCGGATTCAGATTTACTGGACTTGAAACGGATTTTGCGCGATCGCTCTTTTGGAGTCATGCAGTCCGACCAATGCCAATCCAAACAGGCAGAACATGACAGAAAAAAGGTTGGTATTCGAGAAGACAGCGATTCCCATGAATACAGCGATGGCCAGGGCAGAAGCGATTCGCGTTGGAAGCAGCCAAAGAAACGCACAGGCCGTTTCCGTTAGCACGACCATCCGCGAGTAACAGGTTGCAAACGAGCGCAACATTTCGGCATCCAGTGTGGACCGAAGCAGATTGTGAAACCAGAAATTTCGATCGACGAAATAGATCTCGTAGAGCACTTCCCCAGACCAGTAGCCGGGGGTCCATTTGCCAAAAGCGCCGCCGAGGAAGATCACGGAGAAAATCAGAACTGCAATTCGTTGGCCTTTGGCCAGCAAATCGCTGGTCGTGTCGTTGAAACGGGACACGTACCAGAGGCACCAAGCCGATGTCCAAAAACAGGTGACAAACGTTGCGTCGTTATAAGTCCCTTGATGCGTGCAGAGGACGAATACGCAAATTGTGGTGGCAATGGACTGTACCCACAGTAGTCGCCGTGACGCTGAAAAGAAGACTGCGATGCCAAGGGCAATGGGAATCACGAAAGCGGTCGCCAGTACTCCAGTGCTCCGCATCAATCCCGGGAAAAATTCATCGTGTAGCGGCAAGGAAGTGTAAGTCGAATAGAAAAAGGGAATCGCCCGGCTCTTCCACAGGAGTGATGCCAGCAAGAAGCCGACCACCACCCGATAGACGTGAAGCTTCTCTTGGTGAGGATTGTTCGGGAATGGCGACGGGGCGAGTCGCGCATGAGGTGTTTGGGAGAGCCGCTTTTTGGATTGCCCAACCAGCAATGGGTCAACGAAGGTTCGATCAGAGATGGAAGGGCTAACCGCCTTTGAACGGGCCTCTTTTTGCTTCGGCAGGATTGCTTTATTCATAGAAATCCTCCCGACGATTGATCCAGTAACCTCCGCGTTTATCGGGAATGGCTTCCAGTCTTGTTCTTACGGTGGTACCGCGATAACGGCTTTGCAAGTAGAGGTAACGGGCGGGGACGCCCTCGCGTTTTTCCGGTCCCAGATAATGGTGACGAGTGTCGGCGAAAGTGAACACTCGGGCAGGAAAGTGATTGGCAAAACGGGAGTTGAGGCCAAGTTTTCGAGCCGACGCCACGTCCTTGCCCAACTGCTCAGGTTCCAGTTGTGTTTCGCTGATCCAGTAACGATTTTCGAAGTTGTACATCGACGGGATCGTTTGTTGCACAGCCCATTGCCAATAGCATGCTGTGGTCAAGTGAAACCGTTTCATCGCGGCTGTTTGGAAAGAGCCAGAAAACGGCAAAATTAAAATCCAAGTCGCTGCACTGCCAAGTAATAGCAGCAGGACAATCGCTTGCCAGTCGCGAGTCTGGTGGATTTTTTCGATAAGTTGGTGCATTTTAAAATGGGGAACTGAAATTCGAGGACTGACAGTTGACGGCGTTTTGGTTTGGGCCTGCGACGCCAATGACCCTCAAAACGGCGGTTCCTGCGGTCGGAGACGATAGCGATTCTCGAAGAATGGTCCTAGAGCAGGTCGTCGGGAGTGACCGCGATTCGAGGTTGGGGGTGATGTTGGGATCGACAACGGCGGCGAGGAATCCGGGATCGCGAAATGCGGTTTTTCGCAAAAAGAAACGGGATTTTTGGACTAGGTTTCGCCCTTCAGCTCAATGCAGAAATAATTTCGAATTTTCCAAAGATCCGATCTAGGGCGGCGAAATACTCCTGACTGCTTCGAAAACCAACGGGTTTAGTACCGAAAAGCGAACAGAATTCGATTCTCAGGAGGATCAAAAAATGTGTAAGAAAGTGACGTTGGGGGTTTTGGGTTTAATGTTGGTTGGCGGCCTGCTGTTTGGCGGCAAAGTCATCCCTTACGTCCAAACCGCATTCCACAAGGTAAAGTCGTCCGCTCAGGACTCAGTTCCGATTTCATTCCAGATTGATGCCGCCAAGGCACAGCTGTCGAAAATCGACCCAGAAATCAAGCAAATGGTTTGGCAAATTGCCAAAGAGAAAGCCCAGGTCAAGAAACTGGCTGCCAGGTTGAACAAGCAGGAAGGCCAATTGAGTACGCAGTACAAGGAAATGATGACGCTTCGAGAGCATGTTAGCTCAGGCGAAGAATTCTACGTCGGTACTAATGGTAAGGCTTACACGAACGAGCGAGTGGAAGAGGATCTTCGGCACCGTTTTGCCATGTACCAAACCGCAGAGAAAACCCGCGACAAATCGGCCCAAATCCTCAAGCTTCGTGAGTCTTCACTGGACTCCGCAATTGCCAAATTGGATGAAGCCAAGAAGCAGCAGCGTGAGCTGGAAGTCCAAATCGAGAATTTGGCCGCTCGTCATCGCATGAACGAAGTGGTTTCGACTGCCAGCCAGATTAACATCGACAACAGTCAGCTGTCGAAGACCCGACAAATGCTTGAAGACATCGACGCTCGCCTGGCAGCTGAAGAAGAGATGATGAACCTGATTCCAAAATACACGGGTCAGATTCCGGTTGGTTCAGAAGAGTACTCGACAGACACCGACATCATGGAAGAAATGGACGCCTACTTCGACAAATCTGATTCCAAGGATGAGGCCGAAGAAGAAGATCTGGTTTTTAACTAGTCAACTAACTCGCATCGTATCCCGTTGGGGCTCAAGGTCAAAAGATCTGAGCCCCTTTTTTTCGGGAACGATTTAGGCAGTGAGAGTCGGGGAAACTGGCGGGCGGTTGGAAGTCGTTGACAGGCTCGATCGGCCTCCAGTGAAGCATATGGAAAAGTAATTTGAATTGGCGACTCCAATGCAATGGGGAAAACAACAAAAACTGGCGAATGATGCGATCGCTGCCGGTAAATTGAATGCTGCAGTCGCACTGTTTCGGCGAGACCGTTTTCGAGACACTCGGACGGGGCATCTGGTCGCCAGTCGACTGACCAAGGCACTGGTTCAACGCGCTGAAAACGCGACTTCCAACGGGAATCTGCACCAAGCGTGGGAGGATTTGACTTTGGCCACTGCCATCGCACTGCCGCAAGCGGCGGATGCGCTTTCGCGAAGAAAGCACCAACTCGTTGAATTGACGGTCGAGGTTGCCGAAGCCCATTTGGCGAACGCCAAAACAACTCACGCATTGCGGACGATCGACGAGCTGACATCCCGACAAATTCTCGATTGGCGAGCGGACCGAGTTGCCAAGGCGGCGAAGTTGCTACAGGCGGCTGATGAGAGCGAGGCCAGTGGCCAACTTGAGAATTCGATCAAACAGCTGGAACAGGTCAAAGAGCTGTATCCCCAACTCGATTTTGTCGAATCCAGGAGGGCTGCCAATCGCCATCGGCAGATGCAAGTTCGAGATCTGACTTCGGAGCTCCAGGACAAGACCATGAAAGGAGACTGGGCGGATGTCAAATTGTGTTGTCAAAAGCTGTTGGCGATCGCACCTAAGTACAAAGTTGCCCTGGATGCACAAAAACACTGTTTGGCCCAAATGCACCGCACGACCTATATCGGCTCCCGATTGACCCATGCTTCGACCTCGAGCGATTCGTTTTATCAGATCAACGGCCGTCGACCCGGCAACCAAGAATGCGAAGCTTCGGCGGAAGATCGACGCGCCGTTGCCAACACTTTTCTGTTGTGGGTCGATGGAGTCGGCGGCTTTCTCGTCTGTACGGCGGAGCGAAATATTATCGGGCAGGCCTTACCGCAAGCCGAGATTTCCATTCCCGTACTCGGTGACTTGCGTCGCCGGCACGCCAGGCTGGAGACGATCGACGGACGTCACCTGATGCAATTCCTTGGCTCCGAACGATCCGAGGGTTTTGAGGTCGACCAGCCACTGGCGCTGCGCTGCGGACAAACCGTCGGGCTTGATGGCGGAGTCAAACTCAAATACAGCCAAACCCATCCCTTGAGTTCGACGGCGCGGATCGACTTTGTGTCACGGCATCGGACTCAACCGTGGTCGGACGCGATTCTGTTAGCAGGCCAATCGATCGTTCTCGGCCCCAATCGGAACAACCATGTCCATTGCCCATGGTGGAACAATGATTTGATTCTTTTTCACCGCAATCAAAAGTGGTTTACACGGACCAAAGGCAAATTTGTGATCGACGGTCGAGAGGTTGACTCCGAAGGTCCGATCGAACTCAACTCGACGATTTGCGGGGAAGATTTCTCGCTGACTTTGGAGCCGGCCTTTGCCAAGACCGAACCGTCTCCGTCTTAAACAGGAAAACACAACATTCACAGGAAAGACCACGATTCGGACGGCGTCGACGAGTTAAGCAGGACGATTCACGCAGGTTTCCGGGTTACAATTAGCGGACCAGAATTTGATTGATGAGTTTAAGCCAAGGACGGCAACCAGGGAGCCTCGCAGGCGGGTTGGACTGAGTTGAAATGTGAAGAAGTGTTCGTTTTGTACGGCACGGAAGCGCAATGGCACCGACAAAATGGCGGCAAACAACGCTGAAAGCTAGACAAATGCACGACCCAGCGGCTACGCTAGAACCGGACTCAAAAATTGCTCCTGACGCGGCAAGCATCCGTTCGGGAGTTGAAACACAGTCCACTCAAGGGCATCGGCCAGCCGTAATGGCTGGGAGGCGGCGAATGAAGTTTTCATATCCAAGCGGATCGAAACCCCTGGCAGGTTACACGCTAAAACGTGGCATCGGCATTGGTGGTTTTGGTGAAGTCTATTTCGCCCTCAGCGAGGCTGGCAAAGAGGTTGCTCTCAAGAGAATCCAGAGAAATCTTGATGTCGAGCTGCGAGGGGTACGCCAGTGTCTCAACCTCAAACACGTCAATTTGATCTCGTTGTGGGACATTCGGACGAACGAATACGGCGAAAGCTGGGTCGTGATGGAATATGTTCCCGGTCCCAGCTTGCGGGACGTTGTGGAAAGTTATCCTTCTGGAATGCCCGAAGAACAGGTCAAGACCTGGTTTGTCTCGACTGCGTCGGGAGTGGCCTACCTGCATGAGCACGGGATTGTTCATCGCGACCTGAAACCCGGGAACATCTTTTGCGATGAAGACGAACAGGTCATCAAGATTGGCGACTACGGTCTGTCAAAGTTCATTTCATGCAGCCGCCGCAGCGGACAAACCGAAAGCGTCGGTACATTTCACTACATGGCGCCGGAAATCGGCAAAGGAGTCTACGGCAAAGAGATTGATATTTATGCGTTAGGGATTATTCTTTTCGAAATGCTTACCGGCACCGTGCCGTTCGAGGGCGAGAGTACGCAGGAAATCATCATGAAGCACCTGACGACCGACCCCAACCTGGAATTGGCCCCGGTCGAGTTTCGTGAAGTAATTGGCAAATCGTTGCGGAAAGATCCGGAGCTGAGATATCGAAACGTTCCAGAGATGTTGTCCGATATTCCCTGGCCTGAAATTGCGGCCAACAGCCAGAAAATCGTTTCACAGCTTTCGGTTGGCCCTTTGTCGCCGCGATGGAGCGGCTCGCGCGAAAGCCGCGTCTCGTCGTTTCACGAAGCCTCCCCTCCGGCTCCCGAGGTGAAGGTTCTTTCCAGCGGAGCCCAACTACCGCCAGTCATTATCGACAGTAAAGACATCCATATTGTCCAACCGGACATTGTGTTTGGCCCGCTCAAAGACAACAGCCAAGCGGGAAATCGGAACGGAGCGGAAAATAGCGGCAATGTGCCTCCCAGAGATCCCGTTCGAATCGTCCAGCAGCCCTCCGAAACCGCGCTGACAACCACGGGGCGCCCCATCGAGATGGGTGCTACGGCGGTATTGACGAACAAAGAGCCCATCGCGCGGGCCATGCAATCCGGGTTTGCCAATGTTAGTTATTGGTGGACGACGGCAAATGTTTCCACTCCGGTAAAAGTATTGTTGCTGGTGATTCTCAGCGTCATTGTCATCAAGAATTCTCAGTGGTTGTTGCCATTGGCTCTGGGATTGGCATTGGCCTATTTGATTTATTACACGGGCAGGACCTGGTTTCACGATTCGGGAAGCGAGGACGAGCAGAAAATCGCACCCCTTTCGAAATGGGAAATGAAGCGACATACGATCGTACAGATTCGACATTGGCTAGCCAGCCGACCGGCCAGCGATCGAGCTACGGAACTTCTCGGATCATTGCTGATCGGGGCATTTGCCTGTTTCTCGCTCAACTTGTTGGGGTTGGCGGTAAGTGGATCGATTCTCGATGCCAACATCGAATCATGGGCGGTTTACGCCTGGCTGGCCTCGACCAGCATTGTGGCCTGCTGGTCGGTGTTGGTGATTTCCAAGTTTTGGGAACATCAAATGGAAACTAGCAGCTTCAAGCGACTGAGCATGCTGGCGATTGGACTGGTTGTCGGAGCGGTTGCGTTTTTTGCGGCAGGCTCTTTCAGCATTGATCTGACCGACAAAACGACGTTTGATTTTGGTTCGGAAACGACTGCCTTGTTCGCGATCCAGGGAATGCCCGTGCTGCCGGCCTATTTGATATTTTTTGCCGGATTGCTGGGGATTCTGCGCTGGTGGAGGCAAGCCGATCCCGCTCGCTCGACGAGGCTGAGTATCGTTGCCGTCGGAGTTTGCCTGATATGGGCGACCGTCCTCAGTCATTTACTGGAACTTCCGTTGACGCCCAATTGCATCCTGGCCGTCGTCATCTCTGTATCCGTCCAATTGGCGGCTCCCTGGATGCATCCGGCCGAGCGACAGAGAGTTTGTGCGGAGGTCGGGAGTACGTCAAAGTCAAACCAGTCGTTGGCGAGATATTGCCGCAACTGATTCTCAGGAATCGTATTTAGCGAGGATGATGGAGGCGTTGTTCCCTTCTTTAATACTGACCCTTTCGTTGCTGGGGCCTGGATTTGTCGGATCGCAAGACGCTTCGGCGGATCAGAAGGAATCCGCCGCCGCAGGGGCTGTTCAATTATCCAAATCCCAGTCCGGCATCGATTCCGCTGATGATCCGATTGGAAACGGATCGAATCTACCGGAATGGATTTCTCAGGGCACGCACACGGAGGACGGTGCATTGTTTCTGGTGGCTCAGACCAGCCATCCTTTTAATACTCCGTTGGAGGCGGATCAGGCAATTGACGCCGCAGTTCGAGAAGTGCTCACTCGGCAATGTGCGGAAGAGTTGGCTGGGACAAGTCTGATAGACGTTGGGGTGAGTGACGCTACGGTTAATTCCAGTCTGTTGGTTCCTGGTACCAGGATTGTTCGCCTGCACCGAGAGAATTTTACAGGTGAGTTGGCTGCTCGTTACGGAGAAAAGGAAACTGCTTTCTACCGCGGTTATGCTCAGATTCGATTAGACCCGGAGTTTCGCGATGAACTCCGACATCGGGTGCGTCAGAAAAAGACGCGCGATCGGCTGTTGTTTACCGGTCTGTTGGCGATTGGTTTGATGGGACTGCTGGGGCTGATTTTCGGTTATCTCCGTGTTGATCACGCCACACGAGGCTTTTACACAGGGCGAATTCAAATGATCAGTTTGGGAATCGGGTTGGTAATGGTGTCACTTCTTTGCCTCGCTTATTTTCGTCTGGTTTGAGCTGGAATATCCCACAGAGTTCGGCCGCAGGCAGCGTCGCCCGTCGAGCGGACTGCCATCGCCCGAGATTTCACAGTCAGGCCGCATGGCACCTGGTCAGGCAGTGTCTTTATCCGTTCCTATTGTAGAATAGCGCTCACGAAAACGAATTAAACCCGGCCTCACAATTGCATGTTGGAATTAATCGCACAGGGGACCAAGCCCGATTACCGTTGGCGTCGCAAGATCCCGGATCTTCCGTTCTTACTGGGAAGAGCCACTCCGTCGTTTCGCGCTCCGTGGGACGACCGTATTTCGCGATCCCATGTCCGCGCTCAACTGGATGGCGGGAAACTGTACATCGAAAAGTTATCGGAGGCCTCGAATCCCGTTTTTTTTGACGGGCAAGAAGTGACCCGGCTTACCTTAAAGCCGGGCGAACACTTCGTCATCGGCAACACGACGTTTACGTTTTCACAGGAAGAAGCCTATGTAACGCTCGACGTTCCCAGTCCCGTTCGTCAGAAGACATTTTCTACGGACGATCTTCAGAAAGTCCATTTTCGAAACGCCGACCAAAGAATCGACGTGCTCAGCCGATTACCCGAGGTGATTTCAAGTGCCGGTAATGAACAGGATTTGCTGAACCATTTGGTCAATACGCTGTTGGCCGGCATTGCCTCGGCCTCTGCCATCGGGATTGTTCGTCGAAAACCGGTTTCACACGGCGAATTCACTGACGACAGCCCGGAGTTTGACGTGGAAGTCATTCATTGGGATCGACGGGGCATCCTGTCCGGTGATTTTCAGCCCAGCGAGTCGTTGATCCGACAGGCTTTGTCGCGTTCTGAAACCGTCCTCCATAGTTGGGGAGCGAATCCGCAGTCGCGACAGGAGTATACGTTTGACTACGAGAACAACTGGGCTTTTGTTTGTCCCACCGAAAGTTCCGCGACACCGGGATGGGGGATTTATGTGACCGGTTCGAGTTCTGGGGGAGCGGCCAGTGGGCCCGACCGTGTTACTGACCACGAGGACTTGCAAGGCGACGTTAAATTCTGCGAATTGGTCGGTTCCACGTTGAAGAACTTGCTGACAGTTCAGCAGTTGGAGCGACGACAAGCCAGTTTGAGAAGTTTTTTTTCACCGATCGTTCTCGATGCGATTACGGGGCGCGATCCGGAGGAGGTGTTGGCGCCTCAACAATGCCGAGTCTCAATTCTGTTTTGTGATTTGAGAGGATTTGCCAAAACCTCTGAATTGATGGCTGACGAACTGTTCGAATTATTGCACCGGGTCAGTGGTTCCCTCGACGTGATGACAGGGAAAATTCTTGACCATGGCGGTGTGATTGGCGATTTCCACGGCGATGCCGCTATGGGGTTCTGGGGATGGCCGTTGAAACAGCCGGATAGTGCGTTGCGGGCGGTCCAATGTGCGGCGGAGATCAAAGCCGAGTTCCGCAAGCGACAAGAAGATCCGCTCGATTTCCAAATGGGGATTGGTATTGCCACCGGGAAAGCCGTTGCCGGAAAAATTGGGACCAGCGATCAAGTGAAGGTCACCGTTTTTGGCCATGTTGTCAATCTTGCGTCTCGGCTGGAAGGCATGAATCGCGCCCTGAATTCCGCCATTCTTGTTGACCGTGAAACCAGAGAAGATATCGTTGGAGCACAGCAGCATGAAGACATCACCATGCGGCGGTTGGGGAAATTCAAGCCCTTTGGGTTGTCGTCTGCGATCGACGTCTTCCAACTGCTGGATAAGGATGACCTGATCACTCCAGAGACCATGCAAATATTCGAAGCGGCGCTGGCAAAGTTTGAATCGGGGGAGTGGGAAACGGCTGCTGAAATTCTTGAAAACATTCGCGATCAGGATTCGACCTGTCGATTTTTGAGCGAGTATATTCAAGAGCACAATTTCAGGAAGCCGGATGACTGGGACGGCGTCATCGAAATGCAGTCAAAAAAGTGATCATGATTGCCAGCCTTTTCCACTTTTTAGCTGGGACTGCCTTGCGACTGCAAACTGCAACAAAAACCTTGGGATCCAAGACTGTTCGGGGCGGTTCGGTCCACTACAATCGGTGTGAACAAAAACCGCAGTGTTTGGTCTCGCAGTTCGTTTCGAAATCTCTTTTTAACCCGGTGTCTCGATGCCCCGAGTAAAGCACGTCAAAAACCCCCAAGAGAATTTGGCCAACAAACAGGCCAAAGAGTTTGCCTTTAAATCCAAAGTCACAGGCCCGATCAGCGAACTTTCGTTACTCCAGAAATCGCTTTTCTTTGCCGAAGTATCCATGATCTCGTATCTCTCGCTCGAACAATGCAATATTGCGGCGGGGAAACTGGGTTTCGAAGATGGAAAGTTTTTTAATAGCACAGGGGCCCAGGCGTATTGGTACGAGAGTCAGCATGACAGTGTCGTCGTTTGTCGTGGTACGGAAGTTCACGAGTGGAACGATATTCAAGCGGACGTGAACGCGTTAACGGCCGTCGCCGAAACCGTTGGCAAAGTTCATCGGGGTTTCAAATCAGAGGTTGACGAGATTTGGCCTCACATTGAGAAGGAACTTGAACACAACGAGAAACCGCTCTGGTTTTGCGGACATTCACTGGGCGGTGCGATGGCGAACATCTGCGCTGGCAGGTGCATGCTCTCGTATATTCGTAGCGAACCGGAAGAACTTTTCACATTCGGCAGTCCCAGGATTGGCGACCGCCATTACGTGAATCATGTCAGGCTAAAGCACTATCGTTGGGTCAACAACAATGACATCGTGACCCGCGTGCCCCCGGTCTGGATGGGGTACCGACACAATGGCCAGGAAATGTATCTGAACCGTTCCGGCCAGCTCAAGGAACTCAAAGGATGGCGTCGGGTCAGCGATCGAATTCAAGGATTTATCCATGGTCTTTCCCAGTTTCGAATTGACCAACTATCTGATCATTCGGCCCCACAATACGCGGAACGCATTTTTAAACTGGTCCGACAAGAAAAGGCACATCGCGCCCGCAGCGAGCCTGCCATAACACCAACCGTCGAAAACGAACCTCATGACAGCACGTCGGCAACAAAAGGCGAAACAAAAGCTACGGCGTAAACCCAGCCAGCTTCCCAATCCCGGATTCGAGAGGTCGTGCAATGGATTTCGGAGCTGAGCGGTCCGATACCCGGCGATTGAACCATTGGGAAGCCTGCCCGTAATCCTGCATTATGTTGAACCCCTGGATCCCCAATCATGCCTCTTCGAGTTCATTGCCCTAACGGTTGCCTCACTCGAATGCCTTCCAGTCGAGCTGGAAAAATCGTTCGTTGCCCCGAGTGCAAATCGACCATTGAACTAAATCCGGTTTCGGAATCCGAGCAAAAAAGTGGGAAGCCGATTCCCATCCATGCGAGGTTGGTCGACATGCAGGCGAACGTTGTCGAATCCGTGGCTGATCCTGTGGACGCGGACCCGGATGAAGTTTCTGCTTCGATCGACGCAGGCTTGGAAACGGACTCTCGAGTCCTCGAAAAGGCGACCGAACAGGTGGCCGATTCGGCGAAGATTCCCGAGGTTCCATCATCGGCTGTGAAGAAGCCTTCCCATGAATCTGCGAAACCGCGACTTAATGTCCCGATGGAATTATCTCCCGTCGCCATTAAGAAGACAAAAGATCAACATAAAGCGAAATTGAAGCAAATTCTGCAGGAACCGGACCCGATCGTCGAATTCCATCACTTGGACACGGCACGTCGCAGGAAGAACCAAATCGCAAACAGAAAACCCGTTCCACCGCCGGTTGGAAGTGAACTCGCTGAACCAGGTGTGAGTGCCCTATTCGATCAAAAGGCCTCCTGGGAAGATCGCGTCCGGAAATCGAATTCAGATCGGGTTGTATTGGCAAGATTTTTTGCGGTCAGCCTTTGCGTGGTGGCGGTCGTTAACATGTTTCCTGCGCTGTATTTCGGATACGATTGGTACCAGTCGTTGGAGAATTCGACGCTGCCCCGCTGGATCTACCTGCAAATCTTTTTGGCTGCCATCCACGTGCTGTACGCAATCTTTCTTTTTCAAATCCCGGATTGGTCATCGTTGAGGGCCGTCTCGGTTGCCTTGTTAGTGATTGCATTTCTGTTCGGTCTGACGTCGACGAGCCTGCTGGTCGGAGGTGGAGCGGGCGAGCTGGCGGCATTTCTGGGTTTGACTTTCACGATGATCCAGCGGGCGACCATTTGGTGCGTTGCCATGCTGTGTTTGTCGACATTGATGAGTTACCTAGGCGGACGAGAAGCAGCCAATTGGCAACGCGCCGAGCAACTGCTGGAAGAGATTCTCAGCGTCAATTCGTTGCAAGCCACAAAAGCATGAATTCAAGTCAGACCTATCTTCCTGACTCTGCGGCGTCAAATTGGCTGGTATTGATTCCGACCGAATTTGAGCTTCAACATGCAAAACAGGCAATCGCGTGCGGGTTCCCGACGGAAGCGAGACTCTGTGGTTTTGGACCGATCATCGCCGCCGCGCGGACGGCCCAGTTAATCCAACAACATCGTCCGTCTGCTGTCATGTTGGTGGGGATTGCGGGGACCTATTCGGAGCGGTTGTCCATCGGCCAAGCGGTACAATTTTCTGACGTCGGCTGCTACGGCATCGGGATCGGTAGCAGTTCTGCGTTCCAGGGGGCGGCTGAGATCGGCTGGCAGCAGTGGCCTGGAGACGCGTCTACGCAGGAGATCGGAGATCGGATTCCCCTCGGCGAGCTCTCCGATCCGAATTTTGCTTCCGCGAATCACCCGAATTTTGAAACGCGGGCCAATCGCTCCTTGTTGGTCACGGCCACCAGCGCTGCGTCGAATCATGACGAAGTGCAAAATCGCCTTCGAGTATTCCCCGACGCGTTGGCAGAAGATATGGAAGGCTTCGGGGTAGCTGCCGCCTGCCGGTTGTACGGAATTCCGCTGACAATCGTCCGCGGTATCTCGAACGAGGCAGGAGAACGGAATAAATCCAATTGGCAAATTCCGGAAGCGATGCAAGCGGCTGTGAAACTGGCGTCCAAAATAATTGAACTTGAATCATGAGCGACGCACGATCCGCAATACGTTTGGCGATTTCGACTTGCCCCAACGATACATTTGCCTTCCATGCGATTTTGCAGAAGAAGATTGATCTCGGAGGTTTGGACCTGCAAATTCAATTGCTGGACATTCAGCAATTGAACGACGGCCTTCAATGCAACCGGTTCGACGTTGCAAAAACGAGTTTTCACGCGGCGATTGGCATGGCGGACGACATACTCGTGCTGCCCTCTGGTTCCGCATTAGGTTTTGGTGTCGGACCGTTGTTACTGTCTTCCACTGCTAATGCCCGACCCGACCGCGCACCGAAAAACCGAACGACGACGACTTTGTGTCCAGGCGAATTGACGACAGCAACTTTGCTGTTCAAGTTGTTTTATCCCGCAGCGTTGGAGTTAGGGCAGACGCGGATCGAACACGCTGTTTTTTCCGACATCATGCCGGCATTGAAGTCGCACGACGCAGAATTTGGAGTCTGCATCCACGAGGGGAGATTCACCTGGGAGCAGGAAGGATTGTACCTCGTGGAAGATCTGGGTTCGCGGTGGGAGAGAGAGACCGCGGCGCCGTTGCCATTGGGTGGAATCATCGTCCGACGTGGCTTGGCTGACAACACTATTGCAACGATCCAGGCGGTCATTCGAAATTCGATCGAATATGGACTCGCAAATCGGGAGGAAACATTGCCGACGATGAGGCGTTATGCCCAGGAATTCAGCGACGATGTTTTGATGCAGCATGTGGAACTGTACGTGAACAAGTGGACCGTCGACTTGGGTGAGGTCGGCAGGCAAGCGCTCGATGTATTGACGCTCAAGGCCAGGGATTGCGGCTTGGTGGACGAAGACTGCCAAGGGCTGAAAGTCTGGAGAGCTTAAATCGGTGGAGTCCATTTTGTGGTGCAATTCACCGGTGACTTTCCCTTCAGTAGATGACCATCAACCCGAAACACATTGGTCTTTGTTCGTTCGATATCGGTGCAAATTGACCGTTTGCAATTGGTGGGTTGATACCTGATACCCGCTGGCTTGTCGGCAAAACGTGTGCAGGAATGGAGCTGAGCCAGGCGGACGTGGCTTGGCACTTTCCCTGCTTCCTACTTGCGGACTTCTTTCCAATCCTTGATCGAATCCGGGTTCTGCGCGCTGAGAATCTGGGCATAGATGTAGCGGCTGATCCAGCCGAACCAGGCAGGAATCTGCCGATGGAAATAAAACACAAACAGGATCAATAGCACGCACAGAAAACCGAGAGTGAACGTGGAGGGCAGGAAATAGCCGACGGCGATGATGGCCAGCAGGAAAGTTTGAACGAGGGAAGCGCCCAGCAGAAGCGTCAGCTTCCCTTCGATACGTTTCAGTCGGTTTTCGATCGGGTCTTTTTCCATTCGACGTGCCCTGTTTGACGCTCACTCCCTACTAGACAACTATCATCGCTGTACGAGTCAAGATTGAATTTTTCGGAATGTGGATTCCGTGTGGTTGCAAAAAGATGGCATCCCCACATTGTATGAGGGGTAGTTCGTCAATGGTCGACAATAATTCGCACGATTTCCGCTTGATGGCGTTTTTTCTAAACACTTCCTCGAAGCAGGGCATCGCTGCGGAATTTTTGGATTGCGTCCATCATATCCTGCATTTTAAGAAATCGGTCATCCGGCACCTTCTCCATCGCCTGCAGGCAGATATCCTCCAAGGTTTGTGGAATAAAGCGGTGCGGGGCAACTTCTCTCGGTGGAACGGGGGCTTGATGAACAATGTTATCAAAGGTTTCCTGAACGTTGCGGCCACGAAATGGCTCTCGCTGTGCGAGCATTTCGTACATGACCACTCCGAGGCTGAAAATGTCTGTGCGTTCGTCGATCAAGCGATTTCCGAGTACCTGTTCGGGGGACATGTACAGAGGGGTACCGCCTCGTTGTCCCCGAGTGTCTTCATCCCCTTCGTTGCACATGCCCCAGACCTTCGCCGCGCCCCAGTCGATCAGGGTTACTTCTCCAAACATTCCCACGATAATATTTTCGGGTTTGACATCTCGATGAATGACGCCGCGGACGTGTGCGTAGGCAAGAGCGTCTCCAACTTGGGTCAGGATCGCCAGTAGTCGATTCAGGTTGAATGATTCTTCGAACTGGGGATCACGCCGTGACAGCCCGACGATGATGTCGAACAGGGTGTTGCCGTCGATTTTTTTCATAGCGAAGAACCAATCGCCGTCATCGTTTTGCCCAAGCTCATACAAGGGCACCGTGGCCGGGTGCTGCAACTGGGCGGTGATCCGGGCCTCGCGCAACAGGCGCCTCAATTCGACGCGATCGTCGGCAAGTTCCGGTTTCAACATTTTCAGCATGACACGCCGGCCGAGGTTGGTATCTTTACAGGAGACCAGGTTGGCTTTACCGCCCGAATTCAGTGCCTTGAAATGCGCATACTTCTTGAACGAGTTCGAGATTTTTGGTGGGGGTTCGCCCTCGATGTCGGAAACGAAAACCATTGACAATTTGTCTTCCACGCGCGCGTCCTTATCGTGAATCAATTGTGTAATCAAATCTCAATACGCCCGGCATCGTCCCGGGCAGGCGAAAACCGAATTGCCAAAACATCTAGGCATCGTTGTCCGGCAGGCTCTTCCGTAACCGACGCAGGTTCAGGTCAATTTTGGGAAACTCCTCTACCAGTCCTGCGCCGCTCTCCAAAGGTGTTATTTCGGGCAGGATTCTCTCGACCCGTTTCCACTTTGACCAATCCGAGCGTAGCAACCGCATCCCCACGTTGACGCGGCCTTCGTTCACCCAGGTGTTGAGGATTCCAAAATGGATAGGGCCATACTCCTTTTTGTCGGCTGTCCTGACAACCCATGAATCGTAAGGGGGTTCGGACTCCCATTTACTGGTCGTGTCCGCCGACAACTTGACACCATTTCGGATGATCGGCGGTCGGGTGGGCCTTTGGGCTGAATCCGGCGGATTCAAGAAGCGCGGCCGCAGTTGATTCCGATCCGCCAGCCATCGGAGGGCGATTGCAAACCGTTCGTTCATCGGGTCCACTGCCTTCAGTTTCCGGAAATCGCGTTCGGCGGCCTCGAATTGCTGGTTGTGTATTTCCGCAATCGCACGCGCGTAGCGAGCGGCAGCCATGGTTTTTTTGTCGCCTCGCATCAGTTCGATCACGGTGGAAAAATCAGAAATCGCGGGACCAATTCGACCCATTTGATAGTAGACTTTGCCTCGGGCAAAAACGATTTCCGACAATTCACGCGGATCGGTAAACCTGTGGATCGCTTTCGTGAGCCAGATCAGGGTGTACTCGTGTCGACCTTGGGTAACTAGCGCAGCGGCTCGGCCGGAATAGGCTTTGGCCAAACGATCATTGTGAGTCAGCGCAAGTTCAAAGTCCTCGATCGCCATCAGAGGATGACCGGCTTTCAGGTAGGTTTGTCCGCGTTGAACCAAAACCTCCAGTTGGCCGGGGTAGAGTTCCAGCGATCTCGTGAAATCGCTAACGGCATGCAGGTATTGACCCAAAGCGAGGTGCGCAGCCCCACGACGGCGGTAGGTGGCGGGGTTGGTCGGGTCCTGCATCAAGGCCCGATCAAATGACTCGATGCTGCCGTAACCATCACCGGTCTTCTGCAGCAATTCCCCCAGCAGAATATGGTAACGGGGGTGACCTGGGGCCAATCGAATGGCTTTTAAAAGGTCCTTTTTGACTTGCTCGAAATTGCCTTGCGTTAAATGTGAAATGGCGCGACAGTAACGGGCGGCATGATTCTGTTTGTCCTGCTTGATGACACGCGTGAAATCATTGATTGCCAATTTATGGTCGCCATTCCGCGTGTAGACCTGCCCACGGCGAAGGAGGATTTCAGTATCTTCCGGTTCGCGTTCCAAAGCGGTGGTGAAGTCTTTGATTGCCTGTTCCGATTTACCTAGAAACTGATAAGCCAAACCACGCCGAACGAACAAGTCCGTTTTCGAGTGACCTCTTTGCTGCTGCCGGTCAAAAAAGGCAATCGACTTTTCGGCGACGGGCCGCCCCAGGATCTGATACTGTTCCGAAGCCGACGGGCGAACCAAAATTGCCTGCTGCAAACCGAGGATGGCGTTGGCCCAGTCTTCCATTCGAGCCGACGCCGCCGCTTTCCATATCCAACTGCCCGCATGGTTGGGCCGGAGACGACAGGCTTTCTTGAAGTCAGCCAACGATTTGTCGAAGTCTCCCAGCTCATAGTAGGAAATTCCACGCAGGTAGAGGTATTGGGCTTTTTCATCGGAATCGTCCGCCAATTCGATGCTGCGACAGTACTCTTCGATGGCATTGCCATAGTCGCAGAGCTGGTTGTAAATCGCGGCCAACACCGCAAAGGCTTCGGCTTGCTGGTTATCCAGGCGTACGGCGCGACGACACTCGGTGAGGGCCGCATCCAGCCTGCCCTGCTCCAGATAGATTTTGCTGCGCAACAAGTAGGCACCAAAATCGGTGTCATCGATCTCCATTACACGATCCAGATCCGCGTGAGCGGCGAGGTAACGCTTGGTCGCCAAGTAGGCTTTCGCCCGGCGGATTAAAGCGGAGATATCTCGGGGATACCGCTTCAAGTAACTCGAATAGTCGATGATCGCATGGCCGTAGTTGCGAATCTCGCGATAACAGTCGCCCCGCACGAGGATGGCAATGTCATGCCCCGGCGCATGCTCAAGTACCGCCGTCAATTCCTCGATGGCAATGACATTGTCGCCCAGTTGACTGCGCATTCGGCAACACTCAACCACCTCTTGTGGATCGTTGTTCGCCAATTCAGCCAAGCGATCCAAATCCAGTTTGGCCGAACCAATGTCGCCGCGGACCCGATTCAACTCGATTCGGATTCTCAACGCCCTTCGTTGGCAGTCCGCATCACCGGCAATCGCAGCTTCGCAGAGCTCCATGATGTTGCCAGTTTGACCGTCGTGCAAACGCAGCTCAGCAAGTCCGATCGACGCCCAGGGGTGGTTGGGATGCTGGCCTAGCGCGTGATTGAAGTCCCTTTCTGCTTTTTCGTACTTTCCCGATCGAAAATAAATCCAGCCACGCTCGAAAAACATGTCGGCGGAATCACTGCCGGCTTTGATCAATTCTCGAAAATAGTCGCTGGCGTTTGCCGCATAGGACTCCATCAAACTCAAGTATTGATCCCGGTGAGGGCCGGCCAGCTCGCAAGCGCGATCCAGGTCGTCGAATGCCAGTTTCCATTTGTTCTGTTCGCCTCGGGCCGCTGCTCTCCAAGCATAAGTCTGAGCCTCGTCCCAATCATGGCTGATCGCCGCGCTGCAGTCCGCCTCGGCCTTCGGAAAATCAAGTTTTTTCAAATAGACATAGCCTCGCAGTGAAAAACACTCCGACAGTCTTTCACCGGGAGCATCCACAATAGCGCGATTGAGAAACGATAGTGCGGTGGCATAGTCTTCCTGACTGATGAAATCCATGGCATTTTCAATGCGCATATCGATTCCCATCGGTCCCATCTCATTCGCAGACGGCATTGCCAAATCGGATTCGGGCGTAGAGTCTGCGGCGGAGGAGCTGCCTGTCAAAGGGACGAAATCGTCAGCGCCTGGAGACGTTTTTTGACCGTTGCCCGCCTCTGATTCGACGATGCTCCAACCACATTTCTCACAGGTCAGAGAAAATTCGGTTAATCGGTCTTGGCATCGGGGACATTCGCGGATCATGCTGTTGCTACGCCGGTTTAGGGTTGAATTCTCAATTCGGTGGGAAGTGTGCCGAATTGAACAGAAACCAGCATTTGCTGGATTTTCCGCGACGAGCCGGGGGTCTATTATCAATGCCCGAGCTTCTTTCGTCAACTTTTTACGGTGATTTCGCACGGATTTTACCGGGGAATCGTGCAGATTCACGCGGAAGGAACAAGCGGTGGTCCAATCGTTTCGCCTAACCGACAGATTTTGACCGCGACGAACCGAGCCAGCGCCGTAAAATGAAGATTCAACAAAACCTTTGTCCGGCGACGGGGTTAAATCTAGGTGACCGGAAAACGATTAGGCAGCTACTGGACTGGTAGGCTCGATACTACGGCGCCGGATTCGCAAGAATTCGATCGGGCGGTTTCTGGATTTGTTCAAGTCACGCAACATCGGCTACAAAATAATCACAGGCTGGCGGTTCAGTAATCGTTCGCCAATCAGCCGACAAATCTTAGAACGGAACTTACGATGAGTTATCCCATTCTCGGTAAATTCAAATTGGCCATCGTCATGAGCGTTATTAAGTCGTTGTGCATTGCCGCGATTCTTTTTTCACTTGTAAATATCGAGTTGCACGCCCAGGAAAGAAGGGAAAGAAGAGGAGGAAGAGAAGGGAGATCGAGATTTGATCCGGTTGAATATGTGAAGGGACTTGATAAAAACCGCAACGGTATGCTTGAGCCATCTGAGGTTTCTGGACGAACGGCCGGATGGCTGCAACGGATGGGTTTTGATACCGAAGAATCAAATTCGGTCGAGAAAGTCCTTTCTCGAATGGACGACGAACGGCGCAACCGAACATCGCAGCGTGAAGAGTCGTCGAGCTCTTCCGTATCGGCGTTAAAGGTTCCCGGTTTCGGGGCCTCCGATTCGGGATCGGCGGTGCCGGCATTCGGATTGTCGTCAGTGACTCCCCTGACGACGAGCTTCAGCGAAGATGTCGAGCGGCAGGTCGAAGAATCACTGGTTCGGTATGACAGCAATAAAAACGGGATGCTGGATCGAGACGAAATAAAGAAAGGACGTTGGGGTAATCCGCGTCCGGAAGAAAGTGATACCAACGGTGATGGCAAGCTTTCTCGCATCGAATTGGCCAATCGTTACTATGCCAGGGAACAATATCGTCGAGAATCAGAATCCCGATCGTCGGGCGATGATGCACGCCGGAATGATGTTAACCGACGCGACGATGGTCGAAGGCGGTCTTCCCCGTCCGCTTCCTCTTCGAGAACCTTTACACCCAGCGGCAGTCGCTCCTCATCGAGTGGTCGCTCGGGTAGTCGCTACTCATCGGGAAACTCATCGACGGTTTCCAGATCGTCCTCTTCTTCGTCCGGATCACGTTCATCATCCAGTTCCGATTCCCGCGAAAAATATGCCAAATACGCCGCAAGTTTGATCAAGAATTATGATAAGGACGAGGATGGCAAGTTAAGCAAGGAAGAGGTCAAGAAAATGCGTCGTCCACCGATCGGCGCGGACGCCGATTCGGATGGCGTCATCACCAAAGATGAATTGATTGATAGTTTAACCAACAATACCAAAGCTACAGTTTCCGGCGGCAGTTCCAAGGATTCCAAAACCGAACCGGCGTCGAAATCCGATTCCAAGGAACCCAGTGGCAGCGGTAGTCGATCGAAGTCGAGCATTCGATCCAGTGGATCATTTTCCGATCTCGATTCGAATGCCGATAATCGTGTCGAGATGCATGAATTCTCGAAAGATTGGGATGACGAGAAGGTTGCCGAGTTTTACGAGAAAGACAAAAACGGCGATGGAGTAATTACTCTCCGAGAATGGTCCGAAAAAAAATAATTGGGACTCTGCAACGCAACGATTGTGATGAATTAGACCCAGTCGTCCCCGGCCATCGAATTTCGGTGGCCTTTTTTGTATGCTAAAGGCCTGGCACGGTATCCGGTATCGCCTTTCTGGCCAAGCCATGAACTCTTCAGGCAATAAATCGTTCGCACGCCGTATGAAACTGGTGTTGTGGAAACAAGACCAGGTTTATCTTGCCATCTTGCTGGTCGGATGTTTTCTTGGCATGTGCAGCTATTTCTGGTTTTACTCGACGAAGACAGGTGGTGTCATCGACATCGATCGGGCTGCGTCAAGGGAAACCGAATTCAGAGTTGATATCAATGCCGCAGATTGGCCGGAGATCGTCGTTTTGCCGGGCGTCGGTGAGAAACTGGCTCGGGCGATCGTGGCCCATCGAGAAGAAACAGGCCCCTTCCAGACGTTGGAGTCCATTCAGGACGTTGTCGGGATTGGTGAAGGAAAGTTCGCGCAGATTAGGCCTTTCCTGCTGCCGATCAAAAATAGAAACCAGTGATCCAACCGATTGGTGCCTTGGGGGAACCGCATTTCCGTTTAAAGGTTTCATTTTTTGATTGCATTTGGCCAACTCAACACTATCAACGTTGGCGATTGCCATTTTCAAATCGATTCTGGCACACTTCTGGGAGCATGTATTTGGAGAACTCGTCTAGCCACCCGAAACCTCGCCCCTAGAATCTAGTCAGATGCAGGAATGTTACGCACACGTTTCCCGCGACCCAACGGAAGGGTGCGCGCGAAGTATTCGACCCACCTATTTCTAGATTTCAATTCTCATTCCAAACTCCGCGCACGGACCCCACTTGATGTTCAGATTACAGTCTCCTTTTGAACCCAGCGGAGATCAACCGCAAGCCATTGAAACGCTTGTCAGTCAAATTCGTGAAAATAAAAGGCACCAGGTGTTGATGGGTGTGACCGGTTCCGGCAAGACCTTCACCATGGCCAATGTGATTCAGCAAATCCAAAAGCCAACACTGGTCATCTCGCACAACAAAACTCTCGCCGCGCAACTCTACTCCGAATTCAAACAGTTTTTTCCACACAATGCGGTCCATTATTTCGTTAGCTATTACGACTACTATCAGCCGGAGGCGTACATTCCGCAACGCGATATCTATATCGAAAAGGACGCCTCCATCAACGAAGACATCGACCGGCTGCGGTTGGCAACGACCAGTTCCCTGGTCAGTCGCAGTGATGTCATTATTGTGGCCAGTGTTTCAAGTATTTATGGACTGGGATCGCCGGAAGACTACCGCTCGATGATGGTGGCATTGAAGACCGGCGATACCATCGACCGCGATAAAATGCTCTCCAAGTTTGTCGATATTCAGTACCAGCGAAACGATATTGCATTCGAACGATCCAAGTTTCGTGTCCGCGGTGACACCGTTGAAATCTGGCCCTCCTACGAAGAATACGCCTACCGGATCGAATTCTGGGGCGATGATATTGAGCAAATGGCGATCATCAATCCCCTGACGGGTGAGATGATCTCCCGCTTGGAACAGATCTACGTTTATCCCGCCAAGCACTTTGTTACGTCGGAAGATCGAATTGCGCAGGGAGTGAAACGGATTCGTGCCGAACTGAAAGAGAGGCTTGAGTTTTTTCAACAGGAAGGAAAATTACTCGAAGCCCAGCGGCTCAACGCGCGGACCCGTTTTGATATCGAAATGCTGGAACATGTAGGACACTGTCCGGGGATCGAAAACTACAGCCGACATTTGGCAGGTCGGGCGGAAGGAGAAGAGCCGGAAACGCTTTATAACTTTTTCCCCAAGGATTTTTTGCTGTTTATCGATGAATCTCACGTCACGGTTTCCCAGGTTCGAGCGATGTATGCCGGCGATCGCAGCCGAAAGGAAACGCTCGTGGCGCACGGATTTCGACTTCCCAGTGCAATGGACAATCGACCGCTGAAGTTCGAGGAATGGGAGAATCGTGTTAACCAGGTAGTCTACGTGTCAGCCACGCCCAACGATTATGAGTTGGAAAAGACAGAGGGCGAAGTCGTGGAACAGATCATCCGCCCGACTGGATTGCTGGATCCCGTCGTGGAAGTCGTGCCAGCCAGCGGACAGGTGGCCCATTTGTTGGGCGAAATCAAACTGCGACAGGAGTTGAATGAACGCGTGCTCGTAACCGCCCTCACCAAGCGTCTGGCGGAAGACCTGTCAGCTTACCTGTGCGAAAATGGTGTCACCTGCAAATGGCTGCATAGTGAGTTGGACGCCTTTGAGCGAGTGGAGCATTTGAACGAATTGCGGGTCGGACGCATCGAAACGTTGGTGGGTGTCAACCTGCTGCGCGAAGGGCTGGATTTGCCAGAAGTATCACTGGTCGCAATTCTGGACGCCGATAAACAGGGGTTCCTGAGAAGCGAGACGGCGCTGATTCAAACGATCGGCCGTTCCGCACGAAACGTAAATGCGAAAGTCATTCTTTACGGCGACAAAGTTACCGAAGCAATGAAGAATGCCATTCAGGAAACGGAGCGACGGCGAAAACTTCAACAGGAGTACAACCGGGAAAACAACATCACCCCGAAAACAATCAGCAAGACCATCTCCGTGGGTATTGCGCAGGACCTCCGAAATCATCGCGAAGCTGTCGAAGCGTTGGCTCAATCCGAAGACACAGTCTACATCACCGAAGAATTCATTTCCGAACTGCAAACCGAAATGTTGCAGGCGGCCGAGGACCTGGAATTTGAACGCGCCGGGGCACTTCGTGATCGCATTAAAACACTGCAGGATTCCATCGGGGAGCCTCTCTCAAAGGTCGAAAACGCAAAACCGAAAAAAGGCAAAAAAGGCAGACGCGGGAATCGACGCAGATCAAAAGTCCCGCGGCCTCGGAAAGAAGACTGACGTTTGGACGAGACAGTCAACGTAAAAAATGGGCGCTACTTACGAATCGCCAAGAGCAAAAATCTCTAACTGGCCATTTGGCGAAGCAGATTCAGCAAGTGCAGTGAAACGGGACGATGCGTCCGAAACGCCTCTTCGAACGGAACTGAGACGCAGCGATCGTCCACCGTACCGATCATCACTCCCGTCTCGCCGTTCAAGATCGCGGTGACTGCTCCACACCCCATTTGCGTGGCCCGTCGTCGGTCTTCAGGTGTTGGCATGCCTCCGCGCTGTAGATGTCCCAGGACCACCGTACGCGTTGCAAACGGGCAATCTTTCGTGATGAGTTGCTCGTTGATCTGTTCGGCGCCACCTTGTTCGTCACCTTCGGCGACGATCATGATTGCCATTCTCCGGCCCTCCGACTTCAGGCGGTTAAGGTAATCGAGGATCTCGTCGAAATTCGTTTCCGTCTCGGGAATTGCGACGACATCCGCACCGGCTGCCAAGGCCGTATAAAGTGCCAGATACCCTGAATGCCTTCCCATGACTTCCACCAGGAACATCCGATCGTGGCTGGAAGCCGTATCCCGGATTTTGTCGACCGCCTCTACTGCGGTCTGGACGGCCGTCGAGAATCCAATGGTATAATCGGTGCCGCACAAGTCATTATCGATGGTGCCTGGGCAGCCCACGATTTGCCCATCCCATAGCTTGGCCAAATCGACCGCACCGTGAAATGTGCCGTCCCCGCCAATCGGAATCAGTGCATCAATCCCGTTTGACTTCAGCATGTCAACGGCGCGCCGCTGGCCCTCGAGGGTTCGAAATTCCGCGCTACGACTACTCCTCAAGTGTGCACCGCCAACATTGGTCCAAGTCGTGACGCGGTGGGGACTGAGACGGGGTCGACCTTCCCGATTGAGAAAAAACTCGCCGGAGATTAGCCCTTCATATCCACGCATGATTCCGATGACCTCGTGGTTTTCCCGAGCGGCCGCGCGAACCACCGCTCGTACGCACGCGTTCATCCCGGGAGCATCACCTCCGCTACAGAAAACTCCGATTTTCATAATTTCCTCAATCTTAATTGGACGTACTCACCGGCAGCATGACTGGGGAGCTCGGCATTCACGGAAATGCCTCTTGGATCGGTTTGATCCTGCCGGATCAGCGTTTTCAAATGAATGGCGTGAATTCGATGATTTGCATTTGAGCCGGAAATTTACGAGGCATTAGCCCTTGAAGTGCCTTTGTCGTTGTCCTACAATCCTGTGTTTCCTGACCAAAAATCTCGTGTTGATCCGATGACAATTGACAAAAGCTTAAAAATTAAGGCCGGGTCCGTAAAGATGCGGAACGTTTTGACCCGACCGGAGCGATTGAAGCGACTGGCTGAGGTCGAACGCTGGCAAGAAGGCGATCCGGTCTTTGGCATTCCCAAGGTCCGAGTCGTCAAGATCTCGTTGAAAAAGAAAAAGAAAGCCAAGAAAGCCGACGACGACGATTCCAAATAGTCTCTTTGCCCACTTCTGTGGACCAGCTCATTCAAGGCCGTGCTCAATGCAGCACGGCTTTTTTCATGCGCAACGCCGGGGCGAAAGGTTATGCCGCGCGAGGCAATGGTGTTGGGTCAATCGAGACCCGGTCAACCGGTTTTCCGCTTCTCAAGAAAACAATGGCGGAATCTCCCGCTAGCCATTTGGCCTGAAATTCGCCAAGTGAAATCGTGATTCCACAATACATATCGTTTTCAAACAGGAATACTTCCTTGCAATCATCTATGTCAAGATTGGTGAATCTGCCCAACCGCGTGCGGGCCAGGTTTTTCACTTTCGAGATCTGATCGGTCACCGGGTTCAACTTTGCGTCTCGACAATCGGTTGGATTCTGGTCGGAAGTTGCATGGGTTGGCCTCCGACACCTCGATCTGTATCGTCCACCGACTGGTGGTCCGTTGCCGACACGCCACACAACCCGCAAACTCGCCCCCGCTTCTGTCGTCATCGCCTTAAAGTGAAAGCACAACCTGCTCCGTGGCAACGAACATTCTGGCCAAGCAAGTGATAGCACTTTGGCTTTAACGGTTTGCTGCACGTTGATCTGAAACCGCCATGCTATTTTGGTGCAGCGGAAGCGGCAAAATTTTAGACTTTCGCAGCCAAGCGGCTTCGCGAGCAAATGGATTACGAACTCGATTTGCCAGCAGTGGTTCAGCCAAACGTTGGTGAGAGCCGGCGTCGAACTTCGATGTGAAACAAGGACCAGAAGTGATTCAGCTGTTGTGGTTGAGATTCTCACGGCTGTTGCCTGAAATCAAACCACCAATTCTTTTAAGTTGGTCTTCGTCCAATCGCCATCCCATCGCGCCGGCCGTTTCACGAATCTGCCAATCCCGTTTTGCACCACACAGCGTGGACGTGATTCCGGGCCGAGTCATTGTCCAATTGACAACGATCTGGGCGACGGTTTTTCCCGTTTCGACGGCGATTTGGTCCAACTCATCGAGCAAGCATTGTGCCTGCTCGAACTTTTCGCCCTGGAAAACTTCGTAACTCAATCGTTTGTCCTGGGGATCAAATCGATGCCCCCGACGGATTTTGCCGGCCAACAACCCCTTCATCAGTGGCCAGTAATTGATCACGCTGGCCTCATGCTCGATGCACCAGGGAATGAGGTGAGATTCAATTTGTCTTTGCAACATGTTGTAAGGTGGCTGCAAGGCAGAAATTGGACAGATCGCGTGAAATTCATCCAACTGTTGAACGGAAAAATTGGAAACGCCGACCGCCCGGATTTTGCCAGTCTCCATCAGCTGAACAAACCCTTCCGCGGATCGTGCAATGGAGATCTGCGGGTCCGGCGCATGCAGATAGTAAAGGTCGATCGTTTCCAATCCCAATCGAATCAGGCTTTCTTCGCATTCCCGGATAATTCGTTCCGGTCGCGCATCTCGAGTCTGATTCATTTGGGCATCCCAGTGCAGTCCGCCCTTGGTGGCAATGACAACCTCGTCTTGCCGATCCCGAATTACCTGACCAATCAGCCGTTCGCTCTCTCCATTTGCGCCGTAACAATAGGCGGTATCAAGGAAGTTGATTCCGTTAACGATGGCTGCGTTAATCGTCGCCAAACTGTCGGCGTCGTTGACATCGAGGCTGGTCATGCCTGCAATGGGCCAACATCCGAGGGCGACCGGCGTAACATAGATGCCAGTTTTTCCAATTTGGCGAAGGGCTTCGTTATTCAAAAATCAGTCCTCACAACAAGGTTCTTAAAGCTCTTCAAGGAATCGACGATGCTTGAATATAAACGTCCGGCGACAAATTCAGAACTGCCTCGTTGATGATTGTGTCAAGGACATCTTCAAACAGGCAAGTGCACAAAAATGGCAAGGTTAATGACGCGATTCCGGAAACAGTCAAGCGAATTGATTGGCGTTTGCATTGTTGCCGTGAGCAAGTTCCAGCTAGTTAAGCACGATTAAGCGGAAAAATCCAAGGGCCGATTGACGAAAGTAGGAAACGGAGCAAGCTCGATTGGCAATTGGCTGCCAGGGCGAGAGTCGCGCCTTGATATTGGCGTTCAAGACCGGAACCAGTGAAAAAATTCACTCGTCCGATAATTGTTCGGTTGGGGACTCGATTCCAGTCGTCTTCAATCGAAATACCTGCTTCTCCGACCAGTGGGCGAAGTTGAATTAAGCTCATGTGCAAATGAAAACGCTCTTGGCTAATTCGCAGCCACTGATTACGGCGCGATCTTATTCGGACAGGTTCCTGGCAAGCGATCAGCTCGCCAATCCGCGGACTACCAATTATTATGAACTTAAACAATACAACCGAGCCGAATGGCTTGGTGTTCTCCGTTGTGTTAAGTTCTTTGAGCTCTCGCAAGAACGGTAGCATGCGAGGAAGACCAACTTTGTAGGGTGTGCGAAACGACATGGATATCAAACGAGAAAGCTTGTGGTTGATCGCCTGTTCACTTGCCATGATTTCGTCCTTCTCGGTTGGGCGGTCCGCGTTGTCAAATGACTGGGAAGACGAGCAAATCATCGGTCGGAATAAGCAACCGGGCTACGCGCATTCCATTCCCTTTCCCGACCGAAAGAAAGCGTTGGAAATCTCCCGGGAGGCGTCGCCATACTTTCATTCGCTTGGCGGCGAATGGAAGTTTCATTGGAGCCCGTCTCCCGATAAACGCGCCCGGGACTTCTTCAAGCCGAATTTTGACGCGCGCCAATGGGCGACCATTCCAGTTCCCAGCAACTGGCAGTTACATGGCTACGGCAAGCCGCTGTATACAAACGTCACCTATCCCTTTGCCAAAGACGAACCACGGGTGATGACACCGCCGAAGGATAAGACTTGGACGGCGGCGAAGTGGCCAAACCAGGTGGGGAGCTATCGGCGTACTTTTCGCGTTCCAGATGACTGGGATGGCCGCCGCGTCATGATGCAATTCGATGGTGTCGATTCCGCTTTCTACCTGTGGGTGAATGGCCAGAAGATTGGCTACAGTCAGGGAAGCCGTACACCGGCTGTCTTCGACGTCACCGAGGCTCTGCAAGAGGGCGACAATCTGGTAGCCGTCGAAGTTTATCAGTACTGCGATGGGAGCTATCTGGAAGACCAGGACATGTGGCGGCTGAGCGGCATCTTTCGTGACGTCTACCTCTGGTCCAGCGGAGACGTGCACATCCGAGATTTCTTCTTTCGGACTGACCTGGATAGCGAATACCGGGACGCCACGTTTGATTTGGATATTGAACTCCTGAGCAACATCAACGTACCTGCCAACTGCGGCTTGACCGCTGAACTCCTCGATGCCGAAGACAGCGTCGTGGTGCGCACCACCAAGACACTCGAAATTGCGGGCAAGTCGGTTGCCCAGGTCCAGTTTGAAAAACTTCCGGTTCCCAATCCGAAAAAATGGACGGCGGAAACGCCGCATCTCTACAAACTGCTACTGATACTGGCAGACGCCGAAGGAAAACCCATCGAGTGCAAGTCACATCTGGTGGGATTTCGTGAGATCGAAATGAAAGACGCACAGCTGCTGGTCAATGGGCAGCCGATCTATGTCAAAGGTGTGAACCGTCACGAGCATGATCCGGATACGGGACATGCGGTGGGCGTGGATTCGATGATTGGTGATATCAAGCTGATGAAGCAGCTCAACATCAACACGGTCAGGACCAGTCACTATCCCAACGACCCCCGATTCTACGACCTCTGCGATCAATACGGCTTGTACGTGATTGACGAGGCAAATATTGAATCACATGGCTACGGTTGGGGACCAAACGACAACCCGATCGCGAAAGATGAGCGGTGGAATGTGGCCCATATCGATCGCACGCAACGCATGGTCGAACGCGACAAGAATCATCCCAGCATCATCATCTGGTCGCTGGGAAATGAAGCAGGCAACGGGGTCTGCTTCATGAACACTTACGACTGGATCAAAAGACGCGATCCGACACGGCCGGTGCAATACGAGCAAGCACTCGAGATGCGAAACACGGATGTTGTATGCCCGATGTATATGAACATCAAAGACATGGTCGCGTACGCCCAGAGAAAAGACATCACGCGGCCGCTGATCCAATGCGAATACGCTCACGCCATGGGCAATAGCGTAGGGAATCTTCAGGACTACTGGGATGCCATCGAACGCTATCCGGCACTTCAGGGAGGAGCCATTTGGGATTGGGTGGATCAGGGGTTGCGCAAAGAGGTTGGCCAGCCAAGCCAGTCTTCCGGTAAAGACCCATATTTTTTCGCGTACGGCGGCGACTTTGGCGACAAACCCAACGATGCCGACTTCTGCTGCAACGGTCTGGTGCAACCAGATCGCCAATTGAATCCACACGCGTGGGAAGTGAAGAAAGTCTACCAAAACGTCAAAACTGATTTGGTCGTAGCGGACCGCCCGCAGCTCCGCGTCACGAACAAGTTTTTCTTCACCAACCTGGATAAGTTCCATTGCAGCTGGAAGTTGCGCGTCGATGGCCGTGTGCAGCAGGAGGGTACGCTGGGCGCGCTTGATATCGCTCCGCGAGAAGAGTCGACCGTTGCCTTGCCCTTCGAGGTCCCGACCGACGGTGAGTGCCTGATCACCGTTTTGTTCGCGCTGCCGGAGGCGACGGACTGGGCCCCCGCCGGCCATGTGGTTGCCTGGGATCAGCATCAGCTAACGAAGGGGCATTCCCCAACACCCCTGAGCGGTAAGCCGCCACAGCTCCGCGAAGACCAAGATGCTCTCGTAGTCAGCGGAGACGATTTTACGGTCAGAGTCGACACGGCGACTGGAACGCTGGTGGGCTACGAGGTCGCGGGCCGGAATCTGTTGAGTGCGGCTTTGCGTCCAAGCTTCTTCAAGGTGCCCAACTCCAATCAACTCGCCAGCGATATCTGGAAGGAAGACTGGGGGGCATGGATCGAGGCCGAGTCATCACGAGTCGTCGAAAGCGTGCAAACAGAGTTGACCGAATCCGCATGCCTCATCTTCGTCGTATCTACTTTTCCAGAATTGGACAATTGCGCGCTTCGTTTGAATTACGAAATTGGAGCCAACGGCGCGGTGGACGTAGCCCTCTTGTTGGATTCAGACCGCGACGATCCCAAGCCGCTATTGCCGCGGTTTGGCATGACATTCGGAATACCTCAACAGCTGGACTCGGTGACCTGGTACGGCCGCGGACCTAACGAGACGTACTGGGATCGCAAGTCCGGGGCCGAAATCGGCAGATACGAAAGCCCCGCGGATGAGATGTGGCACCGATACGTCCGATCCCAAGATACCGGGAATCGAACGGATACTCGCTGGTTTGAACTAGGTGGAGCGGATGGCCTGAAACTGCGTGTCGCGGCCACGGACGAACCGGTTTGCTTTTCGGTGTTACCATTCACTCTCGTCGATCTGCTGGCCTCAAGGCATCCGTTCGATCTGCCTCGACGCGACTCGCTGAGCGTCTTCGTGGACCACCAGTTGCATGGCGTTGGCGGAGACAACAGCTGGGGAGCGCGGACCCATGATGAATACACGCTGCCCAGTAATCGGTCCTACCAGCTGAAGTTTCGGCTGATGGCAGTTCAATAATAGTGCGCGAATGGCGTCGGCCGCTTGTTTTGGTTTCACCGGCCATGGCAAGCTATTGGCACCTCAATTGGCGTGCCCGACCCCCATTCGAACAACCATCCATTCTTCATGCATGTCAAGGACAGCCAACGGCGTAATTAGCTGAAGGTGTTGCCCCTGCGACGCCGACCAACTGGCCGCCAACCGATCGTCGTGGCTGACTTAGATGACAGCCATCAGCTGAATTAAGGTGTTCGATGGTGACTTCAAATCCGAGGTTTGACCGACCAACTGTGAGAACCCTCTTCCAAGCGATTCGTTTCGCTGCCCAATTGAAAATCCGCAACTGTCCCTTGCGGAACCACCAGTTTAATGGTGAAACCCTCAGAATCGTCTCGCGCGATACGCAATTCAATCGATCCATGCGGCGTAGGGACGGTCGTTTCGACGCGGGTCAACGATCCCAACTTGGGCTTTACGGAAAACGATTTAAATCCCGGTTGGGTAGGTTCGATTCCCGCAACATATTGTTGCAGCAGGGTCAGTGGGCCGCCCGACCAGGCGTGGTTATAGGTCCCGGAGCCGGGCTCGTTCACTCCGGGTCTGGCAAAATTCTCCCACAATGTGGTAATCGGGCAGTCAATCATCGCGGCGTATCGTAACAGCATTCGATCCAGAGCTGCGTCCGGTTGATCCATCAAGAACAACGACTCGAGGACGTACTTTTCCATGTACGGGCTGGCGTGCATGCTGTGCTTCAAAAAATCAGTGATCGCAGGGTAGTAATCTGGCGATGCTAAACCCGCGACAACTGCCAAAGCGTTGGCTCGGTCGTCTGTTTCACCTTTGTGAGTCGGACTGCGATAGAATTTGCCCTGCCAGAAAGTTTTGTTAAACGCCCCTTCGATCAGTTTCATCTGTCGCTGGTACATCGTGGCATCCTTGGTTTCCCCCAACAGATTCGCCATTTCTACCGCGCGCGCAGGGCAAGGTGGTACCAGGCGTTTTCGAGCACGGACACATCCATGTTCTCGCCCCAGTCCGTCCAGTCCCACTCTCCGGTTCGATGCTTGACCAATCCGGACTCGTTAAGTTCCCAGACGGAGAGATAGTCCCGAACATTGGGATAGACCTGGCGGATCGTAACCTCGTCTCTGGAAAAACGATAGTAGTTCCAAAATCCGCAATACCCGACGCTGGCCAACATCTGTCTGGGAAGCTCGGTGTTCCAGGAGCCATCGTACAAATTCTTGCGCTGATCGTTTGGCGGAACTCCGCTCGGCACCGGGGAATAAAGCGTTTTGTCGGAGCGTTGAAACGCGGCCAGTTCCCGGATGGCCTTGCGAGCCAATTGCGGACCGTTGGTTGGATCAAAGACGTAAAAGGCCTCACCAATTTCGAGAACAGCATCCCCCCACCATTGCGCGCGCTCGCGCTCGGGACAATCCATGTAGCTATCCCGCATCGTCACGTACAGCGTGCGGCGCGATTTTTCCCACAACTTGTTTAAACGCGCATTGTCACAATGAAATTTTCCCACGAATTCCGCGTCGTACCCGGTTTCGCGATACTGAATGGACTCGACCTGAACTTCGTCTGGCAGAAAATATCTGACTTCATGTCCATTTAACCAGCCAGGCAATTCGAATTCCTGACGACCGTCGCGCGTAATGTATTCGGCTCGCAAACACTGTTCGCCACCGATGACTGATACGTCTGTCTGTAAATCGATTCGGAGTCCCGGTGGAGCTGTGATTGAAAGCCGGGGGTGAATATGCGCGTTGTAAGGGAGTGATCCAATCAAAACCCGCCGAGTGTCGACGGCTTCATTTTTCGGCTTGCTGATGTTTCCAAGCTTGTCAGCTGTGGTCTCGGCGATCGACACGTAATCCCGGATTCCGTAGTCTTTCCAGTGGGGAATGGCACGCTCGACGAGCTCGCCCCAAGGTTGGCCAATCGCTTTACCCAAAATCGTTGCCTCTGACCAACTCTCGGAAATTCCAGACGTTTGCCAATCCATCAGATCCTGGCGGGCATCAAAACGGATGTTTCCCTCAGCCAGTCGATAATTGGGCGGAGGATTATCTGCGTCCTCGTAGGCGGGATGGCGAATGACGCGCCAGGTTTCGTCAGTCCGGAGCGAGAGGTTTCCGCCGGATCCATCGACGATCAGCCCGACCTGGCCACTATCGTTATGTGAAAACCCATGCTTTCCAAAGTGCCACACTAGCACCGCGATTGAGTTATCACCTAGTTTGAAAAACGGTGCCAAGTCAACTTGATCAAAATAAGTTCCGTGAGGCGTGGGACCTCGCTTCAAACCGCCTTCAAAGACGACCAGATCGCCGTTGACCCACAGCCAGTACTTCGAGTCGCAGGCGATCTTGGCAAGGAACGTGGGAGGCACCGAATCGGCGACGAGCGTTTTGCGAAAACAATACCAGGAATTGCGCCGATTGTTCTCGGCACTGACGGCAGGCCCGATCCAGCGAGCTTGCCAGTCTTCGGCAGATATTGGGTCAACGACAAAAAAACACAACAGCAGAGCGCTCGCCATTGCGATTGAAAGGCTTCTTGGGATTGACATGTTTTTTGACTCGGCAACGTTTTGTTCGAGGTCAGTCTGTTACGGACTAACATACCGCGTGAAATAACCTTGCCACGTCTGTTTTGACTGTTGTTTTGCGACAATTTAACAGGCCCGGCTGGCCAGTCAAATTCCGTCGGCTTTCGATGAGACCGGCGTGATCGCAAAACCAAGCAGGCCCCAATGCCATAATGGCGATTGGGAAAGTGTCGTAAAAAGACAATCGTTAGATCGACGCAAGGGAATTTTGCGTGATAGAATGGCGAGTGAACCGCGGAAAATGTGTTGGTTTTTTGGTATTTGACGTTTGTCACTCTCTAAAACGAGCCAAGCACTGATGACGGAAACAGACAACTCGACGTTTGCCTATTTGCCGGTGCCGGAAGTGGTAACTCGGCTTGGGCTGTACGTCACAGGTGCGGGGACCGATTTTGTGCCGGCCGATTCGGTTTACCCGCGGCAACAACACCCGGAGTTGTATGATTTCAATTGGCGCGATGGTCGGGTGCTTCCGGAATACCAATTTGTTTTTGTTTCGGACGGAGAGGGTGAATTTGAGTCGCACGAATCGGGCAAGTTGAGAGTTGAAGCGGGCACGGTGATGATGCTCTTCCCAGATGTCTGGCACCGCTATCGACCCAGCCGCGAATCGGGTTGGACCGAATACTGGATCTCGCTGGGGGGTGATCTGTTGTTTCAGTGGCACAAGCGGGGGCTGTTTCGGTGCGACCGGCCGCTGACGCGCCTGCAGCGACCAGAAACAACATTACATCAATATCGACAAGTCATTGAATTCGTAATGAAGCATCCCAAGCAGGACGCCCCGTTATTGACAGCCCATGCGATGGCAATTATCGCCAGTGCATTGGAACAGGCTCAGGTATCCGCAGGAGGATTAGACGAAGCAGATCCGTCGCTGGACCCGATGGTTTCGGAAGCGTTGAGCTTGATTTGGAATCATAGTCATCAACGTGTTTCAGTAGATTTGATTGCCCGACGCGTCGGGGTCACCAGGCGAACGCTTGAGCGCCATTTTCGGAATCAGCTAGGGAGAACATTGTTGCAGGAATTGGTAAGCTGCCGGATACAACGGGCCAAGCGGTTGTTGGGTGAGACGCATGTTCCGATCAAGTACGTGGCCTATGCCGCTGGTTTTAGTTCGCTGTCGAATTTCTGTAAAGTATTTCGACGAGAAGAGAGCATCACGCCGGGTGACTACCGGGAGAACGCGTTCAAATCGGTGGTAAATCGCGACTAGAAATCCCGACAATGGGGGTGTAAACTCTGCCGTGCCGGAGGTTGCCGAAGCCATTCTTGCGGCGATGATGACCACAGCAGTCGACCGGGAGGGTCGAGTAGTCGTCGCTAAGGGTCCTCGGTGCGTCGCAAAATGACAATTGAAAATTGCGTTTGGCCTGGAGTGCTTCTGTTAGTCTGATCTCCGAAGCGGTTTATACGTTCCCCGATTACTATGACTGATCGCGGGAGGCGAATTTGTTTGTTACCCGCCCGATTTTGATCCAAAAAGCCATGACTGAATCCACAGCTTTTCCGGCCGACGACGACCGCAACAATAGTTCAGCGCCAGGCAACGCCGCTTATCGGCTCGCCAAAGAGCGATACGCAACGGTTGGCGTCGACGTTGATCAGGCGCTTGGCCTACTCAGCAAAATATCCGTTTCGGTGCATTGTTGGCAGGGCGATGATGTCCGCGGATTCGAGCAGGAGCGCCAGCCGTTAAGCGGCGGCATTGCAGTCACCGGAAAGAGTCGCGGTCGCGCCCGCAACGTTGACGAGCTTCGCGGTGATCTGGAACAGGCGTATTCTTTGATTCCGGGAAATCATCGCCTTAACCTGCACGCGATCTATGGCGAATTTGAGACGCAGGTCGACCGAGACCAAATTGGGCCGGAACATTTTCAGGGTTGGATTGACTGGGCACGTGATCAAGGTGTTGGATTAGACTTCAACCCTACTTTTTTTTCGCATCAAAATGCCGACGATGGCTTCACTTTGGCTCATCCAGATTCGGGAATTCGGAATTACTGGATTGATCACGGTATTGCCTGTCGCCAGATTGGGGCCGCGATGGGGCAAGCGTTAGCGTCAACCTGCATCACCAATTTTTGGGTCCCCGACGGCTACAAGGATCAGCCTGCCAGTCGTTCTGAGCCCCGCGAACGTCTGGCCCGATCGCTCGACGAAATTTTCTGTGTTCCCGTCGATGCCGGGAAGAATCTTGATTCGGTGGAAAGCAAACTTTTTGGCATCGGCTCGGAGAGCTACGTCGTGGGATCGCATGAATTCTATCTTGGTTACGCAATCACGCGAAAAAAACTGCTGTGCCTTGATGCGGGTCATTTTCATCCGACCGAAGTCATCTCTGACAAAATTTCGGCAGTGATGAGCTACCTTCCCAAAATTCTCCTGCATGTGAGTCGGGGGGTTCGCTGGGACAGTGATCACGTCGTTACGTTTGATGATGAATTGCAGGCGATTACGCGTGAAATTGTCCGAGGAGACTACTTGGACCGAGTCCATCTGGGACTGGATTACTTTGATGCGAGTATCAATCGTGTGGCAGCTTGGGTGATTGGAACACGGAACCTCATCAAGTCGATGCTGGTGGCGCTGCTGGAGCCAACAGAGATGCTCAAGCAGTTTGAGCGTGAAGGAGATTTTACCAGCCGGCTGGCATTGATCGAGGAGCTTAAGACGTTTCCGTACGCAGTCTTGTGGGACTATTACTGCATGAGCTGCGATGTTCCCGTAGGCACAGACTGGCTGGCGGAGATTAAGAACTACGAACAGGAAGTCTTATTGAAGCGCAGCAGTTTTTCCGAATCGCCCGGCCGCGTCTCCTCTTGAAAATAGCGAAGTTCCGCACATGAATGGCAGCGAGTCGAGTGCAAGCGGCGAATTTGAGCGGGGACCGGTACCGAATCACGCGCTCTTAGGCGCCGGAAAATTTTGGGGAATGTATGCGGGCGAGCACGCGGCCGGAACCGAGTTCATGATCGGTCCCTTGTTCCTCGCCGCAGGTGCGAGCCTGCAGGATCTGATCCTCGGACTGCTATTGGGAAACGTCCTGGCAATTTTGACCTGGCGTTACCTTGTCACGCCGATCGCTGTCAACAAGCTGCCTGACACTCTACTACCAGCTAGAGCGAATCGCGGGCGGATCGCTGGTCAAATTCTACAACGTGATCAATGGCGTACTGTTTTGCTTCCTGGCTGGTGCGATGATCACGGTCTCTGCCAGCGCGGTGGGCGTGCCTTTTGGGGTCATGTATGAAGTCCCTGATGCCATGTTTGGGTTCGGCGCGCCGACTTTTACCCTCCTCGTGGTGCTGGTCGGAATTTTCATTGCGGTCGTCGCCGCAGCAGGCTATGAAACAGTCGCCCGCATTGCGAATATCGCAGCACCCTGGATGATCTCGATCTTTGCCGCGTGCGGCATCGTTTCGTTGGTTCAAATGGATGCTACCAGCTGGTCATCGTTGCGAGAGGGCCAATTTTGGAGCCAGGCAATCGCGTTCGTCCAGGAAAAAGAGGGTGCAAAACAATTTGGATTCTGGCAAATCGTCGTGTTCGCCTGGCTCTGTAACGGAGCGATGCATTTTGGCATGGCGGACTTATCGATATTTCGGTTCGCGAAAAAGGCTTCGTCTGGTTGGGCTCCCTCGATAGGCATGTTTCTCGGTCATTACATGGCCTGGATTGCAGCCGCATTAATGCTTGCGGCCCAAATCAAGCTTTCTCAGGATGCCACCGCCAATCCCGGCGCGTTGGCGTGGTCTTCACTTGGATGGACGGGAATCATCTGTGTCGTCATTGCCGGATGGACGACCGCGAATCCGACTATCTACCGGGCCGGTCTAGCGTTTCAAGGGATCGTACCCCGTAGCTCTCGGACGGTCATGACACTGATTGCCGGTGCCGTGGCCACGCTGGCTGGCGCATTTCCGAATCTGTCAGCGCAGCTGCTGGGTTTTGTCGGAACGTATGGAACCGTACTGGGGCCGATGGGTGCCGTAATTTTTGTTGATTATTGGTTGCTTGAGAAATTTGGGATGCAGAATGAAATCGCAATCAAGAAAGGTCTCTCAATTAATTTCGCTGTGCTCATCGCCTGGCTGCTACCAGTATCCGTCGGACTGTATTTGATCTTCTGGCATGATTTGTTTGCGGCCTATGCGGTGATTCCCGCCTGGATCGCTTGTGGCGTCATTTACTTTGTCTTGAATCGTTTCAGCCAAAAAACCGCGCTACAGACCAGCGAAAAACTGTCCCCGGCCAAGCCGTAAAGGAAACAAATCCAAGATGAATTTTTCGTCTATTAAACTCGTTTCACTGGCGGCCCTGGGGGCGACGATCCTGCCAAGCATATTGAGTTTTTTTGGATTGATCGGTCCGGACGCAGTCAACTGGATCACCCTGGCAGGGACCGCTATCTGGTTTGTCTCAGCGCCGGCCTGGATCGACCGAAAATTGTCGCCAGACTCGCTGGAGGTCGAATTGTAGCAAGGATCTGAAAAGACGATTGTTATGTTGGACCAAGGAACTAGTTCGCGTCGTTGCCAATCGCCTGGGTGCAAAACATGGCAACCGCTCCGGAATTACAGGATTGATCTTGCCGGGAAGAGCAGCCGAGCCTGGATGCAGCGATAGCAGGGCAATTTCACCGCTTACTTGCTAATGTGATATGAGAAGAGAATGCTCAAGATTGGAGAATTAGCACACACTCTCCAGCGGTAGTTTCATCATGCGTGCGACTTTTTGAAGCTGATCAGCGTTGTGTCCTACGCTCATCGCACAGTGATGCGTTGGCGATAACGAAAACCAGGCGTTCATCATCTCTGTCGGACCGAGTTGGAAGCGCACGTGGGTCATCGTATTGCCGATTTTGAGAATGGGCCCTTCGATGGCTTCTCCCTCATTGACGATCGTCCGCAATCGGCCGTCGCCTGTTTGAGTCACATTGAGCAGGGTCACGGGGCCTTTGCTAACGGTAGCTTCCACACTCACGCCGGCACCCCACTTGCCATGATAGAGCCCCATGCCGCGCAGGATCGGCTGGCCATCGGCGATGGCGACATGGAACGGGCCGTCGTGGCCGAGAATAATGGTTGCGAGATCGTAGTCCGCCGCCACAATCTCCGAGTAGGATCCACCCGTGTCGAGAAGATCGCAGATTTTCATGGCGATGGCGGTTTTCATGTCACCCTCTCCCGAACAGGGAATTCCGCGAGCTGTGAGGATGGAGTGGCCGAGGATGAATGCTTCTTGCAACCTTTCGTACTCGTTTCCTTCCCGTGCTCGATAGTAGTAGGTGAGCGCGTCCAGATCGAACTCACGGACCAATTTTTCTTGTGCGACGGCGACCTTACAGGCGACGTCTAGTTGTTCCTCGCTGGGCTTGCGTGCCAACGGATCGGCTGGGGAATCCTCAGAGATGACGAACATCTGTTGGACTTCGTCCAGCTTCGCCTTTTTCTCCGCCTCCGTGATACTCTCAGAAATCTTCGTCAGGTCGCACATCTCTAGCACCTCCACATGCATGCCCGGTCTGCGCGGTGATCATCGTGAAATCGGAATACATGTCGAGCATGCCGGGGTAGGTGTGGCCCAGGAAGCCCATCCGACCTTCGGCAATGGTCCGGGCCACACCCGCAGCACGAGCCCAATGTTCGATTTGCTGCCAGGCTTTGATTGCTTCCGGGTGGTTCGCCGTGTTTTCATTGGCGAGCGAAATCGCCGGGGTCTGCTTCAAACCCAGTAGCCCGGAAACAAGGTAGTACTCAATTCCAAATCGATTGAAGGCGTTGCTGATCTCCGGCACGCAACAACCCACACAGTGGGCCAACCATTCCCCAGTCGTGGTGCGCTCGTAGTCCATTGCCGGGGTGGGCTGCAAGTTGAGTACGACGACGGGTCGCTGGCAGTGCCTGGCGATATGCACGTGACAGGCACTGTAGGCGTAGGTCGCGGCGTGGCAGAATATGATATCGACGTTGGCGGCATTGAGCTTTTCGGCTGCCGCGCGGGCTTGCTCCTCCGCGTCCACCATGCCCACGTTGCAGACTTCGCCCCATTGGCTCAACCTGCCTGCGATAAACTGGTTGTAGCCGTTCAAACGGTCGAGCAGCCCTTCAAACTGATTCCAATAATGCGGATGGCCAATTGAGTAGAGACCAATCCGGGCGAGCTTGGCAGGCTTGATGCGATTCATCTTTACTCGATTCAGAAAAAATAGTGACTAATGGCCTGCGACTTTAGTCGACTTAAGTCCCTAGGGCATTTCCCCAGCCAACGAATATTGTACTGAGTATTAGCGTGGCAAGTCCGGCGGCGATCCAGAGGTGAGTCGCTTTGCTCGTGCCACGCCATTCGTGCAATGCGATCCCCCACAAAGTACTGAACACGATGATCGAGGCCATGTGGAGCGTCCAACTGGAGAATTCATAGGCTCCCATTTGAGTCGTTCCCATGCCGTAGAAAAAGAACTGCAGGTACCAAACAATGCCGGCGAGCGCGCACCACAGGTAGCTCGCATACAAACTAGTAGGCGGAGATTCATCACTCTTGTTTGCGGCCAAAGGATCGTTGGCAACCCGGCCCCAATACACGCCCAAACTGCGACGCTTGAAGATGAGAAAACCGCACCACGAAAAGTTCAAGCAAAACCCACCGAAGAGGACCACGATCAAAACAGGCAGGTTTTGCCACAGAGGCGGCAAGCCCGACTGCATGGCCAATTCGGCGATCGGCTTGCCCGCCGCGAACCCAAATGCCATACAAGCACTCATCACGCCGGCAAAGAGGGCAACGAACATCCCTAGTCCGAAGCGAAACTCTGGCACGGCAGCCTTCTTCTGCCCGTCGCTCAATTCTTTTTCTTTGTTAAAACCAGCCTTGCCGCTCATGCCGATCCCCGCGAGGCAAACGAGCAGGCCCACCAGAATGATCTGACCGGAAGTGCTGGACAAAACGCTCTCGAATTCGCCGTTAAAGATCGGCGGTAAAATCGTACCAAAGAAGGCGCACATTCCGAGTGCAACGGCGTAACCAAGGGCGATGCCTAGATAGCGCATGCTGAGTCCAAACGTAATTCCCCCGATGCCCCACAGGAAACCAAAGGCCCACGTCCACAACAACGCCTTGGGTGGCGACTGCCGGAGAACCTCCCACGCTTGGGGTGCCAGGAGGGCAGACGCGACCGCAGGCGCGATTAGCCAACTGAAGACTCCGCCGAGTAACCAGGCGTTTTCCCACGGCCAGGTTCGCACACGCTGATAGGGCAGGTAAAAGCTTGCCGCGGCAAGGCCACCGATGGCGTGCAACGCAACTCCCAAGAATGGGGAAGCCGATGAGTCCATAAGTGCGGAGTCCTTTACGGTACTTGAGGATGATTCCAGCGTTCTGTGATCAACTGAGTGCCGGCGGTGAGCGGCTTCACGGTGCCGGACGGTAACAACGCAGTGGCTTTCACCCCAACCGGAATCCTTGCTTCGAGCTGGAATTGCCCGTTTTGCACTCGCCAGCGGCTAAGAATGTCGCCTGACGGAACAGACAACGTCGCTTCGCGCGCTGCTGAGCGGTCCGGGGTTGGGCGCGATGAGGATGTCTTTCCAGCCCACGCTGCCAGGCTGCTGACGGATGCCGGCGACATGACTGTAGAACCACTGCATCGCATGGCCGAGCATGCAGTGGTTGAGCGACTGATAACCGTCCATCATCGCATCCCAAGTCTCAGGCAGCGACGTCAGCCGTTTGTTTAGAATGCCGCCATAGCTTCCCAAGCCGTCGCGTGAGTAGACTCGGTGCAATACGTCAGACCGACCGGCGTCGGCCAACGCTCGAATGAAATATACGTGGCCGATGTCTCCGGGCGTCTGTTGCCAGTTGCGTTGCTGGAGATCGTCGATGATTTCTTCGATCAGTTGGGCGCGATCCGCTTCCGGAACAACGCCGGCACAAAGCGCGATGGCATTCGCACACTGCGGACTTCCCAAGTGCTTGAGACTGCCCGTGGTTGGATCCCGGAAATGCCGTTGGAAGTCAGCAGCAATCTGCGCATAAAGCTGATGATACTGTCGCGCATCGTCGGGGCGACCGAGGATCTCTGCAGCACGTAAGACCGTCTGCGCACAAATTGCCCAGGTAGCCGTTGCCGTAAGTTCCGGGGGAGTGAACCGCGACGGTCCTGGGGGTTGGCCGTGACCATAGTCGTACCAGTCGCCAAGTCCACCGGGTGCGATGCCGTCATTCGCTTCGGTGCCAATGAAATCGACAAAGCGGCTCATCATGTCGAAATTCTCCTCGAGCACCTGCGGATCACCCGTCCACTCGTACTGTCGCCACGGGAGGATTACTGCCGCTGCGCCCCATTCGACCGTCCAATTGAACTTGCCCGGGAACCTGCCGGCGGGGTAACTCGGTGCCACGGTTTGCACACGTCCACTAGGCTCCTGGGCGTCGCGGATGTCGCGCAAGATCTTGTCGAACCAACTGCCACAATCGTATCGGTATTGGAGACTCGGCGCCAGCAGGTAGGCGACCTCCAGCCAACCGAGCTTTTCGCGGTGCGGACAGTCGGTCAGGACGTGGCTCATGTTCGACTGGATGGCCCAATCAATAATTTGATGGGTTCCATTGATGAGGTCACTGGAACATTCAAAACTGCCAGCCTGAGAGAGTGCCGTGCGCACATGAACCAATTCCAGCGACTCGAAGACGGGCAAGCCATCGGGATTGGGCTCACCTTGAGGAACAGCGCCGGTGACTTCCACAAACTGCATGCCAACGTAGAAAGAGATCCACTGGTGAGTGAACGGCTTGCCGTCCGTTGTGAGATCGCAGCCGACGACGTAATGGCCAAACAGTCGATCCTCGGAGTTTTTGTGCTCTCCGCAGCGTAGCGAGATCCGATCACCCGGCTTGCCGCCACTCGCTTTCATACGCACTTGGGCGGAACAGTTCTGAGGAAAAACGTACGTCCATACGCCCGATTCTGCTGCGGTCACCGCAACCGGTTCGAACCGGTCTTGCACTGCGACGGGGGGCCATTGCTGCGGTACTAGCTCAGCCGCTGGTGCCGCTGCAACTCGGACCGCCCGCCATTGGCTGTCATCAAACCCCGGCAGATCCCAACCCCGCTGGGTGCGTCGCAAGTCGTAGTCTTCACCCGCGTAGATGTGAGAAAACAGGACGGGGCCGTCGTGCGATCGCCAAGTGGCATCTGTTCCGATTCGCCGGAAACCTCCGTCTTCGTTTCTGATCAAGATTGCAGCCCGCAGCAGCAGGGGTTCTGTTGCGCGCCGTTGGGGTCCGTCCTTGAAGTAGCGACCAGCCGGTGGCTTCTGATTGTGCCAAAAGGAGTTCGTCAGCATCACCCCCATGCAGTTCGCACCGCGCTTGGTCAGCGCGGTGATGTCGTAGTCGCGGTAGTAGATGGTCGTTTCGTACTGCGACCACGGTTGGTTGATCCCGGTGCTCGCCAGTCGCTGGCCATTGAAGCGGGCATCGTAGTCACACAGCCCAACGATGCGAAGTGTCGCTTGTTTCGGCAGTGCATCGAGTGTGAACTCCTTGCGAAACAGAGGCAGTGTTTGTTCGGGATCGGTGCCAACTGGCGGTGAAATCCAAGATGCATCTACGAAGGCGGACTCTAAAGGCTCCTCTGCGACAACGTCAGCGCAACCACAGAATAGCACGCAAAGGATCCAGGCGATGCCGAAACCAGCTAGAGCCTGGCACTTGCTTCCACACATGTCTAGTTTCACTCTCGTTGGCACGACCGCCTAATAAGTTATCGAAACGCTCTGAGATCGAACGATAAGCGAATTCTACCGAGTTTTGAGGAACTTTTGCATGTTCCTGTAAGGACAGGAAACGGCTTGGAGTTAATCAACGTTACAGCCGAGTACATGCCCCGGCTATCCTACCTCGACCGGCGTCACGTCCTCGACGGGGACCTTCGGTCCGGTTCGGCGTTGAACTTTTGTACCTCATTTAACAAAGCTACAGCAGTCAGCACGTCGGGCCGGCTTAATTTTATTTCACCGATTCTGATACGAATCGGGCGCCTCATTCGGATCGATCTTGGTTCCCTCCCAATACCATCCATCCTTTCGCTTCTCCAAAGTCCGCTGCCGGCTTCCCGGCGTTAGCGGCGCTGGATTGTCTGGCACAAACCTTCGTAAGGCATCGGCGTCTGATTTGAAATTACTTGATCCCGATCGATTCGTAAACTCGTTCGGATCGTTGACCATGTCGTAGAACTCTTCACTACCATCGGCGTAACGAATTAACCGAAATCGGTCACTTCGAATACCAAAATTGCCTGGATTATGCGTCGTCATTGCCGGACGCGCTCTTTTGATCCCTGGATCGTCAATCTGAGGCATCAGGCTGACCCCCTCGATTTGCGACGGCGGTTCCAAACCCGCCAACCCCGCCAGCGTCGGATAGATGTCAAGTAATTCAACTGGCTCATCGCAGTGCCCTGCACCGATGCCCGGACCCGCGAAGATCAATGGTACGTGGGTCGATCGCTCCCACAGCGTCGTCTTCCCAGTCATCTCTTTCTCCCCCAAATGCCAGCCATGATCGCTCCACAAAACAATCACGGTATTCTCGGTCAAGTCGTTGGTTTGCAACGCTGTGAGGACGCGTTGAATTTGACTATCAACAAAGGTGATTGATGCCAGATAGGACCGAACGAGGTTGCGGTGTTGATCGTGTTTCTGCAGCCAGGACAGTCGGGGTTCGGGCAGGCGCCAATGCAGGTACCAACTGAACGGTGAGCAGTCATCACGATCGTTATCGACCAATTCTGGCATGACTAGCGTCTCGTCGGGATATTCGTCCCACCATTTTTGGGTGACGTAGCAGGGCACATGCGGCAAAAAGAATCCGACCGACATGAAGAACGGTTTGTCGGTCGGCATTTGTCCAAGTTTTGACACCGCCCAATCCGCGACGATCGAGTCGCCTTTCTTTTCATCCTCGTGAGGAAATACTCCCCAGTCCACCCACGGGTTGTTGCCAGCCGGGGTTGGTGGAACAATTTTTTGGGCTGGCATGACTCCGGGACCACCACCCGGCCCCCAATGCGTGAATTCCGGCTCAACACCCACCGGGGAGGATTGGCTCCCCAACTATTGTGGTAGACCTTGCCGCACGTGTAGGTTTCGTAACCTGCGCGATGAAAATACTGGGGAAGCGTGACGTTTTGTTGAAACTTTTTCAGGTTGCGAAACCAGGGATCCAACCCATAGATACCTGTCGTTGATGGTCGCAGCGACAGCATCACGCTGGTGCGCGATGGATTGCAGATCGGAGATTGGCAATGAGCGTTGCGAAAATTCATCCCGCGTTCTGCCAACGATTTGATGGCCGGCGTCTTGACTTGCGGGTGCCCGCCCAACGGTTCAACCCAATCATTCAAGTCGTCAACGACGATCATCAACACATTGGGGCGTGCTGGCTCATCTGCCACGAGCACGCCGAACGACAGTATCGTCAACACGAACACACCGCATGACGTGACTCCAGGAAAACGATTGCGACGTTGCGCTTTGTCAAATTTCATTTGGACCTTACAACGCTTTGACACCAGATTCGAAACCAGATGGACAACGATAAAGAATTGACGGGCTGGCAGTACAAATGTAGACTACTTCGCAGATAGTCAAACTCAGCTCGCGAATATCGACTTGGCAACATTTGATCATCAGCGTTGCTTAGATTTGCCTTTGCGTCAATCGGCAGTCGAATTTTTTGAAGAGTTATCGTCCAACCACCGGGAATTGCTGGCTACTAACATGCAACATCCATCCATTTACTCAATCTTCGTTGTTACTGCTTTGACGCTCGTCACTTTTGTGGTGGGCTGCGCTGAGGATACTCCAAATGCACGGATCGCCGAGTACAATTCGACGAATATTCAAAAGCTGCGTAACGCTTATGGCCTTTTCATGATGGCCCATGAATCTCGTGGCCCAGACAGCAAGGAAGAGCTTCTGGATTATCTGACCAGCGATCGAGCCGCTGCAGTGCGACTCGGTCGCATGGGCGTCGCGCTAGACGAGATTAACGATATTTTCGTATGCGAGCGGGACGGTAAACCTTTTAAGATCCGTTATGGTGTGAGCGGATTGGAATCTGATCAGGCGATCATTTTCGAGTCCGAAGGCGTCGAAGGAAAACGTATGGTCGCTTTTTTGATACCTCGCGAACTGGATGATGAAGAATACGAAAAGTACTGGACCGAACCAGTAAATTCTGGCGAGACTGACCAGAGTGACGGCAAAGCTGACGAGACTGGCGAAGAGTCTGGTAAGTCAGGTGATGATACTGACCAGTCTGGCAATAAAACTGACGAGAATGCTTCATCGGATCAAAACGAATCGCCATCGAAGTAGCCCCGATGGAAGTGCTGTCAAGCACGCGGGCAAAGCCGCAAGCAAGCCTTTCGACGTGCGGTATGGATTAAATGGAATCCACAGGCGATGATGCGATCTTCTTCGAAGCGGAGGGGGGTCGACGGAAAGCGGAAGGTTGCTTTCTATGAGCCGCGAGAATTGACGATTCTGAGTACGATGGCTATTGGACTGGCAAGCTCAAATCGGAATCCTTCAAAGTGGATTTCAAGGGGAGAAATAGTTCTACCCATTGAAACCTGCTGTTCGTAAACTCCGCCCGCCCTCCAAAGAGCATCTCAGCAAAGTGCTGTTTCTGTTGGCCTTGGGTTGTTCGGTTTCCAGTATCGTTGGTCAAGAGCTTGCGTCTCTTCCCAGTCGCCAACCGGGTGTTGATATTCTTGTGTAACGTTTCTTGATCGCAGGATGCTCATAGCCGCTTGGAACAGCTACACCAGTCAGGCTGACAGACCTGAAGGAGGCATTCGCCAATCCTGATTTTTTGTTTAAAATCGTTGTCATTTTGCGACATCTGATTGAATTCGCGTTGAAATCAAAAAAAGGAAAGCTACGATGCGGAAGCGTTCCCTAAATTGATTTGAAGGTTTGAACTTTACCTTAAAACCGAAACCGTCTTGGTTCACAACTTGGAGATTATGAATGAATTCAAAACACATCGCAGCTTGCACACTTGGCGTCATCATCGCGTTCGCGATGTCTGGCAACGCTTGGGCTGACACTGTCTACTCCGACACCTTCAGTCGGGTTACTGGCAGCGGCGATGGCAACGGCGATCCCAATGGCGCGGCTGATAACTTTTCCGATTGGGGAACCAATGATAACGGCTTGGGTGGAAGCGTTTCGCAAGCCTGGGTCGCTGGCCCCAGCCGCGCTGGTGGCGGGCGTAACGCGGTGACCGACGGTGCACTGGGACTGAACCACGGCACGACCAGTTTCTTCGATTTTGACGTGACGAATCTGGCGCCCCATGGTTTTACAGTCGCTTTGGACTTCAGACGATACCCAACCGATCCCACCAACCCACCGGGGCCTAACGGCTATATCGCCTTCGGTTTGGGCGTTGATGCGGGCACGGCAATTACTAACGACTTTCACGCCATCGGTAACAGCGATTTCGCGGTGTCGTTCCAGCAAGCGAACGCCGGAAATGCGGCCAATGCCGAGGTCTTTGAGGACAACGTACTTGATGACGTGTTTGATTATCTCACTCCCGACGCCGCCCATTCGCTGTTTCTAACCGTTATCCCTGCCGTATCGGGCGCTTACGGCGCTGCCGATTCGGTCAGTATCAACGTCCTGGTGGATGGCTCCATATCCAATAACTATACGGTCCTGGGCGGGGCGAACTTTGGCTCGTTCGCCGTGAGTGCCAACAACTTCGAGGCGCGTTACATCGACAATCTGATCGTAACCGCCATCCCTGAGCCGGCATCGGTGGGATTGCTTGGGTTTGCTTTGGCGGGTCTGTTGACTTTCCGTCGTCGCGTGAAATAGTCCTTGCTTGAATCGACCACTTGTTTGATGTTTTGAACGGATGCTTTATGCTGAGGTTGTAACAATAGCCACTGCATTTTGCGGTCATGCAGCGATCCTAAGGAATGTTTACCTTTACCGCCGACTCAACGACCGCTTGTGTCGTCGGCTGCCCGGTTGGAATTTTGCGGAGAAAGAATATGAGTCGACGAAAGGGTTTTACGCTTGTTGAATTATTGGTGGTCATCGCCATCATCGGAATCCTGATTGGAATGCTGCTGCCGGCCGTGCAACAGGTACGGGAAGCGGCCCGTCGTACCGCCTGCTTGAACAATTTGAAACAGTTGGGAATTGCTTGCCACAACTTTGAGTCGGCGAATATGAGTTTTCCGACCAGCGGCTGCAACGAATCAAATTGGTGGTGGTCGCGACCGGTTAACCGCGGATTGGATCTTCCGATTGAAGCAGCGAGTTGGCCGTTGCAGATTATGCCGCAACTTGAGCAGGGCGGTTTAAAAAATCTTCGCGACACCTTCGGTTTCACTCAAAACCCGCTACCGGACGATACGTTTGCGAGTGAGAAGCGAGTCAATGCCTACACTTGCCCAACGCGGGGACAGCGATTCTGTATCACTCAAAATGGTCACGCCTGGGCGTGTGGTGACTACGCGAATGTTGAGGTTGCCTATTTCCTAGCATCCAAACGTGCGCCCGGCCGCGAGACACCCGCTCCTCCCTATCAATCCGCGGCATCCTATATTGGCATCATTGCCCGTGCCGGCATCATGAATTGGGGAGGAGGCACGAATTTCAACCTGACGAGGCGATACACCAACATCGGTTTCGGACAAATCCCGGATGGTTCCTCAAACACCGTTTTGTTAATGGAAAAGTCTGCTGATGCTCGTAATTACAACCCAATTGCTCCGGAAGGTCGGTTCATGGTTGGTGAGTTCGGGGGATTGACCGCTCCCGGTTGGCATACCAATGGTCGAGTGGTTTTCCCTTTTAAACCTGATACCGAAGAACGCCCCGCGTTAAGCGGTAACAAGGTATTGCAGGAAGAGTGGTTCGGGAGCGCCCATCCACAAGCCACCAACGCGGTTTTTGGTGACGGTTCGACGCACTCGGTCAAAATGACGGTGAACTTTACGACGCTGCACGATCTTTGTGCTCGCAACGATGGCTACGTCGTTCAGCATGACGAATTCTAAGCAAGGCAAACTTTTTTCGATCCCAGGAACCCACTTTTGAAGTGGGTTCTTTTTATAGGCGAGGCAAGCCATGAAACATCCGATTGTTTGGACGATCCTTTTATCATGGGTGTTGATATCCGTTTCCGGGTGCTCGGAATCGACACCGTCGCTTTCGGTTGCTGACTACAACAAGACGAACATCCAGCGCCTGCGAAATGCCTATGGCCTTTATCAAACATCCAAGGGACGCGGTCCCAAAGACGAAGAGGCATTCAAGGAATTTCTCAAGACGGACAAGGCCACCGCGATTCGTCTGGGGAGGATGGGCGTCACACAGGATATGATCGATGGAATCTTCATCAGCGAACGGGATGGCCAGCCTTTCAAAATTCGGTGGGGTTTGGGAAGCAGTGCCGATCACGCGGTCGTGTTTGAAGCCGAAGGTGTTGATGGAAAACGAATGGTGGCGTTCTACACGCCCAGGGAGTTGGATAAGGCCGAATATGAGGCTTATTGGACCGGGAAGAAAAAAGGCGACAGCCTCGATCCGCAGCTTTGATCGGATTCGATCGGGGCACCAGCCGATCGGGGGCATCCGCCGGACCATGTGATCCTCAACACGCCGACGGCCCAAAAAAAATGAACGTTTTTAGGGCGAATTGGAAGCCGTGAGCAAGCCGATTTTCAGTCAGCGATTCATCAGTTTATTAATAATTACGGCGGTTCCTGCGCGGAAAATGCTAGTTGCATGATCAATCCTGTGTTAGCCTTAAAAGGGAAGGAACCAATCCCTCGCTTCCCCGTTTGGACGTGAGAAGCACGCAACATGAACTTTTTTCTTTGATATCGGGAGTTTGCTATGCGAAAAACCTTATTGCTTGTCGCATTCGTGGCGATCGGCGCTTGGTCGGTGGAATCGTCGGCTCAAGTGATTTACTCTGACACCTTCAGTCGCACAACTGGCAGTGGCGACGCCAACGGTGACCCCAATGGTGCCGACCCTAATTTTTCGGATTGGGGTTCCAATGATAACGGCTTGGGCGGAAGCGTTTCGCAAGCCTGGATCGCAGGTCCAGACCGCGCCGGCGGTGGTCGAAACGCGGTGACCGACGGGACTCGAGGTCTTTCCTTTGGGACTTCAAGTTTTTTTGATTTCGACGTTACTGCTCTGGCAGCAAATGGCTTCCGAGTTGAGCTGGACTTCCAGCGTTATCCCGACACGCCAGATCCAGGACCTGGCCAAGCAGGTTATATCGCCTTCGCATTCGGAGTTGACTCAGGGACCGTGCCGACGGATTTCACCGCGATAGGTTCGGGTGATTTCGCTGTTTTGTTTCAGCAAGCAAACAATGGTAACGCGGCGAATGCAGAGGCCTTCGAAGACAATACAAGTCTGGGCACGTTTGACTACCTGAATCCCGATGTACCACACAGCTTGGTTTTAACTGCCACGCCCCAGTCGATTGGTGCATATGGCGATGCAGACTTGATCGACATCAATGTGTTGGTCGACGGAAGCATTTCCCAGGATTTCACAGTCTTGGGTGGCGCAAATTTTGGTTCTTTCACGGTCAGTGCGAATAACTTTGAGGCTCGCTGGATCGACAACCTAGTCGTCAGCGCCGTTCCCGAACCCGGTTCGGCAGCTTTGGGATTGTTGGGACTGGGGCTGATCGCGTTCCGCCGTAAACGGAGCGTGTAACTGCTAGGGATGACCCAACGCGATTCGTGTTTCCCAAGATCCAAACCACGGGCGAGACAGCTTGCCCGTTTTATTCCAACCCGAGCGCAAACCCAATCGCCTTGTCACCGACCAAGCTATTCATGGGAATTGAATCCGACTCGCAAGCGCGTCGCTGGCCAACGGCGGGGTGTGAAGGAAGCGATAGGAAGATGATGGAACGTAGCGAAAGCGAACCCGATTCGGCCGGTTGTCGAGGCGAGCGTGCAAAAAGACGCGATGCCTGATACATGAACACCGACAACAGGTGATTGGGGACGTAATCATTGTCAGGGAGCCAGTACAGTAACTGGGGAAACCTGGCACCATCCTGGCCGCGTAGCTCTCCATAGGCGAAGCGTGAGACGCGGGTAAGCTTCGTCAAGAGCAACTCAACACTGGCCGATGTGATGTGAGGTGGCGGATGACCCGTAGTGTGCGCACGGGCAGCGCATGAGTCGGGAGGGTTGAAGTCCCTCTGGTGCTCGGATGTGGAGCGCCATATCCAAAAGCGGGGGTAACGCCTCGCTGGCCGGGGTACACCGATAAGGTCACGCCTAAACGGGCACGAAGCTGGAAACGGCGGATACAGCCAAGGTGTGACCTAAGTTGCGGTGTGCGGTCGAAAGACAACCGGAGGGCAGGGTGTCCACCGTGAGGTGGAATCCGAAGGGTTTGAGGAGAAGTACCGGGCCGTAATCGAAGGGGCAAGCCCACGGATGAACCGGTCGGCCAAAGATGGGGCAAGGTCGAGCCTGCACTATGGAGGCGAAGGCGTTCTCATTCACCCGTCGTACCAAGGTGTGTGCGGACGGCACGGTACGGAAGATCTGAGCGTGACCCCAGGAGGACTCACGCCGTTCCCGGTTGGCGTCGGGATAAGCAACCCTATAAGTCGAAAGACGAAATGGGACGCGATGCGGCGTGAGTCGTCGGACCGTCGAATAGTACTGCAAGCCGTGTGAAAGCAGGGTGACCGCATCAACGGCAGCGATGAGTGCGCTGGGGAAGGCGAGCTGGCAAAGGCGGTTGGAGACAGACAGGAACCAGCGAGTAAGGCGATGGCGCGGACAAGTTCCTTAAGTGAAAAACCCAGAAGTCATCGGCCGAGGAGACTGGCGGAGTGGCTCAATCCGACAGGTGCAAGGAAGGTCCACTCATTGTGGACAAGGTTTACAAGCGGAAGAACTTGGAATGGCCTGGGAGCGGGTAAAAGCGGAACCAGGGTGCCGGTGGTGTGGATGGTCAAAGCATGGAGGAGTTTCGAGAGTGCACCTGGATGAGCATCTTGAGCGCCTGCACGAAGAACTCAGAGACGACACCTATCAGCCACAGCCGGTTCGGCAGAAACTGATTCCCAAGGCTGGCCAACCGGGAAAGTATCGCCCGCTCGGCATACCCACGATCTATGATCGGGTGTGCCAGCAAGCGGCTGCTGAACCGGTTGGAGCCGATCTTCGAACCGGTGTTCGATGATGCCAGCTTCGGATACCGGAAAGGACGATCGACGAAGGATGCGTTGCGCAAGATCTGGCGGGAAATCCAGTCAGGCTACGAGTGGATCGTGGATGCCGATCTTCGTGATTTTTTCGGATCGGTGGATCACGATAAGCTCTGTCGCTCTGGTCGCCAAACGTGTGTCCGACGGGCGCGTGTTGCGGCTGGATTCGAGAGCATGCTCAAAGCCGGCTGCGTGGCCGAGGGCAAGCGATGGCCGACCGAGCAGGGAACACCGCAAGGAGGCGTGGTCTCCCCCTTGTTCAGTAACATACTTCTGACACCGTTTGACCGGGAGATGCGTAGGCGAGGCTATCGGGTGACGCGGTATGCTGATGATTGGGTAGTGACCTGTCGCAGCCGTCGCGAAGCGGAAGCTCAGTGCTGTCGTGAGCGAGCGCGAAGATTCTGAAGGCACTAGGCGTCGACACTGAATCCGAGAAAAACCCGCATCGTTCATGTCCGACACGGTTTTGAGTTTCTCGGTTACAAAATCAAGCGAGGCACCCGGCCGTTGCAGCTGATGCCGAGCAAGATTCGTAGTGGCGCACGGCAGGGTCAGCTCTATGCGTATCCCACGGCAGAAATCGATCCAGCACTTCAAGGATCAGATTCGCAAACGGACGCGGCGCAAAACGCCCCTGTCAGTACGCCCGCAGTTAATGGTCGAGATCAATCCGGTCATTCGCGGCTGGGGTAATTACTTTACTGCAAAGCCCATGTCCGCAAGCTCTTCAACCGACTCGACCGTTGGATTGTGCGTCGATTCTGGTCACATCGCGTACAGCCGGTGGCGTAATGCCGGGCTGGAAGACGCTTCCGCGATCCAAACTATACGGTGAGTATGGGCTTGTGAATCTAGTCTCACTGATACCTTCATTAGCACAGCGTCAAAAGCGCACCTTTGTGAAAGCCGGATGCGGGAAAACTGGGGAGCTGACGCGGTTGGTGAACGAACTGCGGGACAAGACTTACCGGCCCAGTGCCGTTCGCCGAGTTTCGATTCCGAAACCCGGTGGCGGCGAGCGGCATCTTGGCATCCCGACAGTTCGCGACCGAGTCGTCCAGCAAGCGTTGCTGGACATCCTGCAACCGATCTTTGATCCCGACTTTCATCCATCGAGCTACGGTTACCGACCGGGCCGCAGTTGCCAACAGGCAGTTGCCAAAGCGACGATGTTCATCCGGCGATATGGCTTAAAGCATGTCGTTGACATGGACCTCTCGAAGTGCTTTGACCGGCTGGATCACGGCTTGATCCTCTCGTCGATCCGTCGGCGAGTGACCGATGGCAGCATCCTGACTCTCGTTGAGATGTTTCTGACCAGCGGTGTGATGAACGAAGGCGTCTGGGAGGCGACGGAGCTTGGCAGCCCGCAAGGCGGGGTAGCCTCACCTCTAATCGCCAATATCTATCTGGATGCATTCGATCAGGAGATGAAGCGTCGTGGGCATCGCATTGTGCGCTACGCCGACGACATTCTGATCCTGTGCCGGAGCAAGCGATCGGCCGAGCACGCGATGAGCGTGGCGGTAGAAATCTGGAAGGTGATTTGAAGTTGACCGTCAACCGCGACAAAACGCACCTGACGACCGCCCGCGAGGGCGTGAAGTTTTTGGGCGTTGTGATCGGCAGCGTGCATACACGCATCGCTGGTGAAAAAGATCGCGGCTTTCAAGGCGAAGGTCAACGCAATCACGCGACGCAACAGCCCGGTGAATTTGGCGAAGGTCATCGCTGATCTGAATCCAGTTCTTCGGGGCTGGGCAAGCTACTTCCGGATGGCCAACTGCAAGACGCTTTATCGTGAGCTGGCAGGATGGATTCGGCGAAGATTACGAGCCAAACAGCTCGCGTTGTGGAAGAAGCCTGGGCGTCTGATCCGCCGGCTGCGGCAGGTCGGCGTTCGAGGCGATCTTTTGAAGATGCGAATGACGGCGTGGCGAACGTCGCGTAGTTCTTACGCCAGCATGGCCATCAGTAAAGGCTTCCTGGCGGAGCTTGGCTTGTTTGACTTGACCGAATTGGAAACCGGAGTCCTTCCCGAGGCAACTTAGGCAGGTAAAACAGGAGCCGTATACGGACCCGTACGTACGGTTCTGTGAGAGGGCTGAGTCAACCAACTTCTTTTAGCTGAAACGTGCATTGTCTTTTACGCCCTGATTGGACATTGCGATGGAGACGTCACCAATAAACCGGACCCATCGACGATCGGACCCTGGCTTCATTCATCGAGCGAATCAATTGCGAGTTGCCAAACCGCGATACTGGCTGATTGGGTGGGAAAAGATTAGGCTGCCATGCATAGCTGCGACAGAAAACTCGAACGAACGGAGGTCGCGCCGTTTTCGATACGCGTTGTTCGGCGTCATGCGTTCGCGATATTTCCTCGTTTTTGGACAGCACTAACATGATTTTGCACGCTAAAACTTCGTCAATTCTTCATAGGCCATCGATCGCGATTTTGGCGACTCTGCTTTGCGTCGAATTGAGCACGACCGGATGCGGGCGGGAATCGGCCACGGAAGAGACGGCTGCTGCGACGACCGAGGATGAGCGTAGTCTTCAAAATGAGGTTGCGACGGAGACGTCGCCAGCGACAGAGACGTCGCCAGCGACAGAGACGCCGCCAATAACCGGACCGATCGATGTTCGGACTCAGCCCGCTGCTTCGACGCCCAAGCTGAGCGATGCTGCTTTTCGGGAAGCTGCACGGCAAGGTGACTTGGTAACGGTTCGCCTGGCGCTGGAATCCGGCAGCGATGCCGACGCCGCGGATGCGGATGGGAGGACGGCACTTTTATTGGCTTCCTTTGACGGGCACTCCGAAGTCGTTGCTTTGCTGTTGGAACAACAGGCTGATGTAAATCATTACGACGGTGCGGGGCGAACCGCCCTCATGTACGCCTCGACGGGCGCCAATTCGGAAACGGTGACGAGGTTGCTCGACGCCGGGGCCAAGATCGATATGGCAGATCGTCCGGAAGGGTTTACGGCACTCATGTTTGCTGCTGCCGAGGGACAGCTTGAAGTTGTCAAAATCCTGTTGGAACGAGAAGCAGACGCCACGATCACCGATGTCGACGGGGACACTGCGAAGGTCTTTGCGGCACAAAACGGGCACGCCGAAATTGTAAAACTTCTCTCCAGGTAGCTAACGCCAGGCTTTGTAACCTGTAAAAACACGGGCGAAGCCGACTCCTATTTGATCTTGTCAGGATCAGAGCTAAACTTGAACTACCGTTTTGAAGGCGTCGGATAGCACATTCATGGCACGAATGCTCAACATTTTGATGATCGTCACGATCGTGACTTGCCCCCTGAGGTGCATGCTGGGCACGTGTTGCGGCGACGCCTGCCATCGCGGATCGAACACGGGTCAATGTTGTTGTTGTTCATCTGACATCAATGACACGCCGATTCGGGTCCCGGAAAAGCCATGTAAATTTGGCAAGTGCTTGTGCTCGGGAGCAACGATCCCCGACCAATTCGAGATCGCACCCTCTACGGACTGGGCCTACCTCGATGCATGTGTTGGATTTGACTGGGCCGTTGATTTTCTGTTGGCCGATCGTGCCAACGGCAACTCCAGGTTTGTCGGGCACTTGCCCGCTCCACCTCCCGACAATATCGGGCGACTTATGCGCTGTCGGCACTGCTCCTTCCTGATTTAAAAGTCAGAGATTCCAGACGGCCTCACTTAGTCGAAATCACCCCTGTTTGCGCGATGTTGCGCGTATCTTTGCCGATGCACTCGGGTTGAGGAACGCACCCGCGTGTTTCCCGAGTACTTTGTCAATTCACATTCGTAGTCGAACCCGACTCGCGTTCCGCAGGAATTCTCATGTTGTTCAGATTGCTCCCCTGGGAGTATGGAATTCGAAATCTCTTTCGTCGGCCCTTGCGTTCATTTTTGACGTTCGCTGGCCTGACGACGGTGATCGTGTTGGTGTTGGTTGTGGTTGGATTTATTCGCGGATTGGAAAGCTCATTGGCGGTTAGCGGAGATCCGCAAACGGCTTTGGTTTTTTCTTTGGGTATGGGAGAGAACCTGGAATACTCATCGATCCCGATGAGGACTTCCGATCTCGTTCCAGCCAGTATTGGCGGGATCCGGGAACGGTTTGGGCAAAAGTATGTTTCGCCCGAACTTTACCTCGGCACGCAAATTGGTTTGCTGGGGCCGGGCTCCGATGAACCACGGGAGACATTGGGATTGGTGCGCGGCGTTACGCCAGCGGTTTTACTCGTTCGCAACCGTGTCGAAATCGAGGAAGGTCGTTGGCCCGAATCGGGAGAAGTCATGCTGGGGCGGCTTGCCGCGACCAAACTGGGGGCAACCGAAGACGAAATCGAGATTGGCAAATCGATTCAAATGGAAAACCGAGCCTGGAAAATCGTCGGTTTCTTTTCCTGCGGCGGTGCCGCATTCGAATCTGAAATTTGGTGCCGATTGGACGACCTGCAACAGGCAATGAAACGACAGGACCTGAGCATCGTGGCACTTTCACTCAAGCCAAATGCAGACTTTGCGGATCTCGACTTGTTTTGTAAACAACGTCTGGATTTGGAACTCCAAACGATGCGAGAAACCGATTATTACGCGACATTGCAACGAGATTACGCACCCATCCGTTGGCTGGCCTGGCTGGTCGTGTTGCTGGTGGCTGGGGCGGGAGTTTTCGCGGGTTTAAATACGATGTACGGTGCGGTGGTCGGCCGAATCTCCGAACTTTCGATGTTACAGACGATCGGGTTCGTGCGACGAGCCGTGGTCGTCAGCCTCATGCAGGAGGCAATTATCCTGGCGCTGGCTGCCAGCCTGTTTGCCGCGGCAATCGCTCTTGTTTTTGCCAATGGATTGGCTGTGCGGTTTACGATGGGGGCCTTTCAGCTGCAAATTGACAGCATCTCCGTGTTGATCGGATGCGCTGTTGGGTTTTTGCTGGGCCTGTTGGGAGCCATCCCGCCAGCCATCCGCGCGCTAAAAATGCCCATTGTCGATGGGTTGAAGTCAATTTAAAGCGACCTCACAACGTTACTGGAAGAATTCAATTTTTAGAAATGGATTACGAAAATGAAAAAGTATTATGCAATCGTCATCAATGTCACCATGGTTCTTGTTTTGGTCGCCGGTTGCGCCAAAACGGAATCCGAGCCAGTTGCTACATACGACGGTTCGAAATTCATTTTGGCAACCGAACCCGACTCGGGTCAGGATATCATCGCCGCACGCAAGAATGTCAAGGATGCCGATGAAGTCATCGTCGTTGGTCGGATCGGTGGCAGCCTGAATCCGTGGGTGGACGGGAGGGCCGCGTTCTCGATCGTTGACCCATCCCTGTTGGCATGCAGCGACGAGAAAGAGGATGGCGAACCTTGCAGCTGCAAAACACCTTGGGACTATTGCTGCGAAACCGACAAACTGCCCAACGCGATGGCGTTGGTCAAGTTCGTAGAAAACGATGGCTCGGTGGTCAAGCACGACGCACGCGAGGTATTTGGTGTTGAAGAATTGCAGACCGTGGTGATCAAAGGCACTGCCGAACGCGATGACGCCGGCAATCTGACGATCCTCGCAAGCGGCATGTTCGTTAGGAAATAGCAAATCAAAGGCGATAAATGTCTGGAGTCGACCTCTCACAATTGGCTGTTGACCGCAGCGAACCTACCCGTCGTCCACTGAACTTGCGGCGGCGCTGGATGACGCGGTATGTTCTCCCCGGTTCGATGCTGTTGGGTTTCGTCTTCCTGGTCCTGTGGGCCGGGCAGGATTTCGTTTTTCCGCCACGGCCGGTCAAGGTGATTCCCGTGTTGGCAACGCAATCCGAGATGCGTTCGGAGGGGGCGACTTTGTTCAATGCGGCCGGTTGGATCGAACCCCGCCCTACCCCGATTCGCGTTGCGGCACTTGCACCGGGAGTTGTGGAGAAACTTCTGGTTGTGGAGGACCAGGTTGTAAAAGCGGGCGAGCCGGTGGCTGAGTTGATCAAGGAAGATTCGCAACTGAGCTATCAAAGGTCGATCGCGAATCGTCAGCTCAGTGAAGCAGAATTGGAGCGGGCGCGAGCAGTTCTGGCCGCAGCCGAAACGCGTTTTGAACAACCGGTTCACCTACAGGCAATGCTTGCCGAAGCCGACGCGGCGCTGGCCAAAGTAAACACGATGCTCAAAAACCTGCCCTTCGAGACAAAGCGTGCGGAGTCCCGGTTGAAGTTCGCGTGGAATGACTACGAACGCAATGTTTCGGCTGGCGGTTCCGTTTCCGAACGAGAGATTGACGAGGCCAAGACGCAACATGAAACCGCCCAGGCCATGTTGGCAGAGTTGCAGGACCGGATGGTTTCACTGGAACGGGAGGCGACGGCTATCCGGCAACGGAGGGAAGCCATCAATGTGCAACTGCAGCTGCTGGCCGACGAAATCGAAGCCAGGGATAAATCCCAAGCAGAACTGAAAGCGGCGGAGGCACGGGTGAAACAGATGTCCGTTGCCGAGTCCGAAGCCGAGTTGCGGCTCAATCGGATGACCATTCGGGCTCCTGTCGATGGTCGCGTTTACCAGCTGATTGGATACCCGGGGGCTCGTGTCGGTGAAGGAGTGATGACCGCCATGGCCGGGCACGATGGCACGACTGTCGTCACCATGTACCAACCGGAAAGCCTGCAGGTCCGAGTTGATGTGCGTTTTGAGGACATTCCCAAAGTGTCTCTGGGGCAACCTGTCCGAATTGATAACCCTGCCCTTTCGCAGCCGATCGTCGGACACGTTTTGTTTGTCAGCTCTGAAGCAGATATTCAAAAAAATACGCTCCAGGTCAAAGTCGTGATCGATTCACCGCCGTCCTTTTTCAAACCAGAGATGCTGGTTGACGTTACTTTCCTGGCGCCAAAACCGTTGATCCCGGTTTTGGAAGCAGACCAGGAACTGCGTTTGTATCTGCCGGAAAAACATGTCTGGCAGTTTGAAGGCGGGAGTTTCGTCTGGCTGGCCGATCAATCGGCCGGCGTGGCACGTCGTGCTCCAGTCAAGACGGGCGTGGCAGCTGGCACCGGCCTGGTCGAGATCACCGCAGGTTTGCCGATCGGCAGTCGAATCCTGACAACGGGAATTGAAGGGATCGAGGACGGCGATCGCATTCGCGTCACAGGGGAGGACAATGTCGATTAGTCAAACGAACGATCCTGCTTCGAAAATACGGCAAAGCCTTCGCTCAGCATTCTTCATCCAATGGCAATTACCACAGGTGGAACATGGCACTCGTCGAAATCCGTGACGTCTACAAGCATTACCACAAGGGTGGTCAAACGATCAAACCTCTCGATGGAGTATCGCTTGATATTGCTCAGGGCGAATTCGTTTCACTGATGGGCGCCAGCGGCACGGGAAAGTCAACGCTGCTCAATGTCGTGGCAAGCATCGATCGTCCGGACAGTGGAACGATCAGGATCGATGGCACCGAGATCACCACGATGTCACGGACCCGGTTGGCCAATTGGCGAGCGGCCAGTATTGGATATATCTTTCAAACGCACAACCTGATTCCGGTCTTGACCACGTATGAAAACGTCGAAATGCCACTGCTGTTATTGCCGATGAGTCGTAAAGAACGCCAAAAACGCATTGAAATTGCCTTGCAGGCCGTCGACGTGTTGGATCGGGCTGATCATTATCCGCGGCAGTTGTCCGGCGGCCAGGAACAACGCGTCGGCATTGCGCGCGCCATTGTCGCCAATCCCAAGGTCGTCGTCGCGGACGAACCCACGGGAGATCTTGATCCCGAAACATCCGATCAAATTCTCAATCTTCTGCAGCGATTGAACCAGGAACTGAATACGACTTTATTGATGGTGACTCACGACCTGAACGCAGCCATGATTGCGGATCGACAGTTCAGATTGATTCAAGGTCAATTGGTCGAGTATGGCAACGCGGCGGCGGAAGTTCACGAAGGGGAAGTCGTATGATCAAGCTGCTGCCTTATGTACTGACAACGTTGTGGCGACATCGTTCGCGAACCATACTGACTGTCAGTGGATCGGCGGTGGCTTTGTTTGTTTTTTGTTTTGTCGGCAGCGTCCAGGAAGGCATGAATGATCTGCAGCGTCGTCAATCCGGAAATCGGGCTCTGATTGCATTTCAAGCGAACAAATTCTGCCCGGCCACGAGCCATTTGCCACAGGATTATGATCGGGAAATCCAGAAACTAACTGGCGTCCGGGATGTGGTGCCGATTCAGGTATTCACCAACAACTGCCGCGCCAGTCTGGATGTCGTTGTTTTCTACGGTGTGCCGCCAAAAAAACTGCGTGTTGCCCGACCTGACTTTGATCTCCTGCAAGGATCCTGGGAAGAGTTTGAAAGAAACCAGGACTCGGCCGTGATGGGGCGGGCGGTCGCCAATCGGCGAGGCGTTAAACTGGGCGACAAATTCTCGATCGGCGATCTCAGTGTCGTCATTGCCGGTATCTTTGCGGCCGAGGATCCCGCCGAAGAGAACTATATCTATTCGCACCTTGATTTTCTGCAGCGTAGCAAAGGCATGAATCTGGTGGGTACCGTCACGCAGCTGGAAGTGCTGCTGGATGAATCTGCGGACGCCGACCTGATTTGCCAGACCATTGATGAACGTTACCGCGATGGACCCGTGGAAACCGACACCCGACCCAAAGGCGTGTTTCAGGCAAAAAGCTTGGGCGATTTGACTCAATTAATCGGTATGGCTCATTACCTCGGTTTGGCGTGCGTGGGGCTGGTTTTGGCCTTGGTGGCGACCACGACGGTGATGTCGGTCCAGGATCGAATCAAGGAGCATGCCGTTTTACAGACGATCGGTTATTCTGGCGCCCGCGTGTTTCAGTTGGTAATGGTAGAAAGTGTTATTTTATCGATGATCGGCGGATTTTTGGGGGTGACGACCGCAATGTTGATGTTGAAATTCAGCAGCCTTTCGGTGGGTGCCGAGGCGGTTACGATTGCGTTCACGCCTTCCATCAGTCTTGCAGCGACGGGTTTGGTGGTTGCCATGATTACTGGCCTGTTGGCGGGGGTCTTCCCCGCTTGGCAAGCCGCCCGCTCGGAAATTGTGACAGGCCTTCGGCAGGCCTGAAGCCGGCAACAGCCCGCTTCAAGAAACTGGTTTTCCGGTCATCAACAGCAAAAATCGTTCATCTGTTCGGGTTGTACTGCGGAATGGAAATCCTACCCGCTGTGGACTAGTATTGAGTTTTCATTTGTACAACATCCAAGAGTCTTGATTCTATGAATTTGCCACGAAAGCTTTCGGTATTCTTGCTTTTGCCTCTTTTCGGGATTCCGGGAACTCTTCAGGGACAGCAGGACTGGTCCAGTGAATTCAAATGGCGAGAGGTCGGCCCCACGGCAACGGGTGGCCGAGTGACCGATATCGAAGTTCATCCCGAAAATGATCACCACATTTTTGTAGCCAGTGCGGCCGGTGGACTATGGGAAACAACGAACAACGGCACGACGTGGAATTGTATCTTCGAAAAAGAGAATACAACGACGATCGGAGATATTGCGATTGACCCGCAAGACCCGAAAACCATCTGGGTTGGTACCGGGGAGGCCAATAATCAACGAAGTTCATTGTGGGGCGATGGAATCTACAAATCGACCGACGCCGGCCAGACCTGGAAGAATATGGGACTTGGGGAGTCCCAGCACATTGGTCGCGTCGTCGTCGATCCCACGGACAGCAATATCGTTTACGTGGCTGCTTTGGGCAATTTGTATTCTGCCAATCCAGAGCGCGGACTTTACAAAACTACCGATGGCGGACAAACCTGGAACCAAGTCCTGGCGATCAACCCGGACGTCGGTGTCGTGGACGTCGTGCTTGATCCACAAAACCCCCAAACGAATTGGGCGGCCAGCTACGAACGTCGACGTCGGGCCTGGAATTTCGATGGTGCGGGCCCGGGTTCGGGTATTTATAAATCGACCGATGGTGGCAAAAACTGGGTGCGACTTGCGAGCGGTTTGCCAACCGGCGAGATCGGGCGCATCGGACTGGATGTCTTCAGTAAGAATCCGAAAATCGTCTACGCGACGGTTTCGAATCAGAATCCGGCACCCCCCGAAACGGGAGGCCCCTCGAATCGATCGGAACGGCGGGAGGGTGCCTCGAAGCCGACCGACGCGGAGTCCAATCGCAAGGCGTTGGATTTTCTGGGGCTGAACGAGGTGGAACTCGATGAGATTGAGGTTTTGGGAATTACAATCGACCTGTCCAAACCCGAGGTTTCGATCAAAGACGTTCGCCGCGGCGGTACGGCACAAAGACAGGGTGTGCGGGCCGGAGATCAAATTGTTTCTATCGGCGGCGTACCTGCTGCTAATGCGAAACAACTACGAGCGCTGATCAACTCGGTGAAACCGGGCGACCGCGTCGCATTGGTAATTCGCCAAGATTCTGCGGAAAGAAAAATCCAGCTTGTGGAACCGGCCATTCCTGCGGCACGGCCCATCGGCGGAGAAATCTACCGTTCCGACGATGGCGGCGAGACTTGGAAGAAAGTCAATCGATCGCCTGTCGGTGGCACGCCGGCCTACTATTACGGTCAAATTCGGGTCGACCCGGAGGACGACAAACGGATTTATGTACTGAGCGTCCCCGTATACGTTTCGGTCGACGGCGGCGTGAATTTCAAAAGCAATGGTGCTCCGTCAGTTCACGTTGACCACCACGCATTGTGGATCAATCCGAAAAACCCCAATCATTTGATGCTTGGCAACGACGGTGGATTCCATGTCAGTTACGACCAATCAAAAACCTGGGATTACGTCTTTAATCTGCCGCTGGCCCAGTTCTATGCGGTCGGCGTTGACATGCAACATCCCTACCATGTTTATGGGGGTTTGCAGGACAACGGTTCATGGGGCGGTCCTTCACAATCGAGTGGTTCCCGTGTCGGTCGAGAGCAATGGTATCGCGTTGGCGGAGGCGACGGATTTTACGTGCAAGTCGATCCGAAGGATTCCAATATTGTTTTCAGTGAGTCCCAGTTCGGAGCCGTTGGCAGGTTGAATCGCGGGACCGGTGAACGAGTTTCGATTCGTCCGCCACAATCGACGGATGCGCCCAATCGCTACAACTGGAATTCGCCGATTTTGATGTCCACTTACGATTCGAGGGTCATCTATTTCGCCGGGAATAAGCTTTACAAATCCTTCAATCGCGGCGACGACTGGTTGACGATCAGCCCGGATCTCACCACGAATGATCCGGCCAAGACCTCGGGTAACGTGCCGCACTGCACGATCACGACGGTTGCCGAGTCTCGTTTGGACAAAGACCTGTTAATGGTGGGTACCGATGACGGCAAAGTCCAACTGACGACCGATGGAGGTAAATCCTGGCAGGATCTGACAAACAATTTCCCCTACGGTCCATCCAACTGGTGGTGCAGCAGGGTTGAGTTTTCTCACGCCGACAAAGACACCGCTTACGTTTCCTTTACGGGGTACCGGGAGGATGACTTTCGACCGTTTGTTTTCAAGACGACGGACGGTGGCCAGACCTGGCTTTCGATTGCTGCCGGTTTGCCGGAGGCCTCTGTCAACGTAATCAAACAAGACCCTTTCAATCCGAAGACGCTCTACGTGGGAACCGAGTTCTCGGTTTTTGTTTCGCTCGATGAGGGAGGTACCTGGCACGAATTAAACGAGAATTTGCCGCGCGTTTCCGTTCAGGATCTTTTGGTGCACCCTCGCGACAACGATTTGGTGATTGGTACACATGGCCGGGGAATCTTTGTGCTGGATCATATCAAGCCCCTGCAGGAACTCAGTCCGGAGGTCGCACAGAAACCAGGTCACCTGTTCAGCATTGACGATTGGACTCCGTTGCCCAGGAGTTTTTCCGGAGGAGGGTTTGCTGGGGACAGAAAACGAACTGCCCCCAACCCGGCCCAAGGGGCGGCGATCTGGTATCACTTCAAAGACGAAATGGCGGAAGACAAAATCTCTCTTACCGTCCTTTCGAGTGATGGCAATGAAGTAGCGAAACTGAAAGTCGACAACAAACCTGGGCTGCACCGAGCCCTTTTTCCGTCATCCGGCTCTGCCCAACGTGGCCGGTTCCGAGCAAGATCTTCGATCAAGCCGGGGATTTACAAAGTTGTGTTGAAATTCAATGATCAGGTCGAAGAACAGCGATTTGAGATAAAGTCGCTTTCGACAAACTGATCGGTAACGCGCGGAAAAGCGATCCGTCAATTTCCTTCGACCGGCAACCCACTGGGCACGGTTGCCGGAATGGTTTTACGCAACTTTGCGTCCAGGTCAGGTGCGGTCAACGATTGCAGAAATTGCTCCAGATCCCTGATGTTGCGTTTGTTCAGCGTCCGCGGAGAAAGTTGTCGCCAGTCGAGTGTCGATGACAGCAAAACAAAACTTCGCCAATCGTCGAGAACCGTGTCGCGAAGTTCCTCCTGTTCCAGGTTTCGCCGAGGTCGGTAGGTCAGCAAGCTGAACAACGGATTCGAATGATGTCGAATCACGGATTTAAGATCCTTGAACGCGCCGTCATGCATGTAAGGCGCAGTAACGGCGACGTTGCGGAGCGGCGGGGTGCGAAAAGCAAACAGATCGGAATACTTGCCGTTGATCAGGTATCTGCCGGCATCATAGGGGCCATGGGGAGTTTTTCCGGGGCCCAGTTGAGGGGCAGCGATCGCCCAATGACGCTGGTCGGTTAAGAGCGGTCCCGAATGGCAATTCGCGCAATTGGCGCGGCCGAAAAACAACAGGGCGCCTCGTTTCTGATGTGGCGATAAAGCAGAGTCCTCACCAGCAAGATACCGATCGAACGGACTATCGAGAAAGGTAAAGGCATCTGACTCGAAGGCAGCAATCGCCGTCGCTGCATTGGCGAAGGTCAGGTCCTCGGGGGCAGTACCGGGAAACGCGGCGGCAAATAGAGTCTGGTAACCGGGAATCAACAACAGCCGATCCATCAAAGCATTCCAAATCTCATCCAGATCCTCGTCTGGGATTAACGCAAGTTCATTAGGTTCACCTTTGCGTGTGCCCTGAGCGACTTCATCGCCCGCAAGGCCACGCATTTCGTCGCGCGAAGTCACTGGAAACATTGCCTGGACGGCCAATACGGAGTCCAAGTCCTCTAGGACGCCCGCGGGACTGTCAATCGTTCCGTCTTCGTTCTCGGCAACCCGGCTGTCCCAAAACATGCTTGTCCACGCAACGGAACCGCGATTAAAAACTTCGGGAGCATTTCGCGGAACGAATTCTCGATCGCTTCCCTTCATCCGTTCCAAGCCTAACGCCCCGGGATTCTCAGGCGCAGTGCCAACCGGTAGTGCCAGTCCGTCACCCGTCGCCAAAGTCGGATGATGGCAGGTCGCGCAAGAAGTATCCCGATTTCCACTCAATTCTTGATCAAAGAAGAGAGCTTGACCCAGTTCAATTTCTGCGGCTGAATGCACGGGTCCGGCATCCAGTGATTCAACACCATGGCGCTGCAACAGGCCACGCAAGACATCATCCACCGATTGGGCTCTCAGCTGCCCAGATTGTTGGAAATTAGTGAAAAAGACACAGAACAAAGCGAACGACAGCGTTTTGAGGGTGGGGTTCATAATGGTCTCCAGGCAAATAGGTTCAACGAAAAGTGGAGGAGGCGGGCAATCGTCGAGGACTAATATTCCTGATTTGCGATTTGAATGCAATCTGACTTTTTAAGCGGGAAGCACTGCGGGAGGAATTTGCGAAGGTCCTCAAAACCTCCGTCAGATCGAGCTCGAATTGCCGGTGCGGATTGGCACGGCACGATCGCGGGCATACGGTTTTTTGTCGCAGGTCTGCTCCGTCTGGAGACGTGCGAAAATGGGCGCTTGAGGAGGCTGCCGCGAGGTGCTGTCAGGACGCTCGTTGGATCGGCTACTGTCAGCAGTTTATTTTGTTTTCAAAGCCAGCGCTTGGCGAAGAAACTCCGGCCGGTTGGTGGTGATGCTGCAAGCTCCCAAAGCCTGATAGTAACGGGCGTCCGCCGGGTCATCGACCGTCCAGATATGGAACTCATTGATGCCGGCAGTAGCCAGCGACTTGACGAAATCCTGGTTGAAGACGTGGCGGTCGGCTTTGCTTCCCAGTCCGTCTGCGTTGCAGCGAGCGACGGAAGCGGCAACGCTTGCCACGTCAGGTGACCAGGAACCATTTGGCTCATCTTCTTTGTACCCCGTCAGCCAGTGGGTTTTGATGTGTGGCAGCAACCGTTTCGATTCGCGAACCGTTTTTTCGTCAAAACCAATCACGAGGATTTGTCCAGGTTGCATCTTCGAATCATTCAAAACGGATTGCAGTGGTCGAATAATCTCCGGCCCGACTTTCAATTCGATGACGATCTGTTTGCCTTCCGGGACGGTCTCCATCACTTCCTGTAGCGTGGGAATCCGTTGGCCAGCGAAGGGTTCGCCCTTCCAACGGCCCACATCCAGCTTTTTCAATTCTGCCAACGTCGACGTTGCGACGTCCCAATCGACTCCCGCCGTTCGCTCTGTGGTCGCGTCATGAATGCAGACGATCTGACCGTCTTTTGTGAGCCGGAAATCGCCTTCAATTCCATCCGCCTGTTGCGCCCAGGCCAGTTGAAACGCAGCCAGCGTGTTTTCCGGCGCATCGTGAGACGCACCTCGGTGAGCCACAATCAATTGTGCCGAAAGGTTGGCGGACATGAATAACGCGAAAACAGTCGGGAGGAGAAATGCCAAAATGCGAAACGAATGCTTTAAAAGGCGACTGGGTATTGGGAGTTTGGCAAGCATCGCCTGGCAGCCGGGTTGGAATTGCTCTAACAACCCTTTATACCACTTTCATTGACGTTTGCGGGGACAGCGGACTGAAGAATTGGGGTGTTGAATTGGCAGTGCGCGGTCGTTTCCGGTTTCAGCGATTTTCATTGGCGGATGACCAATGTGGCATGAAGGTAGGTATCGATGGCGTCTTGCTGGGGGCGTGGGCCGGCATTGAAAACGCGACAAGAATACTCGACATCGGCACAGGCTGCGGACTGGTTGCGTTGATGTTGGCGCAACGTACCGAAACGCAAGCGGCTCATATTGATGCGATAGAAATTGAAGCAGCCGCAGCCAAACAGGCCAGCGATAATATTGTCCAGTCGCCTTGGCGGGAACGGGTGTCTGTATTTAACCAGTCGCTTCAGAGATTTGTCTGTTCGGATTCAGTCATAAACCGGGAGTACGATTTATGTGTTTGCAATCCACCGTTTTTCGAATCGAGTCTAGTTTCCAGCCAGCCGGATCGGCGATCGGCTCGTCACGCTGTCAGTCTTTCCCGGGAAACCCTGTTCGACTGTGCTCACGAATTGCTATCCAAACGCGGCCGGCTCTGCCTGATCCTGCCGTTTGATCAACTGAGCCCAGTCCGTCGGATCGGCGAAGAAGTTGGACTGTATTTGCAGAAACAAATATCCGTGCGATCACTTCCAGGTCGCCCATTCAAGCGGGCATTGCTTGAGTTGGGGCGCGAGCAACCGTCATTACAAATCAAAGAATTGACCGTGGAACTTGTGCATCACCAATTCACGGACGAATTCCGACAATTGACACGCGATTTTTACCTTGGTTTTGATTGAGAACGATCGCTGCAAGGTCCGAACGGACCTGGTCAAGCCGTTCCTATAGTAGCAGTCGGGAACGAATTTCCGAGACATCTCGTTTCAAGATTATCTCAACCGGGCCGAGGACATTTGACGATGTCGGCTTTACCGGCCGGCTGCCTCTCGAATTGGAGCAATATCCAGCATAAACATGCTTAGCCCGTGGGTCGCAGCGACCAGTTTTGCCTCCCCACCATGAACGGCCAGATCAACGACAGAGGCAGTCGGAAGTGAATTGCACAATGAGTCCCAGCTCTTTCCTTGGTTGATGGTTCCGTAAACACCGAGGTCCGTGCCAACAAACAGGAGACCATCCGTTTGAGGATCCTCGGCCAGCGCGTTGACGGATTCCGAAGGCAAATTTCCCACGATAGGAGTCCAAGTTTTCCCAAAATCATGGGTCACATAGATGTACGAGGCAATGTCGTTACTCGATTTTCCGGATAACACGACGTAGACCCGATCGGGATCGTGAATTGAGGCGACGATATCGCGAACGGTTTTTCGCGGCAATCCCTCGCTCACCAAATTCCAACTCTCGCCGCCGTCCGAACTCATATGGATTTTTTGTTTTCCACCGGCGACCAGGCGTTGTTTATCCAGGGGGGATTCCGCAAGTGCCAGCAAGCCATGTTGGCCAAAATCAGGACTAATCGAGTCCCAGGTGTCGCCTCGATCCATGGATTTGAGAACTCGTTGAGCCGCGCAGTACAGTACCGTTTCACCAACGTGCGAAGACGCAAGAAATGGCGCGTCCCAGGCAAATTTCAGTTTTGACTCACCATCTTTGCGTCGTGGCCGAATCCTTTTTTCAGGGCGTAGTTTGCCCGGACGAGAGCGCTTCAGATCTCCATTCTGCTGGGAATAATAAGTAATCGACGCCTCGTTCGGATCCGGAAATGTCGAGAATCCGTCGCCGCCCGACCAAGGGTCCAGGAACACCAGTTGCCACGGATCGTCAACACCATTTTCATATCGAGCGGTTGCCGGCCCAACCAGTGACGCGTTGTCCTGGGTTCCACCCCAGATTCGAAACGGGTTTTTGTCATTCAAGTGGACGCGATAAAATTCGGCGATCGGCAAGTTGTTCAGATGCAACCAGGTCTGGGCGCGGTCCCAGGAAACATACAAACCGCCATCGTTACCCAGCATGACTCGCTCGGGGTGTAGGGGATCAATCCAGATGTCATGAACATCCAGGTGCATTCCGACGCCAGGATGCGGGTGCAGCCGAAATACTTCATCACGCCGCTGATTGATCGCGAACCCGCCTTCGCCATGGAAGGTTTCACCCCCATCGGTCGAGATAATCAGGCGCAATCCACCAACGTAGACGCGATTTGCATCATCGGGTGCGACTCGAATATCGCAGAAATCCCACCCGACATAGGTGGGGACATAATCGTCATTTGGGCGACGCCAGTTTTCGCCGAAATCATCGGAGCGAAACAGAATCGAAGCGTTTCTTCGCTTGGCCAGGTTGGGAGACGAGCGGTCCGCCATTAAAGCGTAGACCACGCCTGGCTGAGAAGCGGATACGGCGATCGCGACTCGATCGACTTGTTTGTCCGGCAGGCCTCCGGCGAGCCGTTTCCAATGTTCGCCGTGGTCATCACTGCGAAATACACCGCTGCCGGATCCGCTGCGATCCCACGCCGATGCGTAAAGGCGGCTGGCATCACTGGGATCGATAACCAAATCCACAAATGCGACCCGCTCCCCTTCAAACAATACGCGGCGGAAGGATTCGCCACCGTCCGTCGTTTTATAGATTCCTCGTTCACCGCCGCCACCTTGTCGACCCATCGCCGCAATGTAGACAACATTCTTGTCATTCGGATCGATGGCGACATTACCGATGTGAGCGCTCTCGTGAAGTCCCATGTTCTTCCAAGAATTGCCTCCATCGATCGACTTAAAGACGCCAGTGCCCGAATAGGAAGTCCTGGAAAGATGGGTTTCACCGGTTCCAACCCAAATCGTATCGGGATCGCTGGGAGCGATGCTCAGGTCACCGATCGCAAACGTCGATTCACGATCAAAGATCGGTTTCCAGGTTAGCCCACCATTGATGGTCTTCCAAATACCGCCTGCGCCGACGCCAGCATAAATGACTCCCGTATTTCCCGGCGGGGCATCGATGGATTCAATGCGGCCGCCCACAAATTTTGGCCCTAGCGGCTGCCACCTCAAATCGATAAACCGCGAGGTTTCTGCCATTTCCTGGTGCGATTCCCACGCTTTCAAGCGAGCCGCTCCAACGGCAACCGGGGCTTGCGACCAAGCGGTATCGAATGCTGCTAATGCCAGGGCGACGGTCAGCAAGCCCACCTTGGCGATGCGAGCCAGCCAACTTCTTCGGAAAAGTCCGGAAGAGCCATCGCGAATAGGTAGCCGATCAGCCGGGAATTTGAACCGATTTGTGTCCATGCGTGTTTGCCTTTTACAATAGCGAAAGGGGCAGTCAACAACAGTTTAGACGGCGACCAATCGGTTGGACATTAGCGATCAAACATTTAGGTGCTTCGATGAAAACGAAAGCGACGGTGACGCGGCGAGAGGTATTGTCTGCGACGGCGGCAGCGGCGATTAGCCTGCCCTGGTTCGTCCCCTCGACTGCCTTGGGCGGAAAAGGACGGGTTGCTCCCAGTGATCGAATTGTGTTGGGTGGAATCGGTATTCGGTACCGCGGAACGACGGTATTGAACACGATGTTGCCGCAACCAGATGTTCAGTTCGTCGCGATCGCTGACGTGCGAGCTGATCAACGCCGGGCGGTCAAAGCGTTGGCGGACAAAAAATATGGCGATGACGCTTGCAAGATGTATCGCGATTTCCGCGAACTGTTGGATCGAGACGATATTGATGCGGTTTTGATTGCCACGGGGGATCGTTGGCATGGGCCGATGTCGATGATGGCCGCGGAAGCCGGCAAAGACGTTTACAGCGAAAAGCCTTGTGCGATTTCGATGGAGTTGGCCGGACGATTGGCCGAAAGTGTTCGCCGCAACGGCTGCGTTTTCCAGTGCGGAACGCAGCGTCGCAGCATTTCCAACTTTATTCACGCGATCGATCTGGCCCAGGACGGAAAACTTGGCAACCTTCATACGTTGCACGCTTCGATTTACGAATTGGAGGACCGTCACGATTGGTTACCCGCGCAGCCCGAGCCGCCCCGGGACGTGGTGGACTGGGACATGTGGCTTGGCCCTGCACCTTGGCGGCCGTTCAACCGGACCTACGTCGATGGAGGATGGCGAGGTTATTACGATTTTGACTCGGGCGCAAAGCTGCTGGACTGGGGTGCCCATACGCTGGATTTGTGCCAGGCCGCAGCCGGAGCCGATGGGTCGACGCCCACCGAATACGAACCTCTGGACGTGAAAGACGATAATGTAATCGAGTGCCGCTACTCCAACGGCATCAAGGTCGTGCTGCGTAAGAGCGGATGGTTGGGATTGGGGACTTGCCCAGTGCGATTTGAGGGCGATGAAGGTTGGATCGAAACGGGCGACTCGGGCCGTTCAGTTGTGTCCCTGGACTCGCTGCGGGCCGAACTGCCCGATCCGACAATCACTGGTACGACGCCGACGACGCATGCCCGCAATTTCCTGGACTGTGTCAAATCACGTGGCAAAACAGCGTGCAACGAAGAGGTGATGAGGAAATCTCATGTCGCCTGTCACGCGGCGGCAATCGCCTGGAAGCTAAAACGTAAATTGGCATTCGATCCGGTGAAGGAAGAGTTTGTGAACGACGCGGAAGCCAACAAGATGCGTTCGCGGGCGATGCGTCCGCCTTGGAATATTTAGTGGATTGTCAGCATTGAATTTTAAGGTTCGCTGCAAAGTGACTGGGGCATCTTGCCCCAGTAAACTGCGGCTGGAAGCCACAGCCACAATTGGACCCAATCCTAAGTTCTAAACTTGACGCGGCACTGGATCGAAATTGACCTATCACACCCCGTCGCAAACACGTCTTGAACAGGACGGGCGACAGAAAAAACTGGAATGGATCAACAAAATGCGCTACCGATTTTACATTGCGATTCTGGGAATGGCTTGGCTGAATGCGATACCATTGCCTTTGTCCGCGCAAGTTTCGCTTCCGCTACCCGGTCAAAAGGTCGAATCGTTGATCGGCGTGCTCAAATCCGATGCAACGACGTTCGAGAAAGCCAAAGCGTGTCAGCAGCTGTCGATTGTTGGTGATGCTTCGGCCGTCCCCGAGTTAGCAGAATTTCTCTCGCATCCATCGCTGGCGACTTATGCTCGCAGCGCTCTCGAAAATATTTCAGCAACGGAAGCGGGCCAGGCATTGGAATCCGCCTGTCGTTCCCTTAAAGGCGACCTTTTGATAGGGGCGATCCAGTCGATTGGGAAACGAAAGAGTCCACAGTCGGTTGCGATGCTGGCCGTTTTACTCGCTGATGACGATCCTAATGTCGAGCTCGCAGCAGCCCGTGCGTTGGCGTTTATTGGAACGGAGGCTGCTGCCGATTTGATTTGCGGTGCGGTGGAGGTCGCGGAAGGCAATAGGCAAGCTGCATTGGGGCGCGCTTGTTTGAGTTGCGTCCAGCAACTGATTGCAAAGGGTGATGGTTCAAAAGCCGAGTCGTTTTGTGACAGGCTTTTGGCGCTGGATCTACCGGTCGACATAAATCAGGCCGCCAATTTTCAGAAGATTCAGGCCAGCGGAGACAACGGGCGGACCTTGTTGCTGCAGTTGTTTGATTCCGCTGATTCTGCGGATTTTGAAATGGCGCTGTTCGCTGCCCGTCGGCTTCAGCCGCCCGTTGATTTTTCATTCGAACTTGCCGGGAGGTTCGAAAAACAAACACCCCAACGTCAGGTGTTGCTATTAAGACTGTTGGGAGATCTGGGTGACCGACGTGCGTTGCCATGCGTTTTGAAGGCGGTGGCAAGCAGCGAAGCAACGGTTCGTGAAGCGGCGATCAATGCACTGGCTGAGATCGGCGATGGAAGTTGCGTGCCGGTTGTGCTGGATGCCATCGCGTCACCCGATCCGTCAATTTCGAAAGCCGCCGTGGCAGTCGCCATCAAACTTCCCTATTCGGCGATCGACGATGCCGCGTTGGAAATGTTGGACTCATCAGAAACAAACGCCTGGCTGCCGGCGATCCGTATTGCCGCAGGTCGCAAGCTTGCATTGGCGTTTGGCCGGCTGAAAAAGCTCTCGGAAAATGAGAATCAAGAAGTAACTAAACAGGCCATCCACGCGATGGGTCAGGTGGCGGGACAAGAGCACTTGGATCAATTGATCAAGATGATGATTGCCAAGAACGATGATCCGGAGTTTTCAGACGTGCAGCAGGCGCTCCAATCGGCTTGCCTGCGAATGCCGCAAAACGAGTGCGCCGTTGCATTGACAGCAGCTCTAAATTCTGCGCCAGATCGCTCAAAGATTGGACTATTGGAACAGTTAGCTGTTGTGGGCGGATCCCAAGCGTTGAAAACCGTGGTGGCTGCTGCAGGTAGTGACGACGACGGGATGCAAGACGCGGCGACTCGGCTATTGGGCGAGTGGTTGACCGCCGATGCGGCTCCGGAAATGTTGGTGCTGGTAAAAACACTCCCGCCCGGCAAATACCGGACGAGAGTTCTGCGCGGTTACATCCGCATCGCTCGACAGTTGAGCATGACCATCAACGAACGAATGGCGGTTTGTCGCAATTCACTTTCCTTGGCCGATCGAAACGATGAAAGGCGTTTGGTATTGGCAGTGCTCCGTCAATATGGATCGCCGGAGGGACTGGCGATTGCGAAGAGTCTGTTGAATGAATCCGAATTGAAACGCGATGCCGAGGTCGCGATCCGGACGATCCAGGAGACGATCGGCAACTCCGCTGATGACGAAGCCGGATTTGTTCCCTTGTTTGATGGTGAATCACTGGAAGGCTGGAAGGAATACACACAAGGATTTTGGCGAGTGGAAGATGGTGTTATTGTAGGCGGTGATCTGCAAAAAAAAGTCAGGCAAAATGAATTCCTCCGAACAAAAAAGACATTTGGTGATTTTGAACTCCGACTGCAGTTTAAATTAACCGGCACCGAAACTAACGCCGGCGTGCAGTTCCGCACCGCGGAAATTCCGGACCACCACGAAGTCAGCGGCTACCAGGCGGACCTGGGTGATGGCTGGTGGGGCTGCCTTTACGACGAATCGCGACGACGAAGAATACTGGCTGGTCCTCCAGAGGATCGTCGTGCCGACCCGGTGCGGATGGGAGAATGGAATGATTACCGAATTCGTTGCCAGGGAAAGCGGATTCAGTTATGGATTAATGGAGTGCCCACGGTCGATTACACGGAAGAAGATCCCGAGATTCCGCAAGCGGGAATCATCGCACTCCAGGTTCATGGTGATCTGATCATGGAAGCCAGTTATCGCAATATTCGCATCAAAGAATTGCCCTGACAGGTTTTGACCATCCAATTGCGGTCGCGATCTTCCGGCACCTCGGATCGCCGGTCAAAAGCCACCGGTTATCGCGAATTGCCCCAGACGCAGCGATCCAATTCACTTTCGTAAACCACCCGCTCTGCTGGTGCGTACCAATAAGGCTCTGCCGTTTCTTGTAGTAACCCGCGGCGTTAGCGAGGGAGGATGACTGCGTTCCATTGCTCATGCATCGGGTTGCGATTGTCGGCCCTTTCAAGGTTCCTCATGCCACCGGCCCTTCCGGTGGTTAGTGATTTCCGGCAGCGCCAGCAGTTGCTCGTTCCAGCCCAAAAATGAGCGAGAAATAGGGATTAGTTGGGGGTTTCCAGGTTCGCGGATTCAGCTGTCACCATTCCAAGATCCGTTGTAAACGTTAACATCGGACTTTTTTTTGGCTCGAATTCAATCCGCCCGGTGCCGAAAATAGCCCGCTAACCTAGACTGAGGGAGACGAGTCGAGATGATGAATCACTGGCAAAACCTTCTGCCCGCAACATCGTTGCAAACAAATCTTCAGAGAATGAAATGAGTCGACGCGGAAAATTTTTTGCTGCTGCCGTCACGGGGCTGTGGTGGTTTCTGTTCGTGTTTCAGTTAGGCGCCCAAGAAGCGACCGAGGAATCGAGCGACGACAGCGCCAAGACTTCCGGTTCGGCGTCGTCGGTGGAGCTGCCCGCGGTTGCGAAAACGCCGTTGGACGAGTTGACGGTCGAAAGTGTGAAAACAGCGTTGGCGGCGGTCGAAGAAAATTCCAGCCTCGATGCGGCCGTCAAAGATCTGCTACGTCCCAAATTCAACCTCGCGATTGACACGCTCAACAAAGCGGCTCAAAACAAGGCGCTCGCGGAACAGTTTCGCAATTCGATTGACGCGGCCCCGCGGGTAACTGCCGACGTGCGGGAAGAGCTGGAGAGTCTGATTCCGGTTGAAAAAGCAACTGCCGCCGCAAGAGAGTTTGTCAAGGATCTCGATGCCAAAGAACTGCAAGAGAAAGTAGATTTGCAACGGGCCGCGGCCACGGCATTGAAAGAAAATCTCGAGAAAGTTTCGACCGCTTTGACACAGCTCAAAGGGCGGACCGCCGAGATCAATCAGCGAATACCCAAGGCGGAAATGGAGCTGGTGGAGGCCAGCGGAAAATTAAGTTCTTCCGAGTTGGAGGCTGATGCTTCTTCGCCGGCCAGAATTGCCGATCGTATGCTTTTGCGGGCGACGGTTGCCAGTCTTCAAAACGAGATCACAAAGCTAAACCAGGAGCAACTGAGTCAAAAGTTCCGCGGAGATCAGTTGCAGGCTCAGTTGGAATTGCTGACTCGCCAGTTCGCCAACGAAGACGCGATTCTCAAATATTTCGAAGCATCGCGGAACCGATCGCTCTCATCGGAGGCGCAAGAATACACGGCACGGGTCAATCGTATCCTGGAGCAGGTGCCCGAGGAAAATCTGGAGACCCTTGAACTTGCTGACCAAGTGCAAAAAACTGCCGTCGAATACCTGGACCTGGTCGAGAATCTGAAGCGTCTCAAGCTCGCGTCAGAAAATGTCAAATCGAGATACGATCGGCTGGTCGATGAGGCGGGATACCTGGAAACGCAGCTGGAACTCGGTGGAAGCGGTGAGGTGATCGCCCGCCTGATTTACGAAATGCAGGATCGCATCTTGAGGCGCGGTGTCAATGAAGCATTGCTAAGTAAACTGCCAACCCTCGATCAAGCGCGACTCGCCGAGTTGGAGGTCAATCAGGCGAAACGAGAATTTAACGAATTCGAACAGAAGCAAACGACGAATGATTCCGCACTGACCAGCAAATTGATTGAAGTTCGCCGCGAACTGCTGACGAAACTCTCGCCTCAATATTCGGTTCTTGTAACAAACCTATCCGCTCTGCAACGTGATCTGGACCGGTACCACAACAAGGCCGCAACCGTCCTGGATAGCGTTAATGAGCAACTGTTCTGGATCAAGAGCTACCCACCCATCTCGGTTTCGTCGTTTGCCGAGTTGCCGAAGGGTTTGGTTTGGGTTTTTCAGTTTGAACAATGGGGCGAATTCGGCAAGGCGATCTATACGCAAGCCGTCAAAATGCCTGTGTTGTTTATCTGGGTGACGATTCTCATCGCCGTTTTGCTCGCGTTTCGTCGACGAATCATCCGCAACCTCAATGACACGGGAAAGTCAGTTCTCCGCATTTCGACGGACAGCTATTGGTACACGACGGAAGCGTTGATGTGGACTCTGCTGCTGGTTTTGCCGTTGCCGATCGTGTTCGGCTTTCTGTCCTGGACTTTGAGTCAAGTACCAGAAACAAGCAATTGGTTGCATGGCATCTCCGACGGCATGATTTCGTCTGCCTGGATCTCTTTGATCCTGGGCTTCATGATTTCCGTTTGTCGTCCCAAGGGGTTGGCCCGCGCGCATTTTCGTTGGGACAAACAGGGTTGTTTGCGTTATCGGGCGGAGCTCATCATGTTTGGCTGGGTCTACATCCCTACCATGTTGGTGACTGCTGGAACGATCTATGGCAACAACGCGTCGGCCTATGGCGACAGTGTCGGCCGAATTTTCTTTATGATCGCACATTTGTGGATCGCGTATTCATTCTGGAGATGGTTAGCCGCCGACAATGGTGTGGTTGATCATATGTTAAAGGTTTACCCAAACTGGATTCTTACCAAGACCCGATACGTCTGGTGCACGCTAACGATTCTAGCGCCCATCGGGTTGACGCTGTTAAGTGCCTTGGGATTCTTTCACACGGCGATTCAACTGAGCCTGTTGCTGATCGCGACTTTTGGAATTGTCGCCGTTGGTGAAGTATGCCTGGCGATGACGTTGCGATGGTATTCCTGCAAAAAGAGGAAGCTTGCTCTCGCCGAAGTTATGGAGAGGCGGCGTTTGAGGCGCGAAGCGGAAGCCGGACATGAGAAGGCGGAAGCCGGCGAGGTCGTTTCGGTCGATGCGGAAGATGAAGCTGGGTTGAATCTCAACGCTCTTGGAGAGCAGACGAGACATGTTTTCCGGATGGTCTACGCCGTCGCCGTGATCATGGCGATCACGTATTTGTGGTCCGAAAATATTCCCATCTATTCCGCCCTCGAGAATATCAAAGTTCCGTTGACTCTGGGATTGAGTCTGTTTTCCCTGTTGAAAGCGATTTTGATCGCTGCGGTGACCTGGATCCTGGTTCAAAACTTGCCAGGTTTGCTCGAGCTTTCCGTCTTGCGGACGACTTCGTTTGAGGCAGGCACCCGGTACGCGATCGCCAGGTTATGCCAGTACATCGTCACCGGGATCGGATTGATGGCATTCTTTAATGTGCTTCAGTTTGACTGGAGCAAATTCAGCTGGATTGCAGCGGCGCTGAGCGTCGGGCTCGGCTTCGGTCTGCAGGAGGTGGTGGCGAATTTCGTGTGCGGATTGATCCTGCTTTTTGAGCGACCGGTTCGTGTGGGTGATGTCGTGACGCTGGATAACATGACCGGCACCGTCACCAATATTCAAATGAGATCGACGACAATTACCAATTGGGACCGCCAGGAGTTCATCGTTCCCAACAAGCAACTGATTACCGGGACGATTCTCAACTGGACGCTCAGTGCATCGATCAACCGAGTCGTGATTCCGGTTGGTATTGCCTATGGATCGGACACAGATAAGGCGAGGCAGATTCTGCTGGATGTCGCCAGCGATCATCCGCTGATTCTTCAAGACCCCGGACCTTCGGCGAATTTCGAACAATTTGCTGATAGCTCATTGCAGGTTATCCTCCGCGCGTACCTGCCGGATCTCGATAATCGCCTGAACGTCATTACGGAGTTGCATACGGAAATCAACCGTCAGTTTTCCGAGGAAGGGATCGAGATCGCATTCCCGCAATTGGACATCCATGTACAGGGAGGTGGTGGCAATCCGGCTGAGCAATTGGTTTCCGAGCAAAGATTCGACTAGTGCTTCGTCTAAATTTGACTTTGGGATTGGCTATTAATTTCGTATTCAAATTCGTAGGCTGAAACGAATGGCGCGGTACTAATCGCTCGCTCCCGCCGAGTGTCGCGGCATCTTGGTGCGCCCATGTACGCGAAAGATGCGATGTTCGGAGGCTTCAAATCTTCCCCTGCACGAACTACAGCAGCGGACTGACCAAACGAAACGTGTTTTCGACAAAACGGCTACCAAACGAACGGTTCTGCCAGGCATCAGGTTCCAAGCGATCCGAGCCTGTGAGATATTCCTGTTGCAACTGACGCAACTCCGCAGTGAATTCAGCACTATAGACAAACATCGAGACTTCGTAGTTCAACCAGAAACTGCGCATGTCCAGGTTGACGGTCCCAAACATACTGACCGCGCCATCGACAGTGATGGATTTCGTGTGAAGCAATCCGTCACGATAGAGGTAGATCTCAGCACCCACATCGAGCAAGTCATCGTAATAGGAGCGACTGGCATGGCGGGTTAACAACGAGTCGACTTTTTCCGGAACGATCAAACGGACTTTGACTCCACGGCCGGCCGCCCCGCGGATCGCCCGGAGCAAAGATTCATCCGGAACCAGGTAGGGGGTGGTCACCACAAGTTCGTTATGCACTTTGTTAATCAACGTCAGAATCATCTGCAGCAAACCGTCCCCTGACTCTCCGGGCCCGGACGGAATCACTTGAATGTCCATCGTTCCTTCTTGATCAACCAACCGGGCACCAGACGTAAGGACTACCTGATCCAGCGATTCGTCGGTCTCGAGAATCCAGTCGGAAATCATGGTGGCCGCCAACGGCAACACGGCGGCACCTTCAACGCGGGTCATCGCATCCACCCATTCGCCGACCCCGGCGTGTTGCTTAAAGTAGCGCGGGTCGACCATGTTCATGCTGCCGGTCCACCCGATCGTTCCGTCGATGACAATAATCTTCCGGTGCAAACGTAAATCGGTACGACCGACAAAGGTTCGAAAAAAACCGACTGGCAGGGCCGGTTGAACTTCCACGCCGGCTGCTCGGAGTTGACGGGGTTGTTTGCCGTTCCACCAGGCCGCCGCACCGATTGCGTCAATGAGAATGCGACAACTAACGCCGCGTTGGGCGGCCCGGACAACGGCTTGCATCACGTCATCCGCAGAACCACCTTCACTCCAAATGTAAAACTCCATCAACACCCCGGTTTGGGCAGCATCGATGTCCTCAGCAATCGCTTTGAGGACTTCCTGCGTATCACTGTAGAGCGTCAACCTGCTACCGCGGACGGTAGGACTACTTACCAGATTACGTCCCAACTGATTCATCCCGATAATTGCGGGCGCAAACTTTGACCAATCAACCTTCGTCAATTCTGCAGCGTGGGCAGCGTTGGCAACCGCTTCGTAGTCGGCGCGCAATCTGACCATTCGTGCAGCGCGACTCCGGCCGATCCGCCGCTCCCCGATCAGAAAATAGAGCAAAGGTCCGGCAACTGGGAAAACTCCGGCCACCATCAACCAGGCCAACGCGACGCCTGTGCTCGGTCGATTCATAATCACGCGGACAGCCACGATCATCACGAGAATGACGTTGAGGATGTAGGCGATGCTCGACGGGTGAGCGAAAATATATCTCAACACGTCCATATTGATTAAAAACTGCTAAACGGATCGAATGTCTTAAACTTGTCAATCGAATGGATGATCCATTATCAAACTTCGGTGGGAATGTGGAACAGCAACTCGAATACACGAGTTTGGCAACCAATCGCTTGCAATCGGTAATGCAGTGCCGTTGAGTTGACTGCTGAGACTTTTTACCGAGAGGAGAAACTGATGCAAAAGAGCTTCAATTCATTGTTGAAAAGACTCGGCAGCTACTTCATGGGTGGGCTACTGGCGATTCTTCCCATTGTACTCACCGTTGCGATTGTGATTTGGGTCGCGGGTTTCGTCGAGGGTTTTGTGGGGCCAAACACGTTTATTGGGCGATCGCTGGAAGCATTGGGGCTGCAGTTTGTTTCCAATCGTGTCGTGGCCAATCTTATCGGCTGGGCAATCGTGCTGGGGGTGGTGTTCCTGCTGGGCGTATTCGTCGAAATGGGAGCCAAGCGAATTCTGCGAGGGTTGGTGGATGGAGTTCTCAATCGAATCCCGATTGTGGGGAACGTTTACAGCACGTCCCGGCAGTTCGTTGACATGCTGGACAAGAAAGATCAGTCCGAGCTGAAAGCAATGAGCGTTGTTTTTTGCACATTTGGTACCGCCGGAGGTCCCAGCGTTTTGGCATTGATGCCATCGCCGGAGCAATTTCACATCGACGGGCAGGACTATCACGTGGTGATCATTCCCACAGCACCGGTCCCCGTAGGCGGCGGATTGATCTTTATGCCTGTCAATTCCGTTCGCCAAGCCGAGATTTCGGTCGACGCATTGATGAGCATCTACGTCTCGATGGGGGTCACGACGCCGCAGTACATTTCGCCACCGAAGTCAGCCTCGTAACACAAAGCAAGGTGTCAGGGTAGCTGCAACATTTCCGGGGCTTGCGTTTTTGCCAGGTCAAATGGCGACCAATCCTGCGACTGTGCTCAAAAGATCTTCGGTGTTCAGTCCGCGTTTTTGAGTACGACTTCCAGGGGCCCCTGTTGGTCATCCTGTTTCCAGTAGGTGTGGCGGAACGGAAGTGAGAATTGGATCCCGTTCTTTTCAAATGCCCGCATGATCTCGAGGTTGATTTTTTCCGAAAAGTTTTGAAATGCTGGAAGATTGGGTGGTCCAAACCAATAGGTCACGCGAATATTGAAGGAATCGGGATTGAATTCAGTAAAGTGAACCCGGGGTGGAATTTCTGGACTCAATGAATCCTGGTTTTCCAGTACCTGCCTGATGCACATCACCGCTTGTTCGACATGTTGTCGCGGTGTATCCAGCGGAATACGCAAATCGGAAATGCGGCGAATGAACTTGTGATTTCCGATGTTTTGAATCTCGGCTTCTGCCATCATGTCATTCGGGATCGAAATCATACGATTATCCAATGTTCGTATTTTGGTTGAACGCAAACCAATGTCTTCTACGAAACCATCGTGTTCCTTGACGACGATTCTTTCGCCGACGCGATAAGGTTTGTCCAGTAAGACGGTAACGGTGCCAAACAGCGATTTGATCAATCCCTGAGCCGAGAGGGCGATTGCCAAACCGCCAATGCCGGCACTGGCAATAAGAGTTGTGAGTGGAAATCCCAGATAGCGTCCGCCCTCGAGAAAGACGATGGCGGCGGCCACGATTCCCAGCACACGACAAAGAATCCGAATCAGGCTGGCATCCAGGCCCCGAGGCGCGACGCCGGGCAACGCAACGAAGGACTCTGCAACACGGCTACTGGTACGAACAATCAACACCATCACTCCCAGCAGGAAGACAATATCGGCGCAGAAACTAAGAACGTAAAGTGCATTTGCGCGGATGGACAAATACTCCCAAATGACATGCTTGAACCCGATGGGAATGAGAATCCCCATGACGGGCAGGACCAAGCCAAACCAGTACCAGAACAGGTTTCTTCCTCGCGCCTGTTCGCCTCGTGTTTGCCCGACCCGAAAGGTCACAAAGATGAAGGCCAAGCAGATGGGAGTTAAAATCAGGACACCGATCCACTGCCAGATCGCCATGCCCCAAATTCGCTTTTGAAAGGAATTGGGTAGTGAGTCGACCCACGAAGCGACGGTGGGATTCGCAGGACGTGAAAGCCACCACTCGTAAAGCCCATCGGAGATTGGGCGACCGTCTGTGCGATACGGGCGGGATTTCGCTTTACTGTATAACTGAGGCGCACGACTGACAGTTTCGGAAGTGAAAAGAAACTCGCCACGCCGAGGTCCATCTACCATCTTGCCAATCACGATCTGCGTTCCGGGTACTTGCCAACGTATCAGCGCCTCGGATCCGTCCGCGGAATCGACAGATTCGATTCCTGGGATTGCCTCCGCGGGAGGCAGGGCAACGCGATCCAACATCTCCTTCAAACAGACCGCTGCCTCACCATCAAAAAACTCTCGAGAAAATTCCGGTAACTGGCTGCTATCCAGACAGGAAAGGATCCGGTTTCCCAGCTCGTGAAATTCAGGTTTGCTGCGATCCAAGTAGTGGTTCTGTTCGACCAGTTCATGCAATTCATTGCAGTTGTCAAGAAACATCGTTAACGTGCCACGCGGACTGGACGTGTCGGCGGTAAGTGTCGGCTTCTTCCGGGTAATTGCCACGTACTCATCATGAAGGCCGGGGGATGTTTCCGGGCCGTCGGTTCGATAAGGATATTCTTTGACGATCCGGTAAAACTGTGCCGCCCTGCGAACCGCCTCTGGCGTAAACACGTATTCGTTCTTATGAGTCCTGGATTCGGCAATCGTGATCCGGGTTCGCGGAATCTGCCAGCTCAGCGGGAGTTGGCCAACTTCCTGCGTTTCTTGATCGGTGGGTGCCGGTATATCCGCGACGGAAGGGAGTTCGATGCGGTCCAGCACCTCCTTCAAAAACAGCGCCGATTCAAGTCCCGCCGTCGTCTGCAATTCCTTCGGTAGTTCGGACAAATCAAGGCAATCGAGAATCCGATCAATGGTTGGCAGGATCTCGTCTTCTCGTTCTTTGGCAGCAGCACCCGATTTAATCTGTTTGGATAGTTGATTACAGGAGTCGATCAAACTGTTCAACGTGGCGGCCGGGCTGGACGTGTCGGAGGGCTCCAACGGGCCGAGTGCAGAGGGATCCTGAGCGCAGATTGAGTTCGACTGGACAACGATCCAACACAAGACAACGAACAGGACCTGGAAACTAAATGGGACACGCATATCCCAATTTTATCACAGCCTTCGCTAGTCAAAACAAAATTCGCCGCCGGTTCCAACCTGGCGAATGAAGGCAACCGAATAGTCGTTACAATCAGAACCGTTTGACGGGCGGATATGACGGAGAGTGAATCCTCGCCCGAAGGTGCATGTAACGGTGTCGCGCACCGAGACATTATTTCTTTTTTGGAATAATCAACGCCGGTAATTCGCTTTTCTTGTAGGCGGCGTTGAAATCGTTGACAGGGCCTTTGACGATCTCCTGCAATTCACGATTCAGTCGCTGCCATTGTTCCGTTAAGTGCTCCAGTCTTTGCAGAGATGACTGGGTCGCACGCGGATCATTCGTGTCGAATGCACCACCGAGAAAACTCAACTCGGCGTTGAGTTGATTGCGAAAGTTAATTACGTCCTGCTGGGTCTTTTGCTTTGGCTGAACCAGCTGTGCCTCCCATTGGTTGATGCGATCCATGGCAGCCCGTCCCAGTCCGACCAATTCAGTCATGTCTTGCATTTCAGATAGCAAGGACAGGCGACCGGCAAGCTGCGTTTTGACGGGGCGGAATTGATTGACAGACTGGTGAACGTCTTTGGCCAAATCCGAGATCGTATCCAGAGCTTTTTGTTGAATCGCGTAATCTTGCTCCGTCGCTTCGACTCGCGGATCGGGAATCACGATGGCACGCGTTTCGACGGATTCCATTCCTTCCTGATCCGACGAAAGCCGAATCGTGTACTCGCCGGGCACGACTCGAGCACCGTTATGACCACCCATAAGATGTATGTTGGTGACTCCCGGGGTCGGACGGGTGCGCAAATCCCAGTGAAAACGATTTAAGCCAGGCTTGGCAGGCAACCTGGGCTCCGGTGTTGGACCGCCTTCCCATTTCTTGAAGTTCTTTTGTTCGGCGCTGCTCAGTTCTCGGATCACGGTTCCGTTTGAGTTGACGATTTCCATTTTCAGTTTCGCTGACTTTCGCCACGTGCTTGGCAGCTGATAATCAAAGATGACTCCATTCATCGGGTTCTGCCCGACGAAGGCGGATGGCGGTTTGGGAGCGGGGGCAGCAGGTTGGGATGAGTATTTGTAACTCGGCTTGGGTGTGAATATTTTGAAGTCCGCCGATCCAAGATTTCCACCCGACTGTTGAATCGGACCTAAATCATCCAGGATCCAAAACGCGCGGCCAGACGTGGCCACGATCAAATCATTATCTTGAAAAGTCAAATCGGTGATCGGACAAACGGGCAAGTTGAGTTGAAACGGATGCCATTTCGCTCCCTGATTCAAACTGATGTACAGTCCTCCTTCCGTACCGGCGTATAAGATCTGTTCGTTGACAGGGTCCTGTCGCACGACGCGTACAAAATGCTCATCCGCGATACCATTCACGATTGACGCCCACGATTTACCGTGATCGACGGTCTTAAAAGCCATCGGCCGCAGATCATCGAACTTGTAACGAGTCACCGCAGCGAACGCGGTGTCTTGATCGTGAGGCGAAAGATCGATTGCATTAATCAACGATTCTTCGAGCCCATTGGGAGTCACGTTGGTCCAGGTCTGGCCTTCGTCGTCCGTCAGGTGGATGAGACCATCGTCGGTCCCGACCCAGATGGTCCCGGCTTGATGAGGCGAAGCCGCGATGTAGCTGATCGTGTTGTAGACCTCACCGCCGGCTGCCTCATTCGTGTACGGCTCGCCTCCCTTGCCGTGTTTTTCCGCCTCATTTCGTGTCAGGTCCTCGCTGATTTCCTGCCAGTTGTCTCCGGCATCATCACTGCGAAACAAAATGTTGGCACCGTGATACAGGACGTGCGGATCTTGTATTTGCGAGACCAATGGCCCATTCCAGTTGAAGCGATACTCTTGATCTTTCGGCAACGTGCCCAGATTCAGTTGAGGATAAACCATGATGGTTTTTTGTTCGTCGGTTTCCAGATGATGCCGACCGATAATTCCCTGGATGGTTGTTCCAAACACGGTGTCCGGGTTGTCAGGATCGAAAGCGATAAACGCGCTCTCACCGCCGGCGGTAGGAAACCAGTCGCTTTCGTCAATTCCGCCGCGCAATGAACGACTGGCGATACTGACGGTTGAGTTGTCTTGCTGGCCGCCGTAGATGCGATAGGGGAACTGGTTGTCAGCAATTACCCGATAGAATTGCGCCGTCGGCTGATTGGCTTGACTCGACCACGATTTTCCACCGTTGAACGTCACGCAACCGCCCCCGTCATTGGCCAGAATCATGTTGTCGGGCAATTCTGGATTGATCCACAAATCGTGCTGATCGCTATGCGGGTTCGGAATTTTTGCAAACGATTTGCCTCCATCAATTGACTTGAGCATCGGTGCGTTCAATACGTAGACCGTGTTTTCATCCTGGGGGTCGGCGAAGATTTCGATGTAATACCAGGCCCGGGCAACGGTAACCCGGTCGGAGTTGACTTGTTCCCATGATTCGCCTGCATTTTTTGATCTAAAAACCCCGCCCCGTGCAGACTCGATATTGGCGTAAACGACGTTGGAATTTGCAGGTGAAACATCGACCGCGACTTTGCCCATTTTTGCCGGAAGGCCCTTGGTCAATTTCTTCCAAGTCTGGCCGCCGTCGGTCGATTTGTGAATTCCCGAACCCGGCCCGCCACTTCTGACCTTCCACGGTAACCGCTGATGATCCCACATTCCGGCGTACAGAATACGGGGATTGTTACGATCGATACTCAAGTCAGCTGCCCCCGTCGTTTCATTAGTGAAAAGCACTCGCTCCCAGTTTTTTCCGCCGTCGGTCGATCGAAAAACGCCGCGTTCCGTTGAGGGTCCGAAGACAGAACCTTGAACCGCGACATAAACATGTTCCGGATTTGAAGGATGAATTCGAATGGCCGCGATATGTCGCGAGTCGGCCAGCCCGGCAGGCTTCCATGTTTTTCCGGCATCCGTACTTTTGTAAATCCCATCGCCATGGGAAGTCATCACTCCTCGAACCGCATGTTCACCCATGCCAAGATAAATGACATTCGAATCGCTTGGCGCCACGGCAATTGCGCCAACAGAACCGCTCTTCAAATATCCGTCGGTAATGTTTCTCCAGGTGATCCCGGCATCGCTGGTTTTCCAAACCCCACCTCCGGTGCTTCCCAAATAGTAAGTCTGTGAATCACCCGGAACACCGCAGGCAGCGTTGCTTCGGCCGCCTCGAAAGGGTCCCACGTTTCGAAACTTGAGCGAGCTGAATTGCTGGGTCTTCGTTCGCGTTTCGTTCGATTTTTCCTGTGCGTTTCCTTGCGCGATATTAATACTGATGCAAATCAAAACTGAACATACAATTCGAATCAATCTTGTCATCTTTTTTTACCGGCGAAGTCACGTTGCGGGGATGGAAAGAGTATCTGTCGGGCTGCTGCTGGATGTTTGCGAACCGCTCTCACTACAAATCATAATTGGTTTAAAAAACACCGTGAACATTTTCCACTTCATCGTCGCCCTGAAAAGACGAAATTGTTTAGGTTTTGACAACCAGCAGGACTTTTCGATGTAGCCCGAAAGCGGTCCTTAAATGTCCGGATAGGTCAACAGGAATTGTTTTACGGCAGCGCGCAAGTATTTGGCGGTTGCTGGGTTGTCGATCAGGTGGCTGATACCGTATTTGACAGGCGGTTCGTCTTGCATGTTGATTCCAAACGTGCGATACATCGGTGCCACGGGTTTGGCAACGCGGTTGGGGCAGATATTCCAGGTGATGAAATACACTTCGATACCTCGGCAATGCGATACCCCGATTTAATCTCGTCGGGGTTGACGCACATTTGCACACATCGGAGAGTTGATGAGCCGACCTTGGGGCCCTCCGCCGATCTGCTCACTGGCTTCTTTTGAGTGGCGGCCAAAGCCCTTCAATCTCCGCCTTGACGAACTGGGTCTGCGGAGTCTCGGGGGCCAGTAAGAATTGCACCGCTTCAGAAGCAGCAGCCTAACGACAGCAGGCAAAACAGCAAACCAATAAAAGCGCGACGCGACACGGAAGTTTGCACTGCACAGGAATACCCTCCAGGACTTGATATTCGTCGTTCCGATCCAGGCCTATCGTAACATGTGCCAGCATTGGTTTGGTGGTTGTCAGGCTCTGATCTGAAAACGCGTTGTCGCGACGTCGAGCCAAAGAAGAGATTGATCAGACCGTCAGAGTTCGTGGTGACCTGGCCGCACCCGAATAAACAGGTGCGGCCCGGCGAATTGTCACGACGTTTTTAGAAGGTGATGTTATTTGTCGCCAGCTCCTTTGGTAATCTTTTCCATCACGTTGCTGAGATTAAAACTGCCCGGTTTTTGGCGTGGCGGGAATTCTTTGAAACTTTGAATCCATTCTCCGACAAAATTTCCGGCGGGTGCGAACACGAACATGTGATCCACCCACCATCTGTCATAACCGATGCTTTCGTGCTCGGCGCGTTCGAAAGGATCCATACGTAAATTGGCCAGCATTGGCGCACGAAGCACTTCGAAGGGCTGCCGCCAAACGTCAATACCTTCGGCATTTTGTTTCAGAAACGTGATCTTCCAATTGTTGTAGCGCAGCGCTGCCACATCGCCATCGTCGGTCCAATAGATGAAATCCTTCCGTGGACTCACCTTTTCTTCTCCCTTGAGGAACGGCATCAGGTTGTAACCGTCGAGATGAACCCGGTAATTCATGTCGCCGACTTGCCTTCCGTTTAGCAAATCCTGCTTAACGGTGGTGTCTCCAGCCGCGGCGAGCAGTGTCGGCAGCATGTCTTCATGTGCACCGATGTCGTTAATGACCGTACCGGGTTTGACGACGCCGGGCCAGCGGATCGCACATGGAACGCGGAATCCACCTTCCCACTGTGTGGCTTTTTCGTTTCGGAACATCGTGGTTCCACCGTCGGGCCACGAGAAAAACTCGGCTCCGTTGTCGGTGGAGTACATGACGATGGTGTTGTCTTCGATGCCCAGTTCCTCAAGCTTGTCAAGCAACTGGCCGACCATCCCATCGTGTTCGACCATGCCGTCGGCGTAAATGCCTAAACCAGTTTTCCCTTTGGACTCGGGCTTGAGATGAGTCCAGATGTGCATGCGGGTGCTGTTCCACCAGACAAAGAATGGCTTGTCGGCCTTCGTGGCGCGTTCCATAAAGTCGAGGGCGGCAGCGGTGACTTCCTCGTCAACGGTTTCCATGCGTTTGATGGTGAGCGGGCCGGTGTCTTCGATTTTGCCGTCGGCGGAGGATTTGATCACGCCGCGCGGTCCAAACTTCTTTTTAAACTCGGGATCCTTGGGATAGTCAGGATGCTCCGGCTCCTGCTCCGCATTCAAGTGGTACAGGTTGCCGAGGAACTCATCGAACCCGTGGTTGGTCGGTAGCATCTCGTCGCGGTCGCCCAAGTGGTTTTTGCCGAACTGGCCCGTCATGTAGCCTTGCGCTTTGAGCAACCCAGCAATGGTCGGGTCTTCCTTCTGCATGCCCTCAGGTGCGCCGGGCAAACCGACCTTGGTGAGGCCGGTGCGAATGGGTGATTGGCCCGTGATGAAGGCAGCGCGGCCGGCTGTACAACTCTGCTGGCCGTACCAATCCGTGAAAACCGCACCTTCCCTGGCGATGCGGTCGATGTTGGGCGTCTTGTAACCCATCATGCCCATGTTGTAGGCGCTGACGTTGAACTGGCCAATGTCATCTCCCCAAATGACAAGGATGTTAGGTTTTTTCTGCTGAGCCCTCGCGTCTCTGGCAGTGCCGACCACGACAGCAGCCGCGATAATCACTGCCATCACGGCAAGTAACCGAGGATGTTTCGTGTAGGTCATTGTTTGTCCTTTCTTAGAATTGAAATCAAGATCCTGATCCTGTTGTGAAAACGACTAGATTGAGTCGCACCGACTCTCGTGATTGAAATCAACCGGAAGTCGCAACCTTCGATCCAACGACGAGATGGCCAATATCGTAGGCTCCCGGTGCCAAACCAGCAAATGGGCGATCGCATTTGTCAATGAATGTTGATGCCGCCACGTGTGGTGCGATGTCAAAGTACTTCGTTTATGTAATGTATATTTAACTACTGATCCGGAGTAGAACCGGCGTCGTCTTGAACACCGGCATTCGGCGAATGTGAATTATCTTTCGCATTGGCCGCTGGCGGATTTTTAGAATTCTCAGGCGTGTTGACTTCGTTCCCAGGAAGGATTAATTCGGCTTCGTGATTGACCAGGCCAAGAATCCAACGGCGGTCGGTCGTAAAGACCACGTCTAACACCGCTTGGGGCTCGACGTCCGCCAGGGCGCAGGCAATTCTCTCGCGCACTCGGTCCAAATCAGCAATCGGACGGGTCGGAAAATCGTCATTCACAATTAACCTGACCAATACATAAAAGTAACGACCCACACGAAACATCCTGACGTCGCGTTTGACTAGAGAAAGGTCTGCGGTCGCTTCTTCAATGCGCCGTCGAATCTCTGTTTGGACCTCCTGGGATGGAGCCAGGTGAAGAAGCTGCCCCACGTTATTGAGGACAATTTTAAGTGGAGTGGGCACAAGCACAGCCCCCACGACGATGACAACCAGCGGGTCAATATAGGGCAGCCAATCGGACCAGGACGACCAACTCAGGAATAGCGAAACGAGAAACGCCACTCCTATGGCGATCGTCAAGATTCCATCGATCAGCCAATTGCGAGCATCCACTTGCAGCAAAGGGGAACCAGTTTGTTGGGCGTACGTGTGTTGCGTGAAAGACAACAGGAAACAAATCGAACCAATGATAGCGCTGTAGATCAGTGCCAAACCTGGGTCGATCATTCGACCGCCATTGAGCAAAGCAGATACCGCCGAACCAACTCCCAGTGCGACGATCGCCAAAATCAAAAGACCGCGGATGGCGTTCAGTAACGGTTCAAAAAACGCATAACCAAAATGAAACGACTCCGAGTCATCACGCCGTAGCAGTTTGACGACTTGGCCTGCCAACAGCGCCATCATCAAAGAGACTAACGAATAGGCACCGTCCAGCAGGATCGCGCCTGACCTCGTCAGTGCCGCAAACGAAAATCCTGCGATCGCCATCCCGGCATAGCCGGCTACCGATAGCCGTAATGCAAAAGATTCCTTGCTGGCTTTAATTGCTGTCATTTTTGACCTTTCGAACTGACAGCACTTGTTGCTTTCCGTTTGTTTTCTTGCCGTTTACCAAGTTTGAAACAAATTCAATTGGCTGAGCGACGCAGTGGGAATGGGTAATGTAAGTAGCGGAGGGTGTTTGCATCGCAATCATGCGACCACCTTATTGAGTTTGCCGATATAAAGCTAGTAGACCGTTGACCTGCATGACGGACCGACCGCCGAGTGGGGAATCAAGATGAGTGTTTCGTTACTGGTCCCCGGCAGTTAACGGCGACGAATTTGGTTTTTTGGAAAGTTGAACATGTAGACCCAGTCGCAACGTCTGATAATCATTGCCTCCTCGTTGTTCGCCACGCTTGTTGGCTTGGAAGCATGTTCCGCGCAGAATCAAACAGAGTGGCAAAGTGCTGGCGGCCTAACGGGCACAAGTAAAATCCAAAACGCGATTTGCTCTTGGTCCGATTACGGTGTTGAGAATTCGGCCGATAGCCAGCATCATTTATGGAACGACGAATTGGATCAAGCGGAATGCGGGCATCAAGAATGCGGGCATCAAGAATGCGGGCATCAAGAATGCGGGCATCAAGAATGCGGGCATCAAGAATGCGGGCATGAATTCAGTAGGGAACACGAGCGCAAGTTTCGTTTGACGGAGTTCAATATCTATCCCACGTTTTCCTATTTGAGTGATCAGGTGGGGAACTATACCGAATTCGAATTCGCGTCGGAAACGCAGCTCGGTAATTGGCAAATGGAAAACCGGACCGTGCTCAACGTAGCAGATCTGCCGGGGACGATTAAACTTGGGCCGACCAATCCCGGCGGCAACTCAACGTCGACCAATGTTCGTGCGAGTGGTTTTGGTGACGTCCTGTCAGGATTTTTCTTTTCCCGCAAACCGGCTGATGGCCAACAACATCGTTAAACGCATCTGGGCATTGGCCCCGTGATCACTTTGCCAACCGCCTCCGATGGATTACTTGGAAGTGGGCAAACAACCATCGGGCCAGGTGCCCATTTCAGTACTGAAGTCGGGAGATTGACGACTGGATTTTTTGTCTGGCAATCCTGGGGAATGACGGACAATCCTGCCAAGAAACGCGTCAACCAGTTATTCGGGAAACCGTTCTTGATCTACGAATTGACTGAGAAATGAAATTTGGTTTACATTCCGCTGGGCATGAGCCATTCCTGGAAGGCCAATAGTGGCGAAGACTGGACCGTTCCGATCGGAGGAGGTGTTCGCCGCCTGTTCCATATCGGCGATCAAAAAATGGGTTTGCAATTTCAGGCGTTCGATTACGTGGCCCGCAAGCCCAAGGATCCGGAATGGGAATTGCGTTTTACGATTGAATTTCTTTTCGATTGATCCCAAGCTGGTTTCACTCCAACGCGTAAGGCGGTGAATTGGCCTACCGCTGATGCTTTCAACCATGTCCGCTTCCGTGTATCCTGCATACTCGTAAACGGCGTGAACGGTTTGCATTTCATGGAATTGAGCCATGGCCTTGTACGGTCTCTATGTACGCGAATTATCAAAAAGTGACTTGGTGTGGTTCAAGACCGACCAATCGTTGGAGGCCGGAAGGTATCGCATTGGCTTACGACACGAGTCGGCGAATGTTTTCCTCGCCAAAAGTATTCCCGCGTTGATCCTGAAAGTGGGGCCGATTATTGACCGGGCCGAAGCATTAGCCCAGTCTTCATTGAGTCCCCAGGGAACCCCCGAACAGGTCGAACGGAAAATGGCGGCCGACATGACGCATGGTTTATTGGAACGGCTGAACGAAACGAGTTCGATTTGGGAATCCAATCCCCATTGGCTGAAGAACCTGCGGCCTTGCCCCGAACCCGCCGAGTAGGTAGCTGATTTTGAGAAACCAGTTCGTCGCTGAACGTCGGTTGGCGGAAAAACTGGAACTTGGGCACGTCCGCTGTGCAGCTTGAGTGGTTTGCAAAGCTGACGTGCTAACGCGGACATTGCGAAGAGCGGGAACGGCGCCGAATATCTGCTTTCAAGAAATGGCTGCAAACCGGACCTCAAGTCCTTACCAGACGGAGTGGGCGATATGAAACTCGCCGCGAAATTCACGATTCTGATACTCGGTGCTATCTTCGTGCTGTTTACGGTGGACACTTACCTGATCGTCCGACGCGACATTGGAATGTTTGACAAGGACATGCAACGGGATGCGATTCAATTCTGCGAACGAATTGAACCACAAATTGAAGAGTGTTTCCGGCAAGGTGGGGAAGAGAAGGTCATTCAATATCTTGAAAATCTGAATGCTTCCGTCAGCGAATTCGACGTCCAGGACTTTGAGTTCTTTCGAGTCAAATGGGTGGTCCTTGACGCGGAATCCTATGAGCGAAACCGACCGATGGCATCGAAGGAGGTTTTGGAGCCCGCTTTTGATGGGAGGGATTGGCGAGAGTATTTTTCGACACCCTACGAAGTGCAAGGCAAGCCTTATATGCTGACGTACTCCAAGATTTCCGTTGGCAACACGCGACCGGTCGCGTTGGAAATTTCTGAGCCGGTGACGCACCCGGGCGAAATCGTCCAATGGTACGGACGTCGTATCGCGATTCTGGCCGGCCTGACCCTGCTTTTGGGGGCGGTAATTGTGGTTTGGGTGGGCCGCGAACTTGTCGGTCGCCCACTAAAAGAGCTGCTTGATAAAACCCGTCGGATTGGCCAAGGAGACCTTACGGAGCCGGTCAAACTCGCCCGGCGAGATGAGTTTGGCGCACTGGCGATCTCCATCAACTCAATGTGTGACCAGCTGGCCGATGCCAAAGAAAAAGTCGAGGCGGAAACAACGGCTCGCATGGCGGTCATGGACCAGTTGCGTCATGCCGATCGACTGCGCACGGTCGGACGACTGGCGGCAGGGATTGCCCACGAAATCGGGACACCTTTGAATGTCGTCGGGGGGCGGGCGGAAATGATCGCGTCGGGATCGTTGACCGGCGAAGACTTAAAGAAAAGCGCCCAGATCATCAAGACTGAGTCGGACCGAATCGCGACCATCATTCGGCATGTGCTGGACTTTGCCCGTCGAAATACACCTCATCGGGAAACCGCCGACATGCGTCAGTTGGTGGAGCATGCCGTGGATGTACTGCGACCATTGGCAGAAAAACGGCAGGTGGAAATTGTCACCGAATTCGATAGCGAAACGCTGACGACGAATTTCGATCGTGGTCAAATGCAGCAGGTTTTGACGAACCTGATTGTCAACGCGGTTCAGTCGATGCCGAAGGGTGGCAAGGTATTGGTGAAACTAACCAGTCAACACGTCTTACCGCCCCAGACCGAACAAGCCTCAGCAGGCGACTACGTGCTGATCACCATCGAAGATCAGGGAGTAGGTATCTCGGCCGAGAATGTGCCGTTGATCTTTGAGCCCTTTTTTACGACCAAGGATGTAGGAGAAGGATCGGGCCTGGGACTTTCCATTGTGCACGGAATCGTCCAGGAACATGGTGGCTGGATCGATGTCCAGAGCGTGGTTGACGAAGGAACTCGTTTCGTAATTTACTTGCCTTTGGAGGCGAACGCGTGAATGGTCGCATTTTGATTGTTGACGATGAACGGAGCATGTGTGAACTGGTGGAAACCGCCTTGAGTTCGCGCGGTTTTGATCCGGTTTGGTACACGTCGTCTCAGGAGGCGCTGGAGGCAGTCAAGAACGATGATTTCGACGTCGTGTTGACGGACCTCAAAATGCCTGGAATGGATGGCATTCAGCTCTGCGAGCGTATCGTTTCCAACCGACCCGATATTCCGGTCGTTGTGATGACGGCTTTCGGCAGTCTGGACACTGCCGTGCAAGCCATTCGCGCTGGTGCCTACGATTTCGTCACCAAGCCCGTTGAGATGGACATGCTTTCGCTGACTCTCAGTCGGGCGTACAAGCACCGGGAGTTGAAGGAGAAAGTAAAAGTTCTTAGCCGCGCCGTGGAAGAAACCAAACGGTTTGATGATATTCTCGGTGCCAGTCCGGCGATGCAGGAGCTGTACGATCAACTGGGTCGAATTGCGGACTCCGAGACTTCGGTTCTGGTGTATGGCGAAAGTGGCACTGGCAAAGAACTGGTGGCCCGAGCCATCCACAAAAAAAGTCGTCGCAATTCGGCCTCATTTGTGGCCGTCAATTGTGCCGCTTTGCCCGAATCGCTGTTGGAGAGTGAACTGTTTGGGCATGCCAAGGGCGCGTTCACCGATGCCCGCGTGGCCCGAGACGGGCTGTTCCTGCAGGCCGACGGAGGCACGCTGTTTCTGGACGAGATCGGCGACATGCCAATGCCCATGCAGGTGAAATTGCTGCGCGCCCTGGAGGAACGCCGGTTGCGACCGGTTGGCGGTGACAAGGAAGTCGAATTCGACGTGCGCCTGATTACGGCAACCAATCGCGACCTTGAGACGGCGATGGAGGATGGACGGTTTCGCGAAGATTTGTATTTTCGAATCAACGTGATCCAACTCGACTTGCCACCGCTCCGCGCACGGGGGGCTGACATCCTGCTGCTGGCTCAACATTTTGCCGAAGTCTTCGCGGTTCGGTCGGACAAACCGATCCCAGGCATTTCCGAACCGGTCGCCGAGCGATTATTGAGCTATTCGTGGCCCGGGAATATTCGGGAACTTCGAAACGTCATTGAGCGCGCGGTGGCGTTATCGCGACATGATCAGCTGGTAATCGAAGATCTGCCAGAAAAGATCCGTGAGCATCGGGGCAAACGAATTGTCCTCGGCGGCGAAGACCCCAACGATCTCGTGCCTCTTGAGGAAGTGGAGCGCCGATACATACTCCACGTTTTGGAGGCAGTCAATGGAAACAAGACATCGGCCGCTCGCACGCTTGGACTGGCTCGAAAAACGCTCTACCGAAAGCTGGAGCAATACGGCGTTGTTGACCAGCCGGAATAAGACTCGCCAAATTCCTGAACGCGGGCGGCATCCTTGTCACCGTATTGCGCTGCGTCGGGCAATCGAATCATCGCGCGTGTCCTTTTGAGCCGCGCGTTTTTTAATGACACAGCGAGAATGGTCTACCGCGTTGATAAACCCGGTCGCGAAAATATTTCTCTACGGCACGGTCGTTGCTATTGAGAACTTCAACGGATTCACGAGCAATCGCATCTTGATTTCTGGGCCGGGACCGCGTTCCTCGTGATGACTCAAACTCTTCTTACTCGCTTCCTTCCTCGGGTCGCGAGGCTCAGCCCGGTGGCAAAATGTTTGCCACCGGGTATTTTTTTGCCCTCGTTTTTGCTGGACAGCAAACCTGCTACTGCGAGGTGGAAGCCTGATTGGGCTCTGGAAGATTCTTCACGACAAACGATAACATGACCCAAGTCCAGCCGTTGAAGATCAATTCGATGCCGACCAACAGGCCGATAATCCAAAACACACTCGCGTCTTCGCCGGCCGAGAACTGCTTGAAGCTCTTGAAAATGATCAGTCCCAGAATCAGTGTGATAATCCCGTTAAACAGGACCCAGCCCCACTGCGGATACTTGTCGACAAGCGCGGATACGATTCGAAAACCACCTGCGATGACAAAGAAACCCGCGATCATCAGAGTGAATATTGCGGCGGATTTCACAGGCGCATCGGCGATCACAAAACCGGCAACGAGGTACAGCAGGCCGATCAAAATCTGGACCAAAAAAGCGCTCCACTGACCTACCCAAAATGCGCTGATGATCATCGCGACACCGCTGACCATCAGTACGACGCCCAGGAAGATCATCACATAAAGTGATGTGAAAAACGGATAACTGATACAGGCCACTCCCGCCAGTATCAACAGAATTCCCAGCAGCAAGAACGCCCACCATTCTTTTCGCAAGCGGGTCAACTCATGTTCGAAAGTCTCTACCACCGTGGGTGAAATGTCAGCCTGTTCATCGTTCATCATGTTGCTCCTGATCGAGTGAATTCAAAAAGTCAGTGATTCGGTTTGTGGAATTTCCAAGCCGCGGCAATTGCGTCCGGCCTGTCGGAAATCGGGGAATCCGATCGCCTTGAGATGTTTTGCGGGAAGCTTCTCAATTCGAGTCGGAGGCAAAGTTGCGATAAAAACTCCTCTCTCGTGGGAAACGGCGCCAGTCGTGAGAGTCATCAAAACGTTCGATTTCGTCCCTGGCATCGAACAGTATACTCTGGGCATTGGTAGGTTCTTCAATCGGTCGAAGCGAAATAAATGGTAATCTGATGCGCTTCTCTGTCGCATACCATCGACACGCTGAATATGCCATTTTATCATAGATTTAGCTTGTACGGCTGAATGCCATGGCATCGCTTGCGAACGGATTGGACCGACCCACCGGGCCTTTGTAATTCCTCAGCGGGAGGGAGTGATTGATCAAAAACGTAAAAACCGAAATGAAATCTGCACTCTATCGTCAAAAGTTTTCGGTGCCTTACGAATATCAGGTCTGGTTCACCTGTCGGTTGTTTGACCCGCAAAACCCAGTCCTTAAAGACGCCCTCACGCGAGTCGAGTCCGGCAAGCGCCACCGGATCGTCGTATTTGTCGACGAGGGATTGTTTAACCAGTCACCCGCGCTGGTCCAGCAAATATCGGACTACGCGGAAACGCATCGCGACTCCATCGAACTTGTCACGGAACCGATTTCGGTACCTGGCGGTGAGCATATCAAAGTCGATCTTGTCCATGTGGAGTCAATGCAAAAAATCCTGTTTGACCATCACATCGACAGGCACTCATTCGTGATTGGCATCGGGGGGGGAGCCATGTTGGATGCCGTGGGTTGGGTCGCGGCAACGACGCATCGGGGGGTCCGACACATTCGTGTTCCCACGACGGTGCTCGGTCAAAATGACTCTGGAGTCGGCGTCAAAAACGGGGTCAATTTCTTTGGAGTGAAAAACTACATGGGCACGTTCGCTCCGCCATGGGCGGTGTTGAACGACATCGAATTCGTGTTGCAGCTTCCTCTCCGCGATCAAATTACCGGAATGGCGGAAGCCGTCAAAGTCGCGCTCATCCGCGACGGCGCATTTTTTGACTGGCTGGAAGAAAACGTCGAGGGGCTCGTTGCCAGTCAGCGCGGTGAAATGGAAACCATGATTCGTCGCTGTGCCGAGTTACACATGAATCAAATTGCCAACGGAGGCGATCCGTTCGAGACTGGCAGCGCGCGTCCACTGGACTACGGGCATTGGTCCGCTCACAAAATAGAAAGCATGACGAATTACGAGATTCGACATGGTGAGGCAGTCGCGATTGGCTTGGCTTTGGATTCCCGCTATTCCGTGCTGGTCGGATTGTTGGAGTAAGGATCGGACGTACGAATTTGCGGGCTGATGGAAAAGTTTGGCTATCAACACTGGCATCCTGCGTTGGCAAAAAGTAACGCGGCAGGCGAACGCGAGGTGCTCCAGGGTTTGATTGATTTCAAGGAACATCTCGGTGGCGAGTTGACCATTACGCTGCTCAAGGACATCGGTGTTGGATTGGAAGTCAATGAAATGAAAGAGGATCTCGTCTTCGAAGCCATCGAATGGCTCAAACAACGATCGCTTTAGAGGTTTACTGCATTGGTCCATATGACCGTGGATTCGGCTCACAACCGAATCATGGCGGCCTTTCCGCCAACTGGAAGTCGAAATTGCTTTTAACAGATTTGAATTGCTCTATTTGTCAACAGTCAGTTCAATTTCGCGTCAGCGATTCGAGATTATCTCACTGCCTTAAAACCTCTTGAAGCCGTAGCGATCCGCCAGCTCCAGACACTCATTTAACGACTTCATGCCATTCGAAGGTGTGGGATCGGTCAACGACATGGCGGCAGCGCAGACGGCGTACCTAAGACATTCGGCAATTTCTTGGTCATCGTGTACACCCAACAAATAGCCGGCGGCAAACGCATCCCCTGCCCCGTTGGCTCCGGCAATCTGATTCGTCGGCAACTCGACGGAAGCTTGAAACGCTTGGGTCCCATCGCGTTGTGCGACGACCGAACCATGGGTGGTATGCAGCACGATTTGCGTCGATTCACGTGAACATTGCTGAGACAGTTGACTGGCCGCCTGGATCAGGACCTCCCGTTCGGCAGGAACTTCGCGGCCCAGCACTTGCCCGATCTCAAACTCGTTAGCAAAAAAGATGTCGGTTTCATCGAGGGCTGACAACGTCACGTCCTGGAACCGGGAGTTGGGCTCACTCACGCAGTCCACCGCGGTTAGCAGTCCCGACTGACGAGCGGAACGCAGGACTTTTGTAGCACCCGTCACGCCTTCGGCATCCACGCTGTCGAGTGTGTCGAGCAGCATCAGGTAACCCAACATGAAAATCTTGGCTGGTGTTTGGTCAAACCTGAAATGCTCGGGTGCCAGGAGTGCGTTGGCACCCCGCTGATGGAAAAATGTTCTCCTCCCGGTCGATGTCACGGTCATCGCATCCGTGTAAGAGGTTGCTGCCTGATGCGTGCGATGCAGCTGGCTTACGTCGATGCTGGCGGCGAGGCAGTCTTGCAACATCCAGTCACCGTTCCGGTCTTCGCCGACCAGCCCGCAGGCTTCGCGATGCATTTCGGGTCGCAGTTTGGAAATGTCCTTGAGTAGGTTGTAGGGGCCACCGCCATTGCACAGGGATTCGGATCGAATCGACGCCAGCGTATCCTGCTCCGGCCAGGCATCGATCAGTTTGATATAGTCGGTAATAAAGTTGCCACCTGCGATGATCCCCTCGCGTGTTTTTGAACTTTTCATCGGCATTGGCTACCTGCATTTGAAACTCAAAACCTTCGCACATTCTGATTCTTCCGGGCATTCCAGACAACGCATGGGGAATGGACCGTCGCGTGGCCCTTTGCCTGCGGTAAGAAATGCAGGCTAGATTCCCAGCAAATGCTCGACGACATACATCTCAAGAGCTTCATAATCGCGAGCTTCCCGCAACGCTGCCTCTCTTGTCACGTCGTACGTTCGAACTTTCTCCAACAAATGATTGAAGGTGCGCAGGCTGCTCGCAAGGTGATCCGTTACGGGAAAACCCTGTTGCGTTCGCATTGCTTTGACGTCCAACCCGATGAACTCGCCACCGGCTCCGTAACCTGCTTCGTCGAGAACGCGAATCTGATTGAAGGCAGCTCGCAGATTTGACGAACCAAAATTTTTGTCCTGATCGTACTTCAGTCCATTCTGGTCATTCAGATGGACACTCGCCAATTTCCCGTGCGCCAGGGCGAACGCCATTTCATCGGACGGGTCGAGTCCCGCCAGTTGTGCGTGTGCGGTTTCAATCAAGCCTTTGACTCGCGCCGGCTCGTTTGACGCGTAGGACAGTGCGACGGCATGTCCCATCGTGGGCACGTAGGCCTGGTCGGTCGGTTCGTTTGGCTTGGGCTCAATCCAGACCTCGATGTTCGGGTCGTATTCAAGGATCCGGTTGACCGTGTCAAGAATTCTTTCGTAAGCCAATCGTGCATTCTTGGCTTCCCGAATGTAGGTTCCCTCGCGGGCCAACCATAACACCAGGCCTTTGCATCCCAGGACATTGGCGATGTCAATCGCTTTTTGGGTTCGCGACCACGCGTATTCGCGATCGGACGCCGAGTTCGACGTGTAACCCCCGTCGATCGTTTCGGGGGCGAACCAAAGCCGTGGTGCAACGAATTCGGGAGTCAACCCCTCCCCAGCCAGCTGATTCTTCATCTCTTTGGCGACACCAACCATCTGGTCGTGGGATTTTTCGTCCAGATCAGGAACGACATCATCGTCGTGAAACTGCACGCCTTCGAATCCAAGTCGACGATACAACGCGAATTTTTCGGCATGGGGAAAACAGCGTCGGGAATCGGGTCCAAAGGGATCCGCACCTTCGCTAATGTTCCATGGTCCGAACGAAAAACGATACGATTGCGGCGATGGCATCGGAGCTTCCTCAAATGGCTAATGAAGGGTGAGTGCAAGCTCCATTTTGCGAAATCACCTTCCATTGGGCCAGCTCAGATTCAGGCCAATGATTCAGGCTTACAATTTGACAGGACTGATAAAACCGCTCGGTTTAACCGTGAGCACCGAACAATCTACCTGATTCAAGACCATCTCAGCTGTGTTACCGATGAAAAAACCGGGAATGCCAGTTCGACAAACGGTCCCCATGACCAGCAGATCCACCTTTTCCATGGCTGCGATTTTCGGAATGACTTCGCCAGCCCGACCTTGAATCATATGCACCTTCGCCGAGCCATCTGTTTCGGTTTGCAGCAAGTGATCCAGGCGCTTGCGATGATCGGACGCGACTTGCTCGGTGTGCAAACGGATCTCGGCCCGGGTCATCCACCGTTTGCCGCGATCCAATTCGCCGCCAAGTGTGTTCCACGCATGGACGACGTGTAAGTCCGCGTCCTCCTGACGGGCGATTTGAATCGCGCGCTGCAAAATTTCCGAGTTGAGCGAGTCGCGGACCCCATGCTCCGGATTCGGGTCGACCGCGGCCAGCACGCTTCGCAATCGTTTTCGCCGAGTCGGCTTGATAACCCAGACCGGGCAAGGACATTTGCGCATCAAGTGCATCGAAGTCGTGCCAAATAATTGGTCACGAATGGTGCTCTGTCCATCGGCCGTCATCATCACCAGGTCATGCTTTTTCGCCACGACCTGACGAATGATTTCGATAAACGGTTGTCCCACTGAAGATTTGGTAGAGATACGAAAACCTTGTTCCTTCAGTGGCTCGGCAATTTCCTCCAATTGCTGCCTGTGATCCTTCGCCAGCAACGCCTGCAGATCGATGATTTTGCCGGAGCTGGATTTGATTTTGCTCCGTTCGATTGGGGGAACCACCGTAAACAGGGTCATTTTCGCCTGATGGGTGGTCAGCAAACTCGTGGCCCGAGTGAGTGTTTGTCGATCAAACGGATGAAACAACAAAACGTTTCGGAAATTTTTCATGTTGTTCTCGTCCCGAAGGTCAAAGAAAAGAGGCAAGTTCGCGTCGGTTTTGCCCGTCTTGTGATGACTGCGGATGAAAATTGATCAACCGGCGCGCGGCCATTGCATGTTCTGCCGCCTGCTCGGGCGAGTCGGCCAGCGCGGTCAGGTGTCCCATTTTACGATCGCGATCGGGGGCCTTTTTGCCGTACAAGTGCAGTTTGACGTTGGGCAGTGTCAATGCAAAGTGCCATTTGGGATCGCCATGCTGCCAACATTCTCCCAGCAAGTTGACCATCGCCGCCGGGCGAACCTGTTTGGTCGATCCGAGGCTCAATCCACAGACCGCACGAACTTGTTGCTCAAACTGACTGGTCAGATGGGCGTCGATCGTGAGATGACCGGAGTTGTGAGGACGCGGGGCAATTTCGTTAACTAACAGCCGTCCATCGCGATGCAGGAAGAACTCCACGCACAAAACGCCAACAACGTCCAGATCAGCCATAATTTGACAGGTGATCTCGGTTGCTGAACGGGTCAATGCTTGATGCAGTCCTGACGGCGAGACCGAGATGTCGAGGATGTGATTGCGGTGATCGTTTCGAATCGGCGGGTAAGCGGCGGTTACACCGGCCTCGGTGCGAGCCGCTACGACGGAAAATTCACATTCGTAGTCGACCCATTCCTCGAGGATCGCCTCATCTGTATTGAGCTTTTCCCAAGCAGCTTCGGCTTCACTGGCGTTACGAATTACGACTTGACCCTTGCCGTCGTAACCAAGGGTTGCTGTCTTTAAGACCACCGGCAGCATACGATTGCACGCCTGTTTCAGTTCTGTCAGCGAACTGATGGATTCGAATCGGGGAACAGGAATCCCGGAGTCCTTGAGAAAGTTCTTCTCTCGCAAACGGTGCTGAGTAACTTCAAGCACGTTGGCACCTGGATGAACGGGCGCAAACTGGCAGGCCGTCTCGATCGTATCCAACGGCACATTCTCAAATTCGAGCGTAATCACATCGACGTGACGGGCGAATCTTTCGACGGCATCGAGGTCGGAAAACGAAGCCTGAATCTCCAGGTCGGCAACCTGCCCGGCCGGTGATTCGTGCGAGGGAGAAAACACGTGAACGCGATAGCCCATTTGTTTGGCCGCGATCGTGAACATGCGACCCAATTGGCCACTTCCCAGCACACCGATCGTCGCACCGGGCAAAACCATTTTATTCGTGTGCGAGTTCAAGTTGATTCTCCTTCATTACCTGGTCCGTTTGTTGATTACGAAAATGCTCAAGTTTGGATCGCAATGGCTCGTCAAAGGCGGCCAGCACTCGAATGGCCAACAACGCCGCGTTCTTGGCGCCGGCGTCTCCGATCGCCAACGTACCGACCGGAATGCCACCCGGCATTTGCACGATCGACAGCAGTGAATCCAGGCCCGACAGGGCACGACTTTGAATTGGCACACCAAAAACCGGAAGCGACGTTAGCGAAGCAATCATGCCCGGCAAGTGTGCGGCTCCGCCAGCTCCGGCAATGATCACTTTCAATCCCCGCTGCCGGGCGTCCTTGGCGTACTGAACCATCCATTCGGGCGTCCGGTGGGCCGAGACAACCCGGCTCTCATGGGGAACGCCAAAGTCGGCCAGCGTTCTGGCAGCCATTTGCATGGTTGGCCAGTCTGATTTGCTCCCCATGATCACACCCACTAGCGGGGCATCAGGCGGGAGTTGTTCGTTTGTTCCCATAACTCACTAAATCCAGATGAATCCTGGCGTCCAAGAACGTCCCATCGACGTCAGATTCTATCGTAAAAAGCGAATCCTATCTCGGACCTGGTGCCGGGATCGGAAAATGCTTGCCTTTGGATTCGTCGAGCCACGGCTCGTTCGGCCCTTCCCATAGCCCGTGAAACTGCCTTGGATAGCGATTCTTCTTCCACGCTGGCGATGACTGCACCCATCTTTTTGATCTGCACCATCACACGACAGCTTTTATCGAATCCACCGCGCGGGCCATTGGCATCGCCAACACTGATTTCAACCGAGCGGACGCGATATCCAAACTTTGAAAGGGCCGATGCGACCTTGGATTTTGCCTGTTCCGTCGCCCTTTCACTTAACAGTTTCTGACTGTCGATGATCACAATTTTCATTTTGCCTTCCCTCATTGGGTTCGAATTCGAAAGCTTTCCACGGCAGACATTTCCTCATCCGCAGGCAAGTTGAACCAACTCTAAATTTGTCACGGCTATAGAACAAATAGATAATTGACGATTAAGATATCACTATTATCAATGTATTAGTCTTCGCCTATGAAATGCAGTGGTTGCGGTAACTGATTCGTGTCGCCTCGCTACTATCTGTTTATCCGTCATATTCTCCAGATCGGTCCCATAGATAATTCGAAGACGAAATCTCAATTAATTGAATAAGCCGGAGGCCTCATGGATTGGTTGAACTACCATCATTTGCTCTATTTCTGGACGGTCGCTAAAGAAGGAAGCGTGTCTCGAGCAGCCGAGTCGCTGCACCTGGCACAACCGACGTTGAGTAGCCAAATCAAAAAGCTGGAAAAAGCTGTCGGTCATTCATTGTTCGAAAGAACCGGGCGATCGTTGACGCTTACCGAAACCGGCCACATGGTCTACCGATATGCCGACGAGATTTTTGGGCTTGGCCGCGAATTGATGGACGTGCTCCACCAACGAACGGACGAGGACAAATCCCGCTTGCTGGTCGGTGTGCAGGGGGCCATCCCCAAACTGGTTGTCTACGAATTGCTACGTCCGGCACTCGAGTCCGACGAAGACGAATACCAAATCATTTGCTTTGAAGGAAAAATTCTTGAGCTGCTCGGGGAACTTGCCTTGCATCGGCTTGACGTGGTGATCGCCGACCGGCCTTTGACACCCGATACGCACGTTCGCGCGTTCAATCATTTGTTGGGAAAGTGTGGGGTAACCGTCTACGGGACGAGTGCCATGGCAAAAAAGTACAAAAGCGGTTTTCCGGAGTCACTCAATCGGGCTCCCATGCTATTGCCCACCCAGAATACTTCGCTGAGACGGTTGCTGGAGCAGTGGTTCGACGAACAGGAGATCCACCCGTTGATTGCGCACGAATTTGAGGATAGCGCGGTGCTGAAGGTTTTTGGGCAAGCCGGGCACGGATTGTTCGTGACACCGACGGCGATCGAGAAGGAGGTGTGTAAGCAGTATTCGGTCAAAGTGATCGGCAGAATTCCAGACGTCGTGGAACGTTTTTATGCGATTTCCATCGAGAAACGACTGAAGCATCCGGCCGTGATCGCCATCTCGCAAGCGGCTCGCGATGAGTTGTTCGGTACGCCCTGACTGCGTTCATTCGCAAAACCACGCGACGAAGTAAATTTATCCCTCTGGCCTATCGTATTCCGTCACAGTTTAAATTTCGGGTAGTGGACGAGGTTACGAGTCCCTTTCATCGCAACTTCGCGTGGACTCGTTGCCTCGCCCACTACCGTCTACCCGAAAACCAGGCGTGACGGAATCCTAGTGGATGAAGCGATCATCCATTCAAACCGCAATTTCTATTGCCAAGAACGTCACGTCATCATGGCTGAGATCATTCCCGGTGTGATTCAGCAACGATTCAAGCACGCGGGTGCGGATGACAGGCAGCGGCTGCCCGTCGGTTGATTTGAGAACGTCCAAAAGACGTTCTTCGCCAAATTGGTCGTCTTGGCGGTTCATGGCTTCGACAATTCCGTCGGTATACAGAAAAATTCGATCGCCGGATTCAAGGCGAACGTTGTTTTGTTCGTAACAGGTGTCGTCATCAATGCCCAGCGGCAAGCCTGACAATCCTTCGCCGACCGCTCCGTAAACGGGGCGCCAGTTCGTTTCGTCAGGTTTTTTAATCAGAATGGCGTGGTGACCGGCGTAAGAAAAATACAAGTTCTGGTCTTCGCGATAAAAAGCGGCCACGACAGCGGTCGCCATGGCTTCAAAACCGTATTCGACCGCCGAACGATTCAAATCGACAAGGATTTGAGAACCATCCCCATTGTTCATGTTTGATTCGAGGGAATCGTACAACCATTGACTCGTTTTGCTGACTTTTTCTCCGTGTCCGACCACGTCCGCGATCGCAAGCCGGGTCAACAGGTCGCTACCGCAGACGCTGAAATAATAAAGATCACCTCCCTTGCCACCGTCGCATGCCCGCGAAAAGAGGCTGGCCCGCAGACTGTTGGTTTGGCAATCCAATTCGTCACCATGAATGCCTCCCCAGATTTCGGAACATTTGATTTCGTGGACCATGAATAACTCCAGTCAAAGATTGAATTTTTGGCCGGTCAAATGCATTTCTCATCGACGCGTTTGGGACTACCCTCAAGCGATGGCCACAGTATAGGGAAAAGAATCAAGCCCGGGACGCAGCAAGGCAGTGTAGCGGGCCGCCGTCGCTCAGGCTGGTTTTGTTCATGATCTTCGACGTCGTTACCGCATCAGACATCAGGCCGAAGCAATGGGGAAGACTCTTGAGCGTATTTTTAAATTTCACCGAACCCGCCCGTGCGATTGGGAATTGATTGGCAACGCATGATTTAATCTGGAATAATCAGCGTTATTGCGACCAAACCAAGGGTGAATCATGTGGAATTTCTTGACAGGCATTTTTGACACCGAAGGTTTTCCACGCCGTTGGAATTGTGGGGACGCATGGGGGCGGGAGCCGTGGGTGGGCTGGTTGCATATCCTGTCGGACGTCGCCACGTTTGCCGCGTACTACGCAGTTCCTGTTGTTGTCGTCTATTTTGTGGCAAGGCATCAAAATGTAAAATTCCCCCGTGTGTTTTACGTCTTTCTGGGGCTAGTGTTCCTCTCCTGCGGGACGGTGCACCTGGTCGAAGCCGGTATTTTCTGGTGGCCCGTTTATCGTTTTTCCGGGATCATGAAAGCGCTGACGGCTCTCGTTTCCTGCGCGGGAGTCGTCGTGCTGGTTCGCATCCTGCCCAAAGCGCTGGAGTTAAAAAGCGGCGAGGCGTATCGACGCGAGGTAAAAAGCCGGCAACAGGCCGAAGCCTCGTTGGAGTTTGAGCAAAACCTGCTCCATACGCTGATGACAACCTTACCGGATGCCATTTACTTCAAGGACGAAGCCGGTACTTTTCTGCGAGTCAGTTCGGCGATGGCCACGAAGTTGGGTTTATCCGATGTTCGGCATGCCATCGGCAAATCGGATTACGATTTCTTTTCTTCGGAACATGCCGAACAGGCCTCGGCAGACGAAAATCGCATCTTGGCGAGCAAGGAAACGATGATCGGGGTAGTAGAAAATGATACCTGGCCCGATGGAAGTGAGACCTGGGCATCGACGACCAAAGCCCCTTTGTTCAATGGCGACGGAGCACTGCTCGGCACTTTTGGAGTTTCCCGCGACATCACGCCCATCAAGCTGGCCGAGCAACAATTGCATGAAACGATGAATGAGCTAGTGCAGGCCCGCGATGTGGCAGATGCCGCGAACCGGGCAAAAAGCGACTTTCTGGCGAATATGAGCCATGAAATCCGCACGCCGATGAATGCCGTCCTCGGTCTGACTGAACTGGTACTGGAGACCGATTTAACAGAAACACAGCGTAGCTATCTATCGACGGTGCTTGAATCAGGTGAGTCGTTGCTGGCGATCATCAATCAGATCCTGGATTTCTCCAAGATCGAGGCAGGCAAAATTGATCTGGAGTCCGTGGCCTTTAACCTTCGCGAAGAACTTGGCGATACGATGAAGTCGCTGGCGCAGCGGGCACATGCCAAGGGACTGGAGTTGGCCTGGTCTGCCGAAGCCGACGTTCCCGAGTATGTCGTCGGTGATTTCCCCAGGCTGCGGCAGATCCTTGTCAACCTGACGGGGAATGCGATCAAGTTTACGGAGTCAGGCGAAGTTGTCTTGAGCGTCACTTGTGAGTCTTTGGAGCCGAAAAAAGTTCAGTTGCATTTTGCGATCCGAGACACCGGGTTGGGGATTGCTGAGGACAAGCTGGACACCGTTTTTTCCGAGTTCGAGCAAGCCGATACGTCGACGACGCGTCGGTTCGGTGGTACGGGTCTTGGGTTGTCGATATCTTCCAGCCTGGTTGGGCTGATGGGCGGTCAAATATGGGTGGAGAGTGAACTGAACGTTGGTAGTACGTTTCACGTGACGCTGCCGTTCCCGATCGCCGATCAACCCGCGGCGCTGGTTTCGCCACGCAGCCCGGAAGTATTGGACGGAATGAAAGCACTTATCGTCGATGACAACGCTACGAACCGTCTGATTTTAGAGGAGGTACTCAAAGTCTGGGGCATCCAACCTTCCCCAGCGGCGGACGGCTCGCAAGCGATCGAAATGCTCCAGGAAGTGAATCGCGATGGCGAAAAATTCGCTTTGGTGTTGACGGACATCAACATGCCGGAGATGGATGGGTTTCAGTTAGCGGAAGCAATCCGCTGCATTGAGGGCCTTGCGGAAACGCCGATCATTGCGCTGACCTCGGGCGGTCGCGCCGGAGACTCATTGCGAAGTAAAGAACTTGGTATTTTGGCCGAGTTGATGAAGCCCGTTAAACAGTCGGAGCTGCTTGAAACCATTATGAGGGTCGTGACTCCCGCAGGGGCCGCCGCGCGATCAACCCCGCCGCAGACTACCGGAGCCACTTCCGCATCGACTCCGATCCTGAACGTGTTGCTGGCCGAAGACGGTTTGGCGAATCAAAAACTTGCCGTTGGCCTGCTGAGCATGTGGGGCCATCAGGTCACGGTTGCAGCAAACGGCAAAATCGCTGTCGATCTTTGGCAACAGGGAAATTTTGACTTGATCCTGATGGATTTGCAAATGCCCGAAATGGACGGCATCGAAGCCACGCAGTTAATTCGCCAACGGGAACAGGAGCAAGGCGGCCACGTACCGATCGTGGCGATGACGGCTCATGCCGTGAAGGGCTATCGCGAACGGTGCCTCGATTCCGGAATGGATGGTTACATTTCGAAGCCCGTTCGCAAGCAACAGCTTTACGAAGCAATCGAGCCATTCTTTGGAAACCTGGATGCGGACAAGTAGCCCTTTACCGCGTCGGTGCTTGCCTGGCTGAGATGTCAACGGCAGCACCAAACCGGATCGCCCAAGACGTCCAATAGCGGGTGGACTCCCAGTCCGGATTCAGTCGATGCCGACATCCGGCCATTGACGCGTCGGGGCGCGCCATCGGCGATCGATTGGGTGACGTAGCTGTTGAAGTCCGTCGAAGTAAACAGGAATTCGGTCGGTGTACTGTGTGCCAAGTGGGCAATAGCGGCGGTAATGATGTCACCGCCCCAACTGTCTTCCAAGGTCATGGCGATGCCCAGCGAAACACAGAGATCACGAGCCTGTTTCGCTTTCGTAAGTCCGCCAAATTTGCTGATCTTGATATTGACCACATCCATTGCGTGATCCGAGAATCCTTTAAGAATCGCATCGACCGAGTCGATCACTTCGTCCAGCACAAAGGGTAATGTTGTGTTGCGGCGAATACTCAAACACTGATCATAGGTGGCGCAGGGCTGCTCAATATAAACATCAATGTCTTTGACCGCGTTGACCACGCGCATGGCTTCGTGCATCAACCAGCCCGTGTTTGCATCGGCTACCAGTTTGTCCCCGGGCTGAAGAATTTCGCGGACGGCACGAATGCGCTCGATGTCATCATCCGGCTGCCCACCAACTTTGAGTTGAAATCTTCGATAGCCTTCGGCGCGGTAGTCGGCCACATTCTTCGCCATTTCGGCAGCGGGCCGTTGAGAAATTGCCCGATAGAGAACGACATCCTCACCGTAACGACCTCCCAGCAGCGTACACACCGGCATGTCGGCCGCCTTGCCCAGAATGTCCCAACATGCCATATCAATCGCAGACTTGACGTACGGGTGGCCTTTCATCACGCGGTCCATTTTCTGATTCATGGCTGACAGTTGGGTCGGATCTTCGCCAATTAAATGTGGCGCTAGCTCCTCGATACCCGTTCTCGCACCGCTGGCATAGGCTGGCAAGTAAACCGGTCCCAACGGACAGACTTCTCCGTATCCGGTGATGTCTGAATCCGTTTCAATTTCCACGACCGTGGAATCGAAAACGTTTACGCTTTTGCCTTCCGACCAGCTGTAATTGCCTTCGTGAAGCGGGAGGTCAACCTGGTAGACTTTCAGCCCAGTGATCTTCATCAGTGGAGGTTCCTAATTGAATTCCTGGAATACACTTTATTCAACCGCGAACGCCGTCCGCGTCAGTTTCCGACATTCATTTTCATCAGAAGGCTCAGAACTTTCTGGCTCAACGGTGTCAGTTTGGTTTTGTTGTACTGATCACCCAATTTTCGAATCGCATCGGACTGTGTCGGGTAGGGATGAATCGTGGCACCGATCCTGGATAATCCCAATCCGTTGGTCATCGCAACATTGATTTCCGAGATCATGTCGCCGGCATTCTCGGCGACGACGGTCGCGCCCACAATCGTGTCGGTTCCTTTTTTCGTGTGAACCTTTACGAATCCACCATCCACTCCGTCTAAAATCGCTCGATCCACGTGTTCAAAATGTTGAACGTACGTGTCAATCTCAATCCCGGCTTGCTCGGCATCGTGGGGATACATGCCAACATGGGCGATTTCTGGCGATGTGTAGGTTGCCCAGGGAATCACAAGTTTGCTGGCCTTTTTTCGGCCAAAGGGGCCGAGTGCGAACAGGGCGTTCTGAATGACGATGCGAGCCTGAAAATCAGCGGCGTGGGTGAACTGGTATTTTGAGCAGATATCCCCGGCGGCGTAGATCCGTGGATTCGTGGTTTGCAGATAATCATTGACCTCGACGCCGCGTTTTCCGAATTTCACATGGATCGCCTCAAGATTCAGCCCGCCCGTATTCGGCGCGCGACCCACGGCAATCAGTAACTGATCGACGATGACGGTGGCGAGCTTCTCACCTTGTGCGACCTCCACTTGGATCTTGCCATCCCCGGTTTGATGAATCTTCATGTTTTTGCTGTTCAGCATCAGCTGGACGCCGTCCTTGACGAACTCCTTTTGGACGATGGCGGCTGCATCGGGGTCTTCACGGGTCAGGATGTGACCGGCCTGTTCGAACAAAAAGACCTCGCTGCCGAGTCGGGCAAATGCCTGGGCCATTTCGGCTCCGATTGGTCCGCTGCCAACGATACCAAACCGGCGGGGTAACTCCGTGAGTGAAAACAGCGTTTCGTTCGTCAGATAGTTGACGTTTGCGAGGCCTTCAATCGAGGGGGCCGATGCCCTGGCTCCGGTTGCAATCACTGCCTTCTTAAAAGACAACTGCTGGGTCGTTCCAGCTTGGCGGGTGACGCCGACCGTGCTCTCGTCAACAAAATGTCCCCGGCCAAAAAAAACATCGACACCCAGGTTGGCGAACCGTTTGGCCGAGTCGACCGGACTGATCTGGGCGCGCAAGCGACGCATCCGTTCCATGACTTCCGCGAAATCCGTCTGGATGCCGACGGGTAGATGAACTCCAAACTCGGCGGCGTCGCGAACGGTCGCGGCCACGCGCGACGCGCTGATGACGGCTTTGCTGGGCACGCAACCAACGGTCAGGCAATCGCCGCCCATCAATTCACGTTCGATCAGCGCAACTCTTGCGCCCAGGCCTGCGGCTCCCGCAGCGGTAACCAGCCCCGCCGTTCCCGCGCCAATTACGACGAGGTGGTACGGCCGATCGGGAGTGGGATTTGACCAGTCGGTGGGATGGACGTTGGCTTCCAACTCCAAATTGTGCTGATCGGTTGGGTGTAACTGGAGCAACTTTTCTTTTGCCACTGCCTGAATTCCTTTATTCACGACAATCTAAAATTCGGCCCTCATGTTACTATTCTTTTGGCAGCAAGGTTGACAGCGAACGGGAATGTCGCGATCAGTTAATGTTAAACAAACCAATTCGAAACCTAGTCTTCGAGATTTGATCCGACAATACATCCAAGTCGTTTGGCATTTTCGCCACGAGGCACGAACGAACAGCCTGGCTTGGAGGGGAAGGAACCGAAAATGATCAAGAAAATTTCTGCGGCCTCTTTTGTGTGGGGCGTCACGATCCTGTTGCAGATTGCAACAGTCAGTGCTGGCCAGAAAGTGATCTTGGGACGAAACGTGGCAGTCGATCAACAAATATCCATGGATCAGATTGACCACTCACAGTGGGATCAGCTACTTCGAAAGTACGTCAACGATCTGGGGCGGGTTGACTATCGGGCCTGGAAAGCCTCTGCGACCGACGGATTGGCCCTCGACCAGTATCTCGATACGCTTTCCACGGCCAGCAGGATCACTCCGGCCAATCAACGTTCGAAGCTTGCGTTTTGGATCAACGCCTATAATGCGGTTACCGTCAAAGGAATTCTGCGCGAATATCCCACCACCAGCATTCGTAATCACACCGCTCGGTTAATTGGATACAACATCTGGAAGGACCTTTTGTTGGTTGTGGGAAACTCACAGATTTCTTTAAACGATATCGAACACGAGGTGCTGCGAAAGATGGGTGAACCCCGGATTCACTTCGCCATTGTGTGCGCTTCCGTTAGTTGTCCAAGGTTGCTGAACCAGGCCTACACTGCGCAAAACCTGGCGGAGCTTCTGGATGCCAACTCAAAAGCGTTTTTTGCGGACCGGGAGAATTTTCAATTCGACGCGGCCCAAAATCAATTCCGCCTTTCTTCGATCCTGAGTTGGTTCAAAGAGGATTTTGGCAGCAATCAAGCGGATCAACTGAAAACGATTGCTCCCTACCTGCCGACCGCGGCAGCTCATCAAGCCGCGATGAATAACTCAGTCAAGATTTCGTATTTGAAATACGATTGGAGTCTGAACGACCAAAAGTAAGAAGATACAACCGTCGTAAATCGAAATAGCCGGTTTGGCAACCATTCGGACGCAGCGAAATTGCGGGCAATTTCTATTCCTGGATCCCCGAGTGGCTCCAGTATTCAAACGACTACAATGAAGGCGACCGGAGTTTTCCAGATGACTTTGAATCGAAATAGTGATGGGCCAACGATGACGAAACGAACTCGACCTCTTCTCGCGCCGACACTCATAATATTTATCGCCGGTTTCTGTGGATGCACACAGAACGTGCCAAGTTCCACCGCGGAAAAGAAACCGTCTTTTGCGGACCATCATCTCGATGCGACGTCGTTGGGGAAACTAACGGCAGAATTGTCGGCGGGCCGGGAGGTTGCGGAATCCGGTTTTTTGTTGCTTGACCGAGGACACCAGGCCATGGCATGGCGGCTGTGGATGGCGGAAACTGCTCAGCGTACGATTGATGCGCAGTACTTCTTGTGGAAAGATGATCGTGCAGGTCGATTGTTCATCGGCGCGCTGCTGGATGCCGCCGACCGCGGCGTGCGAGTGCGAGTGCTGATCGACGATTCGATGACCGAGTCTGATCCGCAATACCTTGCCAAATTCGGATCACACCCCAACGTCGAAGTCCGCTTGTACCGGCCATTTGGTCCAAAATTCAAGTCCTTCGTCTTTCGTTGGATCGATTTTGTGGCGGACTTCCGTTTGCTCAATCGGCGGATGCACAACAAGCTGTATATCGCCGACAACAACCTGGTGATTTCCGGCGGCCGCAATATCGGAGAAGACTATTTCGAGTACTCCGCACCCAATGTGTTTCGCAGCCGTGACCTGTTGGGCGTGGGAAAAATCGCCGACGATTCATCAACGGCTTTCGATTTGTTCTGGAACAGTGAGTGGACGGTTCCCATCGAGATGGTGACCGAGCCGGTACCATCTGCGAAGGACGGACAGGCGTTCAAACAAGCGCTAGACGCCGCTGCTGGGGACCCCGCCAACTATCCACCGGGGTACGATCGGGTTGGCAACGTCGATCAGGCACGCGAAAGGCTGGCCCAAGAGCTGATGTGGGGCAGCTGCAGATTAGTGTTTGACACCGTTCCTGGCGAGAACGGGGAGCCGAAGGTTCCGAAAAACGAGGCCGATCAAGTTGGCAAGGCGCTTCGCCAGTTGGTCGATCAGTCGACGCAGGAAGTCATTGTCGAAAGCGCTTACTTAATTCTTACGCCCGAGACGATGGAACACATGCGTCAACTCAAGAAGCGAGGTCTGCAGTTGCGATACCTGACGAATTCGCTGGCCGCCAACAACCACACGACGGCATTCGTGGGCTACCGCAAACAGCGCAAACAACAAATCGAGGCTTTGTCGGAACTTTACGAGTACCGGCCCGATGCCGTTTCGCAAACCCGGCTGTTTCACGAACTCGCCCCCGGCCAGCCCGTTCCGCACTTTGGACTTCATGCCAAGACGAGCGTCTTTGATCGCAGCAAGGTATTTGTTGGTTCGTTTAATCTCGATCCGCGATCGCAAAACCTCAACACGGAAATCGGCATTCTCGTCGACAGCCCTGAACTGGGGGCGGCGGTTGCCGACAGCATTCTTGCCGATATGGCCCCAGGCAATGCTTGGCTGGTTCGGCTCAATGAACAGGGGGAAACAGAATGGGTGACGGTTCGAGAAGGCGTGGATGCCATTGAACCCGACAGCGAACCGTTGAGTTCAACCGACCGCAAGCTGGAAGCCGATGCAGCCCAGCCGTTGACTCCTGCCTCCGAGATGTAGTCAGGTGCGGAAAAAGTTGGTTAAGCCCACCGACATCCAATCTCAATTCCAACAGCGAGCCAATCGCGGACGCGCCAGAACTGGCACAATTGAAGCTGCGGCCTTGGGCACTCTTGTTCGACATTCGCCATTCTATAAAAAACAGCAAGTGTTCCTGATAGATGGCAAGTCAGTTGCAGGAAGACCGCCAAGTAGTCCAGGTGATTTTCCAACCGGCCTCAAAAATGACACGCTTGAATCGCACGCGGATCCGCCGCACACCGGTTCACGCCATAAACGCCTTAAGGCCGGTTAGCGCAAATTGAAATCCCATGGCCAGGACAACCAGTCCCATCAGATTGGTAACCGTTTGCCGAACCAAACCGCCGCTTTGGTTCTTTTCGCCCCCAAGGGAAACAAGCAACATCACACCCAAAGTAACCACGACAGCGATCCCAATCGCGATCAGGGCGCTGCGGGGAAATTCCGTTCTTGAATGCGCGACCGACAAAGTAATTACTCCGGTGATCGTGCCCGGGCTGGCGGCAAACAAAACCAGAGGGGATAGCGAAACGCTTTTCTCGGTAGACGCCTCGTCCGCCTCGTCATGGCGGTTTGTGGCATTGTCCTTGATCATTCCAAAACCCATCCACGCCAAAACAAATCCACCGGCCACACTAAAAGCATCCAGCGAGATCCCAAACGTCTGCAGAACTTTTGCTCCGAACAGGGAAGCTAATCCCAGGATCGCCAGAATTGCAACGGCGGCCTTGACCGCATCGACCATTTTGGCTTTTGTACTGCGACCCGACTCGAGTTTGGCAAAAATGGCGGCGCAAATCGCCGGATTAACCAAAGAAAGAACGGTCGCAATGGCCTGAACCTGTTCGTTCATCAGAGTGGTTACCTTAGATCACCGGGGAATTGGGTTCATAGATTCCGGGGATGGGGCTTTTCAAAAGCACGACCCGGATCAAGTAAATTGCTACTGGGATTCCCAAAATCAGACCCCAAATACCGAAGAAATGCTCGGCAATCAGCAGGATTCCGATCACCAACACTGGGTGCAGGTGACCGATCTTGCCAACAATTCGGGGTGATAAAGACATGGCTTCCGCCAAGTGGATAAAAACGATGGCATCGAGCCGCCCGGTTGAGATACCGCGACCGCGCAAATGGGAATCGCCGACAGCATTACACCAATGTTAGGGATGAAACTGAAAACAAAAACTAAACAGGGCAATCACAGCCTGCCCCCGAAATGACTTGCCGATCAATTTGCCCAGCGCGACGATGCTGGGTACGACCTCATCATATTGGGGATTTTTCCTACCGCACAAGTCTAGGCTAACGACTCGCTCACCGAATCTGCAGATTTTGATTTGAAATAGAATATCGAGGCTGCCAGCATGGCCACCAGGACCATGATCACCCACAACACAACCGTGTATTGTTCAAGCGTCGACATCGCCACCAACATAATTGTCAAGACAATTCCAACGATCATCAGCAACCAATCAAAGTGTACGCCGGCCAGGCAGCAGCTGAGGGCCAGCAAAAGTAGCGCAATATCTGATGATGCCTGACGGCTAATGATCTCCTCGCGTTCGAGCAAAAACGTCACCGCTAAAAACGCCAACAGGATCGCCCAATGTCCCAGCTCTCGACCAATCATTTGGCGGACAGCTTTATCCTTCTTTTTTGCTTTTCGCGTGCTTCGCCATAATCCGAGCGCGGCGTAAACAACGATGACGAACAGCCAATACCACCAACCGCCTGTTTCCAAGGCCTGGCTTAAGCCCATTCCGATCAGTGCCAGCAACAGCATTGCACATAGTGCATAAAATTGGATTTTCCACGGCGCGGTCTTCGATTTTTCGACGGGCGCGGGCTTGGTAGCTTCGCTCATGGCTCCACCTTGTTGAGTTTCCGTGGCACAAGCAATTTGACCAAATCGCTTGCCGTTCGTTCGGGTTGAAAGATTCTGGTTTAGTTTAGGCGAGATCGTGTGGCGGCAATACCATTCCGCGATTGCCAACCAGTTATCCCGAAACGAGGGACCAAGTGAAGAGCCATTTCCTATGGTTTCCTCGGTCGGAAAAGTTCCCTCAGAATGACTTGAGCTGTTTTATCAAGAATTGGATGTTGTTGCTTCTAACCGTCGGGCCCCAGCCGCATGGGATGACTCATCGGTCGAAATCACTCACTCCTTGGCGGCTTCCTGGGACCCGGGTCTGGGCCATTGGTCGTCAAACTTCCGCCAGCCACTGTCTCGCTTCATCCTGCTGGCCCGATTCAAAATACTTGATTTTGGACATCGTGAACGGCTTGCAAATTGTCGACATCCACTTTTCCCAGTCTTTTTCGCCGACCATGGCAATCTTTTCAACGTCTCGACAATGTTTGGTCGCAAATTTGATATCTTCCCACACAGCGCCGATTTCCCAACCGTGAAAGTCATGCATCTCAAACAGGATCTTGATCTTGCCCGAGTCGATCAGTCGTTCCACAGCAGGTTCGAAATCGTGGTAATCCTGCGATGACAATTTGCCGCTGACTTTGACCTCCAGCAATTGCCGATCAACATTTTCGTTCAGTTCAATGGTCATTCGTATTTTCCTTTAATCGAATTGTATTTGCTCGCCTCATCTGAGGTCTCGTACCCAGCTCGGACTCTCCAAACACATTAAGTGAGTCTGAATTGTACGATAGATCTTTTGACAAAACACGTCGAACCTCAAAGTGGAACAATACAATAAATCTGTTGGCCCAGCATCGCCATCACCAACCCTCCTTGTTGTCGTTCGCGTTTGCGTATCTCGAGACGGTTGAGCAACGTGAAGAGGGCGCTCTCACGGGGATCTCCAACGTGGCAACCATTGCTTGCCTCGGCTTAGAACTCGTCGAACCTCTCACCAGAGAGTATCCCGCCAAGAATCGTGTCGTCTTTTACGAGTTTCCTGAATTGAGACCGTGTTAAAACTGGGTGTTTGACTTCACAATTGTGGGCACGCGGCCTCTGCCAACATGCTTCGGCCCGGGGACCGTTGAACTCGGCATCGTCTGGTTCTAACCAAGACTTGCTGGTGATCGCCAAGAGTCGTGAGCTGTGTGCCGGCGAATGCCCGGGCAATGGCGTTGCCCCCGGAATGGTTTGCCGCCGTCTGGTCTACGACGATTCAGTCAGACGGTTGGGGCTTCGATGTTTGTGGACTCGACGGCGGCAGTCGACCGTACTGCGCGAGAACCGCGTTCAACTCTTTGACCGAGAATGGTTTGGAGATGTATCCGTCCATTCCTGCATCCAGACATCGTTCGCGGTCACCCGTCATCGCAGAGGCGGTCATGGCGATGATTGGCGTATGGGCACCGGTCTTTCGTTCCAATTCCCGAATGGCGGCGGTGGCTTCCAGTCCGTCCATTTCCGGCATCTGAACATCCATGAAAACGAGGTCGAATTTGCCGCGTTGCATCATCTCCAATGCCTGCTTGCCATCCTCGGCAATCACGACGTTGTGCCCCTTTAGCAATCCAACAGCCACCTTTTGATTTACCAGGCCATCTTCTGCCAGTAGAATGTCCAGCGACGCAACCTTGGGTTGTCGCGATTTATCTTGATCCGCAGCCGGCGGAGTGTCACTTGGTTTGGCGACGACACCCAGAATGGTGCTGAGCAACTGCGATTGGACGACCGGCTTCAACATGAATCGTTGAATGCCCAGCTGCCGGCATTTCTGGGCGTCGTAGGGATTCGCACCGGACGAAACCATGATCAGTGCGCAATCGGGAATCTCGGACCGTTTGTTGATTGCCTCGGCCATTTGAAAGCCATCCATATTCGGCATCATGTAATCGATAATCGCCAGCCGAAACGGCTGACCTTGTTCGGCAGCCTGCTGCAACCGGTTCAACCCCAGGTGAGCTAGGTTGACCGCCACGGGAAGCATTCCCCAGCTCTTCAAGATCTCCTCAAAAATATGCAAATTCGTCCGATTGTCGTCGACGACCAGCACAGGCATGCCAGTTAATAACGCGGCAGCTTGAGGCTCTGTTGTTTTCCCATGGGAAACGCCAAAGGTCGCTGTGAAATGAAACGTCGATCCTTTACCGAGTTCGCTTTCCAACCAGAATTTGCCGTGCATCATCTCCACCAGCTGGCGGCAGATTGCCAGCCCCAGTCCCGTTCCGCCATACCGGCGAGTCGTGGAAGCATCGGCCTGACTGAAGGCGTGGAAGATCTGTTCCTGTTTGTCGTCCGGGATCCCGACGCCGGTGTCGCTCACGGAAAATCGAATCGAGACTTCGTCGTCCTGCCTCGATTCCTCGCTGACTTCGACCACCACTTCCCCATGGTCGGTAAACTTGATGGCGTTGCCGACCAGGTTGACGATGATTTGCGCCAATCGGCCGGGGTCGCCAATGAGATGATCTGGCAGATCAGGTTCAATGCGGCACGCGAGTTCCAGTCCTTTATCGGCAACTCGGCTGGCAAGCGTCTGGGCTGACTTGGCCACACAGTCTCGTAAACCGAAGTCGACAATTTCCAGTTCCAGTCGACCGGCTTCGATTTTGGAAAAGTCGAGAATGTCGTTGAGCAACCTCAGCAGCGAGTTTGCTGAAACTCGTATCATGTCCAAATGGTCATGTTGTTGCTCGTTCAGTTGGGTGTTGGCCAATAGCTCGGACATGCCGATGATACCGTTCATGGGCGTGCGAATTTCGTGACTCATGTTGGCCAGGAACTCGCTTTTGGCCTGGGTAGCCGCTTCGGCCGCGTTTTTGGCTTGCAGCAGGATGGCCTCGGACTCTTTTCGCTCCTTAATGCGGGCGCGGAGCGTCGCGATGATCGATGTCGACGCCAATCCAAGGGTTGCCAAGACCAACAAAAAACCGATCATGCTCAGTCGACTTCGGCGAATCGCTGCGATCCATTCCTCCGCAGCGAAATCGACACCGATGATCGCCTCCACGTTTCCCTCCTTGTCGCGCATGGGGGCGTAAGCGCTGACCCAGGTGCCCCAGCGATCGGTATAAATGGTGTCATCAAAAATTGCTTCGCCCGCGTAGGCTCGGTCGAGGAAGCTGTTTTTTTCGTCGTATAGCTCGCCAATTCGCGTGCGGGTTTCCCGAGGAGCTTCGTAGACGCCGTTGCGGTCGTAATCCGTTTCAGAATCCACGATCAACTGATTGCCGACGAGGTGTTTGCGTGCGGTATAGATATCCGCGACGGTCGTGTTGAGTTGCAGCCAGCGAACCTGCCGCTCGATCATCTTCAGGTACAGCGGATCATCGGGCGGCGTATCGGTCGTAATTTGCTCATGCCCCATCTCCATCAGTTCATTGGCATAGGTTGGGGCAAATCCCTCGATGCGGGTTTTCAGCCGATGACGTTCGCGATTACCTGCAGAATCGACCAGAAACCAGCCGGCCACCAGCAGCGCGATCGTTACGAGCCACATCCACATCAGGGTGGGAGCGCTCCGGGCCAGCCGCCACAGCTGAACGGAAAGTGCCGTCAGTCCCGCGATCGCGAAAACGGAGAACAGAATGTAGTCGATGTTTTGCAGGAAGGTGCCCATGACCGTCTCCATCGGCTGACGACGTTCTCCTCAACATAGTCGGGATTGCCACCGTTCGCGAGATGACGCGGCGGCCGGAAGCTGAAAAAGCAAACCAAAAACTCTGCCGCGAAGAGAGTTTGCCAGCCACTCAAGGTAAGCGCTATTGGGCGCTTACACTCAAGCCCCGATTTGTTGGCGTGTCATCGGGAGCGATTCGCGATCGCCTGCTTCTTCCGCAACACAGACTCCTCGAATAAGATGTCATGTGAATGGATGTCGCTTGCTTCATTCAAGGCATGGGCGGCAGAATTCTCGACGTGTGGGCGAATCGAATGGACAAAGCGAAATACGTTTGCGGACTCAATGAATTCTCGTACTGCGCTTCCCTGCACATTTCCCATCCGACCGCTGACCCTGCTGCTGTAACCGCCGCTCTTGGTTTGGAGCCGACGCAGACGTCGCGCGTTGGCGAACTGCATCGTACGATTCCTGATCGCCACTACGACGATTCACATTGGACTTGCGAACTGCCTGTTGAGCACGGTGAAGACATTCCGGCGTTTCTTGGGCGACTGGTTGACCGGCTATCACTGCATCGAAATTATCTCGAACAGCTTTCGGATGCGGGTGCCGAAATCGAATGCTTTATTGGGGTGTTCGCAACTCGACTGTGTGATCAAGCGTATTCTTACGGACTGCTGGGGTCCCTGGCCGAACTTCGCGTCAACCTGCGATTCGATTTGTACCCCGCCGACGATCGTGAAGCGACAGAATGAATCGCCCTGTTGCAAGGCGCGTTCCAAGGATTCATTCAGTCAACTGGCAATTCAGGTCCGAGGAAGTCACTCTGGCTGTTTGCCACTACGTCGGTCGCTTGGCCGGCGCACCTTGCGAAAGGATTCGACGAAGACCCAGCGGATGCTGCGGCAAACAAACTTTGTGATGGTTGTGGTCAATGTCAAGGCAACACCAATCAACAACGGAAAGCAAAAATAGGCCGGGCAGGACTCGAACCCGCGACAAAGGGATTATGAGTCCCCTGCTCTAACCAACTGAGCTACCGGCCCTCGCATCTTAAAAAATGCGACAATCAATTTAGTTCATTTTCGGCTATCTGTCGAACCTGTTTGCGATCGAGTTGTACGTGAAAAGCACGTCAACCAATGGTGGCGTCACCGTATAGTTGTGCCATCAGGCCAGCGCATTCCAAGAACGGAGCCGGCTAACATCAAGCGAAGAAACCAGGACATCGGCATTCAATAATTTTGTGGCCGGTGCGCGTAGCCGCAGAATCGAGGCAAAGAACCCTAATGATACCTGAAACCAAGTCGAGTCGTCCCTCAAAGTTGATTGGCAAGCTGTTCCATTCGAGGCAGCCACGACCAATCTGTCGTTTCAATGTTTTTCGTGTAAATAATGGTAACGCCAGAATTCAGGAATCGTTTGTAATACGTTTGGTAGCCCGGCACATTGCCGTAGTGCCATACCGATTTGTTGTCGCTGGCGATATAAAACGCGAAGCCATATCGTGAACCATCGTTTTCGAATGCCGGCCGATAGAACTCGCCCATGAGATCCCCAATTCTCAGTTTATCTTTCGCCAGCCCTTGTTCGAATTTGACAAAATCCGCGAGTGTGCCGACTACGTTGCCATCACCGTCGATGCTCCTCAGCGAATAGTGGTAGACACTTTTGGGCGGCATGTTGCGATTGACTGCCACAAACTTGTTGGCCGCTGAATCGAAACGATGCCCCAGCGCATAATGATCAAGTCGAAAATTGGCGTGCCATTTCTGTCGAAACGCAAAACATGAATTCATCCCAAGCGGTTCGAAAATATTTCGTTGCAAATAATCGGAAAATGCCAATCCGGATGCATCTTCCACAATCGACGCCAGAATGACGTAACCTGTATTGCTGTACCGAAACTCCTTACCGGGCTCAAAAAGCAAATCAGGTTTTTTGTCGGCAAGCCAATCTATAACATCTTGATTGCAGGCTCGCTTGTTTGGGCTCCATTCGTTTTCAAAATGTGTCATGTAATCAGGCAGGCCGGAAAGATGCTGAAGCAAATGGCGTATTGTGATGTTTGGATAGGGGAAAGACTTGAGATGATTGGCGACCGGATCATCCAGGTTGATTTTTCGGGCCTGTACCAACTGTGCGATGCTGACTGCGGTGAAGATTTTTCCTATCGACGCGAATTCGAAAATGGATGCCGGGCCAATGGACTTCTTTTCGCGAAAATCGGCGTAGCCGAGGTGTTTTTGAAATACGACCTGATTATCTTTCAATACGACCACGGATCCGCTGAATTCTCCTTTGTCGTGTACCGCTCCGAACAGTTGGTGCAATCCCTCAACGTCTTGAGCCACCGACTCCCGGATTTCGGTACTGCCAATTAACGATGCGATAGCAATCCAAAGCACAGTTTTGCAAATGATTTCCATGATTCTCTCGCGTCAGGAACTTGAAAGGCAATTCAATAAGGCTTTTATCTCATTTTCAACTTCGGTCGGATCGGCTACGGTTTCAGCGATCCGGGAAAGCAGCAAATTTTTGAAACGCATGCGCATTCGGGATACCGCGTTTTTCATTGCAGATGTACTAACGCCATGTCGGGAAGCGATTTCTGCATACCCAGAAGGGGGTGTCGATGACAAAAACGGAGCGATTTCCGAAAAGTAAGCGGGCCGACCTGGATCACTCATTTCTTCCTTTAACTGTTCCATCACCGATTGGATCGAGGTCAATGCCCATTGATACTCGTAAATACACTCCGGTGTTCGATTATCTTGCGGTTCAATCGAGTATGCTTGTTCTGCATTTTGCCAATCGATGGAACGGGTCACAACATTCCCGGAACGCTTAACCGCGTTCACGTATTTCCGCTCGTTGGCGAGGAAGTTCTTCAAGGAGACCAGTAAGTAGTTTCTGAATTTACCTTTTGCAGCGTCCACTGTTTGCAGGTCCTTTCGCTCCAGCAATACCGCAAAAAAAGATTGCAAAGAGTCTCGGGCATCGTGTTCGTTTTTTCCGTAACGGCGCAGAAATGAATAAAGCGGACTCCAGTAAAGTTGACAGAGTCTCTCAAGCGCGGCCCTGGCAGCAGGTTCGTTGTCGCAATTTGCCTGGGCAAGCAAAGTCCAACGGGTCGTCGCGAATCTTGCGTTGTCGTGTTCTCTACTCATCGTCGAGCATTCCAATTCGATATTTCGCTTTCTCCTCCCGCGTTAAGGAGCGTGGAATGCAAACGGGATAGGCTGAATTGATATTAAATTGAGTTTCTTCCTGACCTCTCCCCTCTTTGAATACGCTGGCGATTTTTGATCCCACAGGCTTGGTTCGCCAATAACGAAGACTTTCTCGATCAACGCTGAACAAGTAGTTCCTGTCATTTGAAAGTTTTTGTTGGATGACCGTGTGCTCGTGTCCTTTCAACTGGAGTTCTGGCAGCTCGCCAAAAATGGTTGAACGCATCAGAAATACATCCTTATTCTCCGCACCAGCATAGTAGTCATCAACGTTCGGCGGTCGCAGCTCTCGTTGCTTCAACCAATGTCCACGTAACACTGCATCCATTGACCCGTTCTGGATTGTGAACGATTGAGATGCTGGCTCTATCAAGTCCGACCACTCGTCGTATTCTTTGTGAAACAAAATCGTTCTGGTTCCTTCTGCCGAGTGATCAAAGACTGGATCCGATTGAACAACCCGAACTTGTAAATCGTTCGGCAGGCTTTTCCATGCCCCGTTCGCGGGATCAAGTCGGACAAGAGTTGGGTCATCTGTTTGAAATGCTGCGCCATCGAGTGAAAGCGATCCGACACCTCGTGACTCAAGTGTTCGGTTGACTTTCGAGATAATATCGGCATTGACCGAGCATCGTGTTTCGTCGTAGTCAAATGCCTTGATCAAGTCGCCCGTTTTCGAATCCCAAAGTCTGGCAGTCCCATCCCAGGAAGCCGTTAGAATTTTGGAGTCGTCCGAACTAAATTCTACGGAAACGATGCGATCCTGATGCCCTTTTAACACGAGCAATTCCTGGTTATCGACAATGCTCAGGACGCGAGCAACGCGATCGGAAAGCTCAATGTTTTTGCCAGATAATTCCAAAAAGACATTGCCAGTCGTGAGAACAGCAAGCCGTGACTTGTTGGTGCTGAACTCCATCTTTTCAACGTTGAGGTCCCCGTGAAAAAACACCTCGGTCTCTTTTGTGCCGGATTTCAGGTTCCAGATTTCAATGCGGCCGTCGATCCTTAAAGCAACTTTCTCGTCGTCATTGCTAAAGGCCGCTGCGACAATAGGCTCGTCAAAAAACACCGTGTTGAATTCATAACAATCGGAAAGTGATTCGAACATTGCGGTTTGGGCTTCGGACAGGTCGTCCTCAGTTTCCAGGGCTTTTGACGCCAATGCGACGGCCAGTCCTGGGTTACGCTCGCGCTGTAGAGCGGACTCCGCTGCCAGTCGTAACGCGGCTGTTTCCCGAAGTGCCTCGGTGCGATCCTGCAAGGCTTTCGCTTTTTGCTTTTGCTCTGATTTCAGGCGACGAACCGATTCGCCTAATTTCGCTTTTTCCTCAGACAATCCACTGGCGTACGCCTCAGATTGTTTCCGCAAGTTTTCTGATCGCAAAAAGAAAAAAGTGGTGGCAAAGAATCCGGCAATGATGCTTGTTGCCAGAACTGCCCCAAAGCAGACGGCCAGCCTGTTCCGCTGGTAAAACTTCTTCAATTTGATACAATTTTCCGGGAGGTGCTGCGTTAACGGGGGCGTTTTGGAGGTAACGTTGAATATCCTCGGACAACTCGTGCGCCGTACTGTAACGCCGCGACCGATCCTTTTCCAAAGCCTTGAGAATGATCCAGTCCAGGTCACCACGCAGTATGGATTGCAAGCTATCCGGGTCGACGCCTCGTTCCGACGAAATCAACTGTTGCTGGTCACCACTTTCGGAAAGCCGAATGCTGGGGACTTGAGGTTCTTCGTCGCGGATCAGGCGAAACAGCTCATCAACCGCAACGGATGCCAATCGTTCGCGCGTAAGCGGAGTCGAGCCCGTCAACAACTCATAGATAAGCACGCCCAACGAATACACGTCCCCGCGCGTGTCAACATCGGAAGCATTCAAACCCGCTTGCTCGGGGCTCATGTACTCCAGCGTACCCATCACTTGACCAAATCGGGTAAACATCGTCTTGTCGGTCAAGGGCTGTATCATCGCTTTCGCGACGCCGAAGTCGATGACCTTGGGCAAGGGTTCTCCATCCTGATTGGTCACCAGCACATTTGATGGTTTGATGTCGCGATGGATGATCCCTTTCTGGTGCGCGTGTTGGATTGCGTTGCAAACCTGAATCATAAGATTCAGCCGCGCAGTGGGTGTCAGTGAATTAATGTCGCAATATTTGGTGATGGGGACCCCTCGAACCAATTCCATTGCGAAGAAAGGACGACCATCGGCAGTCGTACCGGCCTCGAAAATTTTGGCGATATTGGCATGATTCATTAGAGCCAATGCCTGCCGCTCTGTTTCAAATCGTGCGATGATTTGTCGAGAGTCCATGCCGGGCTTAATAACTTTTACGGCAACTCGACGCTTGACTGGCTGCAGTTGTTCAGCCATGTAGACGATGCCAAATCCGCCCTCGCCTATTTGCTGGAGAATCTTGTAATTGTCGATTTGTGGTTCATCAAACAAGTCGGCTGAATTGTCGGTCTGTCTTCTGTTTTCCAGCCAAGTATCGAACGAAGCTGTATCGTGAAGGACTTCCGCCAACAAACAGGCCGGACAGTTTCCTTCAAGCATATCGTGAGAATATTGCCGATCACATTTGCGACATCTGATTTGGTTATTGGGATATTTCACATTGGTTCCTCCACCAGTAAATGAAACAAAAATGCTCGTCGGTCCCAGACCTTTTTTCGCAAAAACGAAAAGAATATTAAGGCAACGATCCGCCAGGCTGCCGGCTGAAAGTTTCGGACCGTGTTTTTATTGACCCTCTTCGTTCAACGTCAGCTTTTTTTGGCCGATGTTGCGGGTTTGAAACTGCCTCGAACGGCTGGGCAACGAGAGTCGCAGGCGTTGATACACTTGTTCGCAAATCCCAAATCGGCTGAACAAAGACGCCATAAAAAGCTTAAACGATGTTCCCTCGATCATGACTTCGAATGGCCGGAATAGAATCCTGTGACCAAGCCCAACGGATTGGGTGTCATGACACCCGTAAGTAGGGTCTTGTAGGTTTTCTGAGGTCTTGATGCAAGAGAAACGAATCGCCGCAACTGCTTGAAAACAAAGAGTTTGTCCAAGAAAACTGATTTTTCCTTAGAGCAGTTGAGTTCGGTTATGAGTCCCCTGCTCTAACCAACTGAGCTACCGGCCCTTGAAACACAAATGTGCCTCAAGGATGTAACTTAATTCATCGCCCGTAGCTTGTCGAACGGTCAGCTGCGTGAAAACTGTCTCATACGTGCCATTTGTACTATCGCGCGATCGAACTCGAGGTAAGCTTACGAAACAGCCGAGGCGGGGATTTTGATTCAACCGCTGATCTGATTATTGAATCGAACATCAACAGTTTTAATGCAAGCGGTTGCAAGCCGGTAGGTATCTCGAATGACCTTTTTGCCGGATCGGTTTGGTGAACGACTTAGTCTTCGTAAGGGATTACCTGAAGCTCACCAAGATCCAAAGTCTTGCCGGGTTCCGCGACGAATTCCTTCGTCGTTTTGGCCCAGCCATCAACGATTTCTGTAATTCGATATGTCGCCCCCGGAATCAACGCGGGAAAACGAATTTCTCCCTTGGCATTCGTTGCTGGAAAACCATCGTGATTAAACCGGTCAAAATTGGAAATGAAAGTGGAGTCCGCAAAGATCCTGTCGAAAGGTGGGCCAAAAGGCTGGCCGGGTGTCATTACAAAACTCAAGGAAGGGTGATAACCAGCGACGGATTTGCCATTTTTTTTGTCGACAAACACACATCTCGCTTCGCCACACGGCTGCAAAACCACCTGCGGCGAGTCACCTGCTTTGACTTTGATCGTGGCTCCCAGTTTTCTCTGTTCATCCCAAACATGAACGGTATACAAAGACCTAGGATTCATTCCACTCAATTCAAACTTGCCGCCGGTTTGCTCCTCCACGAATCCACGCCAGTGAAGGTCGGTGGCGTCCGAATCGAGTGTCGAAAAGACCTTGAATTTTTTAATGGCCGTTCCGTTTGAATCGACAACGTTGGCGGAAATCGTGCCACCGGTCTCAAGTTCAATGGGATCGAGTTCAATGGTCTCAGAATCGGGAATTGGATTGACGGTGATAAAGGCGTGGAGGTAATTGCGTCGGCCCCCGACCTTGCCTTGGCTCAACTCACGGCCAGTAATCGTTCGCAGCACGTAATTCGTGTTGTCGCCAGCATGCACCAGCAACCGCCCGGGACCGGGTAGCGTCGCGATGGAAAATTTGCCAGCGGCGTCGGTTCGTTGAACGCTTTGCCAACCTGTCAAAATATCGTCACGGACGTGCTCATTGTTTGCACTTTCGGGGACGTATTGAACGGATGCGGAAACCCTGGTAATCGCCAAAAACCACACTCGATGACGGATCGCCGCTGACCAACTTTGAATCGTCAGCGTCAACAACCAGGCCAATAGGATCAGCGCCGAAGAACACACAAACAGCTCAACCAATCCTTGGCCGATCAAGTTAGCCAAAAAAACTGGGGTTGTTCCTGCGAACAAGTTTTCGGCGAAGCCCGGTAACATTGCGACGAAGTTGGACATTACTTTCCCTCCTTTTTTGCTCGTTCGACGATTACTTCGAGTCTGGCAAGATCGTCATCGGAAAGATCGTCGGTGTTGTCGCCGAGGATAGCAGCCACCGTGTCCGTGACCGAGCCACCAAAGAACGTTCTCATCAAATGCCTCAACGCTGAACGGCTGGCCGTTTCGCGCCGTTGAGTCGGGCGGTAAAAGAAAATATTCGTCGATGAACATGAGAAATTTGAGCACTGTATCAAGTTGATATGACTCTGCACCCGGGAAATCAATCGGAATATCCGACCCGCCCCGGTGTTCGGATGTTACCTGTGGTTGGCTGGTCCGTTTGTGTTGACCAGCAGGTAGAACGACGGCACAAAATAGAGTGCCAACAGCGTTGCACCCCCGACGCCGCCGGCAATCGTCAGTGCCATCGGTGGCCAGAACCCACCACCTCCCAGGATCAGTGGCAGGAAGCCGACGATCGTGGTCAAGGTGGTGGCAATGATGTGCCGCGTGCAGCCGGAGACCACCTTGGTCATTTCCAGGGGGCTCTGAGAGCTGGCTGGGTTCGCCCGAATTGCGGCCAGCACGACAATCGAGTCGTTGATCGCCACGCCTACCAATCCCATCGTCCCCACGATCGCCATGAACCCGAGTGGGAATCCAAACACGGAGAGTGCCAAAGGGCCCAAACCAGCAGATAGTCCGCCCACGACCGCAATGATAAGCGCACACCGAAACGAGCGAAACGCGGCGACAAGCGTCAGAGTCATCAGTGCGAACAGCACGATCGCGTTGGCGATCAAGGCGTTGACCGCGTTGGATCGTTGCTCGGTTTCACCACCAAATTCCAGTGCATATCCACTGGGTAGCACAAAATCCGCCGCGGACAATCGCTGCTTGAACTCGTCCATGACAACCGCTGGCAAAACCCCTGCCCGAATGTAAGCCTTGACTTCGTTAACTCGTTGACCGTTAATTCGCACGACACCACCGACGTCGGAATCAAGTTCGAAATTGGCCAGGCTGGCCAGCGTCGGATGCTGTGGATCGACTGTTTGGGTTGCACGAGGATCCGGACCCCGAGGCATTGCTGGCGCCCGATCAATTCGTGGCAGTCGGGTGGCCCCCAGTAACTCGAGTTTCGAATTACTTCCCAATGCCATTTTGACAAAGACCGGGAGTTCTTCGGCGCCATCGTACATGCGGCCTGCCGGCGCGCCTTCGAGCGTCGTGTAGAGTTGTGCGGCGATTTGCGATTCATTCAAACCGACCTTCTTCATGGCGATCCTGTCCAGCTGCAGCGACAGTTTGGTGATGGTCTCTTCTAAATCCGATCGAGTGTGAATAACGTTCCCGGTCTGGCTGAGAATTAGCCGCAGTTCGCTGCCCAGGCTTTGGAGAATGGTCAAGTCCGGCCCCACCACGCGGATTTCGATCGGCGCGTCAAAAGGTGGTCCCTGCTCCAGTTGACGAACGATGGCTCGGCTGTCAAAAATTTGGTCGTCGATCGCTTTCTGCAAATCGCGAACCACGGTTTCGACGGCTGGCCCAGCATGCAGATCAACAAATGCTTGCGCGTAAAACGCCGTTCCCCGCCTTCGTGGGACAACGTTGTAAAAGAATGTCGGTGCGCTACTGCCAACAAACCAATGCTGACGATTGACGTTTTCGTTTGCCGCGACGATCTGCCTAATGTTGTCGACAGCGAGTTGGGTTCCCTCCACGGTATCCCTGGCCGGACGTTCGACCTCAATCTGAATCTGTCGGCGATCGGTGGGTGGAAAAAACTGCTTGGGCAAACTTTGGGCAGTAAAAAAACCAATGGATGGTAGTGCCAATCCCAGGATCACACCGATCACGGGAAAACGAAAAACCAGCCGCAGCGTGTACTCATACAATCGTTGAATTGTTGAACTTGCCAATCCGTAACTCAGCAGGCCGGTTTGCGATGGACGAATACGCACCAATCCGCAGAGGGCGGGAATCAATGTCATTGAAAGCGCGAAGGACGCACAAATCGCGAGAATCACACTGATGGCAATGGCCCCGACGAATTCTCCCGAGGGTCCTGGCAGGGTTGCGATCGGCAAGAAAGCCAGCGTGGTTGTGAGTGTCGATCCAAACAATGGCATTGCCAAATGCCGCACCGATCGCTGGATGGCTTGCTGCGTCGATTCTCCAGCCAGAATTTTGGAGCGAACTTCTTCTACCATCACAATCGCGTTGTCAATCAACAATCCAAGCGCGACGATCAATCCGGTGACCGACATTTGATGGATGGGGATCGATAGGGTTCGCATTCCTACAATGACCACCATGGCGGACAGCGGTAAAGCCGTGACGACGACCAGCATGCTACGCCAACCCATCAGCAGCAGAACAATGAATACGACGGCAGCCGCACCCAACGCAAGGCTCTGGCCCAAACCCATCATTCGTTCGTCAACATGTTTTCGCTGCGAAAAAAGAACTTCGATGGTGTAATCGCCAGAATCCAGCCCAAAGTTCGCGATAACGAGATTCATTTCGTCGGACCATTTGTCGATTCGCATCGAATCGCTGACCAGTGCTCCCAGCACGATTGCCGGTCGTCCTTCGATTAAGGCCAACTGGTCGGCGGGTTGAGCTAGTTGTTTCTTGATCTTCGCAATTTCCGACAACGCGACTGGCTCTCCTCCCCGCGGGCCAACCGAGACGATTGTATTGGCCAGGCGTTCTACCGGCATTGCACTGGTTTTCAAATCCAGCAGCAGATCTGCCTCCGCGCGCTGGGCAGGCGCCCCATCGGTCGATTGGAGTAGCTTCCGGAGACTTGTTGTGCGAGGGCCGCGGTCGTCAGGCCCAGCGAAGCGAGAGTCAACGGGGTCACTTCGGCCACGAATTCTTCGCCCGGATCACCAAAAGTGTCGACCTTTTCTGTGCCCGGGATTTCCAGAAATTTTGAGCGCAGGTTCGCGGCCAACCGACGGAGAATCGCAAAATTCGGTTTCGCCTGGTCTTTCCACTGGACGGCGACGATTGCGGCATACGCTTTTAAAGGAAAGACCTCCAACTCCGGCTGCTGACATCCGACTGGCAGTTCCGCTCCGGCATCGACCATCCGATCCCGGACAAGCGACCAAACCGGATCCACATCATTCACTTGGTCTTGCAGTTCGATCACGACGTTTGAGATGCCTGTCCGACTGCTCGAGCGAACTTGCTTAATTTCGGCGACGCTGGTCAACTGTCGTTCCAGGCCAACGGTAACCAGCGATTCCACCTGTTGTGCGTCGGCTCCGGGGTAGATGGTGCTGATCACCGCGACGCGCCGGCGAAGCGTCGGATCCTCGGCGCGCGGCATCACGATCAACGACGTCGACCCGGCGACCACAATGACGGCGATCGTGAGCAAGAGAATGCGAGGGTTCTTGTAGAGGAACTCTGCGATCACTCACCGGCTCCCGAAGAACGGGGTCTTACGTACTGACTGCTGACGTCTTTGGTCAGCACGATTTGGCCGGGCACGACCCGATGTGAGCCATTAACTATCACCTCGTCCCCGTCACCCACGGCACCTTGCACCAATACCCAATCGTCTTCAAGGTGAATGAGTTCCAAGGTCTTTCTCGTGACTTTCGAAGAGCGATTATTTTGCGGCTCCGAATTTGCACCACCGGATTTCGGTTTGGCTACGAGTGCCGACCAGAGCCCACCCGCCTCTCGATGTAGCGCCGAAAATGGCAGCCAATAGCCTGAGCTGTCCGATGGCATGAAGAATCGGATTTCCACGGTTTGGCCAAAGGACCAGGCGACGCCGTCCAACTCAGAAGAAATCTCAAGCGAAATCGTTTTGCTGCCGGCCGGTGTCTCAACCGGGGATTTCGTTTTGATCTGAGCTTGAACGGCTTGCCCGCCAACGACGATCCAGACCGACTGGTTGATCGACAAAGCATCCGCAATCTTGCGAGGTAGACTGGCTTCCACCAAGGGGTTGACATCCTCAATGATTTCAACCGCCCGGTTCTGCGGCGTCACGAGGGCGCCGGATTCGACATGGTTGGTGACGACGATACAGGAGTAGGGTGCAACGATCGTTCCCTCAGCCAAGTCCGATTCGACCTGCCTCAATTGGGCCTTCAGTTGCTGAACTTGTTGCGTTTGTTGGTCGGGAATCGGATCCGGATCACCGGCCTCCGGTTTTTGTTCTGCGGTTTCCAGTAAGTCCTCAAGGGATGCCTTTCTCTCCTCCAACAATCCCTGATCCAGTTCCACCAATTTTTCTCCTTGAGGGATCTTTTCTCCGACTCGATAAAACACGGTCTTGATGCGACCGGCCCTCGCGAAAGAAAGCTGCGTTTGACGATTGGGTATCAGCTTTCCAAAATAGACAGCGGTCTTCACGACCTGCTCGTCACGACGAATCCTCAACACATTGACCGTCAGGACGGCGGCCGGTTCCGTCAACGATTCCCCAACCGCTGTCGCGTTAGACGCGACGTCACAGCCGCTAAACGGCAACAAGCAAATCGCTGCCAACACCGCGAATTGCAGCCGACGCGGGCCGTTGGGTGATGTCAGTTGAGAGACAAATTGAGTTTGCATCGATCAATTTCATCTGATTTTCATTTTCGAGACAAGTCCAAGACGACTCAGGCTGCCCAACGACTGGTTGCTGAACCGACGAGCGGAGTCGATTCCATATCGGCCAACGATCGCGTTTTAGGGAATATTGTCGAGTACAAAACGTACCGTGGCTGGATTCTCGAGAATGCAAACGACTGAAATAGCGGAACTTCCGTAGTCTCACGACATACTTCAAACTGGGGTATATCGAAAGGCGCTGACCAATCGCGGCAGAACTTACCTGCGATTTTCTACGGTCATTTGGAAGCCGCCCGATGCTGGCACCCGGTTTTTCCATCCCTGTCAACTCATTCAAAAGTTTTTGCAAAAAAAACCATCCGTATTTCCGCAGCATGCGTCGAGGCAGCTTTGCGCCGTTTGCAGATGGTTGGCAAGCATCCGAAGACTTGCCACCCATGCAAGCATTACCAGACTGCAAGATCGTTCATCACGAGCCATCACCCGTCGCAGGATCAATGGGTTCGGGCGGCAGTGATTCGGCGGCATGGAAATCATCGTCTTGGAGCGCGCCGCCGCAGAGATGGTGAACGATTCTCCAAACATGATACGAGACTCTTCGAATCCAACGCAGGGTGTCCAGTTTGCCGATCGTCGAATAGGCGTCCGATTCGCCGCCAGCGGCGCTGGAAATCAAGGCATGGCGGTACTGCTCCGCGTGGGCGTCAAACTCTTGCCATATTTGTTTCAGGCGATCTCCAGAGAAGACGGCTTCCTCCTTGTTCATTTCGGACAAATCTGGAATTTCTGCGATATCCTGGAGAGCCTGATGGACGGCTTTTCCCAACATTTCACCCAACGGAGCAAGCTCAGTCTCGCGCGTTCGCTGTGACCGTTTGAATTCCTGGCATCGCTCAATCAATCGGCGGAGGTGGTCGATGGAGTGGATCGCCGCCAGCTTGTCGGGATACAAGGAAGAATGCAAACTCGATGTATCAATCGGCGTCAAATAGTCTCTCGTTTCAGCCAATGCGCGGCTGGCATCTGACAACGTTTCTCTGATTTCATTTGACGGCCCAACATTCAGAATGGCTTGCAAACTTTTTAACACGAGTTGGGCCAATTCTTTCAGTGTTGCCCGCACCGCGTCGATGGCGACCGCGGGGCTTGCGTACAAAGAACGATCGAGGCGCTGGGTGTACCGAGCAGGTTGTTCCGGAACCATCCAGGTGATCAGCCGTGCGAATGATTTCGTAAAGGGCAGCACGATGATGACGCCGAGTGTATTGAAGAATGTGTGAAACCCAACGAGCGCGAGTTCGGGGTTTTCCTGCAGCACTTCGGGAAAAAATGTTGAACAGGCCCAGGTGTAAGGAGTCACCAAACAGAACGCACCGATTCCGGTCAACAGGTTGTAAATCACGTGGGCAAATCCCGTTCGTCGCACGTCAGTCGAACCGCCAATCGTTGCCAACGCGGCGGTTGCGGTTGTTCCGACATCCATGCCGATGACCATGACGGCGGCCTGCTCAAAACTGATGGTTCCCCCATGGACGGCAGTAATTGCAGTGGCGACCCCGGCACTGGATGATTGCGTCACTAGCGTGATGGCAATTCCGATCAACAGCAGCAAAATGCGTCCGACCAAATCATCACCTGGAAAACTGTCAGGTGTCACGATACCTTCCAGCCCCACCATGCCCTGTTGGATCAGGTCGATTCCCACAAAAATCAACCCGAATCCAGCCAACGCTAGACCAAGCGCTGACAGGCGATGGCGGAAGAACAGCCTCATCAGCACGCCAAACAGAACAAACGGCAGTGCCAGCGCGCCGATTTTTAGTTTGAAACCGACAATCGCTACCAGCCAACCGGTAATCGTCGTACCGATGTTTGCGCCAAAGATGATCCCCAGTGACTGGGAAAATGTGATCAGCCCGGCCCCCACAAAACCAACCGCCGTGACTGTGGTGGCACTCGAGGACTGAAGCACGGCGGTGGCAATCGCGCCCGTAACTGCGCCTGATGTGGGACTCTTCGTGAATCGTGCCAATGATTGCCGAAGCGTGTCGCCCGCGATGGCTTTCAAACCGTCGGTCATGATGACCATACCGAGCAGAAACACGCCCAGCCCGCCCAACGCAATCAGGATTCCCGTTGTCATGATTCAAGCAGCCAACAGAATTTCTCGATTTTTTGACGCCTTCAACTTAATCAATTCTTAACATAATGGCGAATCGCGGAAATGGCGGCCAACAACATTTGCCTGGTAACTTTCAATTCTGAAAAGTAAACGAACGTTATTGCGAGGATTGCAATGAACGAAACCCAACTATCTGCACCGTTCCAATGCTGACAATCCGTTATGCCTTCCTGATCAGCGAAATCTCCAACGGAACCCAGACCAGATGTCTCGACCTCCCGAAGGAGTCGAATGAAAAATGGTCACCTGGAACTTTGTGTTTGAAGCTGCAAGATCAACTTCCATTCATGTCACTTCGAGTCAATCCATGCGAACGCCGATGGTCAACAGGATGTTTGCAAACCGTTGCTGATCTGCGGTCTGAATGGTCAAAACGTGGTCCTCGGTGGCCACCGCGTCATAGAAAGACCACTTCTCGATTGCCTCAAGTTCAACTCCAACATTCGCTGCGTTCATCGTTTCCCGGTAATCCGCCCATACCGGCGGGTCTTCGGTCAAAGCGTAGGGACCTTCGGTTTCGTACATCATTGTATTGACCGCTTCGACGGGAATCGCCGACAACAGCGCTTGGAGAACCGCATTGCAAGTCACCATTCCCGGCATCAAGTTCAAATGCACGAGCTCCGCGTCGGGGCCAATTTTTGATGAGGCCGGATAATTTCCATCCGCAATCAGCACTTTGGCATGATGACCGGCTCCGCCCAACACGTTCAGAATCGTAGGATGAATCAGTTGTGATTTCAGCATGAGTTAAATTCCTGCCTGCAAAGCTTCCAGATGCCGGCTGAAGTGATCAGCCAAAACTTCCCGATAAGTATCGGCATGAGATTCCAGCACCGAGCGGACTGCCGGACCGAGTTCTGGATCGGTTAACGTCGAACCAAACGTACAATGCAAAATCTGGCGGCCAGGTTCGGTGAAACCCAGTCCCGGTGGTACGTCGGCCCAGCATTCCAGGTAGACCTGTTCGAGTCGCGGTCCATCCAGTTGATCATCGGGTGGGACTGCCGCGTTGGTCGCCGAAACGTGATACGTCGCTTTGTCAACGTCGTAATGCTGGCGGCCGAATTGGATGATGCGACGAAAAAGAGCCTCGTCGTGCCGCGCGACGACTCGCAAGGCTTCGAGGTAGCTGGTGCCCGCCGTTTTGACATGAAAACGACCCTTCGTAGCTCTTGCCAACGCCGGGTACATGGAAATTTTGTCCGACCCCGAATGCAGGCTCAATTTATAAGGTCCCAGAAGTTCCGAGATTGCCGCGTGATCGTTAAGAGAATTCTCCAGCGCCCGCACGTTGCCTTTATAATCGACCCCTTTTTCCAATTCACCAATGAAGCGCGGCGCCAGACTCACCAATTTCATTCGGCCTTTCAGGCATTGGTCAGCGATGATGTAATGTTCGGCCAAAGTTGTCGGTTGGTCGGTCTCATCTACGGAAAGTTCGATTTCATAGTCCTTGTCGGCGGCTTCATGGACGCTACGAATATAGTCGCCCAGGTCAAGTGCGCGTCGGATCGCCGGCCCGTATTTGACGGCCGCACGCATGCAGGCTTCTTCGGTCAGTTCGACCTGAGTTCCTGTCGGCAGATCAATGGATTTTCCCAGGTAGCCGTCGTACCAGGGTGCGGCATCGCGTGACGTGGTAAATTTCTTTCGCAACGCCGATTCATCATAGTCATCGGCGTTTTGATCGACGTCATCGGAAGGGTCGATTGTAAAAAACGTGAATCCCACCGCAGCCGTAACATCGACGTCGTGAGGCGTTTTCAGATGGTCGGCGTCCGCACCGATTCGCGCGTCCCAACCGGCTTCTGTCGCGCCGCGAAGTGCATCATCCATCACCTGTTGAGCCGTTCGCTCGGTTCGCGTCATCTCACGAATGGATTGCTGCGGGAAAATTGGCTCGATTCCGCTACCTGATCGCTTCATGGCCTCGACGTGCCCGGGCGTCGCCAAACCGATTCGGTCACCAAAACCAAAACTTGGCGCGAGTCCAAGGGGCTCACATTTTCGCTCACACATGCGGATGTTCTTTCAGTTTCTAAAGTATTTCTTGAATGCCTCGATGGTTTTGATGGCAGCGGTGTCGGAATCCGGAATTGGTACGGCTTCCGCCGAAGCGTAACCGGAAAAACCCGACTCTTTCAGTGCGGCGGCTACGGGACGGAAATCCGTATGTCCCATCCCCGCTGCCAGTCGATTCGAGTCCACAAAATGAACATGGCCAATGAAACCTTTGCCGGCTCGAATCGCAGCGGCCAGGTCGACCTCTTCGATATTCATATGAAACAGGTCCGCCAACAGTTTCACGTTGTCCGTCGAAAGTGACTTGAGGAATGAGACACCGTCAGCCATGGTTTTGATGAGATTGGTCTCGTAGCGATTGAGAGGTTCGTAAATCAACGGCACGTCGTACTGGGCGGCGTACGAACCAAGTTCATTGAGTGCGCCGCGCAACAATTCCAACGCCGCATCAAGATCCACATCACCGCCCCAGCGACCTTGCATCGACCCAATGATTGCCGGGGCTCGAAAGGCTCCGCCAAATTCAATCATTTGACGAATGAAGTCCTTGGCGGATTCCCGTTTTTCAGTATCGGGATCGGTCAGGCAGAGGCCATGCTTCACCATCCCTGCACCGGTTCCAACGGCGGCGACCGTCAGACCGTGGGTTGCTAGCAACCGTTGAAGTTCGTCACGGTCCACCGTATCGGGCGCGGGTGCAAAGATCTCGATGGCGTCGAATCCAAGTTCTGCGGACCGTTTGCAGGCGGCGGGGATTCCATCCCAAAATACAAAGGGACCGCCGCGGGCCTCTTCCACCAGGCTGACAGTGATTGCCGATTTAATCATGTTTGTTTTCTTTGGGAACGGACAATTTCGACCAGGTCCAAACCGGCCAGAAATCCATCTTGGGATTTGAGTCAGGAGACTTCAATGACGGCCTTGATCACGCCAGATTCCGGCCGCGTGAATTCGTCGAATTCGTCGATCACGGTTTCAAAGCTGGTGCGATGCGTAATCCACGGATCCGTATCAATCGACCCGTCTTCAATCAACCGAATAATCCGTGTGAAGTCCGCAGGCATGGCGTTGCGGGATGCCTTGATCGACATTTCCGGTTTGTGCAGGATCGGGTGAGGAAATGAAATTTCAGACGTCGTGATTCCAACGTACACCAGCGAGCCCGTGTGGGCCACAAAGTTCAAGGCATTCGACATCGAACCACTATGGCCAGTCGCATCGGTCACCACTGCGTATTTTTCACCATGGGTAATGTCACGAATTTGCTCCACATCGCTCCCATCCCCTTCGAACAGGATGGTGTGTGGAACACCGTAGGTTTCCCGGCAGAAATCCAGTCGTGATTGCACCATGTCCATGACCGAAACCGTGGCACCGGTCAGTCGAGTAAACTCGAGTGTGGCTAATCCAATCGGGCCGGCGCCGATGATCAGCACGTGATCGCCTTCGACGGGCGCTCCTCGGTCACAGGCGTGACACCCAATGGCCAGCGTTTCCACCAATGACAATTGTTCAAACGAAAGTTGAGTCGAGGGATGAAGTTTGTCGGCCCGGATCAGAAAACGTTCGCACAGTCCGCCGTCGACCATCACACCGATGACGTTTAATGACTCGCAGCAGTTTCCATTTCCTTTTCGGCAGGCGTAGCATGTTTGGCAGTTCATATACGGCTCGACGCTGCAACGATCACCCGTTTTGACGTTGGCCACTCCTTCACCGACTTCGATCACCTCGACACCAAGTTCGTGGCCCGGAATCCGGGGATAGCTGAAGAAAGGCATTTTGCCAAGGTAGCCGCCATAGTCGGTTCCGCAGATGCCCATTCGATGCGTACGGACCAGGACTTGTCCCGGGCCAGGCATTCCCGGTTCATCGATATCGACGTGCCGAAATTCTTTTGGATTCTCAAGCCGGATGGCTTTCATAGCCGGATTCCTTTTCTGGGTTATTCAGCATCGTCGCAAGGTTCGTCGTTATTTTCGGGTCGCCCTTCACTGTAAAACCAATTGTGGATTGGCTTCAGGATCTCCTGCACTTCCTCCAGCAATGATGGATTGAGTGGTTGGGCCGCCCATTGGACCCATTGGGCGACGCGATGGGGGTTGGCCGAGCCGGTGACGCAGGTCGCGAATTCTGGATTGGCGATCGAGAATTGGAGCGCCAGTTGCGCGATATCGACGCCGCGACTGGCACAATGGTCTCCCGCCTGTTTGGCGATTTTCCGGACTTTGGGTGTCGCCCGGTGCCAGGCCGGCAAAGGCGCGCTGGTTAGCAGGCGAGCTGAAAATGGCGCGGCATTGATAATGCCAACCTGTTTCTGTTGACAGATGGGAACCAGTTCCCGCGCCATGTCATTCTGCAGCGTGTAGTGGTTGTACGTCATCAAGACATCGATGTCAGCGTTGGCCAAGATGTATTTGAACATCTTCATGGGATATCCGCTGACGCCAATGAAACGCACTTTGCCCTTTTCAACCTGTTCCCGAAGCGCGGGAATCGTCTCTTCCACGATCTGCGACATGTCCACAAATTCGATATCGTGACACAGCGCGATATCAAGGTGGTCAACCTTCATGCGCTCCAACGAAATGTCGACACTCTCGGCAACACGTTTCGCACTGAAATCAAAATGCTGAGGGGCGTAGCGGCCCAGTTTTGTGCTCAAAAAAAACTTGTCCCTGGAAATCTCGGGCAGCACCTGTCCCAGCAGGACCTCGCTCATGCCACGACCGTAGTAGGGTGACGTGTCGATCAGGTTCATGCCACTATCGACGGCAACGTGGACACTCTTCAAGGCTTCCGGGATGTCGATTTTGCGGAACTCGGCACCGAGAGAAGACGCGCCATAGGAGAGCGTCGACAATTCCAATCCGGTCTTTCCAAGTGGCCTGGTTTCCATGAATGTCCTCATGGCTTGATTAAACGGTACTAAATTCCGGGTTGTGACAGTCGAATCGCTGTCAATGGGCGGCCGCATTGCGTCGGTTAACAATTACTTTGTCGCCAACTACCGGGCCGGCCTCAACTGGTGCGTCAAGAATCTAATCCATCTTTAAAGTCGGCCTTGCGGACTCGGCGTCGGTTTCAATTAATCGGCGCGATATTATTGCGAATTCGCTTCAACCTCGACGAGCGGGGCTTTCGCTTTCCAGACAACTTCTATCAAATTTACATCCTGTCAGCCAACCCCCTGCGACGTGAAATTCTGTATCCTGATAAAGAGAGCGAACAGGTGTCTGCGTCCGGCCCCAACATTACGGTGATCGGCTCGATCAACATGGACTTGCTGGTTCGATGTCCAGCCCTACCGCGTCCCGGTGAGACGGTCCTTGGGGATTCAAGTGCAGAGGTGTGTGGTGGCAAGGGTGCCAACCAGGCAGTCGCCGCTGCCCGCGCCGGAGGACAGGTGAAAATGATTGGTCATGTCGGTGATGACGCGTTCGCAACTCGGTTAGTCGGGAATCTTGAGCAAGAGCATGTCGACTGCAGCTTGGTCGGGAAGATCGAGGGTTGTCCCAGCGGATTGGCGGTCGTTGCGGTGGAGGAGAGCGGACAAAACTCGATCATCGTTGTCCCGGGCGCCAACGGTCAGCTTTCGGTCACAGACATCGCGTCTCGTCGTGACATCATCGAATCCAGCGACATGGTGCTGCTGCAGCTTGAAGTCCCGCTCGAAACCGTTGTGGCCGCGATCAAGATTGCCCGGGCAGCTGGCGTTCGGGTGTTGCTTGATCCGGCACCCGCGCCGCGAGAATGGCCGTCGGAGTTGTTGCAGGTTGACTTGATTTGTCCAAATGAATCTGAAGCGGCAGCGCTGGTGGGACAACCGGTCGAATCACTGGAGGAGGCTGAATTCGCAGCCCGAAAACTTTTTGAGCTCGGTGCAAAGCATGTCGCGATAACCTTGGGACATCGGGGTTCCATGCTGTACGATGGCATAGAATCACGAAGGTTCCCCCCGTTCGAAAAAACCTCGATTGATTCGACTGCGGCAGGAGATGCTTTCGCGGGAGCTTTGGCCGTCCGCTGGGCCGAAATAGGTGAGCCCGTGGCAGCGGTGAAATTTGCAAACGCCGCTGGAGCTCTGGCCGCCTCGCGTTTGGGAGCGCAACCCAGTCTGCCTCACCGCGCTGAAATCGAAACTCTTTGGAGATCCTGAAGATGAAGTCCCTGCTTGCAATGGTCGCTGTTCTGATGCTTATTGGCTGCAGTGGAGGTAATTCAACGACCAAGGATGATGCAAATTCCGTGGCAGGAACCAGTCCCAACCCGAAACCCCGGGTCGCCTTGATCATGAAATCGCTGGCCAACGAGTTTTTCTCGACGATGGCGGAGGGCGCCCAAATTCATCAACGTGAACATGGCACCGACTACGATCTCATAGTCAACGGTATTAAAGACGAACGAGATTTGAGCCGGCAGGTCGGTCTGGTAGAGGAAATGGTTGCCGGTGGCGTTGACGCGATTGTGATTGCCCCGGCTGACTCCAAAGCACTGGTGCCCGCTTTGAGACGTGCGCGGGAAAAAGGTGTTGTCGTAATCAATATCGATAATCGCCTCGACGCCAGCGTGCTTCAGGAGGAAGGTATCACGATTCCGTTTGTCGGCCCTGACAACAAGGCCGGTGCCAGGAAAGTTGGCGATTATGTGGCATCGAAGCTGACACCGAGCGATTCGGTGGCAGTGCTGGAGGGTATCCGAACTTCATTTAACGGTCAGCAGCGGCGCGAGGGTTTCGAGTTGGCGATGAAAGAAGCTGGCATCAAGATTGTTGATAGCCAATCTGCCGAATGGGAAATGAGTAAAGCCAATACGATTGCCTCCTCGATGCTGAGCGAGCACCCTGAAATCAAAGCGATCCTGGCGGCGAATGACAGTATGGCACTGGGCGCCAGCGCGGCGGTCAAAAGCTCTGGCCGGGCGGGCGACGTCATTATCGCGGGGTTCGACAACATCAGCGCTGTCCAGGAAGCAATGCGGCAAGGCAAAATCCTGGCAACGGCAGATCAGCACGGTGACCAGCTGGCCGTGTTTGGAATCGAGGCCGCGTTAAGGATGCTGGCCGAACCTGATTCAATACCCGAGGATGTCGAGACTCCCGTCGATTTGATTACCGCGGAGAGCCTGGAGCAGTGACGGATGGCCCCGACAACCTTTTGTCGCTCACCGAACTGACCAAGCGCTACGGTTCGGTCACGGTACTAGACCGCTGCAGCGTTGAGATCCGCGGTGGGGAAATCCACGCCTTGCTGGGTGCTAACGGCGCGGGGAAGTCAACGTTGGTCAAGATTGTCGCCGGTTTGATTTTCCCTTCGCAGGGCAGGATGCGATTGGCTGGGGAGGTCTATTCGCCCAACGGCAAACAGGATGCCGAATCGCGAGGTGTCCAAATCGTGCAACAGGAACTCAATTTGATACCGACACTGACCGTTGCCGAGAACATGTTTCTTTCGCGGCTTCCGTCATGGTCAGGAGTGGTTCGGCGGAGGGAGCTTGATGAACAGGCTCGACAAGCACTCGACCGATTCGGATTGCAGGATGTCGCAACAGACACGTTGGTGGGTTCGCTGGGAGTCGGTCGACAACAAATGGTCGAAATTGCGGCAGCGCTCGATCGGGACTGTCGGTTATTGATCCTCGACGAGCCGACGGCCGCGCTTAGCTCCGCCGAGACCAGGACGCTGTTTGAATGGTTGAAACGAATGCGAGAGCGGGGTGTCGGGATCATCTATATCAGTCATCGGCTTGAGGAGGTCGCTGAAGTTGCGGATCGGACATCCATCCTGCGTGACGGAAAATATGTTGGCACCTACGCGACGAGTGTGCTTTCTACGGAAGACATGATCAACTTGATGAGTGGCGACGAACCGGAATGCAATGAGTTCACCGAGCATGAATCGTGGACACAGGAACCGGCCGCGTTGCGGGTGGAACGGCTATCGACTGATTTCCTGCACGATGTGTCGTTCACTGTTCATCAAGGGGAGCGACTGGGCATTGCCGGATTGGTGGGCTCGGGGCGTAGCGAGTTGTTGCGGGCGATTTTTGGAGCCGACGTGGCCAGTTCAGGCCAGATCCGACTCGGGCCGGAGGGGAAAGCGGAGAGGTTTCGACACCCAAGCCAGGCGGTTGACGCCGGGTTGGCGATGGTAACGGAAGATCGTAAGCAAAACGGATTGTTGCTTTCGCAATCGATTCGGGTCAACACAACGCTGGCATCGATGTGGAAACGATTTTCTTTCGCCGGATTAATTCAACCTGACAAAGAGGATTCCTCGGCGGCCAATATGTGCCGATCGTTGGAGACTCATTGCATCGGGGTTGAGCAACCGGCGGGGACCTTGAGCGGAGGCAACCAGCAAAAAGTTGCTGTCGCCAAATGGCTGGTACGTGACGCCGACGTATTCCTGTTTGACGAACCGACGCGGGGCATCGATGTTGCTGCGCGGCGACGCATTCACCGATTGATCGGATCGTTGGCGGATGATGGAAAAGGGATCGTGATTGTCAGTAGTGACCTGTCAGAGTTGTTGGAGACCTGCGATCGGATCGCTGTGATGTCGAACGGGCGCTTGGTCGAGATCTTTTCCCGTCCCGATTGGTCCCACGACCGAATCATGCAAGCCGCGTTTTCCGGATACCTTGAGCATGCGACGACCTGAAGTGAACCGAACCAATATAAGACAGGCCTTCATCCAATACGCCGGGCTGCTCGGCGTATTGGTTGTTTTGGCTGTGGTATTTGGTCTGCAAAGCGAAAACTTTTTTCAAAAATCGACCTTCATCTCGATCGCCAATCAGATACCTGACCTTACATTCCTGGCGGTTGGAATGACGCTGGTGTTGATCGTGGGCGGCATCGATTTGTCGGTCGGTTCCGTGCTGGCACTGTCTTCTGCGGTCCTGGGTGCATTGATGGTTGATTTTGGCTGGCCGCTTTGGTGCGCGATACCTGTGTGTTTGATCACTGGCGCGGTTTGTGGTTTGTTCAATGGCATTGTCTCGATCGGAGCGGGTATCCCGTCCTTCATTGTGACACTGGGAATGTTGGAAATTGCTCGGGGCGGGACGAAAGTCGTAACGAATTCACAAACCAAATACATCGGTTCTTCAGTCGAATTTTTTGGCGAACCGATCCCGGGAGTCCTTTTTTCGCCCGCCTTTCTGCTGGCGGTGGGAGCTGTTTTGGCGGGACAGTTTTTGCTGACGCGAACGGTGTTCGGGCGCTATTGTGTCGCGATTGGCACGAACGAGGAAGCCGTCCGAATGTCTGGTATTCGGTCAGCGCCTTATTCGATCGCGGTGTTCGCCATCAGCGGACTAATGTGTGGTCTGGCCGGACTTTCCCAGACGTCGAGACTGTCGAGCGCGGATCCAAACGCGGCGGTGGGGATTGAGCTTGCGGCCATTGCGGCTTGCGTGATCGGTGGCACCAGCCTGATGGGGGGGCGAGGCAGCGTCATCAGTTCGTTCATCGGCGTGTTGATTATCGCCGTATTGCAGACCGGTTTGGCTCAAGTTGGTGTCAGGGATGAACAAAAACAGATCATTACGGGAGTCGTCATCGTGGTTGCGGTTCTGTTGGACGCGTTGCGACAACGGTGGGAAGCAAATCGAGGATAGATGCGTACGTCAATCTGAAACAGGCCGAGGGCTGAACTGCCGCGTTTTCATAGGAGTCGCCAATGTTGAAGCACCGAAAGATTATCAACTTCGTTTCCCTGATAGCCACTTTGTTCGCGACAGGAACGGTGGTGGTTGCCGAGACGCCTGCACGTGGGAAAACGAATTTCATTTTTGTGCTCAGTGACGACATTGCGCAGGGAGATCTCGGCTGCTACGGACAAAAATTGATTAAGACGCCACGGCTGGATCAGATGGCGGCGGAAGGAACCCGCTATTTGCAGGCCTATTGCGGTACCAGTGTGTGCGCACCCAGCCGCTCGAGTTTTTTCACCGGCCTCCACACCGGCCACTGTCCGATCCGGGGAAACTACGAAGTACCACCGGAAGGCCAACTGCCGCTTCCTGACCAGACCGTGACGATTGCCGAAATCGCGAGATCGGCCGGTTACGCGACGGCAACCTTTGGCAAATGGGGAATGGGTTTTTTCGATTCCTCGGGAAGTCCGTTCAATCAAGGTGTGGACCATTTTTTTGGATACAACTGCCAACGGCATGCCCATTCGTACTTTCCTACGTATCTCTACGATGATGATGTCCCCTTTTTACTGCCGGGAAATGACGGGCAGTCGCTGGGGAAAACCTATGCCCAAGAACTCATTCAGAATGACATGATTCGTTGGTTACGAAATCATGGTGATCGACCCTTTTTCATGTTCTACGCGATCACGTTACCTCATGGCCGCCATGAAATTGATGACTTGGGAATCTACCGGGACAAACCCTGGACCGAAAAGCAAAAAGCCTACGCGGCTCAGGTGACTCGCATCGATTCTGACATGGGGGAGTTGGTCGATACATTGCGGGAACTGGGGGTCGCGGAAAACACATTGATTATTTTTTCGGGAGACAACGGTTCTTCGTTCGATCCAGATTCGGAGATTGGCAAACGGTTCGATCAAGCCAGTAACGGCTTGCGCGGATACAAGCGGGGCATGTACGAGGGCGCATTGCGACAAGCGGCCTTGGCTTGGTGGCCCAGAACGGTGCCGGCGGGACGAGTGAACAGTCAACCTTGGGCGTTCTGGGACCTGTTGCCCACGTTTGTTGAACTGAGCGAGGCGACAACGCCTGAGGGATTCGAGACGGATGGCAAATCCCTGGTCAACTATTTGAAGGGTGGCGATGCTCCGCAGAGAGACTACTTCTATTGGGAATTGCATCTCGGCAAACCCATTCAGGCAGCTCGGTTCGGCGATTGGAAGGCGGTTCGAAATGGCACCGACAAACCGATTGAAATCTACGACCTGGTGGAGGATTCGGCCGAATCAAACGACTTGTCTGCTGACAATCCGGATCTTGTCGAGAAGGCTCGACAGATCTTTGAAGCGGCACATCGACCCGATCCCAACTGGCCATTGCAGGGTAGGTCTGCCGAACACGAAAAGAGCGCCCGCGAAGCATGGGCCATCACCCGCAAACGCGTCAGTGAAAAATGGGTCCCCGAAAACGCAAAACTGAAATCCAAATGAGCGTTCCTGAAATATTGGGGAAAATGCCGGCTAATCACGGGCGAAACGACCCGATTGACGGCGAAACGACGACTCCAGTTGCCAAACCAATCCGGCGGCCCGTCTCCTAACGTTGATCCTGAATCTGCCTTTTTCGAACCGCTCAAATCGGTCAGGTGAGCTTGCAAAACGTTCATTTTTGCTGCGAGTTTTCGCCAATGACTTAAATCTTCGACCGTGTTAAAATCGGGTGACCCATAACGAGAGAGCAGAGCAGTAGTTGCAAATGTTGACATCCAATGAAGCGTCGGAGCTGACGGCGGAAATAGAGCTCGATGGCGGGTTTCTGCGAACCGGGCAAGTTTCGGCGGTTGCGTTACGGAACCACAAGGTTTCGCTGACAACGGAACCGTCTGTTTTGAAGAAAGTCGCCGCCGCAACCGACGCGGTCAAGCGTGCCGTCGAGAACGAGGAACAGGTTTACGGAGTGACCACCGGATTTGGCGGTATGGCCGACAAAATCGTGCCCCGTGATCTTGCGGCCGGGTCGCAAAACAACCTGCTTTCGTTCCTGGCCACCGGCGCAGGCGCTCCCATCGATCGAAGGCACGTTCGCGCCGCGATGCTCTTGCGCGCCAATGTGCTGTTGCAGGGCCGCTCAGGAGTTCGCTTGGAAATTATTGACCGGCTGGTTCGATTCCTCCAAGCGGATGCATTGCCAGTGGTTCGGGAACTTGGATCGATTGGTGCCAGCGGTGACCTCGTTCCATTGTCGGTGATTGCAAGGGCGATCACCGGGCAGACGGGTTTTGTCAAAGTTCAGATTGGCGACCGAATCGTTAATGGATCCAGCGCCCTCGGGGATTTGCATCTGAAACCGATTCAGCTGCAACCCAAAGAAGGTTTGGCAATCGTCAATGGAACTTCCTTTTCATCAGCGGTTGCAGCCAACGCCGTGTCCGACACTCGGATCCTGATGGCACTTACCATGGGAGCGCAAGCGATGATGCTGAGGGCGTTGCTGGCCCAGGAGGATCCGTTTGATCCCTTTGTCCATCAAAGCAAGCCCCATCCGGGACAGGTGTGGACCGCCGAAATGATGAAACGCCTGTTGGTCGAAGGGCGGGAAAAAACGAATGGCAAACCGTCCCAGGTTCAAGACCGTTATTCGCTTCGGTGTTTGCCGCAGTATCTCGGGCCGATCGTGGAGGGCTTGTTTCGAATCGATCAGGTCGTGGAAATCGAAATGAACGGGGTCTCGGATAACCCGCTGATTGATCCAAGCAGCGGCAGGTTCTACCAAAGCGGGAACTTTCTCGGCCAGTATATTGGCATCGCCATGGACGATTTGCGTCGATATATCGGCTTAATGGCTAAACATCTTGACGTACAAATCGCTCTGCTTGTCGCCCCGGAATTTAGCGGTGGCTTGCCATCGTCCCTGCGGGGTAACAGCGAGCTGTCCTATAACATGGGCCTAAAGGGGTTGCAGATTACCGGCAATTCGATCATGCCGATGCTGACCTACTACGGTAATCCAACCGTAGAGCATTTTCCGACCCATGCCGAGCAGTTTAACCAGAATGTGAACGGGCTAAGTTGGGGGTCTGCCAATCTTGCCTGGAGATCGGTTGAGCTGTTTCAAAGCTACATGGCGGTTGCATTGATTTTTGGAGTCCAGTCTCTCGATATGCGTGCCAAAAAGTGCTTTGGGCACTTTGATGGGCGGGTGATGTTGGGAACGCTGGTCGAACCTCTATATTCAGCGATCTGTGAAGTATTGGATTGCGTTCCGGGAAAAAATAAGCCTTTTCTGTTCAATGACGCGGACTGTTGGCTTGAGGAGCAAATCGAGGCAATCACCGAGAATATCAAAAACCAGGGACGGATTGTCGAGGCAATCGCGCCCATTTTGGAATCGTTTGAAGAGAGTTTTCAACAACAGGCTCCGCGTTGACCTGAGTCGAATTCTCCGGGCACTGGCAATTCACGGCCTTACAAAAACGAACGGCAGCGGTTCCCTGGTCGGAAGCGACAGCACGCAGATCAGCTTGGATTAAGGTTCTATGAATATTTGTGAGCACTTGACCGCGACCGCAAAACTTTTCCCCCAGAAAGACGCGATTGTCTTTGAGGGTCGACGGTGGACTTACGCGGAACTGGATCAATTGTCTCAATCTGCCGGTCGCTTGCTGGTGGAAGCTGGTGTGATCCCAGGTGATCGTGTCGCGATCAGGTTGCCCAACACGCCTGCCTTTGCCATCTGGTATTACGGTGCTCTCCGCGTCGGGGCAATTGCAGCATCCATTAGCACCCGATTAACTCTGGACGAAGTGGCTTTCATCGTCACCGATTGCGATGCCAAATTCATGGTTACTGACATCGATCATGTCGGGCAAACACCGTTGGAATTTCCACCGTGCGTGAAACAGGTATTCGCGGTGTCGGATCTGGGTGACCAGTTTAACGGCAAAACCATGAAGTCTGCCGATACTCAGGTTTCCAGTTGGGTGGATTGCGCTCCCGAAGATCCCGCCCTGATTCTGTACACTTCAGGGACCACCGGGTTTTCAAAGGGCGCCACTCTTTCACACGGAAACGTTCGTTCCAATGTTTGCGCCTTTAATCATTTGTGCCGCATGCGGACGGATGATCGCATGTTGTTGGCGGTGCCTTTGTTCCACTGTTTTGGTCAAAACGCATTGCTGAACTCCGCCTTCAATGTGGGTGCCACGATCGTTTTGCAGCGCAAGTTTGAATTGCAGGAAGCGAAGCAGTTGATCGACCACGAGCAGGTCACTCAGTTGTACGGTGTCCCGATGATGTTTCAGCTTTTCCAGGATCGTTGCGAACCCGCGGATTTGCGGACGGTCAACTACTGTTTTTCCGCGGCCGCAACGCTCCCGATCCAGGTCAGTCTCGGATGGCAACAAAAATTTGGCATGCCGATTCATGAAGGCTATGGACTGACCGAAACGTCACCATTTGCCAGCTACAACCATCGACTAAAGTTCACGCCCGGATCGATCGGAACTCCTATCGATTCAGTCGAAATGAAAATCGTTGATACGGAAACCGGCCAGACTTTGCCGCCGGGGGAGTTGGGTGAAATTGCGATTCGAGGCCCGAACGTGATGCTCGGCTATTGGAATCGGCCGGAAGATTCGGCGGCGGCGATCAAGCACGGCTGGTTCCACTCAGGCGACATTGGCCGAATCGACGAGGACGGTTTTTTTTATATCGTCGATCGTGTCAAAGACATGATTTCTGTGGGGGCATTGAAGGTTTTTCCGGCGGAAGTCGAACGAGTCCTGCTTGATTGTCCGCATGTTTCACAGGTGGCCGTGGTTGGATTGCCGGACGAAATTTTCGGTGAACAAGTGGTGGCGTTTGTCGTGCCAGCCAATGAAATGGTTGAACCACCGCCAATGGAGGTCCACAAAATCAAGCAATACGCCACCGACAAACTGGCCAATTACAAAGTACCGCGGCACTTTCAATTCATCGACGAGCTGCCGAGAAATCCGTCCGGGAAAGTGCTGAAGAATCGTTTGCGGGAAATGGGGTCGTCGCAAACCGCCACCGAATCCAAAAACCAGAAACTTCCATCGGGTTTGGATGGGCCCGAAAAAGGAAACCCAATCGCAACCAGACCGCCCACACTTCGAAAGAAACTTGAGTCGAGTTACGAAGGCAGCCGCAAACAGGTTGCAAGTCTTTTTTTGCAGTCGCTCGTTCAGTCGATCACGAAAGCGGAGGAAGTTGTTGGCCCGGAAACACGATTTCTCGATGCGGGGCTGGATTCCATGATGATCGTGGAGATGAGTTCCCAGCTGCAGTCGGAATTTGATCCGGAACTTCAGGTTTCTACGACGCTGGTTTTCGACCACCCTCGCATCTGTGATTTGGCCGACTTCCTCGTGACGTCGCTTGTGCCAAAACCAGCGGCCACGGCGACGAAGATGGCCGGCGAAACCGTTTTATCAAATCCTGCGTCGTCGAGAGTTCTGGATGATATTGAAAGGCTGTCCGAAGATGAGACACTCGAACAATTGATGAAGGAAATTCAAGAATAAAGCCAGTCCGTTTGGCCTTTTTGCCATCAATCGAATTCCAAGAAGCTAACCCGAATTCCTCTGAGTCCGGCCCAATCAAATCATGACCAATAACCCACAGAATCTTTCGCCCAACAAACAGGCGCTGCTGAAGATCCGCGAGTTAAAACAGCAACTTGCCGATGCACAAGCGTGTACCGGCGAACCAATTGCAATCGTTTCGATGGCATGTCGGTTTCCGCGTCACGCCCAAACACCTGAGCAGTTCTGGCAATGTTTAATTGACCAAACGGATGAAGTCGGCGATATTCCCGACGACCGCTGGGATTTCGAAGCCTTTCACGACGACGATCCAGAAGCGCCCGGCAAGATGTACGCGAGACGGGGAGTCTTTTTGGATAACCTCGATTTGATGGATCCCGAGTTTTTTGGGATTTCTCCGCGTGAAGCGACCTGGGTGGATCCCCAGCAACGACTGCTGTTGGAAGTGGGATGGGAAGCGTTGGAACGCGCGGGTTGGCCGGCAGAGAAAATTGGCGAACAAACCGGGATCTTCGTCGGTTGGATGCACAATGATTACCAGAACGAAGCCAGCGATTCGTTCCTGAATCTCAATCCCTACATTGCCACCGGCGCCGCCGGAAGTTTCTTGTGTGGCCGACTGGCTTATTATTTGGGGCTACAAGGCCCAAGTGTCGCCGTCGACACCGCGTGTTCGTCGTCCCTGGTCGCGTTGCACTTGGCGATTCAAAGTTTGCAGCGACGTGACTGTGACCGAGCCCTGGTCGGTGGCGTGAATGCCATTTGTTCGCCGACGACGAATATTTTGACATGCAAACTCAAAGCTCTTTCCCCCACCGGCCAATCTCGTGCGTTCGATGCGGCCGCGGACGGATATCTCCGCGGCGAGGGCTGTGGCGTCGTCACGCTGCGTCGTCTTTCCGATGCCCGGTTGGACAACGACCCGATCCTGGGCATCATTCGCGGTTCCGCGGTGGGTCATAACGGCTTCAGCAGTGGATTGACCGCTCCCAATCCAAAGGCTCAAGAAAAGGTTATCCGACAGGCATTGCAAAAGGCTAACATTTCGCCCGAACAGGTTGCCTATCTCGAAGCTCATGGGACGGGCACCGAATTGGGCGATCCGATTGAGATGCAGGCGGCAGCCGCCGCGCTTGCCGAAAACCGTTCGGCAGATCAACCGTTGCTGGTCGGTTCGGTCAAAACCAACATCGGTCACCTGGAAGCCGCAGCGGGAATGGCCGGACTGATCAAAGTCCTGTTGTCCATGCAAAACCAACAGATTCCTGGCCAATTGAATTTCGAAGTCCCGAACCCACACATTCCGTGGGAAAAGATCCACGTCAAGGTTTTGACGCAGTTGACCGAATGGCCCGACTCCAAGCAACGAATTGCCGGCGTCAGTGCATTTGGTATGAGCGGAACCAATGCCCACGTCGTTATTGAGGCCCCGGTCGACCAGGAGCGCGCTACCGCTCCGAACTCCAGCCCGTTTGTAACCGAGCGACCACAGGGTGTTTCATCCGCGATTGGGGAAAATGGTCGCAGTCACCGCTCTGGTGAAACTGCAGATACAGATCCTCAACTGATCGTGCTCAGCGGCAAAAGCGAAGAGGCACTTTACTCGCTCGCCGAAAAGTATGAAGCATTTGTGGCCGCCGACGCAGCACTGACTCCCCAGGATATTGCGTTTACTACCAGTGCCTGCCGTTCCCATCACGAACAGCGGGCGGCACTCGTTGTCAAAACTCGGAGCGAAGTTGTCGAAGGCTGCAGGACACTCGCCCGGGCGGGTTCATCGAACCAGCTATTTGTGGGAAGTGCTCGACGCCGGCCCAAAGTCGCCTGGCAGTTTACGGGTCAAGGCGCGCAATACGTTGGCATGTCGCAGGAACTTTACGAACGACAGCCAGTTTTCCGTAATGCGATCGATGATTGCGAATCGTTGATCCAACAGCGTCGAAATGAATCGCTGATCGAGGTCCTTTTCCATGATGAAAATCGAGTCGATCATACGAGCTGGACGCAACCTGCAATTTTTGCCGTGCAAATGGGATTGTCCAAACTGCTGCAAAGCTGGGGTCTGGAACCTGACGTTGTGTTTGGACACAGTGTGGGGCAGTTTGCCGCCGCCTGTGTCGCGGGCATCATGTCCTGGGAACATGGCTTGCACTTGATCAGCGAACGGGGGCGGTTGATTGGCGACCTGCCGATGGGTGGTCGGATGTTGGCAGTGTTCGCGCCCCTCGTCAAAGTCAAACAGACGATGGAAGCTTGCTCGGAGGTTTCGTTGGCGGCGCTTAACGGGACCCATATCGTGATCAGCGGTCCTGCCGATTCGATCGCCCAGGCAGAAGCGAATTGTTCCGAACAAGGCATCCGCACCCGGGCGCTTACGACGTCCCATGCATTTCATTCCTCGTTGATGGAACCGGCGCTAGAACCGTTCGAAGAGGCCGCCAATGAGATCACATTCCAACGTCCGCACTTGCCGTTGATTTGCAATGTGACCGGTAAGGCATTGGCGGCCGATGTGCAGTTGAATGGCGAGTATTGGGCGAATCACATTCGTCAGGCGGTTCGATTTTCGGAATGCGTTGACGCTGCCGCCGAACTGGGCTGTGGTGTCATCCTGGAGCTGGGTCCGCAATCCGTGTTGACTCGCATGGCGGCGGCCAATTGGAATCGGCCACCGGGAAGCTTGATCAGTTGCCTGCAAAAAGGAGCCAGCGACAGCCAGTCGATTTTGAAAGCCGTTGGCCAACTCTATGTCCAGGGCTCAACACCAGACTTCGACGCGATGTACGAATCAAAAAAGCATCGTCGCGTGTTGCTGCCGACCTATCCCTTTCAAAGGCGTCGGTTTTGGGGGCCGGATAAACCGCGGGCGTTTCACGCGGAATACCATACCGCCCATCCGCTGTTGGGAAGCAAGGTCTCCCTGGCGGGATTGGAGAAGGAAACACGCTACGAGAGTTTTGTCGAACCGGACAGCCCTCCCTGGCTGCCGGACCACGAAGTGATGGGGAACGTTGTGCTGCCGGGAGCGGCTTTTGTAGAGATGGCGATCGCCGCGGCCGGTTCGGATCAGATCGAGGACCTGGTTTTCGAACAACCGCTTCGTCCGACTTCGCGAACGGCACTTCAGACGGTTATTCGAACTGGCGATGAACATTCGAAAAACCTGGAAACGTATTCCTGTTCTGCCGAAGCGACCGGTTGGATACGAAACTTTTCCGCCAAAATCGTTACCGCAACCAGCGGACGACCCGGACCCATCGACCGGTCCGCACTTGAATTGGTTTGCACCGAAACGGTTGCTACAACCGACTTTTACCAAAAGATGTTGGATCTCGGTCTGAACTATGGCCCCAAATTCCAGACGATTGATTCCATACAGTATTCGGCCGATGAAGTTTTGAGTCGCCTCACCACCCATGGCGACGTGCGTGGGTTTTCGATTCCGCCCACATTGCTGGATGGTGCGCTGCATTCGTTGGCCGTGGGGCTGCTGCGCAACAACGATGATCAGCTGTTCTTGCCGATTGGAATGGGCCGCGTGCGTTGCTGGCAGTCGGTCGAAAATGAAGTTTGGTGTCACGCAAAATGGAAACAGAACGAGGGTAAAATCCGCACCGCTGATTTGGTGCTTTTCAATGAGTCTGGCCAAGTCGTCGCGGAAATCGAACAGCTCAAGGTCCAGCAAGTCAGTGTCGCCGCGCTGAGGCAGATGAGCGGCAGCGGTGCCGAACGGTTAGTTTACGAATTGGATTGGCAGGTTGCACGTCTTCCCGCGGCGAAGACTGAGAATAAGACCTGGCTGATCGTAAGTCAGGTCGACGACGCAGCAGCGGATCCGGCTTCGACCGGCCAACAACCGGCCGCGCGTCGGCTGAAAGATCAGCTGGTCGAGCAAGGCCACAAAGTCGTTGAATTGATTCTTTCCGCCGGAACAGAATTCGAGGAGGATTCCGTTCGTCAATTCAGGATGTGCGCCGAATCGGAGGAAAACTGGCTGTCATTGTTGGATCGGCTGTCCGATAAGGACGATCCAATTTTGCCAGATGGGATCACGTGGTTCTTGGGGGATAGGGAGGCCGTCCATGCGTCGTCGGAACGGAGCGACGGATCCGCCACTCGGCGGGCAATCGGACCCACTACCAAGACGAATTGCATCGGTTTGCTTAAGCTGATTGCTGCACTACAGAATCGAGAACGACGGCAACTGGAATGTGGCCTGTTGTTGATCACCTCTGACGCAATTGCTACCGGAACGGAACTCAATCTGAGTCCCGAACAGACCCAGTATTGGGGACTGGGTCGAGTCATTGGAGCGGAGCAACCGGATCTTCGCTGTCGACTGTTGGATGTTGCGTCGGCCGAACAGCAAGACCCGGAAACTGCAGCGGCGATTCTGGATGTAATGCTGACCGAAACCCGGGACAATCAGTTGGCTGTTCGTGAGGGACAGTTTTTTGTGCCCCGGATGAAAAAGGCTTCGATCAAAAAGCAAAAACAAACAGCGTTCGCGGCGAACCCTGACGGTTGTTATTTAATCACCGGTGGACTGGGCATGTTGGGACGACAGGCCGCCAAGTGGCTTGCCGAAAACGGTGCCGGCCAAGTCGTGCTTGTCTCACGACGCGTTCCCGATCCGGAGACGCAATCATTTCTGGATTCGGTTTCGGAAACCGGATGCGACGTCGTTGTTCATCCTGCCGATCTCAGTTCGCCAGACGACGTTAGCCAGTTGTTTCAACGATTTGGATCGGAATTGAAATCGTTGTCAGGTGTCATTCATGCTGCTGGTGTTTTGGACGATGCGTTGGTTGGTGACCAGAACTGGGGCCGATTCGAGAAAGTGTTGGCTCCGAAAGTAGTCGGTGCAACGCTGTTGCACGAATATACCCAAACCCTGGATCTCGAGTTCTTCATTTTGTATTCGTCGGCAGCTTCGGTGCTTGGTTCGCCCGGGCAAAGCAATTATGCCACGGCAAACGCGTATCTTGACGGTCTTGCCTGGCACCGACGATCGCGGGGTCTGCCGGCCGTCAGCGTTAACTGGGGACCGTGGACCGAAGGCATGGCCGACGATGAACGGATCATCAAGCGATTGGCACTTCAGGGGATCACGCCGCTGACAATTTCTGAAGCTCATGCCGCGTTGGAAGGCATATTGGCGGCCGATGTCGTGCAAGCAACCGTCATCGATGCGGATTGGCGGCGGATGCGTATGGGGTTGGGAGGAGAATCCCCCGCCATGATGGAGCATCTTGCGCCGGCCAGGCAGAGGTCGCAACAGGGCGATTCCGAACTGGTCAGCAAATTGAAACAGCTGCGCGGAAGCGCGCCGCGCGAATTGCTGCTCAAAACGGTGCAAGGTTCGTTGCAGGCCATTCTTTCCACCCCCGATGCCCCGGAAACGGATCGACCCTTGATCGAGATGGGATTGGATTCTCTGATGGCGGTTGAGTTTGGCACCGAACTTCAACAGATGCTCGGCGACCAGTTTGCTGTCGGACCCACAATGCTGTTTGATCATCCGACGATCGATGCGATTACGGATCACGTGTTGGAACTGGTCACGAGTGATACGGAGAGCCAGCCCGCACCCGAGCAGGATGAGTTACGGGACCTAACGGAAAAAACGCTTCGCACCCGCGAAGACGTGGCGATCATCGGCATGAGTTGCCGTTTCCCGGGTGCCCAGAACACCGATGAGTTTTGGCAGAACTTGATGAACGGCGTCGATTCGGTTTGCGAGATTCCGGGGGACCGTTGGGACATTGATCGTTTCTACGATGCCGATCGCGAGCCGGGAAAGATGTACACGAAGGAAGGAGGATTCCTGAGCGACATCGCGGACTTTGACGCGGCATTTTTCAATATCGCCGACCAGGAAGCCTGTTGGATCGATCCCCAGCATCGCATGTTGTTGGAAAACAGTTATCGTGCGCTGGAGGATGCCGGAATCTCACCGCATCCGTTGCACGACGCCAACGTAGGCGTCTTCATGGGGATCATGGGACAGGATTACGCATTCTTGCCAACCCTCGACGATATCGAGGTGATCAAGGCATTTCAGGGAGCCGGCCTTTCTCACAGCGCAGGCGTTGGTCGCATCAGCTACGTGTTCGGATTCGAAGGTCCGAGCGTTGCTGTCGATACTGCCAGCAGCAGTTCCCTGGTAGCGCTTTACCAGGCAGTTCGAAGTTTGCAGGACGGCAATTGCAACATGGCTTTGGCGGGAGGTGTCAATGCCATCCTCGCTCCGGTCAATTCACTGCTGATGTCCAAAGCTGGTTTGCTTTCGCCGGATGGTCGTTGCAAATCGTTTTCCGCAAACGCGGATGGTTTTGGTCGAGGCGAAGGTTGCGGTGTCGTGGTCTTGAAACGGCTCAGCGATGCTCAACGGGATGGCGATCGCATCATGGCCGTCGTCCGCGGCGGTGCGGTCGTACACAACGGTTTCAGCAGCGGAATTACCGCTCCCAGTGGCAAATCTCAGGCTCGCGTCATTGCGGAGGCGCTCAAAGATGCCGGTGTTGCGCCATCGCAGGTTCAATATCTCGAGGCCCACGGGACCGGTACCGAATACGGCGACCCTGTCGAGTTGGGAGCGGTTGCCTCAACCTACGGTAAAGGCCGCAAGCCGGATCAGCCACTGCTGGTAGGTTCGGTCAAAGCCAATATCAGCCATCTCGAAGCCGCCGGTGGTGTTTCCGGACTGATCAAAACGGTTCTTGCCTTGCACCACGGCGTGATCCCTCCGCAAGCCAACTTTGACCAACCGAGCCCACACATTCCGTGGCAACGAATGCCCGTCAAAATGGTTGTCGAGCCAACGAAATGGCCCGAGACCGATTGTCGCGTTGCCGGCGTCACCGCGTTAGGGTTAGTGGGAACGAACGCACACGTTATATTGAGTTCGCCCCCGCCGATTGATTCAACAGACTCGATGAACGAGGAAACCGGTGAGACGCTGGAAGGATTTGAAGTCGTCGGCAGCCAGCAACAGTTGTTGGTTGTAAGCGCTAGAAACGAGTCGGCACTCAAGCAGTTGACAGAAGATTATCAGAACTTTTTGCAGCGGCATCCGGACACGGATCTTGCCGATATTTGTTACACCGCCAGTGTTGGCCGACGTCATTTCGAACACCGAATCGCCGTCACCTCCCAATCGATCGCCGAAACCGACAAAAAACTTGGCTGGCTATTTGGCGGCGAGTCGTCATCACAAAACGGCCAACCGACGCAAAACGGGTCTGCCAACGGTGTTGCCCCCAAGAACTTGATTGCAACGGATGTTGCTCGCGGGATGATCAAACGAACTCCAAAAATCGGTTGGGTTTTTGGTAAGGGGTGGGAATCGAATCCCCTTTGGCTGCAGGCCGCTGCCCGAGAGCTTTATGCCAGCCAACCAGTTGTTCGAGATTTGTTTCAGGCCTTCGATCAACGACTGAATGACTACTTAAAACAAAATGAGCGACCATTATTTCAATTACGAGATTGGATCCGTGACGGGGAAACGGTGACGCCGCGCTTGCAAGGTGTTCCCGAATTTGCGATCCAGGCCGGGCTTGCCCAGACCTGGCGAAGTTTGGGTGTTGAACCGGATGTGGTATTGGGTTTCGGTTTGGGGCAGTACACTGCGGCCTGCCTGGCGGGAGGACTTTGCTTCCAAGACGCACTGGTTTTGGTTGCTGAGCGAGACAACGTGTTACAAGGTCTGGCATCGAAACCCCAAACTAGCCATGGCGAACCTCCTTTTGAACAGAAGCCTGATGAAGAATCGGACTCACTTTTGCGAAAGTTTGAAACGTTGGCCGATGGTTTCAATTACTACCCGCCGAACTTACCCTTGATTTGTAGCGTGACGGGTGAAGTCGTGCCTGTTCATCGGGCACTTGGTGGCAGTTTTTGGCGCCAGCATTGTCTAACCCAGCCCTTGCTGCAGGAATCTGCGAACCAGCTAGCTAAGATGGAGTGCGATTTTGTTCTTGAGTTCGGTTCGATGGTTTCTGTCATGCCGGAGACGCATGGCACCGAAACTGTCCGGATAATTCGCACGATGGAAAAAGGCCAATCGGTCACAAATTCACTGCTCTACGGACTGGGCGAGTTGTACGTTGGCGGCGTCAACCCGAATTTTGAAGCTCTCTATCGACATCGAAAAAGCAAACGAATCGGCTTGCCAAACTATCCATTTCAGAAAAAACGTTATTGGATCACCGAGATCGCGGATTATGCAGATCCGCAGATTGAAACGGTCGTTCATTGATTTCAGGTGAAACCTGAACGGGTTACGTGAGATTTCCGGAAACACTTTTTTAAAAACTCAAAATATGATCACAAACAACAACCAATATGATGTTGCCATTCTCGGCGGAGGATTGGCCGGGTTGACGTTGGCGAAGCAGTTGTTGATGAAGCAGCCGGAAATTCGGATTGCCATCATCGAGAAACGCCAGTTTCCAGTTTCGGAAACAACACACAAAGTCGGTGAGTCGACGGTAGAAATTGGGGCGCATTATTTTGGCGAAGAGCTGCAGCTGAAGAAGCACTTGATCGATCATCAGCTGCCAAAATTCGGCCTGCGTTTCTTTTTTAAGGACGCGTACCAGTCACTGGCCGAAGGCACGGAAGTTGGAGGCAGCACATTCTTCTCGGCGCCCAGTTACCAGGTGGATCGGGGACGACTGGAAAATTTCCTGGCCGAATCGGTGACCGAAATGGGAGCTACGATCCTGGTAGGCGCGCGAATCCGCGAGGTCGATCTGTACTCCTCCGCAGGCGGTGTTCCGCCAACCAACCACCAGGTTACATTTCTTCAAAACCAGGCGGAGCAGATGCTGCAAGCTCGCTGGATCGTGGATGCCAGTGGACGTGCGAGCTTTCTTAAGCGAAAACTCAAACTGGAAGAAGACCTGCAACATGACATCAATGCCATCTGGTTTCGCATTGACGAGGCGATTCAGATCGATGGCTGGTGCGACGATGCCAACTGGCAATCGCTGACGGGAAAGGTCCCTCGTCGCTGGTTGAGCACCAATCACCTGATGGGCGAAGGGTATTGGGTTTGGTTGATTCCGTTGGCGACAGGATCGACAAGCATTGGGATCGTCGCCGATCCTCGTATTCATTCGCTCCGTGAGATTAACACGTTGGACAAAGCGATGATTTGGCTGGATCGCCACGAGCCCGAGTGTGCCGACAGTATTAGGCCCCATCTGGGTAAGGTGCAGGACTTCCTGGCGGTCCGCAAGATGTCCCGCGGGTCGCGACAGGTGTTTTCCACGGATCGCTGGGGACTGGTCGGCGAAGCGGCTGCGTTTTTGGATCCGTTTTATTCCCCGGGGAGCGACTTTATCGCGATCGGCAACACCATGGTCGGCAAGCTGATTGAGGAGGATCTGGCCGGACGAACGATCGCACACTTGGCCCCGACGTTGCAAAGTGTTTTCCTGACTCTGTTTCAAAACAACTTGCTGACGTATCGCGACCAATATCCCCTGTTTGGCAATCCTCGAATCATGGCGCTCAAGTTCGTTTGGGATTACGCCGTCTATTGGGGGTTCCCTGCCCTGCTGTACTTCAATGGCAAGCTCACCGAAGTTGGGTTCATTCAATCGCTGGCCAAGGGTGTTGAAGAGATTCGGGATATGAATATGAAGATGCAGGAATTTTTCCGCAACTGGTACGAGGCGGACCCGAGCGTCAATGCTGAGCCGGCGTTTGTGGATCAAAGTCAGATTGAAATCATGACGCGATTGAACGCGGAACTGAAAGAAAAACTGGACGATCCAGCATTGAAGCAGCGGTTCAACGACAACGTGAATCTAATTCGTGACCTGATGTATGAGATCACCGATCGCGTGCAACGAATTCAGCCGGCCATTAAGACGGAAATCCCGCAACGATCGGCGACCGAGAATCATCTGGAGAGTGTTTTCGACGTTCTCAAGATCTGATCTTGGCTTTCTAAATGCGCCACGCACTGTTATCACGAGCTCCAGGATGCCAGCAGGAATGAATATGAACCCAAACCACACCAGCGACATTACCGTGCTTGGAGGCGGACTTGCCGGGCTGTCTCTGGCACTCCAATGCCGACAAGCATTACCAGATGCCAGCATTACGGTTTTGGAAAAGCGGGAACATCCGGTTCCGGAAGCAGCATTCAAGGTCGGCGAATCAACCGTCGAAGTCGCTGCCCACTATTTTGGAAAAGTCCTTGGGTTGAAGCAGCACATTCAGGACGAGCAGTTGCCCAAACTGGGCCTGCGTTTTTTCTTTCCCGCCGGCGACAATTCGCGCATCGAAGACCGGATGGAATTGGGTGGCAAACGCTATGCTCCCTGCCCCAGCTACCAACTCGACCGCGGGCGTTTTGAGAATCACCTTGCCGATCGTTGCCTCGAAGAGGGCATTCAGTTTATTGATCGTGCCAAGATCAAAGAAATTCGTCTGGGTAAAAGCGGATCCCCACATTCGGTGAGTTATGAACTGGACCGCGAGCCAAAATCGGTTCAATCGAGATGGGTCGTGGATGCCAGTGGCCGACGAGCTTTCATCAAACGGCAACTGGGCATGCAGAAATCGTCTCCGCATGTCGGCAATGCGGCCTGGTTTCGTTTCAAGAAACACATCAAGATCGACGATTGGTCGAACAACGAGTCATGGCATGAGGGACACAGTGGCAAAACAGCTCGCTGGTACAGCACGAACCATTTGATGGGACAAGGCTATTGGGTCTGGCTGATTCCGTTGGCGTCGGGTTCGACCAGCATGGGAATCGTTGCTGCCGAAGAATTCCACTCTTTGTCGGATTTCAATTCGTTCGAGAAAGCATTGGCTTGGCTGCAGACTCACGAACCGCAATGTGCTCAGGCGGTCCGGGAAAACATTGATGAACTCCAGGATTTCCGGGCGATCAAACATTACGCAGTCGAATGCGAAAAAGTGTTCTCGGGCGATCGGTGGGGCATCACGGGCGAGGCAGGTTTCTTTCACGACCCGTTTTATTCGCCCGGCAGTGATTTTATCGCTTTCTCGAATACCTTTCTGACCGATTTGATTCGGCGCGATTTGACCGGTCGTGGTTTTCGTATTCGCGCGTTTTCGTACGATCGAGTCTTCAAACGTTTCTATTACGGAACCGTAACGGCCTACCAGGACCAATATCGAATGTTCGGCAACCCCACGGTGATGCCGGTTAAGATCCTGTGGGACTACATGGTTTACTGGTCGATTACGGGATTCATTTTTATGCAGGATCGAATGTGCCATCAAACCATGTACTTGCGGAACCTGGGCCGGCTCACCCAGCTGGGAAAAGTCAATCATTTCATGCAGGATTTTTTCCGGCAGTGGCACGAGGCGACCAAAGATGTGGATGCCCGCGGAACGGTGGACATCTCTCAGATTCCGTTGGTTCGAGAGGCCAATCAACGATTGCTGGAAGAAATGGACAATCGCACGTTCTCGAAACGTTTCGCCGCCAATCTGGCCCAGTTGGAAACACTGGGTTGCGATATCGTCGAGCAGTCAGGTTTGCAGGTGGAAGTTCCATTTCGAAAATCCAACCAGCCCCTTGTGCGCCCCAAAGCTTTTGAAACCGTTTTCAAATCGACAGGCATCCACAATCAAAAGGATATATCCAAACCGGAACCGATTGCGATCGCGCAGATTTAAAGCACTCTCTCAAACGGCGTTTGGAAAGTTTTGTCAGATTGTGTCGAGAATACCTTAGCTCCTTTGAAGCCCTCGTAGCTGCGAAGGCGCGACCTCCATCTTGGGATACGAGGCCAACAGTAAACCTCAGTCGACGAACGGTCGCAAAACGGAATTTTGGAAACACGCCGACGAACGAGAGCTGAACAAGCTACCTCATTTTGCAGTTTGAGGCGATTTAATCATCCGTGAACAGCGGCGTCGAAATGTATCTTTCGCCGAGGCTGCACATGATGGTGACGATCCGCTTGCCCTGGAATTCGGGTCGCGCGGCGACTTGTGCTGCGGCCCACATGTTGGCTCCGCTGCTGATTCCGCCAACGATTCCTTCCTGGCTGGCCAATTTTCTACCCCACGCAAACGCATCTTCGTCCTCGACTTGGATCACTTCGTCGACCAGCGACGTATCCAGGTTCTTGGGAATGAAACCGGCGCCGATGCCCTGGATTTTGTGTTTCCCGGGCTGTCCGCCGCTGATCACGGGCGAATTCTTGGGTTCGACGGCGATGGCCTTGAAATCCGGGTTCATCTTTTTCAAAAAACGTGCGGTTCCCGTGATCGTGCCACCGGTTCCGACGCCCGCTACGATCGCATCAATATGGTGACCGGAGTCTTCCCAGATTTCGGGACCGGTGGTGGCTTCGTGGATCGCGGGGTTGGCGGGGTTTTCGAATTGTTGTGGCATCCACGCGGCGGGGTCTTTTTCAACCAATTCGTTCGCCCTCCGGATCGCGCCCGGCATTCCCTCGGCCGCCGGAGTCAGTTCGAGATTGGCTCCCATCGCTTTGAGCAGCGAACGACGCTCCATCGACATGGATTCTGGCATCGTGAGCGTTAACCGATAACCGATTGCGGCACAGACAAATGCTAGTGCGATTCCAGTATTGCCGCTGGTCGGTTCGATGACGTGAGTCTCTGGGTTGATGATTCCATCTCGTTCCGCGGCTTCGATCATGGCGACGCCGATTCGGTCCTTGACGCTATTGAGTGGTTGAAAAAACTCACACTTGGCAAAAACGGTAGCCTGATTTTTGGGGACGAGGCGATTGATTTCGATCATCGGTGTCTCGCCGATTGCCGCTGCCGCATTCGAGTAAAGCTTGCCACGAGCCATGAATCATCTCCTTTGGTTTAATTGACGGCAAAGCAGTCGATGGAAGCCCTGAATTAACGGCAATGCCTTTTGTCCCGACCAGCGGCGAACGAGCTCGGATTTTTCCGTTTGTCGCGCCGGTTTCCCCTCGCAACCATAGGCTAGGGTGAGAAAGATGCGTCGTCAATGCTGGAGTGGAAATGGCAGACGCATTGTAAATCCAGCGATTCTCGCAGCATTATCAAGTTACGCGAACAACGGGGCTGATCTGGCTTGAGTCGGGACCGCCGAAGTCGAGGGTCTCGATCGCGTTGCCCCAAACGATCTGTGAATGCTCTGCCCGGAAATCCAATTGTCGCTTTCTCTCGAATGACTGTGTTGCCCTTGCGGCATGGCTGGGGTGTTCAATTGAATTTCGAGAAGTCGACTCGGCCAAGATAGTTTGGGTTCTTAATCCGAATGAACTTCCTCTGCCGAACAAGATATGCCGCCAAGACGTGATAAGTTAAATGCGGAACTTGAGAAAAAAAGAGCACGACGAGCTTCGCACGGTGAAAAGAAAGATGCCCTGTTTACTTGATTGTTTATGTTCCATCGGTTCCAGCAGCACGCATTCATCCCGACGTTCGTCAATTGCTTTTCCCGCTTCCTAAATTTCCGCCCGCGCGGTTTGAATCACGGCCCACTGGGCAAGATCGTATTCCTTGGCAATGACATTGCAGCGCACCAGATCGTCGCAAGCTTCGTCGAAACTGGCGACAGGGTCACTCGAAATTACTTCAAACTCGGGTGGAATGTCGCAAATTTCGTTTGGACGCCAGTCATGGGGAACTTTAAGCACCATGAAAAGGAAATCTGGCTGATAGTTTCGGCGGTTGCTGAACACTTGCGACCTTCCTGACGATCGTTTTCATGGAAACGCGTCTTCTCCGCTACTGCACTGCGGGGCCTCAGAGAAACCGCATGGGTCGCGGCGATGTAACCAGCTTCGCCTACCGGTTTTCGAAGTCGTTTTTCTGCCCTTCCCAATCCAAATTCGGAGCTTGACGGCTGATGTTTAGGTTAACCGAGCCGCAAGAATTTCGGTCTGTGCAATTTAGGCACAGGACTGAACTCGCCTCTTTTGGAAGCAACGATGACATACGCACGTGCTCGCCTCTGGCTGGGAATCATTGGAGTAGGATCAATGGTCGTCATCTGCACCCTGCTAATTGCAACGGGCGTACCGAGCCGGTGGCTTTCTTCTCGAGAGGTTTTTGGCCGGTCCGAACTGGGTCAATTAATTGTGTCAGTTTTACTGTTTGCGGCCTGGCTTCTTCCATTTGACTTTCTCGGCGGTTACTTTCTGCCGCAAAAATATCGAAAATCGTTCGAGTCGTTTCGATCCTGGTTTCGCCGTTATTTGGTCGTCGTCCTAATGCAGGCTTCGATGTTTGTTACGATCTCAGCAGCGCTCATGATAACCGGTCGCCAATGGGGTGTCGCCGGTGCCCTAGTCGTGGTTTTGATTTCAATTGCGGGTTGTACAGCAGTTCGCGGTCTGATCTGGCGGCGTCGCAAAGTCGAGGCACCCTGGGCGGCGGCGAAGTTGGCGTCGGCAACCGCTTTGACCAGATCGTTGGGAATCAGAATTCCCCCGACCTTTATTGTTTCTCATAGAGACATCGGGTTCACAGGTGGGGTACTCGGGATTGGTGAATGGTCGACGATTGTCATCCCCAAAGCTTGGTTGGAGGCCATGTCGACCGAAGAAATCGCCACGATGCTTGCACGTCGTGCCGTCGCGATTTCCAGCGGCAGTTATCATCGCGGATTGATAGTTGCCTTACTTTGGAACTGTTTGGGATTCTGCCTGGCGACGATGATCCCCGGGGCTGGGCTATCCACCGTGTCTGGATTGATCACGACGTTCTGCGGGTTTACCTTGTGGTCGTTTTTGGGGTTGCTCATGCTGCCGACGGTCAGCCGGAACGCGTCGCTGCAAATTGATCAGAGTCTGAGTGGCAAAGGAATTGCGGGCGATTGGCTTTGGAGAAGTGCATCTTCGTTCGACCAGCTGCAAGACGACGAACCGCAGCGGCCGAAACTGATTGAAATGATTTTTCATCCCTTGCCAAGTGTTAGCCGACGAAGCCTCAGTCAACCCGTCACCGGATTCGCCGCCTGGAATGCGGCACGCACGACTCTTTTCTTCTCGTGGGGCTGTGTTGGGTTGTTGTCGCGGGCCGTGCATTGCAATGTTGGTCGACCTGAATTGTGGACCATGCTGCCGACGGATTAGCATAGCGTCAAAGTCCGTGCTACCACACGACTGCCCCGCCTTTCTCACCACGTCTTAAGCCGTCGACGCAAACGCCATTCTGCCGGGACGTCCGTCGCCTACGGCTGTCTGAGTCAAAACGTTTCAAAATTGCATTGTTGTCGTAGGCATTGTTACGGGAACACGGCAAGAGATTTTTCGGCCGACGTGAGAAACGCGGGCTACTGTTCTTCAATGGAATGGCTCCGTTAACTTTTTACCTGTGCGGGCCGACACATTGGTTCCGCTTCGCCGATTACAATAGTACTGAGAACGAAGTGGTTTGTTGAATGTCGTATCACTAATCTGGAAACTCCGTCATCAATGGACCCGATCCTTTTTCACAATCTAACGATCGCCTGGATTGTGTTGGGGGTCATTGTCTTCCCACTAACCGTGTTCGTCACTGCGCCATTCGGGCGGCATTTTCGGTCAAGCTTTGGCCCCACGATCAGTAATCGGCTGGGTTGGATCATTATGGAATCGCCGGCGATCTGGTGGTTCACTCTCGTGTTCGTCAGCGGAGCTTCCGGTTCCGCGACGGCCGCCTGGTTCTTGTGGTTGTGTTGGTCCGTGCACTACATCAATCGGGGCATTGTATTTCCCTTGAGAATCCGGACCGAGGGAAAACGAATGCCGGTATTGATTGTCGTCTTCGCTTTCCTTTTTCAAATTGTGAATGGATTTTTCAACGGGATGGCGCTCGGGCAACTGGGATCGCAGTATTCCGCCGCATGGTTCACGCAACCCTGCTTTTGGATGGGTTTGCTATTGATGTTGGCCGGTTGGCAGATCAACCTGCATTCCGACGCCATCTTGTTGAGACTGCGAAAACCGCATCAGACAAATTACGCGATCCCGTTTGGTGGCCTGTTTGAATGGGTATCCTGTCCGAATTTTCTCGGCGAGATTATCCTCTGGATTGGTTGGGCCATTAGTTGCTGGAACCTGGCCGCCGCGTCGTTTGCAATCTGGACCGTAGCCAATTTACTGCCGCGCGCATTGGCCCATCATCGCTGGTACCGGACGAACTTCGCCGACTATCCGGAAAATCGCAAAGCGATTTTCCCGGGTCTGCTGTAACTGCAAAAAAACGGGCTGACAGATCCCGATTGAATTCCCCCGACCAACCGACCTATTCCTTTTCGAATGCGAGCAAAGCCGATCCAGTCAACACGCCTGATTTTCCCCCGCGAATGATGTGTCGGAGCGTGCCTGCAAGAAAGGTGTCATTAAATCGGGCAAACCCTTTTGGCAGGATCCGGATCGCTTCAGCAGAGCGCGTCAGGCCATAAATCAAGCGAGAGGATACCAGCCAGGGGAGCAGCGGGTTCTTCACCCAGTACGAATACCAATGAAGATCGCCATCGGAAAGATCCGTGTCAACAACACAACGCAGTTGATTGTTTTTTGCGATCTCGATGATTTCTGGAACCGAATGCAGGGAAGGCATGGCCGTGGAGTGCTCGAAATCGCTCAACAGTTTGCAGTGATCGGGATTGTCGTCGCGATAGTGCCTGGATTTGCAAAGACAGTACGCGACGAATCGACCGCCGGGCTTCAGGACTCGATAAATTTCGCTCAGTACTCGATTGAGATCGGGGTAGTATTTCAGCGAATAAACGGCGTAGACACCAGCGAACGTGGATGACTGAAACGGCATGTCCTGGCAATCGCCCTGCACGACCACGCATTGCGGGTCCAAACCATCCTGTTGAATCAGTTGATTGGCCAGTTCGACTTCGTTGGCTCCCAGCGTGATTCCGGTCACGGCGGCGCCCGACGAACGCGCGACATAGCGGAGCATGCCGCCAACCCCGCAGCCCAGATCCAGCGTCGATTGTCCACTTCCGGCTTGAAGTAATTCCGCGACTTTCTCATACATGCGAATCGTCGCGTCGGCACGGCTTTGACCTGCGAACTCTGGCGGGCAGAAATGCCAACCGTCGCCGTAGTAGGTTTCGATGACATCTGCCATCAAGCCGTAATAGTGTTGCGTGACCGCGAGGTGATCCTGATTACGCAACGCTTCGCGGTACATTGTTTCGTGCCGGTCGCAAAACTCGACTAAATCACGACGTCGGAATTCGCGAAAAATGCGCAAGTAGCTGGAGAACAGGTTGTCGCGAGAATTGAGTTGGGTGGGTTGGGTTTTCTGTTGCGACACAGAATTCCCCGGCGAAGGTGCGTCCGGCTGCCGATGCAGTCCACTTGCTGTTGAATGCTGATCAGGTTTGATTGACATCGGATTTTCGCGGGAAGAATTAAAAGCAGGCAGGGATATAATGAAGACTACGAGCTTAGGTGAATCGGAATCAGCGGTCAAACTTGGTCACCGTATTTACGTAGTGCGACTGTTTTGAGTTCTTGAAACCACTGCACCGAGTCCTCAATTGTTTCGCGTAGTGGCCTTGGCTGGAAACCCAGATCGATGTCGGCTTTGTTCGTATCGATGTGTTGATGGCATTCGACGATTTGAATGGCTTCCGGCGTAATGAGTGACCGAATTCCGGTTAATCGACTGTACCGCGCGACCCACGGCGCAGCAAATCTGGCGACCCAGATGGGTACATTGATGAACGGCGGACGAGCACCACTGAAATCTCGCACCCAGTTGGCGATTTGTGCAAACGTTGCGTGCTCTCCCGCGAGAATATAATTTTCGCCGATCCTCCCTTGTGATTCAGCTGCCACCGCGGCTTTGGCGACGTCTCGCACGTCGACCCAGTGATAACCTGCTTGCACCAATCCGGGAAGTTTCCGGTGCATTAGCTGAACGAGAAACTCGCCTCCCGGCGAGGGACCGAAGTCGTGCGGGCCAAGGATACCGACCGGGTTGAGAATCACGGCGTTCAAGCCCCGCTTCACGCCTTCCCGCACCTTCTGTTCGCCGGCGGCTTTACTGTGGTCGTAAGGTAAATGTTTGACGGGGTCCAAGGCCAGGCCGCGGCTTTCATTGATCGGCTCGTGTTTGGGAAACGGTGAGAAGGCGTGGATCGAACTAAAATGGATCAGTCGATCGACCTGATGTTCCAGGCAAGCCTCGACGACGTTGGCAGTTCCGCCGACGTTAACCTGCTTCATCAGAGTATCGCTTTGACCGTCGATTGAGATTGCACCCGCCAAGTGAAAAACGGTTCCAACGCCTTCCATCAGGGGAGCAATCGAGCGCGGTTCGAGAACATCGCCAACGAATGTCTCCACCGACAATCCCGACAGGGAAATTTCATCGCGGCGCCGAGCCAATACGCGGACCGGTCGGCCGTGCTGGAGAAGGTGCCGAACCAGGTTGTTGCCCACCAGGCCAGAGGCTCCGGTGACCAAAGTAATTTTACGTTGGTTATCCTGCATGCCGCCGTTTTGAATGTGAGCCGTCCAAAAACTCGGGAAATCCGCCCGTTTCGCGTCTTGCGATCGATAGAAACAAAAAAAGAACGAGCGACCTCCAATGTTGGTCGCTCGTCATCTTATACGATCGTCAGTTCAACCGGTCCCCCGCTTAACGCTGGCAGGCGGCGTTTTCAATGAACCGAGACTTTGGGACCTGCGTCACGAATGGCTTCGTCTGCCCCTGCTTCGTACTTGGCAAAGTTCTCCACGAACAAGCTCGCAAGTTTGTTTGCTGCGGCATCAAAAGCATCCGGATTGGACCAGGTCTTCTTCGGAATCAGCGTATCATCGGGGACATCGGGACATTTCGTCACGACGTCGAAACCAAAAACAGGATCGGTTTCGACCGGGACATCGATCAAGGCGCCGGAGTGAATCGCATCGACGATGGATCGTGTGAATGCCAGTTTCATACGATGCCCGGTACCATAGGCCCCACCACTCCAGCCGGTATTTACCAACCAAACCCGAGCCTTGTGCTCCTGGATTCGGCTGGCAAGCATTTCCGCATACTTGGCTGGATGCCAAACCAGAAACGGTCCGCCAAAGCACGGTGAGAAGGTAGCTTCTGGTTCGGTCACACCGACTTCGGTGCCAGCGACTTTTGCTGTGTACCCGCTAATGAAGTGGTACATCGCCTGTTCGGGCGACAATCGGCAGACCGGTGGTAACACACCGAAGGCATCGCAGGTCAGAAAGATCACGTCGGTCGGATGTCCCGCCATGCAAGGTATTTGGGCATTCCTAATGAACTCGATTGGGTACGCGCCGCGGGTGTTCTGAGTCACCGAAACGTCGCTGAAATCGACGTGATGATCGTCCTCGTCATACTTTACGTTTTCCAAAACAGAACCGAATTTCAAAGCCTGAAAAATATCCGGTTCTGATTCGGGCGTCAGGTCAATCGCTTTCGCGTAACAGCCGCCTTCGATATTGAAGATGCCGTGATCTGACCAGCAGTGTTCGTCATCGCCAATCAAATTTCTCTTCGGATCCGCCGACAATGTCGTTTTGCCTGTACCCGACAGCCCAAACAGGATCGAAGATCGTCCCGTTTCACGGTCGGCTGTCGCCGAGCAGTGCATCGAGAGCACGCCTTGCTTGGGCATAAAGTAATTCATCATGGTGAATACACCCTTTTTCATTTCTCCGGCATATTCGGTTCCCAGGATGACCATCTGTCGTGAGGCCAGGTTCACATCAACACTGGTCTTGGATGTCATGCCTGACGTATGAGTGTTGGCGGGGAACTTTCCGGCGTTGAAAATCACCACATCAGGTCTCCCAAAATCCGCGAGTTCATCCCGTGTCGGGCGAATCAACATCGTGTGCATGAACAACGCATGGTAGGGGCGGGTACAAATCACGCGGATTTTTTGCCGATACCGTGGATCCCAACCGGCGAAAGCATCGACGACATAAATTCTTTCCCGCGTGTTGAAATAATCGATCGCTCGCTCACCATTGACTTCAAAGGTGTTTTCGTCAATCGCAATGTTCACCGTACCCCACCAGACGTCCTTTTCCGATTCGGGATGTTTCACGACTCGCTTGTCCTTGGGCGAGCGGCCGGTCTTGGAGCCGGAATAGGCGATCAACGCGCCCGAATCGGCGATGACCGTTTCTTTTTCCGTCAAAATTGCTTCCTGGTAGAGCGTAGCCGGTGAAAGGTTACGTCGTACATCTTCAACTGTAATACCATATTGTTTCAAATCTATAGTCATCTTGTTCTCCGCAGTACTTCGAGATCGACAGGATTCGGTCATAACCATTGGCAATTTCTCGTGCAAATTGCGCACCAAAAAACACAAGTGTCCGACTCGTTTCTACGTTCAGGATAATGGCAGCCCGTCCCGAGGGGAATAGTACTGCCAAGAGGCCGATTCGATTGCGAGAAAGTGATTCAGCATGACTCAAGGCGTTGCTCGTTCGATTGCGGAAGTTTTCAAGAATGGAACGGAAAAAAATATAGGTAAAGAGTTTGCGAAAGACATTTCGCAGCGCATCTGCGGCGTCGCAATGCTCGCAGCGAGACCTGCAAAGGCCGTCAGTTCGACCGAGACGAAAAGCAAAACGTTGCGAAGCGACACTTTCATCGAACAACCCGGGGTACTTGTGATCTCCTTTTAGGTGAGCCGAAATTGTGAGCTCACTCCGGGACTGAAGGTCAACGGTTCTCAGATCCACAATGAAGAATGCATTGCCCACTTTACCGCGAGCAACCGTTAGGCGAAGTTCCCCGCCACTTTGTTGGGTGTGGGGCAGGTATGGGGTCCTCGGAACTGCAAAGTGACCTGCGATCTCGGGTAGCGTTTCGGCTCTGGATTCCAATGAAGCTCCAACTTCGAAGGGGATCAACGGAGTACCGGTGTCGCACCTGAACATCCGGAATCGAAAACCATGCTGTTAAATGTTCGCAGGAATTGGCGATTCCAAGCGGTCTCGGAATTGGGAATCTTTTGAAAATGCTGCAACAGATGTGGGTTCGAAATAGGAACTCTTGATTCGGAACTTGCAAAAACGAGCGATAACGCCCGGTGCCGCACAGTGGACCGAAACCGGGCGGTTGCCTATGCCGTGCGGTTGGACGCCTCGTTCAACGACGCGAGTGAAAAACGATCGCTGTTGTAAGAAACGTTAGAGTGTCGCACGCAGTGTGTTGCGCTTGAGTGCCGCTTCGGCATCCTGGGCCACGTCGATATCAGGGTGTCCAGCCGCAATCCGCGTTAAAAGTGCGACTGCTTGGGGAGTATTAATCATCTCCAGTGCGAGGATGATCCGATGCCAACGACGCAGTTCGGGGAAATTGATCTTCGGACGATTGACGGGCTGTTTCAGAATGCGGTTAATCCGATAACGCATTTCGGTCGACAACGATTGAGTCAGCATTTTTCGCAATTCGGAATCAGCCTGCCCACGAAAAGTCATCAAGAAATTGGTTGCGTTTTCGCGCACTTGATATCTCGAATCATCAAGCTCCTGGATCGCTTTTACAACGCCCTCAATATTGGCACCTTCCGTCTGTGTCGCGATTCGTTCGGCTAGTTGGTCGATATATTGATCCGGGGATTCCATCAGTTTCGTTGTTGCGCCCAGCGATGTCGTGACGAAGTTCGCACCCATGCCCTTCCACAATTGTTCAAAGGACGCGTTTTTGTAGGCCGCTTTGGAAGGGAATAGGTGCGGGCGAAGATCCCAGATAATGGTCGACGTGTCGGTTGCCCCGGAAGCCCCGGTCGCAAAAGTCCAGTCAATCGGCGAAGTGGCGGTCGCGTTGACATGTTCCGTGTGACCTTCATACGTTCCGATTGGCTGACGGGTCAACAAATCCCAGGCAATTGCTTTTTCGTCCCACCCGGACGAGATCAGCAGCCGGCTATCGTGAGTAAAGCTGAGTGATTGAACGGTTGCCTGGTGACCTTTCAAGACATATTTCGCTTTGTGCGGGTTCCTCAAGTCCCATAGGCGAATATTGGCGTCGCGATTGTACGTCGCCGCGACCCATAGATGGTTGGGGGATATGACGACAGACTTCGGATAGTCCGTGGGGCCGGCCAAGTCAATTTTGGATTTGCTTGTCAAATCCAAAACTTGTGTTTGATAGGTTTTTCGATTGACCGACTGATACATCACTACCAACCGACCGTCTTGGGACATGGCCGAACGCTCCGCGTTGTCCGCTCGCCATTTCTTCTGGGATTCTACCTGAACCCCCGGCCATGAATAAGTTTCGACGTGGGTCAGGCCCAAAACAAAAATCTTGCGGCCATCGTCGGAAAAGTATGCGGACTTCCCGTCGGTCTCGATTTCGGCTTCCAGTTTGCCGTTTTGCGTATTCCAAACCTTTACTTTTTCGCTTGAGCCGGCAGCTGTGACAAAGTGAGTTGAGTCGGGAGAGAAATCTATGGTCTCAATCCAGTTGTTGTCGTGACCTTGAACCTCGCATAGTTTCTTTTTGGTTTGCGTGTCATAGATCGCAACGACATTTTCGCGATTGCGAGTCGCAAGCAGTCGTCCGTCACGCGAGTACCGCAAGCGATAAATGCCATTGGCCGACGGCGTCTTGCCAAATTCGCCAATTCGCCAGACGGCGTTTGACGGCAAAGCGTCTTGGTCCTGGAGTTCCTGCCGTTCCTGTTGGGCGCACAACATTCCCGTCGTCATCCACAACAAAGCGGTGAGCAAGAATCCAATCGTATAATTGCGTCGCAGATCAAGCATTTCTGAATTTTAACAAACCGCTGCGAATCGACCACGCCGTGCGCTGTCGGCAGCAGGGATTCGGTGGGAATCGACAGCGAATTCTGAATTAACACCCATTAACACGCTGAGGTAACCGTGCATTTTCCCCATATATATCTTATTCTTACGGTCGCACTTGAGGGATTTAATGCATCACAATGAACCCTTGGGATGAGAAAACCGGAACTCGCCAACCGTTGAACTCGTCACATGCGGACGGGATGCGGACGGCAATGGACTTATGGTAGAAACCTGGATGCGTGATCACATACGACGCCTTGGACCCTCTCGACTATCTTTGGTGGCTCTTGGAATCGTTTTGGGGTACTTGGCCAGACTGACGTTTGGCGGGCCGGCGGTCGAGGAACTGCCTCAGAATGTCTTTCATTCCGAGATCGTGGAACCGGATCCCGATGACACGATCGATCTTCCTTTGTTAAAAACCGGACAGGAAGATCCGGGGGAAGAAGACAGCTCGGGAATGGTGCCGCCGATTTCCGTTCCCCGTCCCTTGTTTTCATCTCGTCCAAGCCATGTTTTCGCGGCCCACGATCCAGCATTCGATCATGGTGAGACTGCTGTTTTCGAGCCTCACGGAGAACAGCTGTGTGCATCCGGTTGTGCGTTGAGCCGGCACCCAACCGACCAACTGGCCCGCCACCAATTTGAAAAATTGCTCTCAAAACTTGCTGATCAACCACTTGATGAAACCAACGGTGCGCTGGAGGAGCTGTTGTACTTCGGACCCCAGACGCTCAAGTTGATGCAGGCCCATGGAGCTGGCAATTTGAGTGACCGGCAAGCGGAATTCCTGTGGTCTCAATTGCAGTATACCCATGCGAAAATCTCGTTGCGTGTTGTTGACCAAGGCGGCGAAATTCGAACCTGGTTGGAACCGACTCGTGTCCCGCTTGACCGACGACATGTGTTTTCCATGGAAACGAATGACCTACAACCGCTGGTCACCAGCGGGACGGTCAAACGGGTCGGGCTGAATCACCTTTGGACCCGTTTGTGACTGGAAGGCGTCCACTTTGTGGCTGGTCCGTGGTTCACGGTTCAAAAGAGCGGAGATGCCTGGCGCCGACTGGATCATATCTGGATCAGCAACGGAACCGATGATTGCCAAGGTCACGTCGAAATCAAGATCGAAATGGAGCGAGTCGATGAAGATTCCTAGTTCACCGTATGCCCGACGGATAACTTGTGTGCTCGTGTTGGCGATGGTTGGCAGCGCCAGCCCTTTGTCGGCTGATCCCTGCGGTATGGTGCCGCCAATTTATACGGGGCTTGGTACACCGATCGCGCGAATTGGTTTACAGCAGACTTATGTGTACTTTGATCAAGGTGTTGAGTCATTTGTGATTCGTCCGGGCTTTCGGGGCAAAGTCGAAAATTTTGGCATGCTGATCCCCTTCCCGACCCCACCGGCATTGAGAAAAGTACCCGACAACGTGTTCGAGCAGATTGCTGCGGCCGTGGATCCGCCTGAGGTCGTTGTCGACCTCAATCCCAGACCCCCGATGGCATTCGGCGCGATCGCTGACTCGGCAATAGAGGCCAAGTCAGGCCTGGCGATCCACAAGAATGAAGTCCGGGTGATTAAAGAAGAAGCCGTTGGAATGTACGAGGTTGCTGTTCTGCAAGCCGGCAGCCCTGAGGCACTCAAACGCTGGATGGAAAAAAACCGCTTCGTTTATCCGGAAGGTATGGACGAGGTAACGCTGGACTACATCAACGAAGGATGGTGTTTCGTAGCGGTCAAGACTCAGGTTGGCTCAAAATCAGATGCGGATCCCAGGCCGGGGCAACGATTCGCGAAACCGCAGATGCCTGAGAACAGCGTTTTCGATGGCAACGTTCAGGGCCTTGGCTTCCGGTTTCGAACAGAAAAACTGGTTGTGCCCATGCGATTGTCTGCGTTCAACGAAGGCGAACTGCGAAACGTTGTCTATCTGCTTTCGCGCGGCGGCAAAAAGATCAATGCCATTCCCGAAGAGTATGTGGTTCGACAGGTTTCGGGCCAACGATTGGTCGCCAACCTGACCCAACCCCTACCACTTCGCATCCTGGGAGGTTCCGTAAAAGACATTCCTGAACTGCGACGAAAACAACTGGTCACGGAACGGGACCCCGCGCCCCACAACGGCGTCGCGAAACAGATTTTTGCATCGGATATTCTGGCAAAGGACGCTCCGGGGTTGTCGTTGCCCCACGAAGAGAATGAAAAAGAGCTGCTGAGAATCGGCGAACATTTCGGGTTGCGCGGCGCCGAGATCGACCGTGATATTTCGACGGTCGTTCGTCAGGCATCCGAAACGAAGCTGGCCAAGTCGTTGTCGGAACTGGGGCAGTTAACGCTGACCGTGGTCGACGGCGATTTTCCGCGTGACGTTATCGCCAGGGAGAATCTAACCTTCGCCGATTTCAAGATCGCTGATCGGATTAACAACGATCGACGATACGACACAAAACTTCATGGTCCCTCGCCAGTGCGCCGCGGTCGACGTTTTGGAAGTCGGGAATTCAATTCAAACGTTCGGGGCCAAGCATCCAGTTTTTTGGTCGGGACGCCAGTGTTCTTCACCATCGGAACCACAGGGCTGATTTTATTTGCCCTTAGTGTTGGAATCGTCTTGCGAAAACGAAGAGCTGGAGCTTCGGTGCAGGGCGAAACCTTGCGTTCCTGAATTTGGAACGAATGTCGACTTCAGACATCGAAAAATCAACTGCTAAACGGGAATTCAGTAATGAGAAATTCAGTAACCCATGTGGTCTTCTTCCTGTTGGTAACCGCACTGCTGGCTACCGGATTGCAAGCGGATCCGTGCGGCATGGTCCCGCCGATCTACACGGGGAATCAGTCGCCCATTACCAGGATCGGTCTTCAAAAGACCTATGTCTTCTACAAAGACGGCGTCGAGACGTTTGTGATTCGACCCGGTTTCTCGGGCAAGGTCGACAACTTCGGTATGTTGATCCCTTTCCCCGCGGCACCCGAATTGCGCAAGGTTTCGGACAACGTATTCGAACACATTGCCCAAGCGATTGATCCGCCAGAAGTCGTCGTCGATCTGCGAATTCGACGGATGATGCGCGCCGGTGGAGCCCGTGGTGCCATGCCAGCGGCTGCCGACGCGGACAATCTACTGGCCTTTCGGCAAAAGGTGACGGTACTCAAACAAGAAGCGGTTGGCATGTACGAGGTGGCCGTTTTGGAAGCTGGCAGTGCCGATGCGCTAAAACGCTGGATGGATGAAAATGGATACAAATATCCCGAGGGCATGGACAAAGTCACGAACGAGTATGTGGAACTCGGATGGTGTTTTGTGGCGGTGAAAACCAAAGTCGGCCAGCGGCAGGCGGTCGAGCCTCGCCCTGGTCAGCGACAAATCCGCCCGGAGCTTCCGGAGGGGAGTGTCTTTGACGGCAACGTGCAAGGTATGGGGTTTCGTTTTCCGACCGAGGAGTTAGTCGTGCCGATGAGGTTGTCGGCTTTTAACGCTGGAGAAATGCGCAATGTCGTTTACCTGTTGACGGACGGGCCAAGAAAAATTCGGGCGATTCCCGAAGAGTACGTGATGCGACAAATCTCTGGCCGGCAACTTTTTGACAATGTGACCAAGCCACTTCCCATTCGAGTGATTGGTGGCACGGAAAAAGATATCCCGGATTACCTACGCCGTGGACTCCTCGCCCGCCGAAATCCGGAACCGAAAAATGGTGTTGCCAAGGAACTGTTTGCCTCGGATTTGTCGGCCGTCACCTCCGGCAACCTTTCATTGAAACACGAGGAAGAGGAAAAGGAACTATTGCGGGTGGGAGAATATTTCGGATTGCGGGGGGCCGAAATCGACAAGGAGAACCTGGCAATGTTGGAACTCGATCGCAAGTCCACGATCGAAAACGGGTTGGTCAAGATCAAGGACATGACATTGACGGTTGTGGATGGTGACTTTCCTCGCGAGGTGGTCGCGAACCAGAACCTGACCTTTGCGGACTATCGTATGCCAGCCCAAAAGAATAATCACTTAAACTATGATGCGAACCTGTTTGGGCCGGGCGCAAAAAAGGAAGGCATTCGAGTTGGGGTCGATGTGCGAGAGCAACCGAGACGAAATGCATCGCGGCCAAGTCCGTTGCGAAGCTTTCTATTGGGGTTGGCGGGGCTGGCATTTCTTTCAGCCGTGGTAACTGTCGCGCCCAAAAAATCACGGGCAATCATGCTATTCTTGGCGGCAATCGGGATGCTCACTGGCAACGTACTTGCGGATGATGATCAGGCAGAAAGGCGCCAATCCGATTCAATCATTGATGATTTGAAAAGTTCAGAAACCGCTGCCGACGCGATCGCGGAAATCAAGAAACGTGCTGAGGCGAGCGAAACCGAGCGGGGAAAACTGGTCAAGGACCTGCTAAACGTCGTCAAGGCGAGCGACGATTTGTCGAAACGAGGATGGGCCATCGCCGCGCTGGCCGAGATCGGCGGACAGGATGTCGACGAGAACTTGTTAAACGTTCATGCCGACGAAAACCAACCCCAGTTGGTTCGGACCTGGGCCGCTGCTGCCCGGGTTTCGAATACTCGCACCGTGAACGGTCTAATCGAGAAAGCGCAGTTAATCTCCAAGTTCCCGGCACTCGGTCGTCCGATTGGGATGCGCATCGTCGAAAAAATGGCTGATGGGGACAGTCAGGTCGATCCGGAAAAAGTTTTGGCGGTGACGCAGCAAGTCCCGCAACTGCAGTCGTCGCTGGCCTCGGCGATCATGGCCTTCGGCTCAGAAAAGCTGTCCAATGTCATGGTGACATCGAACGATAACGGCATACGTCGTCTGTCTGCGGGTTATCTTGGTTCATTGGCCGGCCAGGGAGACTTGCCTGCGGTCGTCGACAGCGTGACTCGCCGGCTGGCATTCGACGGTCAGGCCGAGACGGTTCCGTGGGCTGGCGGGGCTTTGTTCGTACCCTCCGTTCAATGGAACCAGGAAGACGCCCGTGAGTTGGTTGGCAGCTTGATTCGATGGTATTTGTGGTGTGACCTGAGGGGAAAGGATGCGGAACAAAAGCAGATTCATAACAACATTCGTAGTCTTGGACTGGCCAACGCCGCCGGTTACAAATCACCCGGTTGGAATGATGTCGATTGCAATGCCTGGCTAATTGCTTGGGGGCAGGCCGTCGGGAAAGAGGAGATCGAAACCATTTTAAAAGAACAGGACGCCGAAACGAATCCTGGATACTCGGGCGCGCTCGAGAAGCTCTGAAGATTCATTTGACGACGCCTTTGTTGATTTGATCAATTGTCGTGCGAATCGTCCGCGGAGGGGAAAGTCGTTCGATTCGGCATAATCCCTACCACCGAAGTCAATTCTGGCAACCGCTGACAATTTGGTCGCTGCTTGATCGTATGACTGCCCAACGCAACGTAATTTGCGACCTATCCTTTCAAACGCTAATTGGGTTTGTCGTCGTTTTGGGACAGCGCTTGAGGCGACCGCTTTTCGCAAGCTTATCGGTGCAAAAAAATGTCGGAATCCAAAAACAATCGCAAGTACTTTCGACTGGCTTATCCCACGGTGATGAGGCCCTCGGTCCGTATCGAGGGGCGGGATTACATCGTTCCCGAGATATCCGAGGGAGGTTTACGGTTGCGCTGTCAAGAGCCTTTCGAATTTCGAATCGGTGATGAAGTCACGGGCGAACTCATGTTTCGAGATGGTGATAACATTTCGATTGCAGGAGTTGTTTTTCGACGCGCGAGCAAGGATTTTGTCATCGCACCGCTGAAGGGTCTCTCCTTCAAAAAAATCGTGTTGGAACAAAGGCGAATTCTTCGGCAGTTTCCTTGCGTCAACATGCATTCCGAAAACGAAATCCTCGCCGACTAGCGAGGATATTTCATCAATCGACGGTGCCACAACAAGGTCGCAATGGGTTGCCGGAACAGTGCAAACCCCAGAAGTGCGCCGCACATTCTGGTTTCCTTGTTTGGTCTCCGATCCTTGTACCGATTCGATTCGCGATGAGCCATCGGCCAAAATCCATGTCTGCTATCACCATCGGTCAACTGCTGTCATTGAGATTGATAGGAATTCCATCCACCGGCGATCGTGTCCACGCCTGCAATCAACGAACGATCAACGAGATTTTTTGGCTTGGTTTCGTGGGTAGGGTTGCTTGGTAAACCCAAACCTTTGTCGTGGGTTGTCCACGAAACGCCCCGAAATTTAGTTAAAATCAAAGAGATTTCAAAATATTTTGCCTTTCTTGCCAATAACCCGATCGAACGCAAGAAAAAACAGTCGTCCGTTTTTGGCGAAAACGGTTATATTGGAGAAGACGCGGCGTTATTGGAGGCCGTTAGCAGATGAGTTGGAGCCCATCGAATGCAACAGAATTTTCCTACCGACAATGAGCCGCGGAAAAACTTGCGCGAACCGGGTGATATTCAAAACGTGACGGAACGGGACGTGCTGCCGAAACATCTGACGCCCACTTCCCCCGATTTGGTTTACCCCGTCTCCAGTTCGTCAAAACACGTACCGGTTCGTGTTCCGAGCGAGAAAGTCGCCGTGTCCCATCAAGCGGCCAACGGAGCCGCACAGCGCAAATCAAGACAGTCAGGGTCCGGCGTCCTGGGAGGCATGTATTTTCTGGCGGCCTCGGCAGCTTTGATGTTTGGTTTCTGGTTCATTGGTCCAAGATTGGTCGAGGAGTACCACTACGCAGCCGCCTTGGGCAAGGCTCGCGCTGAGTATGACAATGCGGTCGAAAAACTAAGCAGCCAACCGCTAACCAATGTGTCCCAGGCCTATCAACTAGTGGCCCATAAAGTGAAGCCAAGCGTTGTCAGTGTTAGCGCGGTCAAGCGGCCCAGCGAAGGCAGTGGGTTGGGGTCGGGGGTCGTCATGTCAACCGACGGGTACATTCTGACGAACGCCCATGTTCTGGATGGTGCCAGTAAGTACATTGTCGAGCTTCCTGACCGTCGCCACTACACGGCCAAGCTGATCGGTGCCGATTTGGTTAGCGACCTGGCGCTACTAAAAATCAACGCCCCAGGATTGATACCTGCCGATTGGGGCAACAGCGACGAGGCTGAAGTCGGATCGATTGTCTGGGCGGTCGGCAGTCCCTACGGATTTCAACAGACGGTCACTTCCGGAATTTTGAGCGGCAAAGACCGACCGGGCGACAAACGACAGTTCAAGCAAAACCTTCTGCAAACGGATGCTGCGGTGAATCCAGGCAATAGCGGTGGACCATTGGTTGATTCGCAGGGCCGGGTGATCGGCATCAATACTTCGATATTCGGGGAGACGTTCCAGGGGATAAGCTTTGCCGTCCCCAGCAAGACAGCAATCTTCGTTTATAACGAACTAAAAGAAGATGGCCGTGTTACGCGTGGGTACCTTGGTGCCGTTCCAGACGCGGTCAGCTTTTACGACTCGCAGCGGTTTCAATTACCGGATCTCAACGGTGCCAAACTGACCAGCGTTCGACGTGGCTCCCCCGCTTACCGGGCCGGAATTCGTCGTAATGATGTGATCCGTTCCTGGAACGGAACGGAAATAAAGGAATTCCGCAAGCTCTACCGGATGGCGGAAATGACGGAACCGTACACGACCGTCAAAGTGACGCTTTACCGCGACGGTCTGGAACAACAAACGCAGGTCACCGTTGGCGAGTTTCCCGAGACTGACGAGTGACCGTTGGCCGACATTAGCAAAACGTAGCTCAGTCTGTCAAATCCTTGAAACCGGCTGCGCTATCATGGACTCATCGGGACAGTCGAAACGAGACTCTTCGGCGCCAGCCCATTTCGCAACGACTTCCTGGAGCATGGTCAACCAGGCGGCGGATTCCGATTCGCCAGAAACCAAATTCGCGTTGAGCAACTTGTGCCAGTCGTATTGGTATCCCCTGTATTCATTTGTACGCCGCAAAGGCCATGGTCGAGCGGACGCGGAAGATGTGACCCAGGCTTTCTTTGCCGAGTTGCTTGAAAAAAGACGTCTTTCATTTGCAGACCAGACTCGAGGACGATTCCGTTCGTTCCTGCTGACTTCGCTGGATCACTTTATGAAAAACGATTGGCGCTCGCGACAGGCGACGATTCGCGGAGGTGGCAAAAACCATTTGACGATTGATTTCGCGCTGGCGGATGAACGATATGCGAACGAGCCCTCGCACAATCTGACCGCAGAGAAGGTGTTTCAGCGGAATTGGGCGTTGTCCGTTCTCAATCAGACGTTACAGGCTGTCGCCGAGCAGTACAAACAAGCGGGCAAATCGGAACTGTTTGAGGCACTCAAAATGTACCTGGGGGAGGGCAGCGCGGTTCCCTATCGTGAGGTTGCGGAACAACTGCAAATGCGGGAGGGAGCCGTCAAAGTCGCCGTTCATCGCTTGCGAACCCGCTACGGCGAACAGCTGAGACTTCAGATCGCGCGTACCATCGATGATGCTCGCGAAGTGGATAGTGAGCTGCATGCGTTGTTTGAAGCACTTGGCGACACTTGAGCACCTGGTGCAGCCCACCGGCGACCGCGGCTTGGCAGCGAGAATTGCGCGGAATGAGGGGCTGGCGGCGATTTCCAAAAAAAATGGGAATTCGCTGTAACCTTTTCGGGTTCTTCGTTTAAATAACGGTAGAACATCAATTTGTTGGGAAAAATGCAATGGAAACTGTTACCGTCTGCAAAAAGTGTGGGTCTCCCGTGGCTGCCAGTGTGGCGGGGGGAATCTGCCCTCGCTGCTTGATGGGGTTGGGTATGAATCCAGGTGACCCAACCTTGCCATATTCGGCTCATGCACCGTTTCCGGTCCCCCGAGTCGAGGAATTGGTCGGTAAATTCCCTAACCTGGAAATCCAGCACTTCATTGGTCAAGGGGGAATGGGTACGGTCTATCAGGCGCGTCAGATTGGACTGGATCGGCCTGTCGCCCTCAAGATTCTCTCGCCAAGACTGGGAGACGACCCGAGCTTTACGGAGCGGTTCACACGCGAAGCCCGCACTTTGGCCAGACTGAATCATCCCAACATCGTGATGGTGTTCGAGTACGGCCAGGCCGAAGGCATGAATTACCTGGTGATGGAATTCGTTGATGGAGTCAATTTGCGGGACGCAATCAGCGAGGGCAAACTCTCGCCCGCGGAAGCCTTGACGATCGTTCCTCAGATCTGTGACGCGCTCCAATATGCCCATGACGAGGGAGTCATCCATCGCGATATCAAGCCGGAGAATATTCTGATTGATAAACGTGGCCGAGTGAAGATCGCGGACTTTGGCTTGGCGAAGTTGCTCGAACCGAGCCTCGAAGAATTCACACTGACGGGAACGCAACAGGTATTGGGGACACGCAATTACATGGCCCCGGAACAAATCGAGCACCCGGGAGTTGTCGATCATCGTGCCGACCTTTACTCGTTGGGCGTTGTCTTTTACGAGTTACTTACGGGGGAACTTCCGATCGGTCGATTTGCGATGCCCAGCGAAAAAGCGCACACCAGCAGCCAGTTGGACGACGTGGTGTTGCGGACGTTGGAAAAGGAACCTTCCCGCCGGTTTCAACAGGCGAGCGAAATCAAATCGGCTGTCGACTCTGTCGCCCGCAGTTATGCCGAAGCACATCCGGTTCAGGAAGAGATGGACTGCGACCAAACATCACCGGCAGCCGCTGGCAGGCAATCAAAACACTCCTTACCGTTTTCAATCGGCGATCTATACGGAGGCTTCGCCGTCGCCTACGGGATTGCGCACGTTCATGACGATGCGATTGAACTGGAATATGAAGTGCAAGATGACGTTTTTGGTTCGGTGAAATCCGGGGCAAGGCAGGTTCACATTCCGATTCAAAACATCATTTCGATTAACTTCATCAAAGGAATTTTCTCGGATCGAATTGAAGTGCAAACGGATCGTTTGGACGTGGCCAAAGACGTGCCCAACAACAAACAGCGCGTTTTCAATTGAGTACGAAGAGATCCGATTTGGACAGCGCCATGCGATTCGTCGGGCAAGTGGAATCCGTTCGACTTGGTCTACCGACTTCCACCGCAGCTCCCAGACCGCCACGGAAACCAACTTCAACAGCCGCCAGCTTCTCGCTGCCCCTGAACGACGTGAACAAGGCACTTAATGTGCCGCACGTCGGATTGTTGGTGACGGCCTGGATCAACCTGGTCGTTGGTGTTGCCGGTCTTGCCAGATCTACCGTTTGGAAACCACTCAACAAGATCCTCGATTGGGATTGGCTCCCAGGCGACTTTTCTGTCCCGGTGCATAGGTTTAATTTCAGCAGTCTGATCGCCATCGTGTTTGCCATCTGGCTGTTTGCATTGTCTTCCAAGATCAAACATAGAAAAGATTATGTCTTTGTGTTCATCAGCTGCGTCATCTTTGTTTTTGCCCCCAGCCATCCGGCGTATGTCGTCACGCTGATATTCTCCATTTGGACAATCGTGCTTCTCTGTGATAGCCGAATTCGCGATTCGTTTGATTCAGGCCAGCGGTTCGTTTCGAAACTCGATGTCGGCGTCGGGCCTAAATCTCGCGGCGGTTTTGAAAACCTGTTGCGCGCCGTTCTGCTATTCGTATTCCTGGGATTCTGCTTAATGGTCACCACAGGCATCCTGTATATGGTGGCCAGCTACAAGGAGTCCAAACCGATTGAACCCCCACCACCAGCACCGACCGTCGTTATCGAGCAATCGGCAGGGCAATCGTCAACCACATCGACCACGATACGAGCCGAAGCAGAGGATTCGAGCGTTCAGGGAAATAACTCGGGCACGGAAAGTAGTGCCTCTGCGACGGGGCAACAAAGTGAGTCGTCGTCGGGTGACTCAACGCGGGATAAAGAAAGCGATTCGAATTAGCAACAGCCGCGTCGCTCGGACGAGATGCCGAGTTAGCGCCTTGTTTACGTTCATTTCAAAACGTTGGCTCGGGCGAAAATCGACCACGATAGCTTGGGTGGCGAGTCGTGGCTGGCCATACTTGCAAACGCCAATTACTGAAATCCTTTCGTTCAAGCTGTCATTTTGCATTCTTCGCTATCGCTTGCTCGAATCCAAGATCGCTTTTTCCGGGATTCTCCATCGAAGCAACTTCTTCAGACCGAACGATTTCTTTTGACGGGCGAAAAAATTGCCCTATCGGTAAACTTTGACCAGCTTACCTGATTGTTGCGTTATGCAAATCCCGCAGTTGAAACTCGGACAACGGGTCGGACCACGAGTTTTAGCTGCGACATTCGTTCCGGTTGAAACGATAAAAGCAAACGTAGTGCGCTCAAAGATTTCAGCAAGAGCGCATTCTGCCAACGGGAACTAAGACTGCATGTCGAAGCGCAAGAATACATCGAGCCTCAACCGTCGGGCTGCCCTCAAGGCGATTTTCGGAACCGCGGCCGCCAGCGGCGTCATTGCCCCTGCGGCGAAGGCGGACGAGAAGAAACCGGATCTGGTGCGGATTGGAAAACGGAATCGACCTCCGAATCCAATTAAGCAGCGGGCCGCCAACGATTACGCAAACAGTCTGAGTGCATTTGGAGGTCGCCTCTCCAGCCCGATCCGGGAACTCTTCCTGACCGCACAAAACGAGGAATGTGTACATTTTGGCGTGGCAGTCATCGGATCCGGCTACGGTTCATCCGTGATGGCTGCCCGACTTTCTCAACGCTTGCACCCGGATCATCGAATCTGTGTCCTTGAACGAGGAAAGGAATGGGTCCCGGGCACATTTCCGGATACTTTCTTGGACGTGAAGCGGAATTCGACGGTCGGGATTTCAGGACCCGCCAAAGGCAAACTTTTACAGCCGCTAGGCCTTTACAACCTGATGATGAACGATGAAGTCAATATCCTGGCCGGAAACGGGCTGGGTGGCGGGTCGTTGATCAATTCGAGTATCTGTCTGCGGCCCCATCCGAATGTGTTTGAAAAAGAAAGATGGCCCAAAGCTTTAAATCAAGTTGAAGTCTTGGGACCTTATTACGATCGCTTTGCCGCAGGATTGAGTGTGACCCGGTCCCCGGTTGACCAAACGCCGAAGATTCGGACGCGCAGACGAGCGTCCGAACAAATGAGTTCGTCCGAATGCTTCTTCGACCTGTCCAATCTTTCGGTGATGTACGACTACCGTTACCTGGATGATCACATGCGGAACCCACAACGGATCGTGCAGCGCCCCTGTACGCTTTGCGGCGACTGCAATACGGGTTGCAACATCGGGGCAAAAAATACGCTGCCCATGAATTTTCTGCCAGTCGCTCGGCATAACGGCACGGAGATGTTTACGCAGGTCGAGGTGAAATCGATTGAAAAACGGTGTGGTTACTACCGCATCCACATGGAATACATCGACGATTCGAATCACGAGATCACACGGCATCCCGTCAGCGTTAACTCGCGCATTGTGGTGGTCGGGGCGGGCAGTCCCAGTAGTGCCGCCATTTTGTTGGATTCCCAGTCCGATGATTTTTGCTTTTCTCCCCTGCTGGGCCGGAACTGGTCGGGAAACGGCGACACGATCGGATTCGCGATCGATTTGCCCCCTGGGACAAACATTGGAGGCTTCGGGGCTGAGGATCCTAGTTGTCATATTCCCGTGGGTCCCTCGGGGCAGACGTCGCTGAACTACCATTACAACGAGGCTGAACTGAGAAAACGTTTGACGATCCAGGAAGCCTCGATACCGAGCGCCGTCCGACCCGTGCTCAGAATCCTGCTGCGGGATCGAGAGTTGGACAAATCGATGATCATGCTCGGAATGGGCCACGACGGCGCTAATGGCCGCCTGGTCAAAAGCAAAGGTCGATGGAAAATCAAATGGGACGGGCTGAAGGAAAGCGCGTACCGCAAAATGGTATTTGCTGAATTCGAAAGGCTGGCCGCGGCACACGGCGGCACATACAAGCGGCTGAAAGCTTTTGGTGACAACCTGGTCACCGTTCACCCATTGGGTGGTTGTGGGATGTCTGACGATCCGAATGGCGGCGCGACGAACCATCTGGGGCAGGTTTTTGACTTCGCGGGTGGGGGCTACATCGACGGTCGAACGGATTTGCCGGCCGTTCATGAAGGGCTGTATGTTGCCGATGGATCGGTGATCCCCACGGCCCTGGGCGTCAATCCTTTTATGACGATCGGCGCTTTGGCAGAACGTACTGCGGCACACATCCTCCACGATCCAATGAATCGGGATTTGTTCGGTTAATCAATCGGTCTGCAATAAGAGTGAATTGCTGATCGCAGCTCGATTCCAATCGGAACTAAATCGTTCGATGGATCCGCTGGGCGATCCAACCTTACACGATCTTCGAGTTTTCTTGTGACGCACACCGGGTTGGCTGCTACCCGTCAGTCGGTTGCAGCCGGGCGAGGATCGCTGCGGTATCGTAGACGCAACCACCCCAGGTGCCGCCGCTGACTTTTTGCAGCGCCGCCCACAGTCGCGTGGCGTCTGGAAGGAAGTCGGCTTCACGCAGGTCTGATCGGGTCTGCCTGTTCGCCAATTCTTGGGATCCCCAGTCAGCATGATGGCGGCCTGCTCGATCTCCGACCAGGTTCAGGGAACCGCAAACGTTGACCGCATCGATGACGATTTCGATGCGGTCACCCTCGATAATTTTGCCGATCGGCCCACCAGCCAAGGCTTCCGGGCCGATGTGTCCGATACAGGCCCCGGTCGACACACCGGAAAACCTCGCGTCCGTGATCAGCGGCACGTGCTTACCCCAAGGTAAATGCCGGAGGGCCGACGTCAGCTGATAGGTTTCTTCCATTCCGGTGCCGCTTGGTCCGCAACCGATCAATACGATCACCTGACCTTTCGTGATCGGATCCCTCGGGTCCTTGATGGCTTCGATCGCAGCTTTCTCGCTGGTGAAAACTCGAGCCTCTCCGGCAATTTGAAAAACTCCCTCGCGAAGCAACGAGGGGTCGATCGAAGTCGCTTTTACGACGGAACCTTCGGGGGCCAAGTTGCCGGTCGGGAACACCATCGTTCCTGTCAGTCCCATTTCCCGCGCGCGTTGGGGGGATTGAATGACTTCGTCCGGGTCCACTCCATCAGCGTCGAATAGCCGCTGCCGCAGTTTTTTCCTTCTTTCACTCGCTTGCCAATCGTCGAGGACTTCGTTTAATGTTTTTGCATTGGCGGTCAAGACATCCGTGTTGATCAGATCCAGGTCGCGCAGGTGCAACATCACTTCCGGTACTCCCCCGGCCAGGAAGACACGAACGGTGGGATGGTCCACCGGGCCATTGGGAAGAACGCTTACCAGTCGCGGCGTAATTCGATTGACATCAATCCAGTCGTCGACCGTTGGGCGGCGGATTCCGGCGGCGTGGGCGACGGCGGGCAGGTGCAGTAAGAGGTTGGTGGATCCGCCAAAAGCTGCGTGCAGCACCATCGCGTTTCGAATTGTCGCTTCGGTGATAATCTGACTGACGTTAATCTTGTTTCGATATTGCCGCTGCAACGCGTATGCCGAGCGTCGCGCCAGATCCAACCAGATTGGCTGGCCGGAGGGAGCCAAGGCAGAGTGCGGTAGCGACAGCCCGAGGGCTTCACCGATGACCTGCGAAGTGGCGGCCGTGCCCAGGAACTGGCAGCCACCTCCCGGAGTCGCACAGGCGCGACAGCCCAGTTCGGCCGCTTCCTGCAAACTGATCAAATCGTGTGCATAGCGAACACCCAGGGTCTGGATTTTGCCCGCGTCTTCGCCTCGTTTCGGTGGCAGCGTAACGCCGCCGGGAACCAGGATGGCCGGCAGAACTTTGGTGCCGGCCAGCGCCATCATCATTGCCGGGTGGCCTTTGTCGCAGGTGGCAATACCCAGCACACCTTTCCGCGTTGGCAACGAACGGATGAGTCTACCCAAAACGATGGCGGCATCGTTTCGGTAGGCCAATGAGTCGAACATGCCGGTCGTGCCCTGGGTACGTCCATCGCAGGGGTCACTGCAATAGCCGGAAAATGGAAGCCCGCCGTGTGCAGAAATTTCTTCTGCTGCGGCTTTGACCAGCAATCCAATTTCCCAATGACCGGTGTGGTACCCGAGTGCAATCGGTGAACCGTCGGGAGCGCGGAGTCCGCCCATCGTACTGAGAATCAGGAATTCATCGCGCGTCAGCTGCGTTGGATTCCAGCCCATGGCTGCGTCCTGGGACCAGCCAAACAAATCTCCGCTGGGTCGCTCGCGAAGCATCTGATCGGTAAACGGGAGGCTACCGGTGGGTCCGTCAGACGTTGTCTGAACGTCGAAAATTGTCGATTCATCATTGTCAAACCAGTTGGATTCGCTCATTTGGTTTTCCGTTATCCCATTCGTTTGGCAGATTGAGTTCCGCGCGTATTCAAATCGTTGCTCAACCGGTCATCGGCATGACGATTGCCAGGATCAGTGTCATGATGAAGGCGACGATTCCCAGGATTGCCAGGCAAGGCGTCCACGTTTTCAATGTTTCGATTTCGGTAAGGCCACCCATCTTGGAAAAGATCCAAAAGCCGCTGTCGTTCATCCAGGAGCCGACAAGGGACCCGCCCCCGATCGCGGTTGCCAGGTAGACCGGGTGAAAACCAATGTTCAGCTCCGTCGATGAATCACCGATTCCAATCATGGCGGCGATCATACCGGAAGTCACAATCATGGCGGCGGTACTGCTGCCTTGGGCAAACTTGATCAAGGCGGCAACGAAAAATGACAGGAAAAGCAGACCGAGACCGGCAACGGCGGAATCGCCAAACGTATTCTCGATCGCCGTGGCAATCCCTGTCCCTTTGAGGGCACCTCCAAAAGCTCCGCCGGCACAAGTGATCAACACGATCACCCCGCCACTCATCAACGCACTTTCGATACTGGAGGCAAACGCCGTTTTAGAAGGGCGTCGGTAAATCCACATCGTTGTCAGAGCGATTGCCGCGGAGATCAACAACGCGAAATTCGGGTCCCCGATAAACTTGAAAAGCTCGGGCACTTTGGCGAATTGTTCGCTCCAGACCATCGTGGCAAAAAACGAATTCAGTGTGATCAGAATGACGGGGCTCACGATCGGTGCTAGCGCAAGTCCGAGACCGGGGAGCTGCCGCGGTTCGTCGAGTTCAGCAACCTCTTGGGCTGTCAGTTCCTCTTCCGGTGGCTTCATGTCCGGGGCACGTCGATCTGCCCAGGCGGCGAAGGCCAGTCCGGCCATGGCGGCCGGGAATCCGACCATGCACCCGATCAGGATCATCATTCCCAGGTCCACGTTGAGGGCATCGGCGACCAGCAGCGGGCCAGGGGTGGGAGGCACCAACGCATGAGCGGCGGCCGAGCAGGCGATGGCCAACAGGTATCGCAAATACTGTTTACCTGTTCTTCGAAACATACTGCGAGCCAACGGCACCAGCAGGTAAAATACGGTATCGAAAAAAACCGGGATAGCCAACACAAATCCACTGCTCATCAATACCGTGGGGGCTCTCTTTTCACCCAGCCAACTCAGAAACGATTGAACGATTCGATCGGCAGCACCGCTTTCGGTCATCGCCTTGCCAATGATCGCGGCCAACGCAATAACAATCCCTATTCCAGCCGCCGTTGAACCGAACGATCCGGACACCCGGCTGATTTTCTCCGACCAGGCACCGGGCGAGAGCAGGCTGACCACCATGGCCGCCGCAATCAGTGCCAAGAAGGCATTCAAGCGAATGACAACGATTCCGCCGACAACGATTGCGATTCCAATCCCCAGGATCAGAAAGGGATAAAGGTCGGTCATGTTTTTCTTCCGAAACGAAGGACGGTGCAATGTTATCCTGATTGCAGGATAATCTCAATCAATTAACGGAATTCATGATGACTTTTGGTGCTGGTTTCTGATGCACGCTCTCCCTATTCCCATGCGGTGAGATTACCGATCCAATAGCGGCTCGGACGGTTGAGCCGGCGGAGAAAACGATTGTGGCTTCGATGTTGCTTTACAAAACGGAACAGGGACCGGTCGTGGATCATCACGGTCAGTTGTTCAGGCTGGATCAGGATTGGAACTCACTTGTTAACCGTGACAACTTGCTCCAAGCTCTTTCCCAACAGGTCGGACGATCCAGACCGAACCCGGAATTGTCCAGTGTCCTGTCAGGGACGTTGAAGCCTTTGGACAATCAAGAGGTTTGGGCAGCGGGCGTAACTTATTTCCGCAGCAAGTCCGCGCGGATGGAAGAATCGCGGGAAGCTGGCGGAGGCGATTTCTATGATCGCGTCTATGATGCGGATCGCCCCGAGATTTTCTTGAAGGCCACGGCACATCGGACCGTGGGCCCCGGAGAAACGATGACGTTGCGGCGCGACTCCAGTTGGATCGTTCCGGAACCGGAATTGGTTCTCGCCATCAACCGCGACGGCAAGATTTTTGGCTATGCCATTGGAAATGATTTGAGTTGCCGTGACATCGAAGGTGAGAATCCTTTGTACCTGCCGCAGGCCAAGACCTTTGATCGATGTGCGGCCGTAGGACCCTGCATTCTCATTTCCGAAAACCCGCCGCCGCCGGAAACAATGATTCGGCTAACCATTTTGCGGGGCGGCGAAGTCGTCATCAGCGACTCGACGACGCTGGACCAAATCAAACGCGGATTCAACGAGCTGGTGGAGTATCTTTTTCGCGACAACGAGCATCCTTCTGGTTGCCTGTTGATGACAGGGACCGGAATCGTTCCGCCGGACGATTTTTCGCTCCAGCATGGCGATGAAGTTCAAATCTCGATCGACGGAATTGGGACATTGATTAATTTCATGGATGGAAAGCAAGCTTGAAAATTTTGAGAATCGGGTCCCAAAGGGAGCCATGTTTGCAGCGCGACGCTGTTTTGACGTCAGGTTCGGTCGGAAGTCTGGAAATCGTGATTTCTCGAGCTTGCGTTCGCGACCATTTGACGAAACCGGGCCGAACGCTTACAAATTTACATTCTATTAACGACTGTCGGACAGTGGGCTCCGCGAGGGGGAGCCGCGAAACGGGTCAGGCCTGAAATATGGAGCAGCCCTAAGCGGGGTACTCTTGTGCGGAGTCCTCTACCCGACAGTCGTTTTCTTTTTTCCAGCCGCCACCACGACGGCTGACCCAAATCGGTTAAAATACGGGACCCTTTGCTGCAAGGACGAACCCGATGAATTCTCCGGAAAATGAAACTCCCGTTAGCGAACAATACCAGGTTGTCGCGCTGAAATACCGTCCCCAATCGTTTGCGGACCTGGTTGGGCAGAATCACATTGCCTCTGCTTTGTCCAACGCGATCAATCAAAACCGGGTGGGGCACGCCTACCTGTTTACGGGCGCACGCGGAGTCGGCAAAACCTCATCCGCACGGATTTTTGCCAAGTGTCTCAATTGTGAGCAAGGACCGACGACCCAACCCTGCAACGAGTGTGATGTCTGCCAGACGGTCTCGGTCGGTGAAGACGTGGACGTCCTGGAAATTGATGGCGCCAGCAACCGCGGTATCGACGAGATTCGCCAGCTCCGATCAAACGCGTCTGTCCGTCCCAGTCGCTCGCGCTTCAAGATCTATATCATCGACGAAGTTCACATGTTGACGACGCAGGCCTTCAATGCACTGCTGAAGACCCTCGAGGAACCGCCGCCGCATGTGAAGTTTATTTTTTGCACGACCGATCCGCAAAAAATCCCCATCACCGTGCTTTCGCGATGTCAGCGGTTTGATTTTTCGCCAGTGCAGACCGGCGAAATCGCGCAACGTCTGCGCGAGATCGCGGACAAGGAAGGCGTGCAAGCGGGAGAGGACGTCCTGAACCTGTTGGCCAGAAGAGCCAATGGATCGATGCGAGATAGCCAATCGTTGTTGGAGCAACTGTTGTCGTTTTGCGAAACGGAAATTACGGTCGAGGAAGTTCATCAACTGCTAGGTACGGCCGATGTTGGACGGATCGCGGAAATTGCCGCGGCGATGTCCAGTCGTGATTCGGCTGCAACGCTCAATCTGATCAACCAGGCGGCGAAAGATGGCGTTGATGCCGGTCAACTGGCCAGTCAGTTACTGGGGTATTTCCGGGACGTGATGGCGGTTCGAGTGGGTTGTGGCGAAGATACGTGGTTAATGTGTACGGGCTCCGACCAGGAAGCATTGACCGGGATTTCCGAGCAATTTGGATTGGAAACCATCCTGACAATCGTACAGGTTCTGGATGCTGCTGTGGTCCGCATGCAATTCAGTCTGCATGCAAGAACTTTATTGGAAGTCGCCGCGATTCGAATCTGCAATTTGGAAAACCTGGACGCCATTTCCGACTTGGTTCACCAGTTATCGGAATCCGGAAGCACAGGGGCGGCGACTCGACGACCGATCAAAAAAACGGCTCGGAACAAAGTCGAATTGAAAAAAGTGTCGTCGGCCAGTCCGGCAAAAAAAAAAGATCTAACGAGTGAACCGCTCCCCGAACCGACGGCCGGGGATGGCCTGGCATCGTCACAAATTGAGCGTCGATTCGATTCTCAACCCAGTGCGTATGACGTAACGCCGGAAACACAAATCGCCCAAGCGGCGGTTTCGCCGGTGGCACCCTCAGTGACCGTTGCCGAACTACCTTCGCCGACTAGCTCGCCTGGGCAAGGAGCAACGGCCCTGAGTTCTGCAGAGATTGTGACTTTCTGGTCAAGAATGTTGAGTGACCTTGGAGACATGACGGCGGACATGGCTTCCGACTACGAGAAACTGGATTGGGAAAACGCCGAGAAAATCGTTGTCACGCTGCGTGACGCGTATCACACGCGAGAATGCAACAAGCCGGAGAGAAAGCAGAAAATCGAATCAAAACTGTCGGAAATCAGCGGCCTCGATTTGAGGGTCGAGTTTCGGGCATCGCGGGAATCCGTGGCGGCCGCAAAAAAGGTGGTCCCCAAACTTTCCCGCGTCCAGCAAATCCGTAAACTTCAAGAAGACGAATTTATCAAGCAAACGATTTCGTTGTTTGACGCCGAGATTACAGGCTTTTTTGAAGCGTCTTCCAACAAGAAATCCTGAATCATCAACGACTGGAGAATTTCATGCTAAAAGGACTGGGGAATATCGCTTCTTTGCTGAAACAGGCTCAGACCATGGGGCCGAAGATGCAAGAGGTTACCGAACAGCTTAAGGCTCGCCGAGTTACAGGAACCGCCGGTGCGGGTCTGGTGACGGTGCACGCCAACGGAGTCGGGCAAATTTTGAGCATCGAGATCGATCCGACGCTGGAGGAGAAAAATGATTTTGAAATGGTGAAGGATCTCTTGCCGGCGGCTATCAACCAGGCGATCGAAAAATCGAGAGAACTCCACGTGGAGGCGATGCAGTCGGTAACCGGCGGGCTCACGCTGCCAGCCAACATGGAAAAAATGCTCAATGGTATGCTGGGTGGAGACGAGCAAGTTGATCCGGACGATATTCCGTCGCCTTAGGATCAGGTGAAGAAGACTTCGGTGTTTTTGGACGGCGTTGTCGTCGCTCTGGATTTTGGCCGAAGCGACGTGCTCAAAATTTCGACGGGAATCCGACGCTTTTTCCAATCGAAAAGTAGTTTTTCGGGTTCCTCATTTGCGGATCCGGGCGCGGTTACGTTGACTGCCCCTGTAAAACCTAGGACAAGACAAAGGTCGTCCGGGAGGACCGGTTGGCTCATCACCACTTGGCAATGATCGATGGCTGAACTTTCGGAATCTGTTACTCACATGATCGAGCAACTTTCGCGGTTGCCTGGCATCGGTCGCAAATCGGCCGAGCGATTGGCGTACCATATTCTGCGAGTCCCGGAGTCAGAAGCGTTCGCTTTGGCAGATTCGATTCGCAGTGTTCGGGAAAATGTGCGCTACTGCGATATCTGTTTCAATCTGGCGGAAAGCGAAATGTGCAACATCTGTCGAGATCCGGGGCGCGATCAGACATTGCTCTGCATTGTTGAGCAGCCTCGCGACCTGATGGCCTTGGAACAATCAGGAACCTATCGCGGGTTGTATCATGTCTTGCTGGGCCGTGTTGCACCGCTGGATAATATTGGGCCGGACCAGTTGACGATTGATCATCTGGTTCGCCGAGTAACGGAGGGTGATTTTAAGGAAGTGATCATGGCAACGAATCCAACCGTCGAGGGTGACGGCACGGCGCTTCACATCTCGAATCTCTTGGCGAATTCGAACCTGACTCTCACGCGGCTGGCACGCGGAATTACGACTGGCAGTATTCTGGAATACACGAACAAAGAAATACTGGCGGATGCCATGTCGGGGCGGCAACCGTTTTAGTGTTGCCTCTTTTCGTGGTTGTTATGTCCGGCGGCCTCATGGGAGCGGCCTTTATTGGCAAGGGCTTGGGCAACGTTTGTGTGCCGGTTACACGAGTTTCCTGGCGTTTCGTGCTGGCAACCCAATTGCTGATCGTGATGCCCTGGTGACAGGAATGCATCCGTCGATGCATGCGGCTTCGTCCCGATAGAAACGCATGGATTCCAGCTGTGGCATCGGAAACGGGTTTATTTTTGTTAATGGGGTGCACGATCAGCAAGCAGAGTCAATGGCGAGGGCTTTGGCGGGTTAGGGAACAATTGATACCAGTCATCCATCTGGCGGCGACACCGGGGAAATTCGTTCAATAACAGTATTCATTCCGTTTTTAACCCGCCGAAGCGGAATTGAAATCGTAAATTTACTACAATGGAGGCAGGTGGATCCGAATGCTTGCATGATCGAATACCGACAATATTTGTTCTCCATTGCTTCCGGCTTCTTCCTTACAGAGAACGGCACTTCGTGGCCAACAACTTCACCTTCGTCAATGAAATGGAATGTGAAATTGACTTGCCAAACGAACTAGCGAGCTTGACGACCCCATTCCAATTCGATAGTTGATTCTGAATGAAAATTTCCTTTGGCCAAAATCTGACCCAGAAGCAAACCCAAACGCTGGCTCCGCGCATGATCCAGTCGATGGAGATTTTGCAGATGGCCAAAGCTGATTTGGAGGCCAAGATCGATCGCGAGCTCATCGAAAATCCGGCCCTCGAACGGGACGATGAGTCATATTCCGAAGACGAGCAACGCACCGAGCCCGAAAACGAACAAAACGATGTCGACCAGAAAGAACTGGTCATCGAGGAAAAACAAGGCAGCGAGGATGATTTCGAGAGGCTGCTTAATCTTGACAAAGATATTCCCGATTTTTTTGATGGCAGTCGTCCTTCCTCGAACCGTGTCCAAGAGAGTGGAGATCGGCAACACGATTTGATGGCTAATCTCGTCAATCGTGGTGAGACGCTTCAGGATTATCTGACGGCCCAATTGCACGAAATGGACTTGGCTCCGAAGCTCCTGAAGATGTGCGACAGAATTGTTTCGGCATTGTCCGCCAAAGACGGTGGTCGACTGAACGTGAATCTGAGAGATCTGCTGCCTGCCGATGCATCCGACGAGGATCTGGAATTGGCGGAAGAGGCATTGGCTCATGTCCAACAACTTGATCCCCCGGGAGTGGGGGCCCGGGATCTTGGCGAGTGCCTGTTGTTGCAGCTGCGGCCGGACACGCCGCATTTAAAAGAGCTCCGGGCATTGATTCTCAATCACCTCGATGATTTGAGTAACAACCGGATGCCCCAGATTCAAAAAGCGACCGGCATGTCAATTGAACAAATTCAGGAAGCCTGGGATGAACTTCGCAAGCTCGATCCGAAACCGGCTAGCTGTTTCGCAGAGGACTTCGTTCCCACGGTAACACCGGATCTGTGGCTGGAGACGGACGAAGATGGAAAATACATTGTCAAGATGGAAGAAAGCCCTGCCCGCAGTCTCTACATTAGCAAGTACTATCGACAGCGGATCGCGAACGGGCAGGCAACACCAGAGGAAAAGGAATTCATCAAGCGCAAAATAACAGCCGCCCAGTGGTTGATCGAATCGATCGAGCAGCGACGAAACACGTTGACGCGAGTGGCACAGGCGATTGTGAATCACCAGAAAGATTTCTTCGATAACGGCCCGGAATTTCTCAAGCCGCTTAAGATGGAGCAGATCGCGGACATTGTCGGCGTAGCTGTCACGACCGTTAGTCGCGCCGTTGACGATAAATGGCTTGAGACCCACCGAGGAATTTTGCCATTGCGAATGTTTTTTATGGGAGGCACAACCACCCAGGACGGGGAAGCGATCGCGTGGAACAAGATTCGCATCGAATTACAAAAACTGATCGACCACGAGGACAAATCAAAACCCTACAGCGATGTCGAAATCATGCATCGTTTGAAAGCGATGGGATTCAATGTCGCCCGTCGAACGGTCACCAAGTACCGCGAAAAACTCGATATTCCCAGCTCCCGTCAGCGTCGCGACTGGACCAAGAAAAAGTCTTGACGTGATTGGGGCGCAGGTTGCGATGTGGTACTGTTCGCGACGTACCGCTATTCGGAAAGTTGAAATCCGGATTCCAAGATGCGAAAGTTAACCTCCTGCTCGTCGGGTCTGACAACGATAATGAAGTACTCGTCGTCTTTCTTTTCCGGCATGCGTGCATGGCCTTCGACGACCGTGTCAACAATCTTAAAGGGTTCTTCTTGCACGAGGAAACAGGCGGCAGGCTCCGTCCACCAGCCGCGGAAATTGTCGATCGGCTCGTAATACTTGCAGAAAGAACGGTTGGCCAAGCCGGGAAGCGAATGGGTCGTGCATTCTAAACTGCCTACCGGTTTTGATTTCAAAAAGGCGATGGCTTTGGCGTTCCTGGCGGGTTCCTGGATCAGTTGATGCAAAAGTTTTTCAGCGATCGAGAGGCTGGAATGCTGATTGTCGCTTTCCTCGAGTAGACTGCCCAGTTCAGCCAACTCTGTCTTTAATCGAGCGTTCTCCATGACCAACTTCGCCTGCTTCAAACGGTTTTGATACTGGATGACCGGAATTCCGGTCATCAGTGTCAAAAACACGAACACAGAAATCAACTGGAAAAGCGAAAATCGATACCCCCCCGGTACGGGTTCACCATCGGCCATCATGCAAGTCGCTTTTTGATTTTGATGTCATTATTGACTGTCAACCATTTCCAACACTCCCATTCCTGACGTGTCCTGCCAAGTGTTGTTGGAAGAGTCATTCCATTTCATTGCCGATTGGCGACGACCGGACCCCGAATCGTTGTTCACCTGGACGTCAAAACCGATTTTCTTGCCGGCTGCAGTGTCCAATTTGATGCGGGCTTCAACAATGTAGCCATCATCAGTGCGCTTAACTGATGCCTGATAGTTGTCGAGATTGCTGCTTGGGCCGCAACTGTGTTTGCCGTCGGCAGACGTGCGATATTGAGCGTCGTCCTTGTCGTAATACACGCTTCGCCCCAGGTTGCCATCGACAAAAAACTCAACGGAATCCTGCTCATAGTCTTCGCTGCCAGTCGTGTGGATTTTCGAGTCCCTGACAACGGCCAGGCAGTACAGGTATTCCGCGTCCCAAAGGCATTTGACAGAGGCAGTTGAAGGTGCTTCATCCTCGTCCAGGACATCAAGTTCCTCGACCGATCGGGACGTCAGCAATCGAGGTGCAGTCTTCCAGATATCATCCACCTTGCCGTCAATCTTTGGCGTGCCTTTCAGAGCCTGGATGAAACGAGTTTCACTGCCATCGAGTTCTCGAATCCGGATATTGCGCCATTGAACTTTGAACGGACCTTCGCCTTTACTTATGCTGTGAACCTGAAGTCCAATGAATCCGTTAAGTGACTCTTCTGCGGGAGTTTCGAGGTCCTCGACCATGGTTCCATTGATCCACGTTTGAATACGTTTCCCATCTGCAACCACTCGGTATTGGTTCCAGCCGTCATTTTTGAATACATTTTTTTGCGTCTGAGTCGGACTGATCCAGTTTCGTCCGGTACCCTCGGAATAGAGATAGCCCGATTCGCCAGGGTCAGATTCGATTTCAACCTGCGGACCATGAACACGACCGTTTTGGAAACCCGGTTTGCTAAGCGACCGGATCTGAACACCCGAGTTCAGGCCGGGATCGACCTTCACTTCGAACCTCAAGTCGAAATCGCCATACTCTTTTTCAGTGCAAAGAAATGAATTCGGACTGCCTACCGCAGTTTTTCCCAGAATCGTACCGTCTACAACCTCATACGTTGCCGTACCGTTCTTCTGTTCCCATCCCATGAGTGTCAGGCCATTAAAAAGTGCTACAAAGCTGTCTTCGAGATCATCAATTAACGCCAGTTCGGTTGCGTCTGACTGCGGGACGGCAATTCGATCCTGGGACGGCAAGACGTTCGATAGCCCAATGACGCAAGCAATGGCCGAAAAAATTACGAATGAGATCTTCATAAAAATACCCCCTGTGTGAAAACTGCGGCTTCATTATACGGTAAATCTGCCGGTCGTTGGCTCGGGTTAACCAATGGAAAGTCAATGAGAATCCGTGTTGCTATCGCCTTGATCCAGTAGCCAATCCCTGACTCGCGTCGAGCGACTTGCGAAAGCGTAGTGACGCGGTGAAAATGAAGAAGTTCAGGCGATGTGAGTCGTGTCCGTGGGCGGTTTGCCAGGCCCGTGGGGCGGGAGCAATGGGTCGGGCGGGTCTAAGGAAACAGAAAAAACGCTTCTAGTTCGTATGGTAAAACCCCGCAAATTTGTTGGCTCCATCAAATCGCTCGACACCGGTTCAACAGCCGAAACCGACCGCGAATCGGGCGACGAAATCGCGCCTCGCAAAGTATTGGATACGATTCTCCGGGTGACGACGCCGGAGAACATTTCTTTTCAGTATCAGATTGCCGGGCCGTTTCGAAGATCTTTGGCATACCTGCTGGACATCATCGTATCCATCTTCGGATTTATTTTGCTTGCGATTGCTATCAACCTGTTGTTTGCCTGGGTCTTCATCCCTTTGGCGGCCGCGATGGGGTTGGGGTCTTTTGCTGAGGCATTTATGGGTGTGTTGAGTGGTTTGTCTTTGGTCAGCTACTTCGTCGTGTACTGGTTTTACGGCGCCTGGATGGAAACCTATTTTAACGGACAAACGTTGGGGAAACGCTGGACCCGAATGCGCGTGTTGTCTACAAACGGCCATTCGATCGACGGGGTTCAGGCTACCTTGAGGAACTTTTTTCGTTTGTTGGACATTGCTCCGGTGGTCTCATTTACAGCCCTTCTGCAGTTGGAGGAACCCGTTGGCGGAGGAATTCCGACTTGTCTGTTTGGCTTGATCATGATGACGATCAGCAAAAAGTATCAGCGAGTCGGTGATCTCGTGGCCGGAACCATAGTCGTCCATGAGTCGACTCGCCGGGAGCCGGATCTTGCCGTCTTTACTGACGCGCGCGTGCCGGGACTGGCGGGGTTGATCCCACCCGGATTTAGCCCGACGCCCAGTATGGCGACCGCGATCGCCGATTATGTCGACCAGCGTCGATACCTGCCGTATCCACGAGCTGCAGAAATTGCCGGACATCTCGCGGGGCCACTCCTCAAGAAATTCGACTTGTTGCCTGATACGGATCACGATTTGTTTATTTGCGCGCTTTACCACAAAACGTTTATCGCTTCCCAAGCCTCGGACGACGACGAGGGATTACAGGCGCCGGGTGGTCGATCGCTACCGGCCGAAATTTTGGACACGCCAACGGCAACCCTTGCCGAACAGGAATCATCATGAGAGTTGCAGAGCTGATTGAAAAACGACAACCGTTCTGGCGCGAGTTGGAGAAGTTGTGCAATGAGATTTCAAGTCGAAAAAGCGGGACGGATCCGGAATCCGTGTTACGGTTCGCAACACTATACCGTGCCGCCTGTGCTGACCTGGCCCTCGCGGAATCCTATCAACTGCCACCCAACACAGTCGACTATCTGCATCGCCTGGTTGCCAAAGCGCATAACCAGATGTATCGCAGCCGCAAATTTCAGTGGCACACCTGGTACAAGCGGATCTTCGAGGACACGCCAAAGCTGATTTTCAACGATCCCTGTGTGCACATTGTCACGCTGCTGTTTTGGGGACTGTTCCTGATCTCCGCTTATCTTGCCTATGAAAACACGGTGTGGCCTGGGTTTGCGGAAGACGTCGTGGGTGAGCAAAACCTGGAGATGTACACGGAGATGTACGCGAATTTTGGGGACCGGGGAGTCGGCACCAACTCAGCGATGATGGGTTTCTATGTATTTAACAATGCCGGAATCGGCCTCAGCTGTTTTGTGATGATGCTGTTCGTATTGCCGGGCATGATCACGCTGACGTTCAACGCGGTGCAATTGGGAGCCGTGTTCGGGTACATGTTTCGTCCCGAGCTTGGTGATGCCAGTATCAATTTCAAGAACTTCGTGACTGCCCATGGTCCTGTTGAATTGACTGCGATTGTGCTTTCGGCGGGTGCCGGTTTGAAAATCGGTTTGAGCTGGTTACGAACGGGAGGCCTGCGTCGCACCGATTCGTTGATCAAAACAGCCAGGGAAGCGCTGCCGATTGTCATGTGCGCGGTGGTGCTATTCTGTTTCGCGGCATTGATTGAGGGTTTTATTTCGCCGACCTCCGAGAAGTTTCTACCTTGGTGGATCAAGGGGATGGTGGCCGTCTTTACCAGTTGTCTGTTAATGGTCTATTTCGTGGTCCTGGGATATCCGCGCGGTGACGAACCGTCGGCCTCGGAGTCTTCCAAATGAAACTTGACCACACATTTATCGCGATTCGCGAACGTGGAATTCTCGAAATCTGTGATCTGGCGTTACAGGTCATTCGCGATCATTTCAAACCCCTTGTCCTTTTGCTGATTCTTGGAGCTTTGCCTTGGATTGTTGCTGATTGGCTGATCACAGGCTGGCTGGTCACGGATATTTTTCGATTCGATTATGGCCCGACCTATTACTGGATTACCTTTCTATTGGTTGTCAGCCAGGCACAGGTCGGTACGACATTCATCACTTACTATCTTGGTCAGGCAATGTTTGTTGGCCGACCCGGTATCAGGCAGACGATTCGAGGCACGTTTCGTGTATCGCCTTACTTTCTTTGGATCCATGGAATTGTGCGATTGGTGGTGCCCATTTTGTTTCTAGGATGGTTGACGCGTCACGCTGACGAAGATGTTCTGTTTGGACTGAGTCTGTTTTTTCTTCCTTTCTTGGTGGCGATCTCCATGCTGGTTCGGGGGCTACGGCCATTTGTCTCCGAGATGTTGCTGCTCGAGAAAACGCCAATCTCCGTTACCGAGCCCGGCAAGGTGAATTTCAAGCGGCGATCGCAATCGCTGCATGCTGCGGCCAGTTCCGATTTGTTCGGACGGACGTTAGTAACCAGCCTGTTTTTGGTTCCGATGACTTTCGCTTTTTTTGCGATGTACGTGACGATCGATTCTACATTGAACCTGCAAGCCAATTCGGAGATCTCACTTTTCGCCTATTATTGGATTGCAGCCCTGTGGATGTCGGCGGCTTTTGCAGCAGTTGTGCGATTTCTCTCTTACGTCGATATTCGTATTCGGCAGGAAGGCTGGTCTGTTGAATTGAAGATGCGGGCCGAGGGGCAAAGAGTTCTGGGGACAATCGAATGAAGGACGGAGCGGGAAAAGGTTGAAACGAGTGTCGAGAATTTTCTTTAAATCTGGTGGTTGGAGCATCGCCGACACCATCATGTGGGCGGCGGCGATCTCGTTCTGTCCTGGCTGGTCTGAATGCCCGACAGTCGTGGGACAAATTGTGGACGAGGCGGCCAAAGAGTCGTTGTCCAAACGCCGTTTTCCCTGGTACGACGCGTCCCGTGATGAGGTTCGATCGGTGGAGCTGCCGCAACGTCGCGGTGCAAAATCAATAGATCGGGACCAGGTTCCGATGGGAATCGACAAGCAACAGCCAACCCGGCCCAATGTCGGCGGTGGCTCCGGGTACGGGTTGAGCATGGTCGCGTGGGTCGTTGTCGCTCTCTTGATCGCGTTGTTGTTCGGCGCGTTGTTATGGGCATTTTTTCGAATCGAGTCACGATCACGTACACAGCGTGATGTCATGTTGTCAAAACGCAGCCTGGCAGAAAGCATCAAACAGCTGCCGTTCCAAATGAAACACGAAACCGGGGACTTGCGACAATTGGCCCAGCAGGCCTATGCTGCAAGCGATTTCCGTCAGGCGATTATCTACCTTTTCAGTCATGTGTTGATCACCCTGGATCAAAACGGGTTGATCCGATTGCGAAAAGGCAAAACGAACCGTCAATATTTGAGTGAACTTCGTCCATATCGGTCTCTTGCGGATTTCTACCAACAAATCATGGTACCGTTTGAGGCGACTTTTTTTGGCGACCATATCGTTTCGAAAGCGGATTTCGAATCCTGTTGGAATCAACTGGACGGTTTCCAAAACCGCGTGAGTCAAACTTCCCAGGTTGCACCATGAAGCATCACGCGCATCAAATACTCCACTTGCCGTTCGTTCGATCCTTGCTCCCAAGTTCCGCCACGCGAGGGTGGTTTTACGCGCTCGTTTTGCTGACGGTGCTTGTGGGCTGCGGTCGACGACAGGAACTGGTGACCGAGTACGGAAAGGTTGTCGGTGACCAAGGTGGCACCAGCGTTAACGGTACCAGTGTGTTGTTTGAAATGTTTCGCGAAAACGGATTTCGAGTCAAACGGTATCGGAAAATCTCTCCGCGATTGAATCGTTACAACACGATTGTCTGGTTTCCCAATGACCAGGGATGCCCATCGTCGGAAGCGATCGACGCACTCGAAAACTGGTTGACCGAAGGCTACCTGAGGACACTGATTTACGTTGGCCGAGACTACGATGCAGAAGTCGATCTTTTTCAACATTTGTTGGGGGACGGCAGTCAGGATAGGGAGGAGATCTATCGTCTGCTGGCGGAGGCTCGCCTCAGGCAAGACCAGCGACGGCGCAGGATGGACGGTGATGAAGAACGGCAGAAGTGCGACTGGTTTGAGCTAAGCCCACTTTTGCGTCGTAAAGCAACCAAGATGTCCGGGCCCTGGGCGGAAAACCTGAATGGCCAATCCGCCAATATCGAGTTGTCCACTTGGCTTCGTCCGTCGCCGCAAGTATGGGAAGATCCGGAGCGAGTTGTCTCGACATTGTTGGCGGCCGACGAACAGGATTTTGCCTATTCCATCGAGAATCAAGACGATACCGGAAAGATCATTGTCATTAGCAACGGTTCGTTTTTACTTAACTTTGGCCTGGTGAATCATGCCAATCGCCGAATTGCCAACGCACTGATCGAGCAATGCCGTGATTACCCGGCTGTCGTTTTTCTGGAGAGCGGACCGAACGGGATCGTTGTATCCGATAAAGATTCGCTCAACCACAATTCCTGGGCCTGGATTGCTCAGCCACCACTGCGATACATTGTTCCCCATTTCCTGCTTTGCGGAGTACTGTTCTGTTTTGTGTTCTTTCCGATTTTTGGTCGACCGCGAGAGTTTGGGAATGGTTCCAATGCCTCTTTTCGGAGTCACATTGCCGCGATGGGAAAACTGTTGCAACGAACCGAGCAATCCCAACAAGCCATGGATAACATCCAACACTATAAACAGAACGTATCGCGGGATCCGAATCCATCAAAGCAGACCTGAGTGTCCGCAGTCGTGGCGCAACCGTGCCCTCGTCCTAATTCTCAAATCCGAAACTCAGCAAATCAATTGATATGAACGACGAAGTCAGCATGCCCGATAGCGCCGAACCGTTACCGGAAAAAATCGAATTCGAATGCGCCCATTGCAAGATTCGACTCAAAGTCGCTGCGTCGCTTGCCGGCCAAGACGCAAAATGCCCAAACTGTAACCAGGTCTCACCTGTGCCGCCCCCCATCAGCGATGGCCTACCCGAACCGATTATTGAAGCCGCTTTACCAACCAGCCCGTTGGACAAAGAGGATGACCAATCGCAATCGTCCGAGAGGGTCGGAGCGGAAACCGAAACGCGGAAACTTTATCGCAGAATCTCCGAAGAGATCGCCAAAATTTTTGTCGGACAGGATGAGTTGGTCCAGGGAGCGTTGGTTGCTCTTTTTTCTGGCGGGCACGTCCTGATCGAAAGTGTTCCCGGTTTGGGAAAAACGCTGTTTGTCCGCACCCTTGGGAAAATCATGGGCTGCAAGTTCGGTCGAATTCAGTTCACTGCCGATTTGATGCCCTCGGACATTACGGGCGCACCGATTTTCAATATGAAGACCCAGGAGTTTGATTTTCGCGCCGGCCCCGTGTTTACGCAGCTGTTGTTGGCCGATGAAATCAATCGTTCGCCGGCCAAAACCCATGCGGCATTGCTGGAAATCATGCAGGAAAAGCACGTGACCGTGGATGGTGTGACTCACGAACTGGTGTTGCCGTTCCTGGTCGTTGCGACACAGAACCCCATTGAGTCCGAGGGAACCTACAATTTGCCGGAAGCGCAATTGGACCGTTTCATGTTCAAGTTGGTCGCGGATTACCCGACCGCCGAACAGGAGGCCGAGATCCTGTTGATGCATAGCGGGCAACAGGATGTCGAGGATCAACTTAATCATGAGGTCCAGCAGGTTACCAATCCTGAACAGATCGTTTCGATTACACATGCGAATGCAAATGTCCGTGTTGACCCGCTGTTGGTCGATTACATCAACCGGATCGTACGTTTGACTCGCCAATGGCCCCAGTTTTACATGGGAGCGTCACCGCGCGCGGGAATTGGTTTGATGCAAGGCGCCAGAACCCTGGCAGCATTTTACGGTCGAGACTACGCCGTGCCTGACGACGTCGTTCAAATTGCACTGCCCGCCCTCCGTCATCGAGTCATGTTAACCGCCGAAGCCGAAGTCGAAGGTCAGACCGTCGATCAGTTGTTATCCGAGTTGATTCGTACCGTTGAAGTACCGCGGCTGCGAACCGAACAGACATCCTGAAATTTCTCAACGGAACCAATCGTTGTCCAACGCTATCCCTTTTGTTTTTGATTTTCTCGTTAATCGGCCAGTCATTTTGCTGCTGTTGATGGCACTGCCGCTGTTCGTGTTTGCCCGCGTATGGAACATCTACCCTAGTCGACGTCTGTTGTTTTGTTCGACCGTTCCCGCGCTTTTGTCGATCGTGATGATTCTGGCACCGGCCGTCGGCTGGTATGTATTGGCGTTGGATGGGCTCCTGGTGACGGTCGGGTTTCTTGATCTTTTAACGGTGGTTCCCGAACGACGCTTTGATGCGACGCGAGATATCCCGGGAACGGCATCGTTGATAAAATCTCAACCTGCCGAGATCGAGTTGACCAATAACTCAAATAGGGGATGTCGAGCGACCGTGCGGGATGATTTTCCCAGCACGTTTCAAGTTACTCCGGATCAAGTGGAATTGAATATCAGTGGCCGTAGCCGAACCTTGTTCCGGTATCAGTTCGTTTGCCTGGAACGTGGCAAACAGCTGTTTCGCTGCATCCACCTGCGAGTAATCAGTCGATTGGGTTTGTGGAATGGTTTTTTCAAGTTGCCTTGTGAATCGGTTGTCAATGTCTATCCTGACATGAAACAGATCACTGAATTTGATTTGCTTGCCAAAACCAATCGACTGAGCCTGATGGGGCTCCGGCGAACCAGGAAGATCGGCCAGGACAATGAGTTTGAAAGGCTGCGAGACTACACTCAAGACGACAACTTCAAGCATATTGATTGGCGGACCACGGCGCGTCGAAGAAAGCTGACCGTAAAAGACTTTCAATCGAATCAGAGCCAGCGGATTATTTTTCTCATAGACTGCGGCCGGATGATGACCGGCCTGTCCGGTGAGATCAGCTTGCTGGACCATTCGCTCAATGCGATGTTGATGATGAGTTATGTGGCCCTCCGCCAGGGAGACTCGGTCGGCTTGATCAGCTTTAGCGACGCAATACACAATTACACACCGGCGCGTGCGGGCGTGAATCACATCAATCGACTTCTGAATGCGTCCTTTGACCAGCGGCCGGCTTACGTCGAATCACGCTACGATGAGGCATTTCTCTATCTTCGCAGCCATTGCAGAAAACGGTCGCTCATAGTGTTGGTGACCAACGTGATCGATGAGATCAATGCGCACCAGATTCGCCAATACTTGGGCTCACTGACGGGACGACACTTGCCGCTGGCCGTTCTGTTGCGGGACCGGGAAGTGTTTTCGGCAGTGGATGAGGCTCGAGCCGCCGATCCGACGACGATTTATCGGGGCGCTGCGGCGGTGGACGTTTTGAGTTGGCGGCACCAGGTGATCACGGACCTCAAACATCAGGGCGTCCTGGCGCTCGACGTGTTTCCCGAACAACTAACTTCTTCGCTGGTCAACGAGTATCTGGAAATCAAAGCTCGGCATTTGCTGTAGGCGACCGAAGGCTGGCATTCCATTGGGTCGATCGCAGTCGACGGACGGAACTCCAAAATGAAAGACTTGGAATCGGTTATCGGTCCACGCCTCTGGGCGATTGCCAGGTCGGAGCAAGATTTATTGCGCATACGATTGCCAAAGTTCGATTGCCGGCACGAATTGATCTGCTCGAACCAGTTCCAAAACCTGTCGGACACATTCCTCTTGCTCTGCGTTGATTGGCAGTAACAGATCTCGGGCGGGCAATTCACTCGCGATTTCCGCGGCGAGGGATTCCACGAGCAACGGGATTCCAGCCCCGGTTTTGGCGGACGTTTGCAGGCAGATGGCCGCCAGGTTGGGAGGTTCAAAATCAGCTTCCAGGGCATCTTGCTTGTTGAAGATTGCCAACGAGGCACCCGATTCGTCCAGCAATTCATGGTCTTCGCGCGTCCAATCCCCGGTCGCATCAAAAACGGCCACGACCAGGTCCGCCGATCGAATTTCCTCGCGGGATAACCTCACGCCGATCGCTTCGATGGAGTCTTCAGCATTCCGCAATCCCGCTGTGTCTTTCAGTTCAATCGGCCATCCATCAACCGCGGTTGTTTGGGTTACCACGTCGCGCGTGGTTCCGGGTTGGGCATGCACGATCGCTCGATTGAAGCCGACGATGGCATTCATCAGGCTGCTTTTGCCAACATTCGGTTTTCCACACACGACGACGGACCAGGGTCGCGTCAAATGGATGCCAAAATTCGCCCCCTGAATCACCTGGGGCAGTTCCAGCAACAGCGTTTCTTTTTGATGGGTTTGTAGCAGGTCGGTGAATCTCTTGACCAGCTTGTCAGCAATCGAATACTGATGCAGAAGCAGCAGCGCTGACCTTTCCGTCGTCGCTTGAGAAATCGCGTTCGCAATCTGGGCCTTCCATCCAGATTGATGAATTGCAGTTGCCAACTCTATCGGTTGAAGGGCACGAAAACCGTGTTTCTTTAGCGAACCCATGATGGTGGCGGGTGCGGCTTTTCCTCCATGGCAATGGATTTCAAATGCCTGGCTCGATTTTCGGATCAGGATGACGTCTTCAGCGGTCGGTTTCCAGTGACCATACAGCAGTCGCTGGTTTGGCCTACCGGAAACTGAATCACCGGACTTTGTTACAAACAGTTTATCAATCGTCTTAGTGGCCGAAGCACCTTGGAACCAGATAACTGCGACCGCGCCACGTCCGGTCGGTGTGAGCATTGCGCAAACGTCTTCGTCCAACCGCGGGCGATTGCTGTTGAAAGGTGGGGGTCCGCCACAATTTTTCATCGCTCGGCCGACTGATTAATGAATTCTCGGCCCAGCATTCGCGCGCCCTGCAATACGAGGTCGGGAATCCTGTGCCATGACGCGGGTAGCCAATTCGAGATTTCCTGGACACCGCCTCCCGTTATGTAAACCGCCACCGTGCCTGGATGGAAATTGGAATTATGTGTTGCGACAGCCGACTTCAAGGTCTGGATTTGAGATTGATAGACTCCCAGCAAGATCGCGGTCTCGGTCGATTTTCCCAGAAATCCTGCCTCGTTTAAGAAACTTGAGGAACCGGCGATACCGTTGACCTTGGTCAGATCGGGAAGGGCGTCCGTATTGGCGGCCAAAGCCGCCAGGCTGGCTTGTGTGCCCGGGAAAATGATCCCACCCTGAAACACGCTCTGGTCATCGACCAGATCAACGGTGACGGCAGTTCCCGAGTCGATAACGACAACCGGCCCGCCGTTATTGAGATGGATCGCGTGGCAGGCTGCTGTCAAACGATCCACACCGACTTTTTCAGGGAACTCAACGTTGATTCTCAAACCCATGTCGGCCGCTGACAGAACACGCAACGAGTCGTGCGGTCGATACTTCGCGATCCAATCAACCAACCGCTGCAGCAGTTGCCGATTGACGCTGGAGATCGACCACAGTGCCGGTTCAGGGGAAGCCTCAATATTGGACAGATCCGATACGATGGTTCCATCTTGCTGAAGAATCGCTTCGACGACCAAGCATCGATCCCGTTCATCGGAGACGGCAGCAATTTTGACGGAGCTATTCCCGATGTCGACGGCAATCAGTTGCATGCAGCCTCTTGTTCCAATACCTGGCAGATGCGGTTGACAAGTTCCGGCAGGCCTTCGCCGGTAACGGCTGAAATCAACAAAACTTCTTTGTCCGAGAACTCAGCCAATCGTCTGGGCGAACATCCTCGGCATCGGGGAATTCAGACTTGGTAACGACAACGATTTCCGGACGATTTTGAGACGATCCTGGTAGTGCTCCAGCTCGTAGCGAATCGATTGGTAATTCTCGATGGGATCGGTTTGATCCATAGGCATCGGCTCAACCAGATGCACGAGAATGCCGGCTCGTTCGATGTGCCTGAGAAAATCATGTCCAAGCCCGACACCCTGATGGGCGCCTTCGATCAAACCGGGGATGTCCGCGACGACGAACGATCGGTCGTATCCGATCTGAACCTGGCCTAGGTTTGGGTACTTCGTCGTAAATGGATAGTTGGCGATCTCGGGTTTGGCACTCGATAGCCGACTTAGCAGCGTACTCTTTCCCGCGTTTGGTTTTCCGATCAATCCCACGTCGGCGATGACTTTCAACTCCAGCTTCAAAAAGCGATGTTCGCCTTCGGCACCTTGCGTGGCCTGACGGGGGGCCTGGTTTGTCGATGATTTGAACCGAGTATTTCCCTTGCCACCACGACCGCCATGAGCAGCGATCACGCTTTCCCCGCTGACGGACAAATCCTTCATGATCAATCCGTTTTGGGAATCGAAAACCACCGTTCCGGGCGGAACCTCGATGATCGTGTCTTCTCCACAACGTCCATGCCGCCCTGACCCCATCCCACCGACTCCGTTTTGAGCGCGGACATGGTGTCGATTGGCCAGTGCAACGAGGCTGTTGACGCCTTCGCGGGCGACAATGATCACGCTGCCACCGTCGCCGCCGTCGCCTCCGTCAGGGCCACCACGCGGAACGTACTTCTCACGTCGAAAGCTCATACATCCGTGTCCGCCACGACCACCAAAAGCTTCAATTTGAACTTGGTCAACAAACATGGCTTTGTTTCGATCCTGACGGGCGCACAACGTGGCCCTCGCGGAAAAATTGGCAGCGACATAGAAAAAGGATACCCATGGGGTATCCCGGTATTGTTCCTGAACGGAAAGCTTTGTCAAACTGAGCCGTTTTTCTGGCTGCTGACGGCGAGAATTTTCAGGACGGGCCGTTGGCTGATGGCCTGTCAAACGATAGCCATCGCTGGTGGCAATCCGTCCCGCTAGTTTGACTGAGCAACGACGTTGATGCGTCGACCCTTGCGATCAAACATTACCTGGCCATCGGTCAACGCGAACAAGCGTGTAGTCACGGCCCTGGCCGACATTCGCCGGGGTGCCATTTATTGCCGTTTTGGCGGATCAGAATATTGCCGGCAATCACGCTTTCACCGCCGAACTTTTTGACGCCCAGCCGTTGCGCATTCGAATCGCGACCGTTGCGACTGGAGCCCTGCCCTTTTTATGAGCCATTGGATTCTTCCCGTTGGGTACTTCTTGATCAAAATTGGGCGGTTTGATTCAAGATTACCGCCGCGAGAGCCTCGAATTTTATCGGTAAATCCAGAAGTGATCAAGGCTTTTGATGAACCGAATCCCTTCCTGGTCTCGCTCCCAGAACTGGGGCTCATAGGCCAAAATGTACTTTTCCTCGCCTTCGGAAAAGGTCCAGCGTTTTCCCTCCACCAATGTCTGAAGGGCCGGGTTTTTGTTGATAGAAATCCCGGAATCCGCAAACGCCTTACTGATCGACGGTGGAAGTTGGCCCTGATCCAGACTCGGCGATAGCGCCGAAGTAAAGTCCTTCAGGCTGACTTTGGCATCGGCCTCAAGAACGAGGACTTGCCGGTCACCCGCCTCTTTGTTGATCCGATAGGCTCGGATGAGTGGACCTGGCAAATTGTATCGTTGACAAATGATGGCTTGTTGACGGGGATCGTCGACCAGCGGAATGCCAAACTTGATTTCATCCTCTTCTTCAGCCACTGTGTCACCGGGCCGCCAGAAGTTCAACTGCAGTGTTTTTCGCAAGGTCGGCTGTTTCGGATCCTGAATCCGGAACGCATTGGTCACTCCTTCAACGAAAACACTGACATAGTCGATGCGAGGATCCACGTTTTCGAAAACGGCAACGCCCCAGACACCGCCATCGGAATCCGATTTGGCCATCGGGATCGTCGTGTTCATCAACGCGATTGGATCCAATAATTGCAGTCCTGGATCTTCCCGCCGCTGGATTTGTCGAAGGACCATCGGGCTGACTTTGTCGGCGTAGCTGACTTTTTGGTGACCGACTTTAGGATTGGAAACGACCCAGCCTTCAAGCTGAAAACGAGGCAGGAAGAACCTGTTTTCGCTGGAAGGAATCGCCTTGTCCCGTTGGAGTTCGTGTTTGATATGATCAAACTCCGGGTTGAGTTTGACCTCTTCGTAGGTCAACGTTTTGCCGGTATCTCGAACGCGATACAGGAGGTACCAAACATTTTTCGGCGTCGCCGTGCCGGTCTTGGCGTCCGGGACCAACAGTCGAGCCTGGCGAAGTTGGCCAACAAAAGAAAACTCGTACTGCCAGACATCTCGGAACAGAATCACTCGTTGCGACATCCCATGCAGCGTATCCTTTTGAGCGATGTAGTTAGGCTCCCATTTGTTGGCATCCAAACCAGGGAGCGGCATCGGCAGAGAAAAACTGTCTCGCGGGTCCAGGCTCACGGGAATCGTCCGCAGGACACCAGGTGCCAATGGCTGTTGAGCCATTGACGAAACGGCAGTCAACGCCAGTGCGACAACCAGTGATGACAAAACGTAGGTGCGGATGCGATGCATGGTAGACTGCCAAATCCTGTTCGGTGATTCTTCGATATCTCAATCTTCGCCGGTGCCAAGCCAGGCGAGGGTACTCGGCTGCCGCATTCAAGTATAGTTACGGCGTCAAAAAGGGGTCAAGTTTTCACCGTTGGCACCGATAATCGCGGCGGTTTCGATGGTATCAATGACAACGATCGTACGGTGCTGCTGCGATCGTCATGCCCCGATCCGATGGATGCAAGGGCCTACAGAAAACCTCGCGTTTGGCAGGCTTAATTCGCGAACGTGCCTTCCGCGACGCCAATCGCACCGGAACCGTTATCGTTTTTTCGGCCCAAGGACAGCAGGTTGATTACTCAAAAATTCCTTTGCCGAATTCTTCGGTCGCGGGTTTTGAACGTCCCGAGGAGACATCGGGATTCTGGCTTGGATCGTGGGGCGTCGGCGGATCGCTTGAGCCCGGATCGTTTCGCTGCGATATGCTGCCCGAATCGGGCTCAGGCGGAACATCGTGATCGGGTTCGCCGTAAGCTTCGTCGTATCGCGAGCGATAGCCTGGTTTTGCCGCCAGCTCGATTTCCTTGGCCAGCTCTTGAATCACGCGATTCTGAATCATTTCCCGGCACGACGCGTTGACGGGGTGAGCAATATCAGCGTAAAGCTTCGCCCGCCCGGTGGAATCATGCGAAACATGATTTGATTTCAACTTGGAGCCACAGTTGTTGCAGAAATTAGCACGCAAATGATTCTTGGTTCGGCATTTTGGACAATTCGCGGTCAGTTTGCGGCTGGGCATCGCAACGAACGGACCATTGTTGCCCTCGATGATTTTCAAGTCGCGCTTTGACGAAATCATCGTCGAAAGTGATGCTACAAAATCCGCGCAGTCGATCCTCCGAGCTCTCCATTAGCTTGATTCTGACTTCAGTAATTTCCAAAACAGTCCTCCTTCACACCGTCCCAAGGTTCAAGTTGCAACATTCAAGTTTGGACCAAGTGTGTGACAATAGAAAAATCTTCCGCGGGGTATCCGATTTGACAAGGTTTGGGCAGCCCGCCGAGCCGCTTTCGAGACGTCGGAAAAACACCGTAATATGCCGTTCCACTACCACTCATTAAATGACCGGGACAGTTGATCCGGTCAAAGGCGCGGGCAAATCGTTCAACCTCATTCGACAAGTGCTCCGCCACGGATTGAAGTCGATTGAACAGAGACTGGGCGATGCTTCCAGTCGTACCAGACGTCAATCTGTCCAACAGAGAACTCCCCGACCGATGTGTGGTTGGCGGTTGCAGGTTGCCGTAGACGCGAGACGTCGACAACCCGGAAGGCGGCTTGCCAATCACCAGCGGCAACCCCACACAGCCTGTAACGGGCTGGATCTGTTCTCCACGGCCACGGCAAACTGCGGTTCCACCATACAGAAAAAATGGAACGTCGCTGCCGACCTCGGCCGCCACGTCGGCCAGCTCGTCCCGTGAGCAACGCAAGTTCCAGAGTTGATTGGCGCCGACCAAAGCGGATGCCGCATCGCTTGAAGCCCCCCCCAAGCCAGCTTCGGACGGAATCCGTTTACGTAGAAACAGGTCAAATCCTTGCTTGCATTCCGATCGTGAGGAATGCCGCTGACGTAACCGCTGGACAGCTTGAACAACTAAATTCCGATCATCTGTCGGAATCGTCCCGGCCAAATTCGGCGGCGCAAGGTGCAATCGAATCGCGTCATCCGATCGGCGCTTGCATTATCAGCTGGTCATACAGACTGACCGCAGACATGACGGTTTCCAATTCGTGAAAACCGTCGTTTCTTTTACCGAATATCTCGAGAAATAGATTGACTTTCGCCGGAGTGCGAATGGCAATGCTATTCGCCGTCGATCGCATGATCATCGTTGCCGCTTCCATCGTGTTGTCGTTGCGCGCGAATTGACGGAATTCTCGAAGCCAATTCCGCACGCCGACCGATTTGTGAAACGGACGACGAGACGAGCTTCCAGACTCCTATCGGTTTGAGGCTGAACTCAATTTATCATGGTTATCTGAATTCGCCACAACAAAATGACATGTTTGACAAAAGCAACGTGTCAACTGGTTGGATATCTCGAATAACTGATAGTTCTTCAAATCTCCTTTATCCAAAACCCGATTGTTTGACGCGATAAGCGACCATCCAGTTTCACCATTTTAACAATCGACAATCATTTCTTATGAATCAACCAAACGCGGTGCGCAGCGAAACCAAGCACATGTCAACAAAAGTCGTAGCCGCTCGTTCGCTCTTCGGCGGATTACTGATGGGGCTGGCCAACCTGGTACCTGGGATCAGCGGCGGCACGATGCTGTTGGCCGTCGGGATCTACGAGATGTTCATTGAGGCGATTGCCGACATGACGCGTTTTCGTTTTCGTTTTCGTTCCCTACTCGTACTCGGATGCGTTGTCTTGGCGGCCGGAATCGGTATCGTGCTGTTGGCTGGTTTATTGAAGGACCTCGTTCTGGATCACCGCTGGATCATGTACAGCCTGTTCATCGGCCTGACACTGGGTGGTTTGCCTGTCGTTTGGCGAATGGCAACACCGGTATCGAGCCCGCTTTGGATCGCCGCAGCATGTTTGCGTTTGCAGCCATGGTGGGGCTGGCCATTCTCCAGATCTGCGGAGTGATGGGATCAGGAAACTCCAACCAGTTGTCACGCTGTTTGCGGCGGGCTTGGCGGGAGCCAGTGCCATGATCTTGCCCGGATTGTCCGGCGGCTATTTGTTACTGTTGATGGGACAGTACGTCCCGATTCTTTCAGCGATCGATCAATTCAAGGAAGCGATTCGCGCACGGGACTTCGCTGCCGCGTTGGACCCTGCGCTTTCCGTCCTGTTGCCCGTGGGATTGGGCGTAATCGTCGGCGTTGTGTTAATTGGCAATCTTCTCAAATGGCTTTTCAATCACCATCGGCAAATGACTTTGGGGATTCTGGTTGGATTGTTGCTGGGATCGGTTGTCGGGCTTTGGCCTTTTCAGGAAGGCATCCCACCCGAAATCTGGTGACTTCGTCAAAGGGCAAGTCGTCACTGCCGAAAGCATTGATCAAATCGAAAAAGAGGATTGGCCAGTCAAGTTTTTTAGCCCCGACTTGATGCAAGTTATTGGTTCCGTTTGCCTGCTGGGAATTGGTTTCGGAGTGACGCAGGCGATTGCTGCCATCGGCAGCTCAAAAAACGTTGTCCAGTCCGAAAACGATTCACGCCGGACTGAATAGGTGATCGTCCGCACGGTGAAGCCCGCGTTTGAGACGTTGGGCTCGTGCCCAAAAGGTCAACAAAGCGAGCCAGCGCATGGCTGGCTCACTTGCTAAGAAATTCAAATCGACCACTACCAACGATAGCGGACGCCAGGGCGGTATACGTAGGGCCGATAGACGAAGGGACGGGCCACCGTACGGACCACCGGGCGGACGACCACCGAACGGACGACCGGCAGGACCACCGGGCGGTATCCGTAGCGTGGTGCGACGTAATAGGGACGGTTGTAATAACCGTAAGCCGGTCGAAAACTGCCGACGTTGACTCGGACGCCACCACCATAGCCCACACCGACACCAACACCTACGCCGCCGCCGTAGAATTGTGCTTGGGCCTCGTTGGACGTGAATGCGCAAATGGCAAAAGCGGCAACGACGAACGCCGATGTTCGGAGCGTATTAAATATTTTCTTGTTCATGACAAACCCTCTCAAAAAAAAGCCCAGGAATTTCGCACGTGGTGAAAATCAAGGTCAGCACGCGTCAGGGAAACCGAGCGATGGTATCGAAACCAAAACACTCAATCCAACAGAATGCAAGTCGCGTACCATTTTGAATTTTTTACAATTCTGCCGATTAATCCACTTCCAAATTCGTCGACGGCTGAATTCCGTTATCAATCCGATGTCGAGGCGCAATCGTTTGGACGGCGAACGGTTTGTTAACGCCGTTGGATTCGGGTTGCAGCTCGATCCAATCTTCAATTGCGTGCTTTTTCGCACTAAATTGGTCAAGTGCGCCACGTTTTGGAGATTCAGTTGTTAATGCATCGCTAACGAAAAATCGCACGAAATCCACCAGTGCGTGGCAGCTGCTCTGAAGATTCAACCACCGCGATTTTGGTTGACAAGGGTTTCATCCAGAACTAGGGCGATTCCGGAACTTCGCGAATCGTCAATACAGAGGATGCATCTGGCGAATCGATTTGGGTCACCTTTCCGCTGGGCCAACGAATCTCCAGCTTCACAACTTCGTCGTTTTCCGGGGTTCCTATCGAAAGCACTTCGCTATTCTGGCTGGCAAAGCCCTCTCCGCACTGCTTGTGCATGATCAATCCGCGACCTGATTTAAATTGAACCCGCACCTGTGCGCCGATCGCATCGCGGTTGCTCAGTTCCGAACTTGGCTTGGCAGAAGACTGTCCGCCTACCAGACGAAATTGAAAAGGTCGATTTTTTGGAAAACGATCCCGCATCTGATTTTGGAACAGCTTAAATCGAGGACGGTTCAAAGTCATCAAGGCGATGTCGAGCCATCCATCACGGTCGTAGTCAATCAAGCCAAACGAACGACCGTCTGAAAGGTCATCGGTCCCGCTTACCAATGTCACATCGACAAAGCCTGAGGACGCTCCCAGGTACATGCGATTTCTTTCGTTGCCGCTCAACGAGTTACTGACGTACTGGCGATCTTTGAGTTGTTCATCGCCTGCAAGTTTCGTCCGGAACCGAGGAAGAAAAAGTTCTTCCCGAAAACGCTGGAATTCCCAAACGGATGATTCCCGAAACTCTTCATCTTGAGTTTGATCTTCGCGCACGACCGAGCGCCAAATACAACTTCACGTATCGACTTGCGAGCTGATTTCGCTGGGTGCCGTGTAAAAACCGCTGGGTACGTACAAATCCAGAAAAAAGTTGTTGTCAAAATCGGCCCACTGCCCACCATAAGACCAGCCCACCTGGTGAACCGGAAACTGATCATCCTCTGAACCAGCGATCTGGATCATGCTGCCATCACGGTTTTCAAACAGGAAGTTTCCCCGCGTGGATGCGTCAATACGGCGATCAACCAAACCAACAAATTTCACGATCCGCGTACCCGCTTTCGAGAACATATTGGAAATGTAAAGGTCAAGATCACCGTCATGATCAAAATCGCCCCAGGAGCCTCCCATGGCGGAACCTTGAATACCGCCTTCCATCTCGCCGGTGATGTCCTTAAAGACCGGTTGCGGATCACCTTGGGGGGTATCGTTTCTTAAAAACGAATCCGGGGCAAAGTCATTGCAGATGTAAAGATCGTCGTCGCCGTCGTTATCGAAATCGCCCCACACGGATTGGAACGAACGCCGCCATTGTGACAATACGTCGTCGTAAGGGACTCTTTCCAGGTAACCCTCGCCCCGATTCATTAACAGGACATTTGCCGAGCCAGCCAGGTTCAGCCAGCGGTCACTGCCTTCCATTTTCTGCAAGTATTCGTCCCTCTCTTCTGCGCCCAAAAATGTCTCTTCAAAAGGCATGTCGCCCGTCCGATTGAGCGGTGGGTAATTGCTGATGTAGATGTCAAGCAAGCCATCTCGGTTAACGTCACACGCCGAAAATGCCGTCGTGAAATACTGTTTCCCCAGATTGCTGTGACTTCCAGTTACATCGCGGAATTTTCCATTCTCATTAATCAGGTAGATTGCGGGTTCCATGGGACGCCCAAGCAACGCATCTTTGTCGCCGTCGTTGTCAATGTCAACAAACAGGGCGCAATTCACCAGGAAGGGAAACCGCAGGCCGATGTCCTCGGCGACATCGATAAATTTTTTGCCACCCATGTTTTTCAGCATTTGGGTGGGGCCCCACCTGGCCGTGAGGAACAGGTCGTCCCACCCGTCATTGTCGAAATCGACTACGGAGACGGAAGGGAAATAGTGATTCGACGTGACGCTGGTCCATTTTTCATGTTGCGGAGTCGGCAGCTGGATACTGCCGTCTTTGGATGCCTCGAGAATGATTTCGTCATGATAGGATCTTTGCGCCATTTCGAGTTGTTGCGAATCCGGCAACACCTCGGCCAAGCATTCACGGAACAGTGGTTTCTCAGCGCGTTTGATATGCATTTCCTCTTGCTGCCAACCGACGAGAAAAAAATCATTCAATTCTCGTTTCCAGGTCAACTTTTGTTTTCCTTTCATCCCGTATGCTCGGCCGGCTGGGTCAAAGCCTCGCCCCTCTGACTTCAGCTCCATGACAAAATCAGTTTTCAAGTCATCCAGGAATTGCCCCGACAAAACGCCAAACTTGATCGTCTCCCATTTGACACCGGACGAAACCAACGCTTCCCAGGGATTCGTTGCCGCAGAACGTGGTCGTGCGAGTGGCCAATCTGCGATTTTCATCAGGTCGGCCGCTTGGGAAGCTGACTCGAATAGCTTATCGATCGACACAGCTTGCAGTGGCGTTACAATCTCGAGCGTCATCAAGTCGGGTTGCAGCGATTCAGTCGGATTCTTTGAGACCTGTTCAAACCATTTGGCAATTTTTCCGATCCTTGGAGAAAGTTCGAGGACTGTATCTTCGTTGATGATCAAGTCCCGAACGAGTTTTGTACTTGCCGAGGGTTGGAGCGTTCCACTTTTGTCAACCGTTTCGTTCTCGGTGCAGCCCGCAGCGAAAGCAAGCACGAGGCTCGCCCAAGTCATCATTCCAAAGTGGACTGTGCGCATGGTGTGAGCCCGGTTACCTTTCCAACTCATGAAGATTGATGATTTCTGAAATGTCCGGGCGTTCGACTGATGTCTGGTTTCCACTGGGCCATTTGACGTCAAGTCGGTCAATCGTATCTGAAGTTGGGCAGCCGATCGTTAGCGTTTCGCTGTTCTGGCTGGCAAAGCCTTCGCCGGCTTGTTTGTGAAGCATGACTTTGCGCCCCGATTCGAAGGTTATCAGCACTTTGGCTCCCACGGCATCCCGATTGGAGAGCTTCTCGCTGGGCGCGGAAGATGTCTGGCCCCCGGTCAAGCGAATTCGCAATGCTCGACGATCGGGGAAGTACGCTTTCATCTGGTTCCGATAGAGTTTGAACCGGGGGACGTTGAGAGTCATCAAAGCAATATCTGGCCAGCCGTCCCGGTCAAAATCGAGAACACCAAATGATCGACCATCGGCCAGATCGTCGGTGCCACTGACCAAAGAGACGTCGGCGAAGTCATCGTTGCACCGCAGAAACATGCGATTTCGTTCGTTGCCGCTCAATGAGTTACTGATGAATTTCCGGTTCAACATGGCAACATCGACGGGAGTTTGTGTCGCATCCGGAGGAACCAGGAAAACTTCTTCGTAACGTTGGTTTTGCCAGATCGACGAGTCTTTGAAATCTCTGGACTGGAAGGGATCTTCGCGCACGACCGAGCGCCACAGGCAACTTCACGTGTCCACTTTTGAGTCAATTTCTTTCGGCGCGGTATAGTACCCGCTGGGCACATACAGATCCAGTCGCCCGTCGTTGTCAAAATCGGCCCACTGGCCCCCGTAAGACCAACCAACCCGATTGACGTGAAAACAGTCGGGGTCCGATCCCGCCCGTTGTCGGTAGCGCCCGTTTTGATTTTCATACAGGAAATTGCCGGCCGCCGCTGCCTTGAGGCGCGCGTCAACTTCGCCAATTTGGTTCATGATTCGTTTGCCGGCCTTGGAGTACATGTTGGAAACGTAGAGATCCAAGTCCCCGTCCTGATCGTAATCTCCCCAAGAAGCCCCCATCCCAAATCCCAACGGCGCGCCGGCCACCATTTGGCTCGTAATGTCCTTAAACAAGGGCTGCGATGCGCCAGGAGGTGTGTCGTTTCGCAGCATGGCATCGGGGGCGAAATCATTGCATACATAGCAGTCATCGTCGCCATCGTTGTCGATGTCGGCCCAAACTGCCTGGAACGACCTGCGCCATTGAGAGAGCGCGTCATCATAAGGCACGCGTTCCAATCGACCGCCGCCCCGGTTCATCAGCAAGACATTGGCAGAACCGGCCAGATTCAGAAACCGGTGGCTGTTGGCCTGTCGTTTCACAACTTCGGCCAATTCTTGCTGGTTCAAAAAGAGATTGCCCCAGGATTCATCTGCTCGGAGCGGGGGATAATTGCTCAGGTAAACGTCGAGCAATCCGTCCCGGTTGATATCCGTGATGGAAATTCCGCTGGTGAAATACTGATTGCCCAGATCGCTCAGTTCGTCGGTCACGTCCCGATATTTGCCTCCCTCGTTCTGCATGTAAACAGCCCGTTCCATTGGGCGTCCGATGATCGCATCTTTATCTCCATCGTTGTCCAGGTCGGCAAAAACGGCGCAGTTGACCATGAACTCAAAATACAATCCTGCGTCATGCGTCACTTCCTCAAACGACTTGCCTTCCTGATTGCGCAACAACTGCGTGGGGCCCCAGCGCGCGGTCAGGAACAAATCATCCCAGCCGTCGCCGTCATAATCGACGACGCTGACTGACGGAAAGATATGATTCGAGGTGGCATTGGTCCAACGTTGATGCTGCGGCGCCGGCATCGACAACCGGCCGGTTTTCGATGCTTCGATCATGATCTCGTCTTTGTACGACCGCTGGGCTTTTCGCAACGATCGTTCATTGGGCAACATGCTTGCCAACGATTCGCGGAACATCGGTTGAGGGGCAAGCGTCAATGTCAAATCATCCTGGATCCACTTGTACATCTGCCACTGGCTATTGGCTTTTCGCCAACTGATGTGCTGATGGCCGTTTAGTCCAACCGCTTGACCGTCCCTGAATTGACCTCTCGCTTCAACCTTGGTATCCAAGGTAAACAGCGTCTTGTCGACGTCATCGAACTTCGCGCTGACCACCCCGAATTTCATGGTTTCCCAGTCGGCCTCGGTCGAACTCAACGCCGCCCACGGGTTGGTCGCTGCAGATTCAGATTCTTCAATCGGCCAATCCGCAAAAGTGACGAACTCTGGTTGTTGACCATCCTTTGATTGGAACAGTTCGTTCGGATTGGCAGATTGCAAACCGCGAACCGATGTTAGCGAAACAAGCTCCGCATGGACGAGGGAGTCGGTGTGCAGGCCATCCGTTTCGAACCAGTCTGCCAAACGGGATAGCCGGGGTGTCAAATCCAGCACGAGGTCTTCACATTCGATCAAGTCCGCAATCATCCGGTTCGTCTGGGCGGTCGATTCATTCTCCGCAGGGTTTGGCGCACGGCTGCAGCCAACGCAAATCAGGACAGCCATCAACAAGACTGTCGGGTACGACAGCCGGATTTTCTTTTGTTGAGTCATCTTTGGACAATGAGTCAATCTGGTTAGTACAAATCAATGCCAGGCGCTCATCGTTCATGCAAGAATGCACGGAACGTCGCGCAGCATCCGCCATGGTATCCTGGTGGGAATGGGGATCGGTCAGCCCCATCCCGTTGATCATGGATAATAGCACCCTTTGCAGCGGTCTTAAACACGCTTTTGCCAATTTTGATACAAGAACGTTCTGCTTTCGGATTGACGGCTAGGAACTTTCGATGCACCATCGAGTTCATAGTGAACACCATCAGAAAAAGCAACGAGAATCATCGAAATGACGATCAACAGAATACGCCTCGGACCTTTTGGGAGCTTCCTCAGTTTCGGAGCCGTGGCCCTGCTGGTTGCGGGATCAGCCGTCGCGCAGGCCGTCGATGTCTGGATTGGAACCGGGGGGGCGGACGGAATCCACTACTTAAACTTGGATTCCTCCAAGGGAACGATGACCGATCCCGTAATCGCGGCGGAAATTGACGGCTCCGGCTTTCTCGCCATGCACCCCACTGGAGACTATCTTTACTCAACCCGCCTTGAAAGTGGCGCAGGATTCGTTTCGGCATTCCGAATCGACAAAAATCGCGGCAAGACTCCGTTGTTGGAACTCATTAATTCGCAGCCGATCGGGGATGGCGGTGCGGCCTGCATCGCGGTTGATAAAACGGGTCGGGTTCTGATGTCTGCGCAATATGGCGGAGGTTCAGTGGCCACGTTTCCAATTAACGACGACGGTTCGATCGGACCCCGAGTTGAGTTGGTTAAACATGGGCAAGGGTCAGGAGTTGTGGCCAATCGACAAGCCGAGTCGCATCCGCATTGGGTTGGTACCAGTCCGGACAATCGGTTCATGTTGGTTCCCGACCTGGGAATGGACCGTGTCGTTGTTTACGAACTGGATGCAGAAACTGCCAAGCTGAAGCCGCATTCGCAAGTTGCTGTGCCGCCCGGTGCCGGACCTCGTCATATGAAGTTTCACACGAGTGGCAGGTACGCTTTCGTTTTGAATGAAATGGCACTGACGATCAGCTGTTTTGAATTTGATGCGGAGACGGGTAAGTTCTCGGAGATCCAGGTCATCGAAACATTGCCCGCTAGCGAGAAAGACGAAAACCTGGATTCAGCCGCAGAAATTCGAGTTCATCCAACCGGTAAGTTTGTTTATTCTTCCAACCGGGGGCACGATTCGATTTCAGCTTTTTCAGTTGATCCAAACTCAGGGAAACTAAGCTTCATCGAGCGTGAACCGGTCCGAGGAAGTTGGCCGAGAAATTTTAACCTGGACGCGAGCGGCAAATGGCTAATCGCGGCCGGCAAGTATTCCAACACGTTGGCGCTGTTCGAGGTCAAGCCGGACACCGGGGAACTTGTGTTCACGCGTAAAATTGTCAATTCGCCGGCGCCAATTTGCGTGCTGTTTGCTTCAGATTGAGTTACCAACCGCTTCTGAAGCGCTCCCCTCTGCCGTCAAACAGCTTGTGGTTCATCATGCATTCCATTCGATTGCTAAGTTGTTGACGGCAAATTCTCATGCTTATTCCCTACGGCACTGACACCCCCATCTACTATTGGCCGATTGCCACTGCCGTTTTAATTGCGGTGAACGTTCTGGTTTTTCCGTTCCAAATGCTGATGCCGGACAAAACCGTGGACGAAATGCGAGTCAACGTGCAGGTCGATGGCGATGGCAAAATCGACCCCAATGATCTGTTGGCGATTGCCCAACAGCATGGCTTGGATACGGGTGGGCCGGGATGGATCGATTGGGCGTTGTCTCATGGGGATGGGCTGCATCCGCATCAATGGATCACGTCGTTTTTCATTCACGGCGGCATTCTGCATTTAATCGGCAACATGATTTTCCTGTGGGCGTTTGGCGTGGTCGTCGAAGGCAAGATCGGTCCATGGCTGTTTTCCATGCTGTATGTCGGAATTGGAGTCGTGCAGAATATCCTGGAACAGTTGATCTATCTCCCCTTCCCTGCCCCGCCTTCGTTGGGTGCATCCAGTGCGATCTACGGCATCATGATGGTCGCCCTGCTATGGGCGCCCCAGGACAATCTCAAATGCCTGATGGGGATTTGGTATTACTTCTGGTTGGTCGAAGTTCCCATCGCCATGTTTGCGCTGGTCTATTTCTTTTGGGATTTCAGTATGGCGATGCTAAGCGGATTCTCGATGGGGACGGCATTGTTGCATGTCATGGGAGCTGCCGCGGGCATTGTTCCGGGAGTCGTTTTCCTGTTGATGTACTGGGTGGATGGCGAGCAACGAGACTTGATTTCGATGCTTCGCGAAGTCGTGGGAGGCCAGCCGCTGAAGAAACCAAAATCGAGGAAGGAAAAGCGGCAAGAGGAGTTTGATAAAGAACAGTCCAAGGCTGATCGGCGAAACATGATCGATCGAAGCTGGGATTCCATGGAGAAACACTTGCACGTTGGTAATGTCAAAGCGGCGACGGAGTTGTTTCGGCAGATGCGTAAACTCGACAACCGGGTCGATTGGAAGGAACCGATGCTATTGCCAATCATTGCCCAATATCAACAGGAAAATGACTGGCCCAAAGTCATCGAATACTCAGAAGTTTATCTCAAACGATTCCATTCCAAGGCCGACGAGATACGGTTGAATCTGGCACGTTTGTACGTGGTTCACCAGGCCTGTCCACGAAAGGCCATCAAAACGGTTCAGCAACTGGATGCCGGTCGGCTTTCGGAACGACAAATTCAGCTGGTAAAACAGATTGTTCGTAAAGCCCAGGAGATGATCGCCGAAGGCGTTGTCGAACTGGGTGAGGATTAAGGGCAGACCGTTGTTGTGTTTCACTTGATTGCCGGGACCGGTACCCGCGCCATCCCTATTTTCAACCATGGTTGTCAATTGCGTTGACGTCATACGAGGAGAGCGATCCCATGAATCCAATCGCCAAGGAAACGGGTGAACGACTGGAAGTTCTTCGGCATGAAAAAGTGGTGTTCGCGGAAAGTTGCACCGGCGGAATGGCGGCTGGGCTGTTGACCCAGGTGCCTGGAATTTCCAGTTTTTTCTGCGGCTCGGCGGTCACCTATCGAGTTGATTCCAAGATCAAATGGTTAGGGGTTTCGCCCAGGACGATCGAGGAACAGACTGCCGAATCGCGCCAGACCACGGAAGAAATGGCGTTGGGAGCATTGGCGACGACGCCCGAAGCAACGATCGCCTGTTCCATCACCGGTCACTTGGGTCCGGCAGTCGATGCAAGGCTGGACGGCAAGATTTTTACCGCCATTGCGGTTCGAAATCAGGGTGGCCACGTGATTGAATCCAGCGATTTTCGACTGAAAACGAAGGCCCGCGTGGAACGTCAGCGGGAGGCGGCAGAAACTCTTTTGGCCCTGCTCAATCGTTACCTTGACTCTCTACCAGGAGACCCAGGTTGAAGAGTCCTGCAGCCAGTCCGGCAGTTTTTCGCGCTCGTCCTTGTTCGGCGGTCCCGTCAGCCGAATCGGGCCGTCTTTGGTTACCGCGACGGTATGCTCGAAATGTGCGCTCGGCTTCCGATCCTGTGTGATGATGGTCCAACCGTCATCAAGCGTGACGAGCTGATTGACTCCCGCGTTGACCATCGGCTCGATCGCAATCACGACGCCAGGACGAAGGTCAAAGTCTTCCTCGTCTCTCCATTCCTGCGAAAAGTAATTTGGGACTTGCGGCGACTCATGCAGCTCTTTACCGATGGCATGGCCCACCATGTCCTCGACAACCGAAAAGCCCGCATCTTTAACAAACGTCTCCATCTCACGACTGATGTCACTCCACATCGATTTCTGCGACATCAGCTCAATCGCCAGGTCCAAAACGCGGTTGGTAACATCCAGGAGTTTGCTGGCTTCTGCGGAGATCGTACCAACCCTGTGCGTCACAGCCGCATCGCCGCACCAACCCTCAAGGCGACAGCCTGTATCCAGGCTCACAATGTCACCTTCCTGGATCATTCTCGGACCGGGAATCCCGTGCACAACTTCTTCGTTGATCGAGATACAGGTCTCGGCGGGAAAGGGAGGGCGAACATTCGGTACGCCGCCATAATTCAAGAACAACGGCTCCGCGCCGTAGTGGGCAAACGTGTCTTGATAGACCTGGTTGAGCTGCGCCGTGGTGACACCGGGCCGTAATGCACGTGCCGCTGCCTGGTGCGCTTCCCACACGATCAATCCCGCCGCGCGCATTTTGCGTATTTCGCGCCGCGATCTGAGCTCTCGTTTAACCATTTGATTCATGGAAAAATCAGACTGCTTCGGTCAATTCATTTGCCAGAGTGCAACGTATTGCCGCCGTTAGGACTAAGCGACTAAGCCCGGGCCGGTTTTCGTTTTGGTTTGTAGATTTCCGTCGCCGTACCATAAAAGACTTCACCCGCATTCATCAGCGTCTCGCCCAATGTTGGGTGCGCGTGAACGGTCTCGGTCACGTCGCGAACCGCACAGCCCATCTCGATCGCCAAAGTGGCTTCGGCGATCAATTCACCGGCACCTGTCCCAACGATCCCGCAACCAAGAATGCGTTCCGTGTCCGGATCAACAATCCATTTGGTCAAACCCTCCGTGCGGCCAAGAGCTTGGGCGCGGCCGCTTGCGGCCCACGGGTAGCTGACGACCTGGTGGTTCACTCCGGTTGTTTTTGCTTCGTCGGCAGTGATACCCGCCCAGGCGATCTCTGGATCGGTAAAAACGACCGCGGGTATTGCCCGTTTATCAAAAACGGTCGCATGTCCCAGGATGACTTCGACCGCGTGCCGGCCCTCGTGATTGGCTTTATGGGCCAACATCGGCTCGCCGGCGGCATCGCCAATGACGAAAATGTTTGCCTCCCCAGTTCGCAAGGTCTCATCGTGGACAATGAATCCACGCTGATCGGTTTCAACATTCAGATTCTCCAGGCCAAGATTCTGTGTTGCTGGCCGGCGGCCAACCGAAACCAAAACGCGGTCGTATTTTTCCGTTCCGAATTTGCCTGGGCCTTCGTACGCGACTTCGACCTGGTCGCCAGATTTGCCAACGCTGCCAACCTTCGTGTTCAGAAAGATTCGGTCCTCGAACAACGTAGTGAGCCTTTTTGCCAAGGGACGTACAAGGTCACGGTCGGCACCCATCAACAAGCCTTCTTGGAGTTCGACAACGCTGACTTTGGTGCCCAGATTGGCGTAGACCGTCCCCATCTCCAATCCGATGTAACCGCCACCAATAACCAGCATGGTTTTGGGAATGTCTGCCAACTGCAACGCTCCGGTTGAGTCGATGACGCGATCCGAGCCGATGTCAAATGCGGTCGGCATGGCCGGTACGCTTCCGGTAGCGATAATCGCCTGTTCGAAGTGGATTTTGTGTCCGTCAGGGATCGACGGATCGTCGCCCTCGAGGACTAATGTGTTCTCGTTTTCAAATTTGGCATGGGCTTTAACCACCGTCACGTTCCGGCGTTTCGCCAGCGCGTCCAATCCACCGGACAGAGTGTTGATGACTTTCTCTTTGCGGGCCCTGAGTTTGTCAATTTCGATCTGAGGTTTACCAAACGATACTCCCCAATCGTGTTGCATTTCTTCGGTTTCCGAAACTACCCTTGCGACATGCAACAACGCTTTGGATGGGATACAGCCCCTCAGCAAGCAAGTCCCGCCCAGTCGCCCCTCGGACTCAACCAAGGCCACCTGCAAGCCTTCGTCCGCTGCCAAAAACGCCGCAGCATAACCGCCCGGACCGCCGCCAATCACTACCAATTGCGTTTGCATCCCGTCACCTCAAAGAATGCGGCAAGCCAAGTGACTTGCCGAAGGTAAATCCAGTTGGAAAAAAAGGAACCTGACTACATCGGTTTGCTGACCGGTCAATTAATGGGGGCAATTCCGGGCATGAGGCAAGTGCCAAGGTCGCACAAAATGCCGACCCAAACCGCAAATCACCTGCCTGGCCGAGTTGTCGCCAATCCGGCATGTTGTTGAGCAGCGGGGAATTCTTATCGAGACAAGAATTCGACGACCGTGTTCGCATCCACCGGCAAGCTGATGTCGCTAGGACTTGGTTTGCCTTGAACCGTGGCAACCATTTGATCCGAATCAAACGACACCCATTCAATGCCTTCACCTTCCACACCCTGCTCGCGGACCGCTTGGTACATTTTCAGGACATTGGGTCGCGATCGCAGACTGATAACATCGCCGGGTCGCAGTTGGTAGGACGGTTTGTCAACCTTCACGCCGTTGACGCGGAAGTGGCCGTGGGCAACGCCTTGTCGAGCCTGGGGGCGTGTTTTGCATAATCCGACTCGTCGTACGATGTTGTCGAGTCGGTTTTCACACATCAACAACAGGTTCTCGCCGGTGTTCCCTTTTTGAGCAGTCGCCTTGTCAAAATAGCGCCGCAACTGACGTTCACCCAGCCCATAGTAATGTTTGATTTTTTGTTTCTCCATCAATGCCGTTCCGTAGTTGGACGGTCGACGGAAACGGGTATGCATCCCTGGCGGCTGATTGCCGCGTTTCTCGAGGGCTTTGGCAGCACCACTGTTTTCGTAAATGAGTGTCTGCAATCTTCGGTTAACGCGACCTTTCGGTCCTGAGTATCGTGCCATCTACAACGAGCTCCTGAAAGCTACCAATTGGTGGTCGAAATCTGGGTGGAGCGTCCACGCCAGATTTGAAGCCATGCTGGGCCGCGACGCACAACCCGATGCTTCATTTCGAATAATTTAGCCCCTCAATATCCTCGAACCACCGGTTTTTGGCAAGGGCTGGAGGAATTTGAATGACAGAATTCAGAAGAGGCTGGCGGACAGCTCTTTCAGTTGGTCAGCGTCACGGAATTTTCCATAGATCCCGCCATTGATGGCCCCAGCGAGCTTGCGATCGCGTTCTTCATCCAACGGTCGTTCGTCGATTTCGCGAATGAAAAGTGCTTTAACGCGATTGGGAAACTGCCTGCAAATTTTGCGATAGATTTCGGGATCCTTTTCACCAGAATCCCCAATTAATACAAATTCGCGATTGGGTAGATGCTTCATCAAAAATCGAATGGCAATCGTCTTTCCATGCCGACGAATGATGAGTTTCTTCAGCAATTGGTCACGCAGGCGAAAATTTCGCAGATGCATCGTCCCGGATGGAAACTGGTCGGCGTCATTCAGTTCTTGCAGGGATTCAAATAGCTGCCAGGGGCTGGATGAGACGTAATGAAAATTCGCGCCTCGAACCGAGAGTTCGCGATAAACATCCGCCATTCCGTCGATACTCCGGAAGTCCCTCAAGAATGTGTTGTTCAACAACTCTCTACGGTCGGTTACGAATGAATCCTTGATCGTATCGTCGATGTCGGAGATGACGCTCAAGCCCTGCGGTTCCAACAAATGGATTTGTCCGGTCGCTGGAATCGATTTTGGGTGATCGGTGGTCACCTGGATTGGCAGGATGCGATTTCCAAATTCGTCGACCACGGATGATTGTTCGACTTCCGCTCGACTGAGCTTCAAAAGCTCACGAAAATGACCGTTGCTTTTCGTCTTTTTTCTCAGCCGATGGGAGCGACCGCTGACTTCGACGGTAATCGATTGGCGCTGCTCTGCTTCCGCAAAAAACGGAGTGATCCGGTTTTGAAAGTTATCGCACTTTAATTGATCCGGCGACGCCTTCATCACGTTTCCCAGCATGCGAATGATCATGCGTTGACGCATTGAGAAAACGACGGGTTCCTGCCAAACCACGCCGGCGACGTTGACACACCAACTCCCGCCGGAAAGGGGATAGCCAAATCCAGGGTAAGCAATTAGCGAGGGGGTGCCGATCTTGGATCGACCAATCTTGATCATTTGTTATCGAACTCGGATTTCGAATCGCCGTTTGAATCTCATCCAACTCCAAACGGTCAGCCCAAATTAGATACCGATCACCCGGAAAATCAACGCCACAACGAAAAAAGGCGGCCCATTGACCGCCGATTTCCTAGGATTTATCACGCAAACTACTTTTGCTTGCTTTCGCGATTTCCATGGAATGAAGTGTTTTATGAATTAACGGTGAACGTTTTGGTCCGCCGACCTACTTGTGAGAATAGCGGGTTAGTCCCACCACCATTGACCTTCCGCCAGTCCATCGACTTTGATCTCTTGCTTCACCGCATTGATTTTTCCTTCAGTATCGATTTTGGCTCGATCGGAATTCAGAGCAATTCGAGGCTGGATGTTCACGCCGCCCGCAATGGGAGCCATGAAGTACTGCCCTTTCCAAACCGCATTGGCGACGGGTGCAACATGGGTAGGCGAATCAAAAACCTCGACGGCAACTTTCGATTCGTCACCAAAAACATCCATTTCCCAGCCAGCTTGTCCGTACAAATCCATTTCCTGGATGAAAGCGGCAGCAATGGACATATCGACGAGGTTTCGCAATTCTGCCCAGAGTGGAGAAACGTTTGCCAATTTGTCGTACATCCTGGTAAACGAATTGCAATACGCTCGGCTGGCTCCATTCACTGTGCCAAGTCGTTGTCGGTTGCCGTTTTGGACACTTTCGTCCTCTCCGACCAGTTTGACTCCCGATCCAACCAGCTCCATTGCCATTTCGTCGTCCGTAATCGAGACACAGTCATAATCCGGTTGGAAGAACCAACGTTGTAGTGAATTTCGCGCAACCGAAGTTGGTGAGGCTTTCTCGATGAAGCTGGTGATCCTGACCGGCGGTCTCTCCAAGCCGATTCCAATCAGCTTCATGTGATAATCGGCCTCGACCAATACGCGTGCAAAGTGTGTTTTGGTAGAAACGCCGTTGATGGTTATTTCCTGAAGCCCTAATGCGTTACAAAACAGATCAACTACAGCCGCTTCGTCACCAGGACGAAAACGTCCTTGCACGCTGGAATAGGCTTCCTTCATGCGAATCAATCCTTCCTTGGTCGGATCGATGGAAACTGAAATCAATCGAGTTTTTTTCCCGTCGGGTGCAAAAGCTCGGAGGGCCACGATCAAATCCTGCAGTTGCAAAGTGGCTTGGCCGGTCTTCATGCCAACCACCCGATTGTCCGCCGTGATGAAAAAGCCTTCGGCTGGACCCGCAATCACAATGTCCTTTGATTCAGGGTAGTAAAATACGTGGGTGATACGAGTCATGCCGGCCAGGTAGCGCATGTCCGCTGGAATGGGTTGTCCTGCCTCCACCATTTTTGCAACTTCTCGCTCCAGTCTTGTCAGCGAGATTTTTCTTAGCTTGCTGGATTTCTGCATGTCCGCGTTCAAAGCCGCTTGGGCAGCCTGGAACCGCTGCTGATTCAGGAAACGAGGATTGCCGATGACTGCCCTGGATTTCAAAACTCCGTTGGCGTCGATTTCGATCCCGCCGGTGCCAACGTCCGCGCCGCCGAGGCCGCCGGCACCACCACCACCGGCACCACCGCCGGCACCACCGCCGCCGACGCCTTGACAAAAGGCGTCGGACTGATTGAACATCGCGAGCCCGATAGCCGCGAGCAGAATAGCTGACGCACGTAAAAAACGACCAAGCATATTGGTTCTCCAATCAGTTTCCTGATGTTGGGCGAATTGAATCGCCGGTTAAAAAGCAGAACCTGGTGCCTTTGATTTTTGCCCCACCTCAAGGTTGCCTTGGATGATATGTGTTCCAACCTAATACTAATTGCACGTTGCGGATTGGGCAAGAAAATCCGGCGTTTTGCACGAGGTAGCCGGGCCGTCAGAAACAGAAAGCGGAAAATGACGGTTTTTCCGGTTGCAGCCGCTTTCGATTCCAGCTCTGCACGTTCCGATGCCGGCGATTTAGGCCGCTGTTGTCATTTCGTCTGACCTACCCCCATTTCTTTCATCAGCAATTTCATATCCTCCCAAACGTGTCTTTTGGCGGATTCGGTTCGCAACAGGTAGGCCGGGTGATAGGTCACCAGGACGCGAATGTCCCGGTATTGATGAAACTTCTGACGCAGTCGGCCCAACGACTGGGTAGTGTTCAAGACCCGCTTGGCAGCGACGCTGCCCAGGCAACAGATGAATTCGGGTTGCAATAAATCCAGTTGGCGCTCCGCAAATCCCCAACAATTGTCCAATTCGGTTTGGGATGGATTTCGATTTCCCGGTGGTCGACACTTGACGGTGTTAAGAATGTAAACGTCATCTCGTTGAAGATGACAGGCCTCCAGGATCTTGTTCAGGAGCTTTCCTGCTGCGCCGACAAACGGCTCCCCGGTGCGATCTTCATCCGCTCCGGGCCCTTCTCCGACAAAGACCAGTCGTGGCGTCAAGTTGCCGACCCCAAACACCGTCTGAGTTCGATTGCTGACCAGTTCCTTGCAGCGGGTGCACTGACTCACTTCCTGCTCAAGTATCTGCAGTTGGCTTTGGCGTTCGCTCAACCCGAGACTCGATCCCCAACCTGAATCCTCAACCAGAGTTGGCTGAGAAAGATCACGAGTGCCACGATTCTCGGCCACTTGTGTCGGCTGAGAGATATGCTGCTTTATGCTGGCTTCCGGCGAACCGGGCTCGTCGCGATTAGCACTCTCTCCCGCAATGGGGGCCGATGGCGCGGCCGAAAGAATGAAACGGCCATTGCCTTTGGGGAGCGTCTCCACGCCGATACGTGAAAGTGACGCCAGTTGTTGCTTTACCGCTCGAAACGCATCGACATCCAGCTCCGCATGGACTTCCATATCTTGCTTAGGCGGTTGTGAATCGGACATGGATTGCACCAATCGAGAGTTTCATGAGTTTTCTCAGCGTTGACAACGGACTATCATTTGAAAGAATCGGGCAACGCTGACCAGTTAGAGCAGGGCTGGGGGATCAAAATCCGAACTGATGATAGATTCCTCGAATCGGCTGGATTGGGCGTAAGGCGTGTCGGCGAAACTCGCAAAACCCTGCGGCTGATCAGTTCCCCGATGTCGGATATCGCAAATGCGGCGGCTGACCAATCGCCGCGAATCAGGAAACGTATCAATAATCATGTCACTTCCCCAAGTCTCCATCGTCGGACGACCGAATGTCGGCAAATCCAGCATTTTCAATTGGCTGGCTGGGCTGCGATTGGCAATCGTCGACGATATGGCGGGCGTCACCCGCGATCGCATGACGTTCCTGCTAGAGGAGTCGGGCCGATATTTTGAGATTGTCGACACCGGCGGAATCGGCATCAACGATGTCGATGACTTGGATGAGGAAATCGAAGCCCAGATCGAACTGGGGATTCAGGGAGCGGAATTGCTGATGTTCGTGGTCGATGCTAAATCGGGAATGACCTCGCTGGATCAACGAGTTGCCCGTCGCCTGAGAGGCCTGGATAAAAAAGTCATCCTGGTGGCCAACAAATGCGATGGCGAGAACTGGGAAATCGAGGCCAACGATTTTTTCTCCCTGGGATTTGGCAACCCGATCTGCTGCAGCGCCAAAAACAACCGCCGTAAACAGGAACTGCTGGAAGCGATCGTCGAACGACTGCCCTCCCAACAGGAGATCGACAGCGGAGACCAAGCGAGCCGGAAATGAAGTTCGCGATCGTTGGTCGTCGCAACGTTGGCAAGAGTACTTTCATCAACACGCTGGTTGAATCGGAGCGAATGATCGTCAGCGAAGTCGCTGGTACGACTCGCGACAGCGTTGATGTCCGCTTCGAACTGGATGGAAAGACACTGGTCGCGATTGACACACCCGGCTTAAGAAAGGGGAAGAGTGTCCGAACCGATATCGAATTCTATGGAACCCATCGAGCCCATCGCACCATTCGTCACGCCGATGTGGTTCTGATGATGTTTGATTGCAGCCAGCGAATCAGCAAAGTCGATCGGCAGCTGTGCAGCTACATCGAGGAGAATTACAAACCCTGCATTTTCGTCGTCAACAAATGGGACTTGATGGCCGAGCACATGCCTACCGAACGGTGGGCCGATTACATTCGTGATAATTTTTCCACGATGTGGAATGCTCCGATCGCGTTTCGTCACCGGGCAAACCGGACAGAACTGCAAACGCTTGTTGAATCACGCGCAGATGCTGTTCAAACAGTCGCGGCTGCGGGTGTCGACGCCTCGATTGAATCGGTTGATCAAGAGTGCCTTGGTCAAGCATCCGCCACCGATGGCTTCCAACAAAAAACGGCCGAAGAGTTATTACGCGGCACAAATTGGAATCGAGCCGCCGACGATCATGCTCAAGTGCAACAAGTGAACGATCGCTGGCCAGATCGTTTTGGGGCTGAAGGCCCTTTTTATTGAAGATGTTGCATGGCAGCCCGCAATCATATCCAGTTTGAGTGTCCTCGCTGTTTTGCAACAGTCAAGGCAGACCCCCACGATTCAGGAAAACGAGTCGACTGCCCGAATTGCGAATTCTCGCTGTTGGTACCCTCTCAGTCGCTGAATCAAGATCTGTTTGATGATATTTTTGAATCACTCGATTCCGGTAAATCGGAACCCAAGAACGATCCAGGAAAAGAGCCCCCTCTTCCGTCGCCGCCAACAAGGAAAAAAGCCGTCGCAAGGAATCGGGCCCTCCCCAAACCCGAGGTCCAACCCGATCCGGATCAGCTGCCGACAAAGCCCCGCCAGAAAAAATCACCGCCCGCCGCAGATGACCCCGATTCGAAAGACATCGTCGGTGAATTGGTTGATGTCGTTGCCGCACCCGAATCAGCGGCACCGGTCCCGAAGGACCCGTTTGCGATCGATCCCGATGCGCCCCTGAAGATCGATGGTATCGGCGATCTGTTTTCCAGCGATGATGTGTATGGCGTCAAATGCCGGGTATGCGACACTCGCATTCATGTGTCCCACACGCAAGTTGGCACAGAAGTCGAGTGTCCCATCTGTTATACCCGTGTCAAAGTCACGCCGCCGGAGAAAAATCCGAAATCGGAGCAACGTTGGTTACAACCCAAACCCGAGAAATCCCACGTCAAGTTGGATGACGAGTTGAGACTGAGTGATCCCATCGAGCGACCAAAGGTCGAGATACCCATCGACGAATCGTTTGGGCTGGAGCCTGTGGCCGATGATCTTTTGGCGCCGCGAAAGGCCGACAGTGATCCCGAGGTCGTGCCAAAAGTTGAAGTCATTGAAACCGGAAAAGTCTCCAGGAAGGATTCCGCAAAACGTCCGCCAACCCATTTGCCAAGTGAAAAAAAATCTCGGCGTGAGAAATACGAGGAAGTTCAGCGAAGGCAAAAAGAACACGAGAAACCGCGAATCTGGCGACGTAAAACTGCCAACGGTACCAGCCAGTCAAAGCCTGACACTCATCAAGGTTTCCCGGAGTTTCGGTTCGTATGGCCCAACCGCGCCGTATTGGACATGTTTCAAAGCCACGGTTTGAGGTGGCGCAGCGCAGTCGCTGTGTTTCTGATAGGTGTTGGCAACGCGATCATGCAGGCGATTGGTCTTTCCTATCAGAACCTCGAAGAACCAGCCCTCGGCGATTGGATTCTCAACACGTTCGCCTGGCTTTTTATAGGCGGACTACCCTACTTGGCAGGCGTTTTGGTCCTGTTGTACGTCTGCGGCTATGTTTTTCGCGAAGCTGCTTATGGAAATCGACAGGTTTTTGACTGGAAGACATCGGGTTGGCCCGAGTTGACCAGTACGTTCCTGCTGTTTGCCTTCAGCTTTATCATCGCCGGCCTTCCCATGCTGTTTTTGCCGCTGCTGGTAATGCCAGCTCGGTTCCTGTTGGCGCCGCCGATGTTGTTAGGAGCGTGGCTGAACAAATCTCCTTTTGCAATCGTTGCGGTCGACGCGTTTCAGAACCTGTCCAGCGATGCGCAACAATGGAAGAACTTTTATCTAAATGTAGGGATCTTGATTGTCATTTCGATGTTGGCGCGTTTGGCGATCGGCGTCTCAATACCGATCGTTTCAGTGCTCACTTCTTTTCTGGGTGCCGCGTTATATGTTGCGGTGACGATTGCTTTCGCCGCCATCACTGGCTGGCATTGCGGCCGGATTGTGCAACGGTTAGAAAATGGGAGCCAGTAGGCCAACTCAAGCGAGCGTTTTTTCGTAGCTGACTAATGTCGCAACGTTTCGGAAAGTCCCGAGGTCGAGCGGGCTGAATCCTTGCCAAATTCTTCACCATTCGATTCATTGAAACGCTTACGCCAACTTCATCTGAGACGTCCATTGACAACCAATCGCTCCGCCAAAGAACTACGCGACAAGATCACGTACTGCTCCAACATTCTGGTTGCTTGCGCGCTGATGGTCTGGGGAATATTTAACATCTCCACCAATGTTCAGATCTACCGAAAGTCGGAAGAGGAAGGAATGGATTGGGGCATCGCGCTGGGATTCATTGTGGTTACGTCGGTGATTCCCTTCCTGGTGGGGATCTGGATGCTATTTCGTGTCACCGCGACGAAATATCAACTGCCGAAACGTTAACGCACTCGGATTAACGCGATCTGACAACCGCAGACGACACCATTTTGTGGCGAGACCAAAAAGAAACGCTGATTGATCGGAGCTACAGAACGCCAAGCATTTTCGAAGGTTCGGGGACTCGGGCCAGACTCTAAACGCTCGCCGCAACTGATTTTTGAATCCTCTGGATTGCGGTTTCCGTGTTTTCAAGACTGTTGAACGCACTCAGTCGAAAATAGCCCTCGCCGGCCGCACCAAAACCACTGCCAGGTGTGCCGACAATATGCGATTTCTCCAACAACTCGTCGAAGAATTCCCAGCTCGTCGAACTGCCCGGAGTTTTTAACCAGACATAGGGTGCATTGACACCGCCGTAAACCTGAAAGCCAGCGGATTGCAGGCCCTCAAGCAGCAATCGCGCGTTGTTCAGATAGAATTCGATCAATGCCTTGATCTCCGCTTTACCTGCTTCCGAGTAAGCGGCGGCGGCCCCACGTTGAACCGGGTACGAGGCGCCATTGAATTTCGTCGAGTGCCGCCGGCTCCAAAGTGGATGAATCGGCTGTGATTTGCCATCGGCCGTCGTGCCCATGAGGGACTTGGGGACGACCGTAAACGCGCATCTGGTTCCGGTGAATCCCGCCGTTTTGCTGAAACTTCGTAGCTCGATCGCGACATCTCTTCCACCGGGGATTTCGTAGATGGAGTGAGGAACGTCGGATTCGGTGATATAGGCTTCATAAGCCGCATCGTAAAAGATGATCGCCTGGTGCTCTTTGGCATAGTCGACCCACTTTTGCAGTGTTTCCCGACTGGCAACGGTTCCCGTCGGATTGTTGGGATAGCAAAGGTAAATCAGATCGACCGGCTCGCTGGGCAATGGTGGTTCGAAATTCGTTTCTGCCGACAACGGCAGGTAGACCAGACCCTCATAACGTCCTTGCTCGTTGGCCGGTCCGGTGTGGCCCGCCATCACATTCGTATCCACATAAACCGGATAAACGGGATCCAGGACAGCAATCTTGTTGTCACTACCAAAGACATCGAGGAGGTTTCCGGAATCACACTTGGAACCGTCGGAAATGAAGATCTCGTCTGGCTGCACGTCGACGCCATGATCCTGATAGTCATTCCTGGCGATGGCTTCTCGAAGAAACGCATATCCCTGCTCCGGGCCATAGCCACGAAACGTCTCCTTGACTCCCATTTCATCAACGGCCTCATGCATTGCCTGAATGATCGCCGGGACCAGCGGCTGGGTCACGTCACCAATTCCCATCTTGATCACTTCGGCGTCAGGGTGAGAATCGCAAAATGCATTGACGCGGCGGGCAATTTCGGGAAACAGGTATCCGGCCTGGAGTTTCAAATAATGTTCGTTGATCTTGGCCATGAAGTGAATCCAGTTAGAGGATGGAAACCGTCTGATGCTCTTTATAGCTCCCACCGGTAACTGTTCCAACCGGTCAGCGCAGCAACACAATTTTTACGTCGGTTACAGGAGAACAAACAGGAACATCGTCACCGTCAAGTTATTAATGCCATGCATGACCATGGGGCCAAACAACGATGACCTCCATTCACGGGCCAGCGAAAACCCGATGGCCAGCGTCATCAGCAGAGGAATACCAAACACGCCCTGAGGATGGATCGCGGCAAATATCAAACTGTTCAAAATGCTGGAAACGCCGATACTAACGAAACGGTTTTGACTGCCCGTCCAATCTCGCAAATGACGGTACAGCACACCTCGGAACATTGTCTCTTCCACAATCGGTGCTGCGACACAGGCCGTTAGGATAACCAATCCTGCCAACGGCAGGCCGCCGTCGGCGAGGTACTCTTGGATCGGATGAGATGGACCGGAACCCTTCGTGAATACTTCCGACGATTGAGCCGGACCCATTAGGGACATCATCACGACGACGGAAATCAACGCAACAAACAACGCGGGCAGAATTCCCAAGTAAGCAAGGCCGCCCAAACTGCCTTCGACGAAAGGATTCCCAAATTTCCAGCCGATATCTGCGCGGACATCCGAGAATCTCACTCCGCGCAGCACCGGCCAGGCCAAAACCAGTAGCGAGCCAAAAAATAGCGGAGGCATCATGCCCAATTGGATCAGGGGGCTGTCCAGTTGCAGGACGTTCAGCATCACTGGTAAGCACAACTGCATCCCGAAAAAAACGATCAGCCAGATCGCAAAAGTTTCCGCATAAATGTTGTGTCGCCCGCGCTGGTTTTGAAACCGACTGCGAACGGCGCCGTTCAGACACAAAACCAGTAGCAGAATCACAACGAAGAGGCCGGCGATGAGCATGATGATCCCCATCACCATTCCACCAATCATCACCAACATGGCCTGCGAGGCTTCGTCCAAAATCTCTTCCCGTGCTTGCTGATTGGAAGTCCCCGAGGGAACCAGGCCCAGTTCGCCAACCCATCCCAACCTCTCGCTCAGCAGCTCCTTTGATTCTCTATCGACGTTCGTCCCGTCTTTGTCACCCAAGGCATAATCTGTCAGCAGCGCTCCCACCGTGTCCCTGAGCTTTGTTTGATCTTCGGAAAGTTCCAAATTGACTGATTTGGCACGGTCATCGGTGAGTTCCAAATGCTCTTTTGCCCTCTCGACCCCTTCCAGTTCGTTTAATAGCAGAGCGAAACAGAGTCGCTGTTCATACGATCCGACATCCAGTTGGTCGGGAAGTTGGGTTGCCGTTTGGAAATCAGTGACCTCGCGATTATCGTTGCCTTCGTGAGCGTCTTCGCCAGGACTTGGGTCATCCATTTCATCCGAGGACGAGACCGTTCTGAGAAAGTTCTTCTGACCCACCAGCATTTTGCCCTGCATCTCGATGGGCATCAGATCCGCGGCCGAAGCCTCATTAGAGCCCTCCTTGGCCAGCATCGATTGCGCGATCGCAGTCAGTGCAAACATGCCGAGTGTCACCAAAACAATGACCGCCCAAGCCAGCCAACCGCTCCGTGTCAGCGGCTCGTGTTTGCGAACCTCGGAGGCAGTCGGCAAATCAGCTTCGGTCACCTGGGTTCCGAATTGCTGCACGATCGTAGGTCGGTCGGATTCATCGGGTGAGGGAATGTTCACAATGCGTTTAAATCATTTCTGGTTGTGGGTTTGGTTACTGGATCTGGATGCGTGCCAAAACAGGAGTCAGGCCAAACTGCATTCAGAGCGAGGCGATGTTGCTGGCTGAGAACGAATTTCCTCGCCAGCTACATTTGAAAACCGGTCATTGGGTCAGTTGTTTGGCTTTCGAAAAAACTTCATCCAGCATGGGTTCCGTCAGGCGACCGGTAAATGTGTTTTGTTGGCTTGGATGGTAGCTGCCAAGAAGCCACTTTTTATCGGCAAGTTGAATCGCAACTCCGTGGCCAAATTTCGGGCGGGGTTTGATGGGTTCGATTTGCTCACATTCGATTAACAGCTTAATTGTTGCGTTCCAAGCCAATCCGCCTAGTGCCACAATGACTTTCGGTCGGCAAAGTTCCAAAGTCTCTTGCAGGAATGGCCGGCAGGCTTCGATTTCTTCCCCCAGCGGTCGATTGTCGGGCGGGGCGCAGCGGCAAATGTTGGTGATGACACAATTCAGCAATTTCAATCCATCCTGTCGAGTCGTCGATTCTGGTTGGTTCGCGAAACCCGCGCGAAAAAGCGCCCGATAAAGCCAGTCGCCGCTCCGGTCCCCTGTGAACATCCGACCCGTCCGGTTTGCGCCGTGTGCACCCGGTGCCAAGCCGACCACCAGGAGTTTTGCATCTGGGGCGCCGAAGTTGGGCACGGGCCGTCCCCAATAATCCTGGTCGCGGTACGATTTCCGCTTCTGCAATGCGACTTGCGCGCAATAGGCCCGTAGTCGCGTGCAGGTTTCACAGGCTTCGATTCGGCGGTTCAGACGTGCCCAACGTGTTTTGCTCAAAATTCAGTCCTTGCTGAAATCGAGGGCGAATATTTTTAGTCGAACGTGGGCACAATTCCAATCTGCGGAACCAAGTCTCTTGAACTGGGATTTCAGGGGAGCGCAACGCATTGACAGGGGTCGAGCCGGCAGATTAGATCGCTTCATTCATCTTCGATTTCGTCCGCTACGGAATTGGCGAACTCGCTATCGAGATACTTGTTTTTCACATGACGGTAGCGCAGTTCGAGCAAGATCAAGAGCACGATAATCAGGACGATTCCAGCAATCTTTAGCCAGTAATTTTCGGTGCCGATGTACTGGTTGATTTGTTTTGAAAACGCGTACATCAACGCATTGCCAAGCAAACTTCCTAACAGGACTCCGGAGACGGTTAGGAAACGGCTGAGCCCCAGTAGTCTGCCAAAGATCGAACCGCCAATGCTGCCGGTCGTCGAGGTGGGAAAGATGACAAATAGCACGAGCCCCAAAAACGCCGTGCGCTTTACCCAGGGTTGGGCGTCCATGATGAATTTGCCATCCCAGACCAGCGTGGCCACCTTTGGTCCGACATAAGGCATGCGGAACAGAAAGCCCATGTGAAACGTCACGAACAGAGCTGTCATGAAGTCCATGTAAGTGACCATGGCAAACAGTTCGCCCGGTCTCATTGCGACTTCGAATTTGTCGTGCACATCGCCTTCGCAACCCATCAGGATGATAAAGCGGCCCAGCACAAAAAATGTCATGAAGGCGTGGTAGATTACTTTTTGCGGGAAATCCCAACCGAGTGTCAATCCAAGACAAACCAGAATAAACGCAGTCAAAAACACCGGTCCGACCAGCGTCGCCGTCCAGATGACTGGAAACCGCTTGCGAAACGACGATTCGAAATTCGCAAACGAGCGGACAAGCTCTTTTCGAAGCGATTCGGGGTTTTTCGCATTCGTTGACAGTTGGTCCATAACTGCTGTTAATTACCTGGGTCTTGGAAAGCTCTACTTGGCTCAGCGAACAATGCAAACGTTTAATTGGTCCATCTTAGCGGCGTCCGTTATGAGACTCGCTGTCAAAGTTGGGGCTAGCATTTCAGCCGTCAACAAAATTTACAGTTTGCCTGCTCCTGCGAATCGTTTATTTCGATACAAGTCCTAAGCCAAACTGACCGAAACAGGGGATTTCTCCAAACATGAACCGAAGGAGCCGCCGCGAGTTTGTATTGAACGCGGGAAAAATTGGATTTGGTGTACTTTTTTGTTGTGGTTGCCGCTCTGCACCTGTTACGGGGCGTCCGCAACTGATGCTAATGCCTGAGGGAAAGGAAATATCGTTAGGTAGCCAGGCATTTGAGGAAACATTGTCCAGCCAGACAGTCTCTCAGGATACCCGATTATCGGTTTTGGTGAACCGCGTTGGCAATCGAATCGCCTCAGTGGCGAAAAGGTCGGACTATGATTGGGAATTTCGACTGATCCAGGGGGAAACTCAAAACGCATTCTGCTTACCTGGCGGCAAAGTGGCGGTTTACGAGGGGATTCTGCCGGTTTGTCAGGACGAAGCTGGCTTGGCCGTCGTCATGTCGCATGAAATCGCCCACGCCCTCGCCCGACACGGTGGCGAGCGAATGAGCCAGAACATGGCAGTTGACGGCGCCAAATTGGTTGCTGAGAAACTTGCGGGCAAATACGTACCTGACAGAAAACAACTTCTCATGCAAGCGTATGGGGTCGGATCCAAATATGGCGTCCTACTCCCTTACAATCGGAAACAGGAATCCGAGGCCGATCGCATCGGTTTGCAGTTAATGGCACAAGCTGGCTATGACCCAACGGTTGCTCCCGATTTTTGGAACCGATTTGGGGCTTTAAAACAGGGTGATTGGATGCCCGAGTTCCTTTCGACGCATCCGTCCGATGACCGTCGCGCGGATGAATTGCGATCCTTGATGAGCGAAGCGACGGTGGAATACGATCGAGCTTCCAATCGTTACGGCCGAGGTGAGACAATTGCCTGACCGCGGCTATCAACGGCGGAGTCCATCAACGGTACAAACTGGCCGGCCGTCGCCTTGACTGTCTTTTGCGTGACGACAGAAATCCGCTTGATTGCGATAACGCGCCCGTCTCGACGGGCAGCTCAATTTGGATGCTCCCGGATACCAAGCTTAAAGCTCAAAGTGCCGCGTTATCCCAGACTTTCCACCACGGCTTTTTCTCGACTTTGCCTCGCACGGTAAAGCCCCAGGGGCGCCCGTTCGTCCCAATGCAGCCTTCCATTTTGGCGTAAGCGAAAACGGCTCTGGCAATCTTGGCGTCGGTCATGTTCGCTTTTCGCAAATCCGCCTTGGTGAAATCTGCTTGGGTCAAATCGGCGCCAAACAAGTTCGCTTCCACCAAACACGCGTTGTTGAAATCGCTTCGCAACTCGCAAAAGAAAAAATCAGCTTTGCGAAAATTTCCCTTGTTCATGATCGCGCCATTGATCTTGGAATGGCGAAACAGCGTTCCTTCCGCGATGCAGCAACTAAAATCAGAGACGTCCAAGACGTTGTCCGAAAGGTCGGCATTGATCAAATTGGCGTTGGAAAAATTGGCTCGCTTAAGAACCGAGTTATCAATCTTGCAGAGATTAAGTGTTGCTCCACTAAAGTCCGCGTCGCACAGGTTGCAGCCGGTAAACTTACAGCCAGAAAGGTCCTGGTCAGAAAAATCAGCTCCCGTCAAATCATGTCCTGAAAGCGTACATCCGCGGATGGACTCGTTTTTCGCATTGAGCAGGACCTTGCCTGTCGATTTGTGCTTTATCTGAACCATTCCCATCTCCGTTCCAGCGGAATATGAACCGATTAAGATAACTCGGTTCCCGAGCCGCTTGGAAGAACTCAGATCCGGCATTCGATAGCTAGCAGAATTTGATGAGTTCTTATCTGATTAAGTTTTAATCCCATCTCCGTATTTTAAGTTTCGGCAAATATCTGCGAATCTTTGCAACTTTCGCAAATGCCCGGTTTTTCCGACTTGATTATTATCAATCTCGACTCGTCCTAACGCAAGAATTTTCTTCGCTAAGGGCGAGATTAATTGGGGTTGTCATATTGCCCTTAAGTTGTGCCCATTTTAAGGGATTCGCTATCTAGCGCGAGTCGCCGTCGCGCCATTATCGAGGCCGGGTAATTTCGCTGGGATATCTGCTCCGCAGTTACTTTGGCCCAATCGTCGGGTTACGAACGCTCTTTCCAGGTTGTTTTGAGTTCGGTTTACTTCACGGCCTCGGCATCGCGTTGTGCAGTTAGGATCCGTTTCAGGTTTCGTGGCTGGATGCCTCGGTATTCCGTCAGTTCGACGGCCTTATATTGCATCCAGTACTTTTTGGCGTCTTCTATCATCTTTCGATCATTTGAAGTCAAACCGTCAATCAATACATGTTTCGATGTCGCCTCGAAAGATTTGCGAAACAAAACGTTTTGTCGAACCGAAATTTGGACCTCGGAGGGGATCCAACCAAGTCTTTTGATCGATCGATTCAGTCTCATTCTTGGAAACGGCGGAATCTTGGTGGGATCGGAAGCGTTCAATCGGGTGACATGATCCAGAAAGTCAAAATAGAGGGGCAATATAGAGACGTTTTTCGGCTGAGATCCTCTGACGCGATAGGAAATTATCGGACTGGTCAAGGTCACCCAGCCGTCGGACCAATTGGCCTCTTCCTCATAAGAATCGGCGACCAGAAATTTTGTATTTTCATTCTGCTGCGTCTCTCGACGCAATCCGTCTACCAGCTTGATCAGTCGCAGATCAGGAATCTCAACTCTTAACTGACGCTGGACGTCTAGAAGTACCATGTTCTTTTGTCTCGTATCAAACACCACGATCTCAACCGGTTGAGGTTCGGACTCGTTTGACATGAGAAAGTCGCAAACAAGCTTGGGTGAATAGATCGTGACGTTATGCGATACCGGCTCGGTTGATTCCTCCAAATACACTTGGGAATCGATGCGGAACTCCTGCCCCTGGATGGGTTTTTGTCCAACGAGGCCAACCCATAAGGGCAAAAGTAGCGACAGCCGTACAAGAATCCTTGGCATCATTGTCTCCGTTTCAAAGGCGGTTCAGAACGGTGATGCGACAACCGGTGCCCGGCGTCGTGTTGAGAAACCGATGGGAAGGTAGTTGACCCGGGTTCAATCGTCTAGACGATTCGGGTCAGCGTTTGTGAGTCGCTAGCGATGCTGATAGCTCTTCGTTCGGACAATCGTCGGATTCAGGTTCGACGCCATCCGAAGATTGAAATCTGCCGGAGCCGGGCAACCGACCCAATATGCGCTGACCATTGGTTCCGTTTCGAGCCAGATGATGCGTGGCGAATTCGCAAGACCTTAAGCGACGTCGTTGATTTCCACGGACTTGTAGACCGTTCTCAACGTGCGAAAGCCCAGCCTTTCATAAAGCCGGCAGGCACCGGTGTTCTGTGCAGTCACTTCAAGAGTTACGAACTTGATGCCAGCTGTTTGGAATCCCCGCAACGAATGTTTGACAATCAAACTGCCAATTCCTTTGCCCCGTTGCCCTTGAACAATGCCAATGTTTTGAATCGAGCCTACATCTACCTTTTCACAGATCCCTTGCACCGTCCCGCAATTCTCAACCCGTCCCGTCTCCCGGTTTTCAAAAGTTGCGAGCCAAGTCGATTCCGGGACGAATCCCTGTCGGCAGCTGATTTCCTTCATCAGTCGAAGACAGCCATCGGAGTTCCCCAGGCAAGGAAAAACGTTGGAATCCAGTTCATTGCGAAAACTCCTGTATTTCGCCTCGGCATGAGCATTCAATAGTCGAAAATGCCAAGGATGAAACTCAAATCCTGTGGGGACCTCAAACTCCTCGAATCGCATCTCTCGCAGGTCGATTTGCATTCGATAACGTTTGAAATAGACAACGGCCATGGCAACTCGCGCTTGCAGGTAAGTCGCGGTTTCTCGAACTGCGACCAGGCTCTAAATCTCGTGGCCGTCCACGAGACCCCTATTATGTTTTTCTGGTTTTGAGTTTCAACGGGTTGAAATGCGAGGAACGATATCCAAGATCACGTCGCGAATTGTCGCAGCCTGCCGCCACCCGAAGTTGCCTTGGTGAAGAATTCAATCAGCGACGCGGCGGATGTCGCTTAACGGCAAATCCCCATCCCCAAAGGCACGATTCGTTTTGGGCCGCCGTTAAGGTTCGTCTCCCGTCTCCACCACCAGCCCGACATCTTGTGAGGCATCGGATTTGAGTACTTCACCGTCGACGATGTCTTCCATGCCACCCTGCTGCGCTGAAACGATTTGGACTTCGAAGTTTCGTTTCATCCACCGCACGATCCAGGCTTTGTAACGCCGTCGACAAGCAGGAATCAGTAAACTTAGACCCACGGCATCGGTAATGAATCCTGGCGTCAACAACAGCCCGGCTGCAAAAAAGATCATGGCTCCATCGGTCAGTAGATCAGCGGACATCTGGTTGCTGACCATGCGCTCCCGCATCTTGTTCCAAACCGATTGATACGACAGTCGTGCCAAATAGGCGCCAACGATTCCTGATAATACGACCATGCCGATCGAGAACGGCCAGCCGGTATAGGACGACAAAACCATCAGCAAAAACAAGTCGGCCAAAGGTACGGCAATAAACAGAAAAATCAGTTTGCCTAGCACAATTTCAATATCGCAGGTCAGGGTCGTTTGTCTCAATTGCAGAATCTGCAAAACAGCGGCAGGTTCAACATTGCGCCGTTTCTAACACTGATGGAATGGTAACAGGCAGAGATTGGAAAGCCAGACCAGAACGCGTTTTCGATCGCTGCAAGTCGCTCTATCATCTCGGGCGATGGCGATCGCATTGCCGCTGGCCGGAACACTGCTTCGCGAATCAAAATCGCGAGCGTTAACTTAGAGGATGTCAGGCGGAGTATCGCGGCAGGTGTTTTATGATCGGGGCGGGAAACGCGATGCGGCACGAATCGCTCGGTACGGATGGCGACTTCGAACTGCCGATTTCGCGGGAAACCGGCAAGAATCGCGTTGTTTTTAGATCGGCGATCAGTACTTAGTTGTCCGTAGCGGATTCAGACTTTTCCCGATTTTGGCATTCAGACCGCCTCCCCCAAAACTCGCCGGCTTTGGGAGAGGTCGCGTGTCTGCTTTTTTACCGACAAGCCGGATAACGGAATTTGCGAATCGCACTTGGCAACATTTGCTCCACGCGTTCGTCCACGCATCCATCTAAATATCAGTGTCGGCTGCCAACAAATCGTTCTCTAGTAGATCGGGGATTGCTGTTCCGTATAGAGTCCCGGTTCATCTGTTCCGTCACCATCCCAGTCGCCAACCACCGGTTTGTCCGCGGAGCCGCCAAGTTGGAATGTCTTGTCGGTAGCGTCCAGTTCCCGGTTACCGTTGGTGTCAATGATCCAAGTGCCTGAACGGTAAACAGCGATCTCTTCAACACCGTCTCCGTTGAAATCTCCGACCAGCGGGATGTCACCCGCGTCGCCGAAGTCTGCCGTGATGTCCCGGTGATCGAATCGGCCATCGCCGTTGACATCCAATCTCCAAATGCCTTCTTCAAACGTTCCTATCGAGCGAATTCCGTTGCCATTCCAGTCACCCGTAACAGGCGTGATTTGACCGTCATTCAATCCAAAAACGTGATCCACAACGTCAGCTCGTTGCTTTCCAAAACTCGTCAACTTCATGACGCGGGCGCCATGTGCCGAGTCTTCGTAAACGGGCGGAACATTCTTCGGCGTAGTGAAGGGACGATTCTCAGGATTGGGAAGACCAGGGTCATGCTCAATCGCTTCGGGATCATGGGCCCACATGGGGCCGAAGATGCCGATATCATCCTTGCCGTCGCCATCCCAATCGCCGACGACGGGTCGATCCTCCGAGTCACCCAGTCGGGCGAGCAGGTCGGCCTCGTCCCAGCGACCGTTGCGATTGAGATCAATCATCCAATATCCGTCTTTGAAGACCGCGACTTCATCGGTTCCGTCGCCATCGAAATCGCCGGCCAAGGGAGTACCGCCGATCATCCCAAAACGAACTTGTCGATGCGTGGTCACAATTTCGTTGTTGTTACCTCGGGTTTCGGTAAACGACCAGACCGCGTCATCCATGTCGAACCGCGTCCAATCAGCGTTGCTGATGTAACCTGCTTGTTGCCAAGGCGAGTCGAGACTGACGCCGTCGTTTTCACCACGAGGAGCACCGCCATTAATCACACTCAGGTGCCAGGAATACGGATCGCTCGGAGCTGTCGCCTGAATTTGGAACGCAGCGCCACGCGAAGTACCCACGAACTGCGTAAACGCACTGGGCTCAGAGCCATACAAACCGGGAAGGCCGGTCACGCCAGGTCGTTGCGATGAGCCGTTGTTATTGTTAACGACGGTATTCCTGTTCTCTCCAGGATCTTGATCACAACATTCGTCTGGTATCTCCGTCAATCGGACTTCGCTGAAGTTGTTGAGCTCAGAGATTCCCCCCGCATTTACCCGGATGTTGACCACCGAATCCATGATTTGAACATCGCTAAATCGCTGCAACAGGGCTTGGGGAGCGACGGCCGCTTCAACCGGCGAGTTAAAAGTAAATCCAGTGGTTGTTCCCACCGTGTCATTGGAATCATAGTAGCCGTCGGGTTGTGTTTCCAAAACCACGTAGTTGCCGGCTTGCAAGCCCATGAACCAATACTCGCCGTTCGCCATGGTCTCGACCCAAACGGGAGCATTGGGGTCGGTGGTGCCCATGTGTTCGTAGTGCTTACCCAGAACTTCGCCCAGCGTCACCGGTCGGGGGGCAACGCTCTCCGTGGTCGGATCGATGTAGTAATAAAGCTGCATCCGCACGCCCTCCAGAGGGGTGTCAACACCTTCCTGGTAAACACCATCTCGGAGCGTACGGTAGTTGGCCGGAAGCACGCCGTCGGTGGTTTCAATGGCTGGTCCATCTTCCCAGACCCGTCCATGAATCTCGGCAGGCTCGTTCTCGCAGAAATCGTATTGAGTGACCTTCTGTCCACTGCTGATAACGATCTCGGACAACAGGTTTTCGGCGGCCACACCACCGCCGTCGCCAACTGTTTCACCGCCGGTGAAATAGTCAACGGGCTGAACCTGCCGCACGGAATATTCTCCCGGCAGTAGCTCCGTAAACCGGTAACGACCGTTGTTGTTGGTGACGGTCGTTGCAATCACTTTTCCATCAGCATCCAGCAGTTCCATCGTGACCCCAGCCAGGGGTCGCTCGCCGGCTTCGGCACTGAACACGCAATTACCATCGTTATCGGTATGAACCATGCCGCTGATTTCGGCCAGTTTCAATTCTCCGAAGTCATAATTGGTGCCCCTGTCGCCACCGTTGAGAGTGATTTTGCATGCCTGGTCATTGGTCAACTCGCCGACCGACGAACCATTCACTGTGCCGAGGGAGTCCTGACCATCAACAAACCCATTGGGCTGAATTTCCTTAACGCAGTACTCGCCGGGAATCAAATCTTTGAAGCAATAGTCGCCCGCGCCATCGGTAAATGTCTCGGCAACCACTTTGCCTTGGGCATCGGTCAAAACCATGCGCACGCCACTGATCCCTTCCTCGCCCGAATCCTGGACTCCGTTGTCATTTCGGTCGTGGTAAACGGTTCCGCACAATTCAGCAGGGATGTTCTCGCAGAAATCATAGTTCACACCCGACTGGCCGGATGTCAAAGTGATGCCGGTGACCAAATCGTCTCCAGCCTTGCCGGTGTCGACGCCGGCGACCTGGCCAACCAAAGTGCCGCCATTGAGGTAGCCATCCGGAGTAATTTCTCGAACGGAATAGGTGCCCGGGCGCAGATTGTCGAATGAGTAGCGACCCTGCTGGTCCGTTGTTGTGCGAGCGATTTCGCCTCCGGATGCGTCCAGCAGCATCAGTTGGACGCCTTCCAACGGTTTGTCACCTTTGCCGGGTTCAAAAACACAGTTTCCGTTCGGGTCGCTATACACCATCCCGGAAATCGAACTCGGCTTGATCTCACCGAAGTTGTATTCGTTGCCCTTGTCACCGGACTTCAACTCGATTTTGCAAAACTCATCATTGGCCATTTCGCCAACCGATGACGTTGCACCCAACGACGAGGTGATCGTGCCCAAAGAGTCTTTGCCGTCGATGAAACTCAGTGGCTGGATTTCTTTCACACAGTATTCGCCAGGAAGCAGATCTTGGAAGCAGTAGTTCCCTTGCGCGTCGGTGCGTGTTTCGGCGATCAAGCCGCCATCCGCGTCAAACAACTGGACCGTTACTCCGCCAATCCGGTCCTCTCCCGGCTCGATGATGCCGTTGTCATTGATATCGTGCCACACCGTCCCACACAGTTCCGCGGGCAATGTTTCGCAGAAGTTGTACATGACGCCTTCGGACCCGGAGCCCAGCGTGATGGCCGTGAAAGTATTCAGAGAGACTCCGCCCTCGGACAGGCCGTCGACGGTGCCCAGGCTCTGATCGACGTCCAAGTAGCCGGCCGGTTGAATTTCCACGATGGTGTAGGTACCCATACGAAGGTCATCGAACTCGTAGTGGCCGTCGCCGTCGGTCAGCGTCGAGGCAACGAGGTTACCATTGACGTCGTAGAGCTCGATCTCGACACCGGCGATGCCAATATGGTTTGGATCGGTGGGATCCAGGCAATCACCTTCCGGGGTGGTCAAGCTGACGTAGCCGCTGATCTCGGCCGGCTTGAGCTCACCGAAATTATATTCCACTCCCGCTTCATCAGCGCACAATACGATCTGATTAACTCGATCGTTCCTGCCAACGCCCACCGTCGTGCCGCCTACGTTTCCAACGGAATCCTTACCGTCAATATAGGCCGCCAATGGATCGACTTCGCCGGACGGGTAATTGTTGATTTCTACGACTTCATAAATGCCGGGCGGCAGAGAATCAACGGAATAAAATCCATTGGCGTCAGTTCGCACAAAGATCGACGGAGTATCAGCGAAAGCGTCGGTTCCGACTCCATCTTTGGCACCAACGCGGGTAACTTGAATCAACACATTGGCGATGCCATCCTCACCGGGATCGATGGTGCCGTCATCGTTAGCGTCATGCCACACTTTGCCGGAAATCGATGCCGGACGGACCTCGCAAAAATCATAATTGGTCGCCGCCGTGCCACCGAGTGGCACGTCGATTTCGGCGATGATGTTTGGCTCGCCCAGGCCGTCAGCCTCCACCCGGCCAACTGTGCTGCCGTCCACGCTGCCAGCTTCGGCTCCGACGCTCAGAAAGCCATTAGGCTGGGACTCCACCAATCGGTAGGTGCCCGGCATCAGGTTCAAATCAAGGCCGAACTCATAATCGCCATTCACGTCGGTCCGGGTGGTAGCCACGTCTTCGTAACGGCCCGATGACTCATTAAGCAACTGCAATTTTACGTTGACATTGCCAATACCGGACTCGGTAGATTCCTGGTCACAGTTGGTGTTTTCGTCGTGATAAACGGTCCCGGAAATGGTGATTGGCTTGGGCACCAGGTCGTAAGCGTCGATCGCACCTGCCGTGCGGTTCTTTTGGCCAGTTTCATTGTCTGCATCCAGGTCAAGGCTGACTGGCGAGGCTGCTTCGCCGGCAGAGAACAGCTGATCGTATTCGTCATAGAAGATGCCCTCCTCCTGTGGCTGAATCTGACCTTCTTCGAGGGCTGCATTGACGGCGATTGTTTTGTCGACAAACAGGTAGTTCTCGTCCACAAATGTGGCTTCAAAGAACGTGCCTTCGAATTCGACGCCAGACGCGATTTTATCTGTCTTGAAACGCTCGACCTCGTCCACATCAATCGTAAACGCAAATGTGTCGCTGCTGTCGAAGTTCCGCAGGCTGACGGTCAGCACGAGTCCATCGTCCGAAACCGAAATACTCTCCACGTCGGCAGCGGTAATTCCCACGCTGTTGGCGGCGTCAAACTGAAACGGGTGGGATCCCCCGGTGCCGGGGAGCTGATCGTTGATATCAAAAAACATATCGCCATCAGAGAGCGCGCCGCTCCCGTCCTGATCACCATTGATCACGAACTGGGTCAGCTGCGTCGTGTCGGCGCCGCCTTCGAAGGTAACTTCGAAATGATCCGGCGTGGTGTCCTGTCCGGCATCGCCTTCCAGATAAGTGATGCCTGCGATGACCGGATCGGCGGACAAAACGCGCCGCTCCTCCATGACTTCAAAATAGCAACGTCGCAAAAACTCGTTTTTCTTCTTTTTGTCCTGTTCGGAGACGCGTTTTTTCGTACCCAGAACGCGACCCGCAAAATTTTTGAGAATTCCCATTCCCTTACCTCCCTGTAAACAACGCTGCTGATGTTGATTTGAAATTCCAGCGTGCTATTTGAGTTTTTGGCTCCAGCCATTCGTCAAATCGGTATGCCGCTGGGGTGTGGCAGAAGTGTGTTGCTCGGTACTCCAGATACGAACGTGAGTGTCGTAGCTGCCAGAGACCAATTGGTTACCCGAATAGTCGAGGCTGGTAACCGTTCCTGTGTGGCCCCGCAAGGAACCCAGTTTCTTCAAGTCGCTCAATTGCCAAATGTGAATCAGATTGTCGCTCCCGGCCGTTGCAATCAGATTCCTATCCAACAAAGCAGTCGCGTAAAGTTTGGACGCATGTCGAGGCAGGCTGCGACTGGTTTGTGATTCCACTGCATCCGTGATCCGAACTACCTGGTCGTCACCGGCACTAAGAATCATGTTGTCAGGCGCGAATTCAATCGAGCGAATGCGTTTGCGATGGGCATTGAACTCGCCGACCTTCGTGGAGGTGTCGGAGTTCCAGACCCGGATGGTTCCGCAGCGACCTCCTGCTGCAATTAACTGATCACCTGCCGAATAGGCCACGGCATGAATGTCAGGACAGGGACATTTGAGTTTCGTAACCTGCTCACCGGTGGCCGCATCGTAAATGCGTAGCCAACGGTCAAAGCCAACCGTCGCGAGATTCAAACCATCGTTGGAAAATCTGGCATGAAAAACGGCCTCCGGCTGCCGTTTGAACCAAAGTGGGCGATTCCAGTCATCGCAGTCCCAAACACACACCGTGCGGTCATTGCCGGCCGTTGCCAACATCGTGCCATTCGGTGAAAAGACCGTTGATCGAATCCAATCGGTATGGCGATCAAGATCCTGGACGTATTGCTGTTGCCGAACGTCGTAAACACAAACGTGGTGATCGTCACCCACAATCGCAAGCAGGTCACCGGTTGTTTGCAGGCTGACACCCGTTACGACCGGAGGTTGGTTCGCCGCATTGTGAGGTAAAGTCTGGACGACCTGACTATTCCAACTCAGATCTGGTATCGGCGAGGCGAGGGCATGGGCGAGTTGAGCCGTGGATCCGGAGGCGACGCAGATGGTCGCGATTGAACCGATAAATTGTCGGCGCTGGATCATAAAATTCCTCCTGAAAACCTTGGTCGGTACGAAAAAGGCGCATGCGGGATCGTGTCGACCTGCAATTCGACTTTTTCTGTATCGGAAGCGAGTTCCTTTTTCCGCCAATCAATTCCAATGCTGTCTCCAAGGAAAACGTTTGTTTAAGGAAAATGATGGATTCATCGAAGTGCTAGCTTTCGGCCCGGTTGTGCCTTAGCGCGCGATAAAGCTCAGTTCGTTGCGAACCTGTGAACTACGGGGATCGAATACGAAAACTCATCCAAAATGCGACGATCGGCATCGAAATTGCACTTCTGGCTTGGTCTGTATCTATCGTTCAAGCGCCATTTTGGTTGCCAAAGTGGGAAGGATGGGGGGATGTCGATCGAACCTTTGTCAACGGACAGCATTTTGCATTCGCCACTATGGCAGCTTGAGAGTGTCAAGCCACTACTTCACCAATTGACTTCGATTCGAGCCGACATGGTGGACCTGGAATCGAAAAAGAATTCTGAAATACAGAGATTGGCACCACACTGGCGGTTGAGCGCGAGGAATCTTTTGCATTATGTCGCGCTGCGACGTCATGACATTCGTAGCCTGCAAGAAGAACTGGTCCCCCGTGGTCTATCTTCACTTGGACGCTGCGAGTCCTATGTCATGGCAAACCTGGAAACCGTTTTAGGAATTCTCCATGAAGCATCTGCCGCTGAGATCGAACGGCTGTCCCCGGATAAAATCCCGGTCGATTTCAGCTTGGGGAAAGACCTTCTCGCCAGGAACGCGGAGAGTCTATTAGGAGAAAACTCGCACGGTTCCGGACCGCCCATCATGGTGACCATGTCATCAGAGGCTGCCGACGATTACCTGTTGGTTCGTGATCTTTTAGCGAACGGTATGAGTGTGATGCGGATAAATTGTGCTCACGACAATCGGGACGCTTGGGGGCGAATGATAAAAAACCTGCGCCGAGCCGAAAAAGAAACCGGACATCAATGTCGTATCGCGATGGATCTTGCCGGTCCCAAAATCCGCACCGGTCCGATCGAGCCGGGGCCCAAAGTCATTAGCTGGCGCCCCTACCGCGATTCCTTTGGACGAGTGATCTCACCGGCACGCATATGGATCTCGCCCACCGCCATGGAAGAACCGCCGCCGTTGAATGCAGACGCCAAAATCCCTGTACCGGAAGATTGGTTGAACCAGGTCGCCGTGGGAGATATTTTTCAATTCGCCGATGCGGCAGGCCGCGACCGTCGGCTGACAATCGTCCAACAATCGGATCAGGGGCTTTGGGCGGAGTCAACGCAGACGACCTATGTGACGCCGGAAACCATTGTGAAAAAGCGACCGGTTGATGGCGCCGCCGGTGACAGTCATCGCAAGCGACTTTTTTCAGAAATTCCGCCCTGCGAAAACTTTCTTGTTTTACGGAAGGGCGAACTATTGCTGGTAACTGATGCGGATACACTTGGTCGACCCATGAGGATTGATGATCAGGCGCGACTGATTAATCCGGCCAGCATTGGTTGCACGCTTCCCGGGATATTCAAGTTCATTCACCGCGGCGACCGGATACTTTTTGATGACGGGAAGATCGCCGGTATTGTCAACGAGTGTTCGGAGAATCATTTGCTGGTAGAGATCATTCGCGCGCGCAAGTTCGGACAACGGCTGCGCGCCGACAAGGGAATCAATTTTCCGGATACGGACCTGCAGTTACCAGCCCTGACGAACAAGGACCTTGAGGACTTGGAATTCATCGTACAGCACGCCGACATGGTCAGTTATTCATTCGTGCGTCGACCAGACGATATTCGTCAATTGCGAGACCATTTGCAGCGGATGAATCGCACGGATCTCGGCATCATTCTGAAAATCGAGAACCGACAGGCGTTTGATAATCTGCCGCTTTTGTTGTTGGAAATCATGTATGGCTCGGGAGCCGGCGTCATGATTGCGCGAGGTGATCTGGCCGTCGAGTGCGGTTGGGAGCGTTTGGCTGAAATCCAGGAAGAGATCCTGTGGATGTGCGAGGCGGCCCATATGCCCGTCATCTGGGCCACGCAGGTCCTGGAACGGCTGGCGAAGAAAGGCCTTCCCACTCGTGCTGAGGTAACCGATGCTGCCATGGGTGCCCGAGCGGAATGCGTGATGTTGAACAAAGGCCCGAACATCGTAGAAACCGTCGGTACGTTAAACGAGATCCTGCGCCGCATGCAAACGCACCAAGTAAAAAAACGGGCCACCTTTCGCCGCCTGAGAATGGCAGATCGGCTGTTTGGAGATTGCGAGTAAATTCGACTCTCACCGTTTCTGATTGCGAAAGCCGCCGATCGTTTCTACGAGTCCAATAGCAAGCGATTCACAAACCAGAAAGTGCAGATCGGGCACGGCGCGACGCACAATGATTCTGTAGATAGCATTTATTATCGACGTTTAGGTATGAATTGCCCGTTGATCGACAGCCAGGGCAGCTTCTTGCATGATTTCGGAAAGTGTTGGGTGGGCATGACAGCAGCGTGCCAAATCTTCGCTCGACGCCCCGAAGTTCATGGCCACGGCTGCTTCGGCAATCAAGTCGCCGGCCCGTGGGCCAATCGCGTGGACTCCGAGAATCCGGTCCGTTGTCGCGTCCGCGATGATCTTGATCTTGCCCTCGAAGTCGCCCATCGCTCGAGCGCGGCCGTTTGCACCAAAAGGACATGAACCCTTGCGATAGGCAACGCCCGATTCCTTCAACTGCTCCTCGGTTTTGCCCACCATGGCGATTTCCGGGTGCGTATAAACGATCGCCGGAATCGTATCGTAGTTGACGTGACCATGACCCGTCACAATGGCTTCGACGCACGCCACTCCTTCTTCGGAAGCTTTGTGTGCCAACATCGCTCCGCCGATACAATCTCCAACCGCAAAAACATCAGCTGCCGTCGACTGGAATCGCCCATCGACTTTAATGAATCCTCGATCGTCGGTTTCGACTCCCGCATTTGCCAGTCCGATGTTGTTCGTGTTCGGCACCCGTCCGGCGGCCACCAATACCCGTGCACATTCAATCGCAGATTTTCCCTTACATTGGACTTCGCAGCTGCTGCCCGATCTCTTGGCGCTTTCAACCCACATGCCCGTTTGAAAATCCAGACCCTGTTTCTCGAAGATGCGCCGTGCCACTCGGGCAAGTTCTCCATCCAATCCGGGTAGAATCTGTTCCGTGCCTTCCAGGACAGTAACCTTGGAACCAAGCCGACTCCAAACCGACCCCAACTCCAGTCCGATATATCCTCCGCCGATAACGACAAGCGATTGCGGCACGCTCGGGTAGGAAAGTGCGGTGGTGCTGTCGCCAATGAAATCGTTATCAAATTCGATTCCCGGCAACTGCATGGGCAGGCTGCCAGTGGCAATCATGATCTTGCTGGCAGAAACCGTTTTACCACTGGAAACCGCGATCTCACCTCTGCCGACCAATTCGCCGCGTCCCACGATCATTTCAACTTTGTTACGCTTTAGCAACATATTGATGCCGCCGGTGAGCGTATCGACCACCTTGGTTTTTCGCTCCATCATGGTGGCCAAATCGACGCTAAGGTCGGTTGCCCGAATGCCATGTTCGGCCAGGTGGTCGCGGGCTTCAACCAACAAGTGGCTCGATTCAAGCAAGGCTTTGCTTGGAATGCAGCCAATCCGCAAACACGTTCCCCCAAACTCTGGATTCTCATCGATGACGGCGGTTTTTAAATTCAGTTGGGCTGCCCGAATCGCGGCCACATAACCGCCCGGGCCACCGCCCAAAACAATCAAATCGTAATCTTGTATCGACATGAATTCATCTATCAGTTTTTTAGAATTGACCGTTTACGAAAACGATTTGGCTGGCAGCTGTTTCACGACGGCCGGGGACGTATTCCCGGACCGTCCCTCCCGCAGCATCGCGGTGTGTCAACGATTGAATGCCCGGTTGGCGGGCCCTCAATCCACGACATCAAACTTCCAGAAACAGGCGGGCTGGCTCTTCGAGAACTTCTTTGATCGTCTTCAGGAATCCGACCGCTTCTTTGCCATCGACAATCCGATGATCGTAAGTAAGGGCGACATACATCATCGGGCGAATCACGACTTCTCCATTGAGTGCAATCGGTCGATCCAGAATCGAATGCAGTCCCAGGATTCCGCTTTGAGGCGGATTGACGATAGGTGTTGACAACAAGGAACCATAGACGCCGCCATTGCTGATCGTGAACGTTCCGCCTTGCAGTTCTGCCGGCTTGATTTTATTGGTTTGAGCCTGAACCGCATATTCTCCAATCTTCCGCTCGACGTCCGCAAAACTCATACGTTCGACGTTTCTGAGGACCGGGACAACCAAACCCTTTCCGCCGCCAATTGCGATTCCGATGTCGTGATAGTCTTTAATGATCACGTCGTTGTCGCGAATTTCGGAATTGATGGCCGGGAAACGCTTGAGTCCTTCCACCGCGGCTTTCGCAAAAAACGACATAAAGCCGAGTTTGACCCCATGCTTCTTGAGGAATGCGTCTTTGTATTTTGAACGCAACTCCTTGACGGGCAGCATGTCGATCTCGTTGAACGTTGTCAGCAAGGCAGCGGTTTGTTGAGCTTCTACCAGCCGCTTGGCGATGGTGCGACGAATCATGCTCATCGGCACCTTTTTTTCTTCCCGCGAGCCCCCCATCATTGTCTCACGGTTGCTTTCAGCGACTTGGGTGTTCAAGGGAGGCGAGGGGATTGGGACCGACCCACGCGGCGGGACGACGCCAGGTTCCGGCGTACTGGAGGGGGAACTGCCTGGCTTCAACCCCTTGTGTTGCACGTAATTTAGAACGTCCTCCTTGAGCAATCGGCCTCCTGGCCCTGTCGGTTTGATCGCGTCCGCCGAGATTTGGTATTCGTTGAGGACGCGCTCAGCGGCGGGCATAATCCATTCCAGATCCTCTGCGGTCTGAGGAGGCGTATCAATTGTGGCGGTCACAGATCCCGCAGCGGCGGCAGCCGATTGAGGTGTTGCTGCCGTCGACGGTTTGTCGCCTGTTTCCATAATGCAAAGCACGTCACCCACTTTCGCGAACTCGCCTTCCTGAATTTTGATGTCTCCCATCACACCTTCCGTGTCGGAGGTCAACGCCTGAGATGCCTTTTCTGATTCCAATTCGACAATTTCTTCGTCGCGGTCGACCCAGTCACCAGGTTTTTTCAACCAACTGGCCACTTGGACTTCCTGAATCGATTCGCCAAACTCGGGGACTTTGATTTCAAACATGGGATTCCAATTCACAACGATACCATTTGGGAAATGCAGAGGCTGCTGCGTTTTTGCCGCGGCGACGCTCATGCCTCGGCAGTTGACCGCTTGGGAACAACTCCCATCGCAGCTTCCAGCAACTCCGTTTGTTCAATCTTGTGCGTCTTTTTTGAACCCGTCGATGGGCTGGCTGATTCGGGGCGACAAATGACATTCAAGTGGGCAAGTTCGCTCAAGCCCAGTTCATCCCATTTGACTTTCATAAAATACCAGGCGCCCATGTTTCTTGGTTCCTCTTGAACCCAGTAGACCGGGGTGTCGCGAGGGTAATTCATCAGTGCCTCTCGGATCTGCCCATCGGGAAGTGGATAGACCTGTTCGACGCGGATGACTGCAAAATCAGTACGGCCCTGCTCTTTGCGTGATTTCAACAGATCAACGCCAATTTTTCCGGTCGTCAGCAGAATCCGCTCAGGGGCGTGACCGCCAGTAACCTCCAGATCGGGCAGTATCCTTTCGAACCTGCCGGTGGTCAGGTCATTCAGTGGCGACATCACAAACGGTTCACGCAAGAGACTTTTCGGAGTGAAGACGATGAGAGGTTTTCGCCACAATCGTTTGACTTGTCTTCGCAGTACATGAAAGTACTGTGCGGCCGTGGTTGGCAAAACGATTTGGATGTTGTGTTCGGCACTGGATGTCAAAAATCGTTCCAGCCGGCCGCTGCAATGTTCCGGGCCAGCGCCTTCGAATCCATGTGGCAACAACATGGTCAGTCCATTCAGACGTCGCCATTTGTCCTCGGCGCTGCAAATGAACTGGTCGACGATCACCTGGGCCGCGTTAAAGAAATCACCAAACTGTGCCTCCCAAATCACCAACCCATCGGGCGTGTCGAGGCTGTAGCCGTAATCAAAACCGAGAACAGCAGCCTCACTGAGCGGACTGTTGAAAATCTCGACGGGTGCCTGATCCTCGGCAATTTGTTGCAATGGATTAAATGCCTGGCCGGTAACCTCATCGTATAAGATGGCGTGCCGCTGGCTGAATGTACCGCGCCCGCTGTCCTGTCCTGAGAGGCGAACGGGATGTCCCTCGATCGCCAAAGAACCAAACGCAGCCAATTCTGCTGTTGGCCAGTCAATGGGACGTTTTTCATCCGCCGAATCGGTGCGGGCGCCGAGAACTCTTTTAAGTTTACGATTCAAATGGAAGCCAGCGGGCAACTCAGCCAGTTTGTTGATCACGAACGACAGTTTGCCGATCGGCACCCCCGTCGCAACGTCATCGTCCTGACGTTCCGGACCGCCGTAGAACTTCGACCAGATTCCTTCCATCGTTTGCGTATCGGGTGTGAATCCGCCGATTTTGTCTCGAGCGGAATCAAATTCTTGCTGCAGTTTTTCTCTACGGACCTCGGCGATTTTGTTCGCTTCTTCGCCGGTCACCTCACGCATTTTCAGCAGGCGTTTCAAGTAGCTGTCCCGAATCGTGGGCAAATCGTCGATCGTTTTGTACATCAATGGCTGTGTAAATCGTGGCTCGTCGCTTTCGTTGTGACCCAGTCGCCGATAACAATACATGTCGATCACGACGTCACGCTTGAATTCGTGCCGAAATTCCATGGCCAGATCGACAACTTGCGCCACGGCTTCCGGGTCTTCGCCGTTGACGTGAAAAATCGGGATCTGCAACATTTTTGCGACATCACTGGCATAGGTCGTGGACCGACTATGGTCAGGATTCGTAGTAAATCCCACCTGGTTATTCACAATGACGTGCAGCGTACCTCCCACACGGTAGCCCGGGAGTTGGCTGAGATTGAGCGATTCCTGAACGACACCCTCTCCGGCGAAAGCAGCATCGCCATGAATCAAGATGGTCATTGTTTCCGAACGGGACGTATCGTTGTCACGGTCCTGCTTGCTGCGACAACGACCCATGGCGACCGGATTGACAAATTCAAGGTGACTGGGATTGAAGCAGAGCGAGATATGAATGGACTTGCCCTTGCTGGTTGTCCAGTCGTTGCTGTAACCCATGTGGTACAACACATCGCCGCCACCGCGATTCGTTTCGGGATCTGGATCGTCGAAACCCCAGAAGATGTTTTTTGCACGTTTGCCCATGATGTTGGCCAGCACATTCAATCTGCCCCGATGTGCCATGCCCAACACGACATCTTTCACGCCATGGTCGCCGGCTTTCTCCAATGCCAAGTCCAACAGCGGGATCAGCGTCTCGGAACCTTCAAGCGAAAAAGTTTTGGCGCCCACGAATTTCCTACGAACGAACTCTTCAAAAATCACCGCATCGGTCAACCTCGTAAGAATTCGAACCTGGGTATCCCGGTGCAGATGCATTCGGTTGCGTGTGCCCTCCATGCGTTTCTGCAACCATTGGCGGACGTCGTAGTCGTCGATATGCATGAACTGAGCACCAATGGAGCGGCAGTACGTTTGCCGCATCAGGTTCATGACGTCTTCCAGCGTACGAAAGTTTTGACCATCCACGGTTCGGACGGAAACTTTCCGCGAGAAATCACTAGGGTGAAGTCCATAGGATTCCAGGCTAAGTTCACTGTTTGCTGCCCGTGGTCGACCCAACGGATCAATCCTGGCCTCCAGATGACCGCGGACTCGGAAACCGCGAATCAGCTGATCGACCCGGTCCTGCAACTGGGCCACGCCACTGCCGGATTCCGTACCTGGCTCCGACCACGCGGCGGAAACTGTTTTGGGGGGCAAACCATCGGAATCGATTGCCACCTTCGAAGGATCGAAGTTCTGGAAATACTCCTGCCACTCTTTGGGCAAGGACCCTGGATCTTGTTGAAAATCGTCGTACAGACTGTCGATGTAGGCTCGACTAAATACGTTCATTACTTACTGCCCATCGTCATCATGGGCGAGGCATCGTCCATGAAAGAATAGCCTGTTATTGCAGAGTGGATAACCGCAACCGGTGGACCGCTTCGGTCGCGGGCTCAGGATGGCGGGACCGCGCGCTCCCCGCCAAATTTTAGGCACTGTGCTGGAACAATAAAACCGAAAAAATTTTGCTGTTGAAAACAATCCAACAATGCAGGACACGTTCAAGTTTACAATTTATCCCAATGAAACTTGGGTGCCTAGCACGTCGCGGAAAAACCCGACGCACAATCGACAACTTCGCTCGGCGCCCCATGATCAATGTGGGTTGTTCCCGCGATCACCCTACCTGACAGGTTTTTCGGCGGCCAGATAATTCGTGGCCGACCTCGGACTACAAGTGGACGAATGACCGTACTGCGAGAATTTGAATCGGTTGCCATTCTGAGGTCTTATGTGAGACAATTTACCGGCTCGGGCGAACAATACGTCACGTCGCCAGTGTTTTAACTTGCCAGCCCACAGCAGAGCTGATTTCCCATGGAAGCGGGGAGATCCCGAGAATTTGAAAAACCGTTAAACGGGTAAAACAATCTTCGCAGGAAGAAAGAAAATGGACGTTTTCCCGTCAACCAAGTTGTTTTTTGGACGCAACAGAAAACAATAGGGAAATCTGAAGAGGTCAGGACTCTCACTTTCGACAACTTTTTTGGCGGCTTTCAACGACTTGAATCGAATCACTGCCCAACGAACTGCATTCACGCTTGTCGAGCTCTTGGTCGTCATTGCGATTATTGGCGTTCTTATTGGCATGCTGTTGCCTGCTGTCCAGCAGGTCCGCAGAGCCGCTCAGCGTGTGGCTTGTGCCAACAATTTGCGGCAGGTGGCATTAGCGTTGGCGAACTACGAATCGACTTTCAAAACCTACCCGACCAGCTTCGACGTTCGACCAGGGCAGATCGTCAGGGGTTCCTGGTCAATTCACGCGAAATTGCTACCTCTGCTCGAACAGGGCAACGCCCATCGACGGATCGATTTTGAGACCGACTGGCATCAGCAAACTGATTCTGCCATCCCTTCCTTTGGAGCGCCGGTCTACAGCTGTCCTAGCGACTACCAGGCGGGGACTCGCTTCAAGGATGGAAATGAATATGTCCACTCAACCAGTTATGGATTCAATATGGGCACCTGGTTCATTTACAATCCCGTCACGGGCCGCGGCGGAGACGGTGCGTTTCGCGTCGGCAAAGCAACCTACCATGCTCTGTTTCATGATGGTTTGAGCAATACGATCGCTGCCACGGACGTCAAATCATTCACCAGTTACGTGCGAAACGCGACGTCCTTCAATGCAGCGTTACCGGATTCCCCGGATCATTTTTTGGGTGCCAGCGGCGATCAGAAACTTGGGCCCGGAGCGCACGATAACACGGGGCACACCGTCTGGTGTGACGGCCGAGTTCATCATGCGGGATTCACGACGACCTTTCGACCCAATACAACGGTCAACTTCGTGTCCGGGGGCGCAAGTTACGACATAGATTTCAGCTCGCAACAAGAAGGCCGAGATCTCAATCAGCCGACCTACGCGGCTGTGACGGCTCGTTCATTTCACGGTGGAGGAATAAACGCTTCGCGCATGGATGGATCCGTCAGCTTTATTTCCGATCGAATCGATCTTACGACTTGGCGTGCACTTGGGACCGCGGACGGCGGGGAAACCTACACGGCGGTTCCGTAATGTTCAGGACTGAATTCTGAAAATTGCAGAACTTCCATTTGATCGAAACTTGGACGGCAAGACTCCGTGAATGATTCAAGGGCTTGGCCAGGCACCGCTAACGACCAACTTCCGAAAATCGCTGTGAGCCAAACCCGCTATGTCCTCCCCAGCCTTCATATTGCCATGAGTTGCGATCGTAGCGCGACTGTTTTGAACGGGATTCGATCACGCCTTTAAGAAGCAATTTGCTGCCGTAGCTAAAGCCCCAATAGGCCAGGCAGACGAAAACGATCGCCAACAAACGCAATTGATAAACATTCATGACAGCTCCAGTAACGATGGTTCTCCAAAGGGTTTTGAAACCTTACGGCGCTGAATTCCGGGGCGACAGCCAGGATCGAAATCCAAAAGTTGAAAAGACTTCGACTTGCGGTGTGTGTGCAACGGACGTTCGGATTGCAGGGGCGAAGGGTCGATCGAACCGACCTCCGCAGTTCAACACTTGGCTGAAAGACGCCAGATGGCGGGGGGGCGGTAGCGCCGTTTCATTCACAATGGATCAAACATCATGCTTGGCGACAAAACCCGGCGATAGACCTGCCGGTTTGGATCGTGCCGCTATTGTTAGTCGCCGGCAGGTCCTGTTGGAATGTTTAAACAATGTTGTGTCAATTGTTCCGACAGAGAATCCGTCTGTGGGCATCGTTCGGTTTTCGAATTACAATCAATGATCCCAGATCATGACTCGGAGAGTGCGATGCCGGCCGTTGTTGCTTGCCCAAAATGCAAAACCAAATATAAGTTGCCCGACAATATTTTGGGTAAACCGATCAAGTGTAAGTCGTGCGGCACCGCGTTTCAGACGAAGGCGCCAGACGCAGCCAAAAGTGCGAGCACTACCGCAACCAAATCCAAACCCGCTGGAACGAAAGCTTCGGCAGCCGAATTGGCGAAGTTTGGCTTGGACGGGCCGCTGCGGCGACAGCCAGATGTCTTTGAAGGCGCAACGCCCATTTCGGCGAAAGCACCTGACACGCTGGGAAACCTGGCGGCCGATCCTGGATTCGTCGAACAGCCTTTGGTCAAACAGTCGGATGAAGGCAACGACGATGGTCAGGATCCGATGGCGGATATCTTCGCGAACCCGGCATTGGAAGCCGCCCGGGCAAAACGCGAAAATAGCCAGAAAGTCGATCCAAACAAGAAAGAGGTCAGTGATAAAGAAAAAATGGTCGCCAGAATTGTGGGGGCCGTCTTCTTTGTCGCTTGCATGTTGATCGTGTTGGCTGTCAAAACGGACATCATGTGGTCGATTATCTGGGGAGCGTTAGGCGGCGGCATTGGCGGGATTTGTTTTCAAATCGTTGCCGGAAATCCCAAATTGAATTGGATCATCCGGATCGCAATCAGTGTGGCCATCACGGCATTGTTCTGGACGCTCATGATCGTGTTTGTGGTTAACGGTTCCGAAGAAAAAAGTGACAAACCCAAAGGAGGACCCATACGGCGACCTACCAGTTCACTTGACGATGGAGCCAGGTTAGCTGCCGGCGCTCCGCTGAGTTCGAGCCAAACTTAAAGCGATCTTGAAATCATTTCCAGCGAGGGTGCCGGCTAGGTGGTTGTGAGAATACCGCAACCTAACACCCCGCAGGAAGCGAATATTGAACGCCAGCCAAAAACTACGACGCCCCGCTTAACGCAATGCCCTTTCGCGTCGGTCAGCCAATGTGCTGTTGGTAGGTATCCGGATTGAATCCGACAATCAGTTTCTTTCCCAGCTTGAGTGTTGGCGCACGAAGGTTCCCGGTTGGGCCAAGAATCAGTTTGAGAATTTCGTCTTCGGTAAGATTGTCTTTCCTGAGATTGACCTCGACTACTTTCTTACCTTTGGCAACCAGCAAATGATTGACCGAACCGATTAACCTGATCGCTTCGTCCTTTCCGTACGTCTCCTTCTTTGCGTTGACTTCCTGTTTCGCCTCGATACCTGCCGATGCAAGAAACTCTTGCGTTTTGCCACAGGTCTTTCAGCCAGGTCGATGGTAGCTCCAGTCAATTTTGGTCACGTTTAACTCCTCGGTTTGGTTGAGAAAATGGTACGGTGGTCACAGGTCCGACAAGCTTGCCGGCTTCGATGGGAAACCGCCGGTTGTCGCGTCGATGTAACGCCACATCGGTCTAGTTTTTCATGGTTCGATCGCCCGGCCGAGAAGTATTAGGGCGCATCATTGAATCCTTCATCGGAGGGTTTGTTCAAGTTGTCAGCCATGCCTTTGGTTGCTGGTCGACGCCCAATTCGGAACAGGATCCAAAAAAATATAGACAGGAAAGTTAACCAGGCAACGATCGTCAGCCACATAAATGCATCAGCACCAAATGGTATCAACGGGCGCGGTTGCATGGCGTTGAATGTTCCTTGCATGGCAATCGTAAACGCCAGGCCGCAGACAGTCCCGCATATCATGATCAGGACGGTGGGGTAATCAGACCGTTTTCCAGACTCTAAACCAAAAACAGTTCCCAGCCAAATGGGAATCAAACTCGGTTGATTCAACGAGACTAACCAAGCGGTAACCGCCAAATAAACGGTTAGAATCAACAGGTCGGTCAAACGGAATCTGAATCTCAATTTATTCGGGCGGCCGATAGCCGATGGGCGAGACCTTATCCAGTTCAAATTGCTTTCTTGAAACTGCAACATAGTTGTGGCCGATGCCGATTTGTTCGCCTTCGGTCACCCGCTTGCCATCTTGATCCAAACGCGTATTCATGATGGCTTTTTTGCCCGTGTGACAGATTGTTTTGATTTCACCCAGCACATCCGCCCAGGCCAGCAAGTACTTGCTTCCCTCGAATGGTTCGCCCCGAAAATCGGTTCGCAGACCATAACAAAGAACGGGGATCCCCAATTGATCACAGACGAGCGTCAACTGTAGCACTTGTTCGGCCGTCAAGAATTGTGCTTCGTCCATAAACACACAACTGGCTCGAGACTCTTTCTGTTCCTCCCGAATGTGAACGAAAAGGTCAAAATTTTGGTCAAAAGCAAACGCCTGACGACTCAGCCCAATTCGGGACGAGATGATCCCTACGCCCGCTCGATCGTCAATCGTCGGAGAAAACAACATCACCCGCATGCCACGCTCTTCATAGTTGTGAGCGGCCTGTAGCAACGTGGTACTCTTGCCGGCGTTCATCGCCGAGTAATAAAAGTAGAGTTTCGCCATGCCTTCGATCGGATCGGTAGGAAGATTGGAAACCGCATTCTAAAACTTCACGGCCTGGGGTGCAGGGGCGACAATCAACGATTCTTGGAAAGACTGAGTATTTCGGCCGATCGACCGAGCGGTTAAAGCGGCCGAAAAAATCGGCCTACAAGTCCCTCTGCTGTTCCACCGTAGCGGATGTTCCATGGTCGGCATCGATCGGATTGTAAATGTTGATTTCTGCGGCCAGGATGAAAGACAGGATGACCAGGCCGATAAAACCGTAGCGGGGCCACATCAAGGGGCGCCGATGGCTGACGCCCGTCTCCGATTTGGAGCTGCGTTCGTTAATGCCAACTGCCCAGAATGTGATCGCCGTGCCCAATACGATGGCGATAATATTGGTTGCGAACAGGAGTAGCGAGCCGCCAAACAGTAACAAGTCACCCATCGCCAGGGCTAAACCGGATGTGGCGATCGGTGGCACCAGCGCCGCGGCGATTGCGACGCCGGGTAGCGCGGAAATAAGATTGGGGCGGCCCATCGCGTACGCCGCGGCAATCCCGCTCGCCAACGCAACGATCAAATCGAGCAGGTTGGGAACTCCGCGGCTGGACATCTCTGGCGTGATCGCCACATCGGGCGCCAACAATTGGAGAAAACCTCCGCATATCGCTCCGATTCCAATTGCAACCGTGAAACCCAACAACACCGATTTCAATGCGGAACGCATCAACTTTTCATTTCCCTGGATCAATGAGAATCCAATGGCAACCAGGGGAGTCATCAACGGCGCTACCAGCATTGCCCCGATCACCACGGCCGCCGAATTTCTCACCAATCCCAGCGCGGCAATCAGCGTTGAGAGAGAAATCAGAGCCAGAAAGTCAAAATCGAAATTCGAACTGTTTTGCAAGCGATCAACCAGTGAAATTCGTAGCTCGCGGTGGATCTGTGGAACCTGATTACGTACGAGGTTTCGAAATTGAGTCCAGATCCTGGATGTCATGGGGACCGCTTTGCGAATCGCTGCCAGTGCGGTGGTGGTCTGATCCCACTTGTCGCCCTGTCGAAACAGGCTGGCGAGCACTCGTCGTTTGCGTGTGCCGACCATGACCAAGTCAAACTCGTGTAGATCTTGCAGCTTGATTCCTTCGGTCAAACTGTCTGCCAGCTGGATTTTTTTATGCAGCGTAATCTTTTTGTCGGTTACCCGGCGTGCCAGTTTCTCTAGGTGATTTTCGGCAATCTGCCTGGCGACGACATCGTCATCGGGACGTACAAAAAGCAGCGTGACCGAGCTTTCTTCGGATGTTCGAACCAACTGACAACCGCGTTTAATGACCGTTTCGGTGTCCTGGTCATTTTCGTCATCACTGGCGATCATGATTCGGAGTGGACCGTCGATGCGTGGTGGATAGCCTCGCACCAGCACGACTTCGCACGGCGCATGGGCAAACAGCTGTTGATGCCAACCGCTTTCATTGCCCCGAGTGACCGGTTGCCTCGCAGGCAACACCAACAGGTTGACATTTTTTGATGCAATCTGTTCGGCGAAATCGCTGATGGGCTCCGGGGCGACCAGTTCTTCGACGGCAATCGCCACTCGGTCCAAATCGGAAGGTTCAACTCCCGCTGCAATATCCCGTTTCAGTACTGCCGTGGCCAAATCCACGGAATTCAAGGCGTCGAAAACCGCTTTCACAAGTGGATTACTGGAATCTCGCTCCAACGGCAGCGATGATTTCTTGCCTTTGGAGCGACGCGGCACGACGATCAGTAGCTCGCTATGTTCAGCCGTCGCGAAATCCACACCCCAAGGGATGAGATTCGGAGCATCGGATTCCTTCTCAACAATCACCGCGACGGTCATGACGGTCTTTTCCAGCGGTAGAGATTGAAGAATCCTGACTCAATTTGAAGTTAGCGATTGTAGCCCAATTGGATCGAAAATCCATGAAGTCCAAAATCGTCTTGTGGCAGGATCGCAGTGCCTCCACCCAGCCACGATTGATACATCAATCCGGCACGCACAAACATGGCCCGATTCTCTGCAAACGAGCGACGGTACTGACCACCCAAGTAGAAATCGAACATCGTAATCAGTTCATCCGCACCCTGGCGTGACTGAATTCCACTTGAGGAGTTTTGTATGAATTGATGCCGACGCCCAAACAACGCTGACCCACCGAAACGGGTCATGAACTCAAACTTTGTGTGCCCAATCGGGCGGAAATATTCGAAAGCGAATTGTGGACCCCACGCGTGCATGTCGGAGCGGGCAAACAGGTTTCCGATCTCGGCACTGCCACTATCCGTCAGCCGAGCGTCCAGAACATGGGTGATCGCCACATACTGCAGCCCAAACTTGCCATTCAATCTCGAAACCGGAAACTTAATCTCTTTAAAGAAATTCAAGCCGAACGATTCCGCGTCGAGAGTGTGCAATGCGGTAAGCGTTTCGCCTGCGTTGGCCGCCGACAATTGACTCGATGAATTGAAACCCGGCACCCACGCACTCGTCGTCCCGACATCGATGCCGTCACTGGTAAACGAAGATTCGTTAGACGATTCGTCGTACTGCCAGGTATTAAATTCGAATCCCGGACCATGTTTGGACTCAAATCCAAACTGAAACTGGGGTGCGGCTTCGTAGTCGAAATCGAAGGGTGTGCTATTGCCTGTCACGGAAGTGCTGAATGCAGTGTTCGCCTGAAAGGCTGGTTTCACGTAAAGCATGGTCAACGAGCCAAACCATTTGCCAGTTGCGAAAATCTCGGCCAAGCCTGGCGATTCCTTTTTCTTGTTTTCGAAATCAAAACGCTCGCCGTTGTCTACCGCTTGCCAGCGCTGAACCATCGGCAACTCTGAGCCTTGTCTCAGGTCCGGCCGGTACTCGGGTGCGACCATGCTTCCATCTACGGGATAATCCAAGGTTGGGGGCGCGTCCAGGACCGAGTTTTGTTGCGTCGACGGCGAACGAATGATGGAATCGTTGGGAATCGCCATTTCTTGTTCTTTAAACAATGGATAACGACTGATATCGGTCGTAGCGCGGACCATGTTGATCGGAACATCGGGACCGGGGTCTAAATTTGGCTCCGCAGCGAGATTCGAGTTGTCGCGCGGAGCAAGTGACTTCTTTGAGAATGAAGCCGACTGGAATTCATTACGGCTCCCGGATTGCTTCTCCGAGGTCAATGAATCTGAGAGGTCATCGGTTTGACGCTGTTGATCAATTTCACTTACCACCGATTCGGCTCTCAACTCCGACGGGTTCGACTTGCCCCAAGTATCCGGCGACATGGACTTGTAGTTCTTCCGATTGTCACAGCCGAGCGGACCTTGGGGCGGAGAAATCGCGAAATCATTATCGTTAGGGCTGAGTCTGCCATAGATCGTGGGAGGATTTCGGTTTCGTTGTGCCGGCAGCATTTCGCATGCAAATAGACAAATGCATGCTGCAATCACAACTGACTTGAGCATCTTAGGAATTCCTTTTCGACAAACATCGCTTGCTCCAACGATCTGAATAACCGATGGAACCGTTCTTTTATGCAGAATCGGAATAACTGAAAGAATTTAAGACAGAAATGAGGACAACCGTTTCGATCCATACTTTCGGAAGTACCGCTACAACCGGCAAAGTTTACCTGACCCCAATTGCTGCGACATCGTTTTCGATCGTCTTCCCGAATGTCTCAAGCTTTGATGCCCAACCTTTCGCGAGCTTCTTCTGCCCAGGGGCTGTGAGGAGCCAGTTCGAGGAACCGCTCCCAATGGCTGTCTGCTTCTGAGGAACGCTCCAAATCGTCCAGCAGCCTCGCAAGATGAAAGTGAACATCCGGGTAATCGGCATGGTGTTGAAGGGCCCCCTGAAACGCCGAATACGCCAGTTCGGGTTCACCGAGTTCGACCAATATGCAGCCCAGGCTTCCTCGGGCTTCCACAAAAGACTCATCCAGCTCGATCGCCATGTAATAGCGTTCACGGGCTCCACCAAGGTCCAACTGCTGATAGAGCAACTCGGCCAGTCGAAAACAGGTGTCGGAGTTGGGGCCAAAAGCCAGCGAAAGTGCACGGTAGACTTCCATTGCCGATTCAAACTCGCCAGCATCCTCAAACTCGTTCGCGAGTGCCAGAAATTCATCCGGCGTTTGAAACCCGGCCAGAGATTTGTCTTCCAATACTTCTTCCATTGAAATCACGGATTCACTCGGATCTTCGAGCTCGGATTCGGCAACGTCGAAGTTGATTCGCATTTGACCGCCAGGTTCGATCAATCCTTCGCCCTGTCGAAGCAAAACGTCTTTACCCTCGACTAGCACCGATAGCTGGGAAAGCGGACGTTGAAGATCGGGATAAAGCTCTGCCAATCGAGAGAGCTTCGACTCGACCGCCTGTGGCGATGCTCCCGACGCGATAAAGCGGGCGATACGACGGGCCGAGGCGACTTCCTGAAAATCAAAATAGGCCAGTTTCTTGACCTGTCGTGCTGGCGTGATCAATCCCCGGCGATGCCAACGTCGAATCGTTGCCAATGGCAGGTCCAGTAGCCCCGCCAACATCGCCGGCGTGTACAGTTTCCCCACATCGAGACCAGGTTCGACCAGCCCAAGGTCCTGCCACAGTTGTGTCTCACTGATGATTTCCAGCTTGCCTGCCGCGGCCGCCTGCACGGTCCATTCTTCCAGCAATTCATCGGTCTCGCCGATCGGCAACTCGTCCGCGCCAATCACAATCAGGTCGACCGTTGTGTCAACACGTTCCAATGGCGTCGCCCCGTGATTGCGAATCAAATCGCGAGCCTCGCGGCGATTCATGCTGCCGAGTCTGCCGACGAACGCGATTCGGCGATCCTGAATGGGCATGGAGATCCTCGATAGGTCGCTACAGAAACTGAGCGGTTTTTTGAAGTCAATAAATACTAAACGGAAAAGGCAATCACTCGCATTCATCCAAGTCGCGTGAACCGTCACTTTGTTCGCCCAATTCTAACGCGTCAGCCAGCGAGACGCCTCGGTCAACGGAAAAAAGCAGTGCACCCAATGTGATGAGTTGACCGGTTCCCTTGTTGGGTGGTTTTGGGTCTGAGAAAGGCCGCTGAAAGCAGGCTGTTATCGTCGCGTGCTCTATAACTTTACCGACACGGAATTCGCGCAGAGAGAAATTTCAATCCTTTACCTCTCAGCTCTTCGACCGCGGAACTATTCCGCCCCATTTAATTCTGGTGCCGGTGATGACTTTGACGGGTCGGCTGCTGTTTCATTACCAGACTCAGCGGGCTCGTTTTCAGGCATTACTGCCTTGGGTACAAGGTTCCGAGATTCGTCCGCAATTCTCAGGCTCGCAATCGCATCAATGTCCTGCACGCCGGCGAGGTCTTGGTCGGCGGGCGGATCAATTGGATCCATTTCGCCAGATTGCTTGGTCGTCGATTCGGGCACCAGAATTGACTTTCGGCCCGAAGTCTCGTCCAGCGATTTGACCTCCATGGGTTCCCAAGTCCCTTGGAAGCGGGTCTGGGGTTCCTTCACGATCGTTCGACTGGTTTCGCGAACCTCCTTGACGCTCGAGTCCATGATCGTGGCCGGTTCGAATCGGGTGGTTGTCGTCCCGTAACCGGATGACCAACTGGTGGCGGGCTGCACGCTCGATTCGGAATAAAGAGGGGTCGGCGGCCCTATCGCGACTCCGCAGGCGTCGATCGGAACTTTCATCATGATCGTCCGAGCCACATTCTGAGTCGTTTCATAGTCAACTCGGCGACGGACAACTTTGGGGACCTCAATGTCTTCGGTTACCGTCTTCCAGGAAGAAACCTCGACTTCGTAAGGTTCGACGGTTGTGACTTCCTGGTACTCGGTTTCAACGACCGGAACTTTTCGGACGACGACTTCGTCAACGTAGCGGGTTTCCGTATAGGGTACTTTTTCGATCGAGACTTTGGTTACCGGTTTTCTTACGGTAATGGGTACCCGTCGCGTTCGCGTTTCGTCGACATATCTTTCGATCTGCACCGGTACTTTTCGTGTCTCAACGCTATCGACGTAACGGGAAATTTCCACTGGACGGCGGCGCTGAGTTTTTTCTGGTATGTAGGAAGTCTGGTTGACTTCCTGCGGGACCAGCGTCGGAGCAAAGCCGGTTACCTGGACGCCTACTGTTGGTTGGACCCAATGGAATCCCGCGCGACGATACGCCGAAAGTCCCGTTACGGGATCAACATAGTAGCCGGGTCTGAGCCATCGTAAACGGGATCGTTGATAGGGATCGGTGACCAACATCGTTTCTGCAACGGGCACGCTGGAGGGAACCAGTTGGGTTTGCGAAGTAACGACGGGACGATAGGAAGTCACTTCCTGGACCTCGATCAGGTTCTCCGTGACTTTCCTACGGACTGTCACGTTTTCATCGCGCATCTGAGTTTCCACGATCGGTTTTCGAACGACGTACTGTTCCTCACGCATTTCGGTTACGGTTTCGTAAGTCGTTTCCTCGACCCGCTTTTCTCGATACTTGGTTTCGGTGATGGGCTTCTGGACGACGGTTCGTTCTTCGCGGATACTCGTCTTTTGAACTGGTTTCAGGACCGTCGTGCGTCGTTCGCGTTTTTCCGTGTTCCAAATGGGTTTGTAAGACGTGACTTTTTGCTTTTCCAGGACGGTTTCTTCGATCCAGCGGGATTGCGTAATCGGCTGTTTGACATAGACAGTTTGGGGAATTACCCGATACGAAGTCCATGGAGACTGGGCCATCAGTTCGATGGAAGCCGGAAACAACAACCATGCCGACAGCAAAGCGACCGTCATTTTTCGAGAAGTTGACATGACGCGACCTTGAATTATCCGAATACGTGAAACCGACCTTGGCCAAACACCAAGTAACATTTTACGCACAACCAGTGGCGTTGGCGAGCGTTGAAAATCACAACGCTAACACTTTTACCAAGTGTGACAATTTTTCCGCTCAAGACAACGGGCAAGAGTCAATCTGCAGTATATTTTTATACCCGTGAATCCCGACTTTAATTTGGAAAAACCAGTCAAACTTTGCGGGGGGCTTGCCGGCAGTTTGGGGTGTTTCCGAAGCTGCAGCGATCAACCGAAATGCTCGGATCAATTTCGTGCCAGCGTTGAGGTGCTGCCACCGAGTCGCACCAGCACAATTCTTTATCCATGATCGGCGGCAAATCAAAGTCGTCATGTTCAGTCATGAAGCTGCTTGAATTAAATTTACGTTTACCCGCAGCCAACATTGCGTTGGACGAGGCACTCCTGGAACAGGCGGATCAAACTGCCAGCCATCCAGAGGTGCTAAGGTTATGGGAACCGAGTTCAAATATGGTCGTGATTGGACGGAGCTCGCCGATCGAACAGGAAGTCAATCTTGATTTCTGTCGGACGAACCAGATCCCGATTTATCGTCGCTGTAGCGGGGGCGCTTCGATTGTCACTGGCCCCGGTTGCCTGATGTACGCCGTGTTGTTGGATTATCGCAAACGGGAGTCACTACGAATGTTGGAAAAGGCCCATCAATTTGTAATGGGGCAAATGAGTGAGGCGATTCATCGATTGGACGTTGATGTCCAGATGCAGGGGACTTCAGATTTGACCTGGAACGATCGCAAGTTTTCGGGAAACAGTCTGCGCTGCAAAAAAAATTGGATGATTTATCACGGCACCATCCTGTGCGATTTCGATTTGCCTTTGATTTCAAAATGCCTGGGCAATCCGATTCGGCAACCCGAGTACCGCCGGGGGCGAACTCATGAGCAGTTTCTAACACAACTCCCCATTCCAACGACGTCGCTACGGCAAGCAATCAGGGAGCAATGGTCCGTCACGCAAACACTGGAGGAAAGCCCGATCGAGATGGCACAGCAATTGGTCAGCGAAAAGTACGCGTCGGAAGCATGGACGTTCAAGGTTCGAACGCGATAGAACGGTGATGCTCTGGTAACCGGATCGGCGACCCTCGGACGCTTCCGGAAAAATGTTAACCTTACGGCAACAGTTGGAAGTCTCGCGAGATCAGTTCCTCGCTCCAGTAGCCGGATTGGCAACCATTTGGCCGAGGCAATGGGCTTTAAGCGACGCCCAAGTATTGCTTGACGTTTTCTTTCCGCAAATAAGTCCAAGACCAAATGTAGAAACCCAGCAAAATTAGCGCCCAAATCACTGCAAACGCAATGATTGCATAAAACGTAATCTGCATGATTAAGCCCGCAAACTCAGCCCCCTGCTGATTATTATTCTTCATCTGTTGTTCCATCATTTCCTGCATCGGTGCCAAAGCGGAAAGCTGAGCAATGATCGTCATCACCGTCTTGAATACCGTAAAAAACACCGCCAGGATCAACCCGACACTTAATACCTTGTAACACCATGGTTTTCGATTCAAACCGCCGATCGCTCCCAGGATCAGCAAGGGTGCCACGATAAAATTGAGCCCGTTGATGATGATGTTGGGAATAAACTGCTGCTTCTGAATCGCTTCCATTTTCTTTTGCACGGCTGCCTGCTGACCGCCCGCCTGTTGCATTTGGTTTAGCTGCGGTTGAAGGGCGAGCATTCCTACGGCGAGACAAGATCCAGACAGTCCGAGAATACCCAACACCAAGCAAATGATGAATATCGCTGTCAATCCGCCGGGAGCTTTTTGTGCAACGATAGGTTTGGCAAGTTGGATTTCTGGATCCGGTTGGGCGAACGGGTTATCGGACATCAAGTTTCCCAATGCTAACTGTTAAAAATCTGATTGCTACGCGATCCAAGACCTGACGGATGTTCGCAGCGACAGGCGGATTATTTGTTACTTGTAAGCCATTAAACAAGCCCCCATTTTTTTCTTAACAGCCATTCCATCGTCAGTAGGGCAACAAAAGCCAATAAAAAACCGGCCGCATCCGCGAAAGTCTCACCGAGTCGCCATTTCAACGGGATCTCGATTTTCGTGACCGGCGGGTTCTCGATCAGATCGTCCAATATTTCCGAGACCTGGTGGGGAACCAAGGCTCGTCCACCGTGGTCGGCGGTTTGCGATGCCAATCGCGCCATCTGTTCCGGATTCGCCACCGGATTGGCTTTTTCCTTATCGCGGTCCATCACGATAAATTCGCGTTGCGAATCACCGATGGGAATGCCATCCTTCAAACCCTCGACTTCGATGCGATACAGTCCTGAATCGGCCACCAACTCTGGATCGAGTTCCGAAAAATATCGTTCTCCCAGGCGACTGATGTTGATGACCTGTCGCTCACCCGACGGAGTCGTCAAGGAGGCGTTAAAGTTCACGTCATCGACGACTTCGCCGGCAATTGTGTTGACGACAACATCAAATTTGACGATCGACTTTGGCGGAAATCGGCGTTTGGCCAGCTCAATGGAGACGCTCTCGTCATTCCGTGCATCCCAAAACGCCAACCAGAGCACGACCTGTCTCCAAAACTGGTCGTATTCCTTTTCGTAACTGATAATTTCTTTGGTTTCGGGATCCGTTCGAGGCATATTCCAGCGCCACGTTGAATCGCCGGCAAAGGCAATCACGCGCCCCCCGACGTTGGCCGCGACCATGATTGGTCGACCCACTTCATCATCGCTTTCGAGTAAAACCTCAGCGTTATCCTTGGCAACGATTCGGTTGGCACCGACCAAAGGCGGAAACTTTTGCCAGATTGCTCGACTGTCCTCCTCATCCCCCAACCGCGTCAGAAAATGATCTTTGGCAGGTCGCAATCGGAATGGCGAATTGACATGCAAATCTCGACGGACATCTTCATCAAATTCCTGACGCTCGTTATCGCCCATCTTGATCGGCAACACGTCAGCGAGCGGCGTTTGTTGATACAGGCCGGCACCGAAGCTATGGTAACCTCCCAGCATCAACAATCCTTTACCCTCGTAAACCGCGTCCGCCAAAGCATCCAACGAATCCGTATACGTGGCTGGATCATGAAACGCCCGCGAGTCGAGGTCACCAATGATAAATACGTCGTACGTCGGGTCTTTGAACAACATTTCGAATCGATTTAGGTTGTTCTTCCAATCCGTCCGGGAATTCGGATAGATCGGAAAGAAATCCATTTCAATAAAATCGGCGGCCGGAAGCGACTGACGCAGAAACCGTTGCTCATTGCCGATGTTGCCGCACAGATACAGGACCCGCATCCCTTTGTCATTGACGGTCAAGAATGCATCCAGCTCGTTGTTGCGAATCGCAAGCTCACCGGGCATCGGATTGGCCCGGATCTTTAACCGAAACTCACCGGCTTCCGTCGGCCGATATACCAGTTCCACATTCGTTTCATCGTATCCCGACGTTGGCCGCACGATTTTGGATTTGACCAGCGTCTCCTGTCCCTCGGAATCGACAAGCAAGAGATCGACTTTGATATCCTGATTCGCATAGCCGCGCGAAACGAGTGTGGCTTTGGCTCGCAAATCATTTTTGACGTTGACGATTTGTTGCTCGGCAAAATTCGTGATGGAAACATCCGCCAGCTGTCCGGTATCGCCTGGCAATCCGAGTTGCACTGCATACAGGGCGACCTCCATGTCGTTCAGAGAATCGGCGGCCTCGGTCAGCTCAATGGCAGGATCCAGGACGTTTTGAACGCCGTCGCTCAAAAGAAAGACACCTAACAGTCGTTGGTCCCGGACATCGATACTGGTCTCATAGATCGCGGATCCGATGTCCGTTTCGCCGCCTTCGGGCAATTCTGGCAAGCTGACTTGGCCGTTCTCGAACTCCAGTCGCGCGACACGATTGTCAAAACCAAAAAATCGCACGTCGATTTTGTTGTCGATCAGCTGTTGAAAACGGGCCCGGTTTTCTTCGACAACCTGCTCGGTGGCTTCCCACCGAGTCGAGTCATCGGAGACATGGGGCAACTGCATGCTGCGAGTCTGGTCGACCAGGAACAACAGGACTGCCGCCTGATTTTTTTCGATTTGCTGGACGCAGCCGGGCCGCAATGTCGCCAACAGTGCCATCGCCAACACGCCGAGGCGGAGCAGAGCAAGCGTGACCCGGCGAGAACCGGATAGTTTTACAAAGGATGGACCGACCAACAACATCAGCAGTCCCACCACAAAAATGGCGGCCAATACCCAAGGGCTGACAATCGGTTGAAAGGTCAAGGTATCCATGAATGAGCGATTTGCCGTTCCTGCGATCAGCGAGTTTGATAAAAACGATTCGACATCAGATATTCCACCGCGAACACGACCAACATCATCAGGAGAAGCACCGGATAAAACTCCTCGCCCCGCCGAGTCGTTCCCTGTTGCCGCTGGATTTCATTTTTCTGTCTGGCAAGCTGGTATCGGTCAGGCCCCAGGATCGCATCCAGTTCATCCAACTCGATACGTGTCAGATCGGTTGCCGATTCGGGCAGGTTCGCGCTGAAGCCCCGTACGACAGGTTTGTCGTCAAACACGCCTTTCAAACGATACTGCCCTGGATAGTCCGTGAAACGATATTTTAACTGTCCTTTAATCGCGTTGACGGTTGTGGGGGGTTTGTCGGCGCGTGGCGAAAACACCTGGTAAACTTCCGGGTATTGACGCAGGTCATTATCAATTCTCGCGATTTGCCCTACCGCGACGTTCAACGTCTCCTCATCGTTCTGCACAAGGTAGGCAGTCATGGCACGGACCAGCATCCAGGCCGGCAGGAACTTACCGACGAACAGTTCATTCCAAACTCGCCGATCCTGTTCCACGGCACGCTCGGTGATGGGTGTTGTCATGACCAGTACTCGTCCTGATCCGATTCGCCGTTCGATCAGTGCCGGTTCACGATTACTGTACGAAAGTAGGGTCTGGGTCGGCAGTTGCCCGAATTGATCATCCGATTCGATGCCCCAATGAAGAAACACCGGAAACCGGTTCCATAACATGCCTGTTTCATTGTCTCGAAACGTCTTGAATAGCGGGTGGGAAAGATCCTGGGGGCTGAGGAATAAATCCCTTTCCTCATTTAACCACTGTTGTGAAAGCGTGCCCGTCAGCAGTTTTTTGGCGTTGTCCGTCAAAAACCGTGGGTCCGCGAACGCTCCCTGCGCAGCGTTGTTCCCCAGGCAAATCGCCAAGCCTCCGCCATTGGTGACGTAGCTGTCCAGGTTCTGCCAACCGTTTTCGCTAATTGGTTTCGGGTTCAAAAGAAAGATGCCATCGAATTTCGACAGGTCGGTATAGGTTGCCAACTCGGATTGAGGCACCACCGTGCATTCGTAGACCGATGGTCTTAATTCCTGGTTGATGGATGGCGCGATGGTACTCAGCAGGTTGCGCGGGCTGACGTTGTCCGGGTGGGCGACCAGAATCTGCCATGCCGGGCGAACCCGGATCGTGAAGTGCCGTTGGTCATCAATGGAAAGTCCATCCTCTCCTTCGATTTCTAGCCGGCCATGATAGGTTCCTGCGGGCAACGGCTTGCTGAACTGAAAAGGTACGCGCGCGGATCCGTTTTCGCGAATGTTGATGCTGGTCGATTGTTCTTCCAACGTTTCCTCAGGGAACACGGCAGCCCCGTCACGTACAACGGGCCGAGTCGCATCCGGTTTCTCAATGACCATCTTTACCGTTCGTTGAGCGGCATCACCGATACGACTGACTTGGGTCGAAAGTTGGAAATTACTGTTGGGCGTAATTTCTTCTCCAGACAGCTCAAGCGAGGAGAGTGAAAAATTCAGCGGTCGTTCGACTCCGACATCGATTACAAACAGGCTGATTTCCGGGTTCTCTTTCAGGCGACGCAGAACCGGTTTGGTCTGGTCGCCAATCCAGCTTTGCCTCGATAAATCCGTCACGACGTAAATCTCCTTACGATCCTGGGGAGCCTCCAACAGGATCTGCAATCCTTCGGCCAACGCGGACGGAGCGGGGTTTTCCACGAACGTTGTCTCAATGGTTTCGACTCGTCGGGAGGCGGCTGCCACGTCGACGGAAAAAAAAGGTCGATCATTATCGGTTGCCAACACGCATACCTGGCTGTCCAGCGGGAATTGGCTGATTAACCACTGAGCCATCTCCTTGGCGACCTCCAAACGCGTCCGGTTTTCCTGGCGGTATTCCATCCGCGGCGAAGTATCGAGAACAATCAGCGCCGCCACCGGTGCTTGACTGTCACCCAATACGACGGCGTTCTCGGAATTGAGCAACTGCATTGCAGACCAGCCACCGTAGATCAGGTGCCCGGCGAAAAGGAATGCGAGGATGCCGATCAGCAGCCAGTTTTTGCGGGGCATCAGGAAAGACGCCAGCAGAATCAGGCCGACGATCAGGCCGCTAAAACCGATCCCGCCCACGGTCAACCACTGCCCGAATTCTCTCGAAGCGACGGTCGGACCGGCCAGCGCCAGCACCACCAAGCCGATTAACAGGCACCGCATGAACAGCAACAGCAAATGGCGCAGCCGCAGTCGCGAACGATTTGCCTGTTGGCGTTTTTTCAGGAACCGCATCGCTGGAAATACAAGTTGTTTGGGTTTGGGTTGCATCAGGAAATGCAGCAGGATGGGAACTGCCACCAGCATTGCGCCTAAACCCAGGATCAAGCTGTTCGTCCACGCCATCGCCTACCCCCTTGCTCGACGGCTATGGAGGTACTCCAGCAGCGCTTTGTCAAACTGCATACTCGTATCGACAGGGACATAATCGATGCCGGCATCACGACATTGTCGAGCCAACGATTCCCGAAACTGTTCGATCTGCCGGACGTATTCGGCTCGGAAACCGTCTGCGTCGATCTTGATTTCCTGATCCGTTTCAGGATCCTTCATTTCGCATACGCCGTGAAAAGGAAAACTGACCTCGGCCTCGTCGAGGATGTGGAACAGGATCACGTCGTGACCCCCATGCCGAATTCGGTACAGAGCGTTGATCAGCGGTTCTTCGTCAACCAGCAGGTCCGAAAAAATCATCACCAGGCTTCGGTTCTTCATCATCGAAGCGAGTTGACCGAGGCTGTGCTGGAAATCGGTGGTGCCATGTGGCTTCAGCCGTGACAACAGCGAAAGCACGTCGCCGAGGTGCCGGCGTTTGGAGCGTGGCGGCAAACTGGCTCGGATTTTGTCGTTGAAGGTAACCAATCCGACGGGATCCTGTTGCGAGATCATCAAGTAGGCCAGCGCCGCAGCCAGGCAAATTGCGTAGTCGAACTTGTTCAACTCCTGCTCGTACGTGTACCCCATCGACTGGCTCAGATCCATGACGAGGTAACCCGTGATATTGGTTTCCGACTCAAACTTCTTGACGTAATATTTGTCGGTCTTGGCAAAAACCTGCCAGTCAATGTCCTTGAGATCATCACCGTGGGTATATTTGCGGTGCTCGCTAAACTCAACACTGAAACCGTGAAAAGGGCTGGCATGCAGGCCATGCAAGAAACCTTTGACCACAAACTGGGCGCGAAGATCAAGCCGCTTGATCTGATTGATGACTTCCGGTTTTAGGTATTTTTCGACCGACATGAATTCTGTATGAAACTGTGTGACGGATCGCCAACGCTCGCTGTATCGGCCCCATGGTTGTTGCGCCCAACGGGTCCGAACCGGCTCGGCCGTTGAAAAACGCTTTCTCTGACCCGCGGCCAACCGGCACACGTTCGCTCAAAACCGGATAGCCAATTACTTTTCGAACTTTGCGACATCCGGTTCAGGTACTTCCTTTAACAGCCTCTCGATGACGTCTTCGGTCGTCATCCCTTCTGCCTGTGCCTGAAAGTTAGTGCTCACCCGATGTCTCAATACGGCCAACGCGATTTTCTTGATGTCGTCCAGCGCGACGGAGAATCGTCCATCCATGGCCGCCATCGCCTTGCCGCCGGAAATCAAAAACTGTCCGGCCCGGGGCCCGGCTCCCCAATCGACCAGTTCCCTGACAAATTTTGGTGCCAGCTCATCTTTGGGACGTGTGGATCGAACCAGTCGGGAGACATATTTGATGACGTAGTCGCTGACGGCCACTGAGCTGACAAGTTTTTGCAGGTTGATAATGGCTTTTGCGGAAAGGACTTTGCGTACGTCCTGGGATTCGCCGCGACTGGAGGAGGCGAGAATTTGTTCCTCTTCGGCCGCCGAAGGATATCCGACACGGATATTGAACATGAAGCGATCCAGTTGGGCTTCCGGCAGCGGATAGGTCCCTTCCTGTTCGATCGGGTTCTGGGTGGCAATGGTGAAGAATGGCGGCTCCAGTTGATAGGTCGAGCGACCAATCGTAACCTCTCGCTCTTGCATTGCCTGTAGCAGAGCCGCTTGGGTTTTGGGGGGCGTTCGGTTGATTTCGTCGGCCAGCAGGATATTAGTAAAAATGGGGCCTTCCACAAACCGAAACTGTCGACGGCCGGCTTCGTCCTCGTCCAGCACATTGGTTCCGGTGATATCCGAAGGCATCAGGTCAGGCGTGAATTGGATTCTTTTGAAACTGACATCGAGGATTTTGGCGATGGTGCTGACCATCAACGTCTTTGCCAGTCCCGGAACGCCTTCGAGCAAGCAATGGCCTTTGGTAAAAATCGCTGCAAAAACTTGTTCGATTACATCTTCTTGGCCAACGATGACTTTGTGAAGTTCCTGCTCCATGACTTTTCGATGCTGACTGAATTCTTGCAGCACATCGCCAAGGCTACGTTGTTTTCCGGCCACATAGTTCCCTTATTCTCAGGTTGATCCGACTAAACAGCTATGGATTGGCTGCCGTTGGCGGCATTTGCCAAATCCGCGAAGCCCGACGGCACATCGAATTGTATGATTCAATGCCAAACCCAGCAACGCGACTGATTCCGTTGTCTCGATTATAACGCGGACCTAGAATGGAAAGCTGGGAATTCAAAAGTTTGAAGTTATGATCTGTCTGGAGTCAGGATGTCGAATCAGCAATCTCAATTAGCTTGTTGGCGACGCAGCCGTTTGCTGATGTGTACTGGAATCCTGCTCATTTCTTTATTCGACGGGCGATCAATCGCTGACGAGTTGATCGACAGCACGGCCGTTTCGGTGTTAACCGAACCCATCGTCAGTGCTCAACCACCGATGAACGTTTCGTCGAACCGCCAACAGAAGGACGGACAGGCTCTTTCGGCTGCAGTTGTTCGCTCATCGATTCAACGAGGGGTTCAATTCCTGCAATCCAAGCAAAATGACGACGGCTCCTGGGTGCGTTATCGTTCGCGAGGGGATGTCACGGCGCTGGCAACGCTGGCACTCATCAATTCAGATGTCGATACCCGCGACCCGAGCATCCAAAGAGCATTAAACTATCTCCTTTCGGTGGATGAAAACCTGACGACGTATTTCGTTTCACTTCGAATCATGGCTTTGGTTGCCGCCGACCCGCGCGGTGAAAAATATCGTTGGTCGGTCTCTGAGGATGTGAAATGGTTGTTGGGACAGCAGGTGCCTGCTGATAAAGGAAAAAATGCTGGCGGCTGGAGCTACGGCCAAGCTTTGACGCATGGTGCCGACGCTTCCAACAGTCAATTTGCATTGTTGGCGCTGCACGAAGCCAGTCGAATGGGGGTCAAAACTCCGCAGGAAAACTGGTTGCTCGCCAAACAGTATTGGTTGGACTGCTTTAATCCGCGAAGTGGTGGTTTCACCTATACGGTTTCCGACAACAGCGTACGGGGAAGCATGACGTGCGCCGGCATCTCTTCGCTGATCATCATTGGTGAGAATCTGGCGGAAGTCGACAACGAAATCAATGGTGAGTTTGCCAACTGTTGTGGCAACCAGGAGGAACTCGAGCCCGTGGAGCGGGCCGTTGAGTGGCTGGGGAGAAATTTTACGGTTAAAGCGAATCCGACAGGATTCCGTCAAGGCAACCGGAACCAGCTCTATTATCTGTACGGTATGGAACGTGCCGGCCGGCTTTCCGGCCGTCGGTTTTTTGGTCCCCACGACTGGTACCGCGATGGCGCGAAGGAGTTGATCTTTGAGAAACAGAATCGGCTGTCCGGATCCTGGATCAACCGAGGGGGACACGGAGAAGATAATCCGGAGGTGGCAACCTCACTGGCGTTGCTGTTTTTGTCAAAAGGTAAACGACCGGTCGCGATCGGCAAACTTAAACATGGTGCAGGTCGCAATTGGGACCAACACCCCAAAGGCGTCCACTATTTGACTCGGCGACTTGAAGAGGAGTGGAACCAAAAATTGAATTGGCAAACGGTGATCGCTGAAAACGCGACGGTCGACGATTTGCTGGAAGCCCCGGTGTTGTTCATTTCCGGTCGTGACGACTTGGACCTCAATGCCGATCAAAAAACCGAGCTGAGAACTTATGTCGAAAACGGCGGTTTCATTTTTGCCGAAGCCTGTCGCGGGGAAGGCTGTGGCGAGGGCGAATTCGATCGCAAGTTTCGCGAATTAATGGCGGAGTTATTTCCGGACAGCGAGCTTCAAATGCTTGATCCCGGCCATCCGGTCTGGAATGCCTATTACCCGCTGCTGCCCAAAAACAATGAGCGGCCTTTGTTGGGCTTGCAAGCCTGTTGTCGAACCAGCGTGGTCTATTGTCCTGCCAATCTGAGCGCGTATTGGAGCCTCAATCGTCCGGCAATCAAGGATCAAGTGAGCAAGGCATTGGCCAATCGGATCGAATACTGCACCGAAATTGGCGTGAATGTGGTGACTTATGCCACGGGGCGCCAGTTGAAGGAGAAGGGCGAAACCCCCAGGTTGGTCGAAGATTCCACGGAAATGTTGACCGATCGCGTGCTCGTTTTTCCAAAACTGTTGCATGAAGGAGGATCGGACGATGCTCCCAATGCCTGGCGAAACGTTCTCAAAGAAGTGAAGCAACTGGGGTTGCATATCAAAATGGACAAAACCATGGTCGCTGCGAACGTCGATCAACTGGCAGACTATCCTTTCGTGTTCTTCCATGGTCGGAGCAAGTTCAGTTTTTCCGAGAGCCAACGGCAAGCCCTGCGGGCGTATCTTGAATTTGGAGGTTTCATTTTCGCCGATTCAATCTGTTCGTCGCCGCAGTTTACGGATTCGTTTCGCAAGGAAATGGAAGCGATCTTGGACCAACCGCTGCAGCCGATCCAACGCGATCACGAAATCTGGACCAACGCCCGATTCGGATACGTCATCGACCAAGTCACTTTGCGAACCCGGGATGCGAACGTGCAGGGCGGTTTTCGTGAGTCTCGCCGTCCGCCAGAATTACTGGGTGGCGAGATCGAGGGTCGGCTGGCTGTTGTATTCTCGCCCTACGATCTTAGTTGTGCCTTGGAAAATACGACCGTTTCTGAATGCGACGGCTACACGCGGGATGACGCGGTTCGTATTGGTACCAATGTCATTCTCTACAGCTTGCTCAGCGATTTGAGAAACTGATCCGGTTTATTCTGGGCAACCGACGTTGATGCTTTTTCGTCATCACAGCGAGGAACCTGCCTCAATCGCGAACCGGGTTGGGAGCTGCCGAACGGGCGGACACCACCGTCCATTCCAACCAAAGTAATGCCGCGGGGAGCACCTGAATCGCTCGGAATGCTACCTGCCGAATGCCTTGCTATTGCCAGCGGCATGATTCCAATATTCAAGAACTGCGAAAGGAAGAAGTCTGAACCAGTATTTCCTTGAATGCGGACCGGGCACAAAGGCCGCGTTTGCAGAAAATGCGAGATTCCCGGTTGATGTTACCAATTGCTGCGCCGAGATCAGGTGCAAGTTGATGTAGGGGCTGGGACCCCGCAGACCGCCCAGCAGAAATCATCGCTGCATCAGTGTTTGATTGACACGAGTTCGCGAATCGTACCCCGTGGCACCATTTGCCAAGCGCGTTCATGAAGGTAGTAAATCGCAAACTTGAGAAAGAATTCGAAAGTTCCGACTTTCAATGCCGTGTCGACTTCTCCCGTAAACGACCAAGTCAGGATAACCGTTGTCAAGGTCGCGACGATCCGCCATGAAAACGCCTTCAGGATACTTCGCAGGCGAGATTCTTTGAGAATCGATTTGGACGAATCAGAAATCTCGGCTGAGTGGGCTGGTGACACGAGAATAACCTCTTGGCATCGTGGTGGGGATTGGGCAATAAGCGTTACCGAACAACGGAAGCTACGGGATGTTAGTCGATTCCTGCCAGTTGTGGCGAGATCATTCTGCGTTCGCCCGATTTTTGCTTGCCGATTCGTTGTCGGGACCGAAGTCGCTCGCTACTTGAACAGAGTGGCCAAGCGCGGAGGAGAGGCGAATGATCGCCTTTTTCAGTAATCGGGAATGCCAGTTTCCAAGGCTACAAAAAAAATCGCGACCCCAAGTGGGGTCGCGATTGGATAACCTAAGTTCTCGTTTTGATCTAGTCGTCGAAGTTAAGATTGTCGACAACAACTCGGTCGTTGATTCCAATCAGAGCTTCCAGAGTTCCGTAGGCCTGAGTGTAACCAGGAACGTCCGTGACTGCAGCGATTGGATTCGGAGCCGTTCCGTCTCCACCACCGATGTACCATGAATCCATGTCATCGGGGAGTGAGTGAGTTGAACCGTCTGCATAAGCAACTTGCGACAGTCCGGTGTGTCGACTGGACATGCCCTGTGCGGCTCGTCCGATGGCGGGGCCTAACTTGTCGACGAGATTCATACCACCCCAACCTGAGAACAGAGCACTCTGAACACCAAGAATTGTTGGACCGCCAGATGCGGGATTAACGGTTGTCAGCGGATCGCCAAGACCAGCGATGGCCCACATCGTGGCGCCACCAGAATTTTCCAAGTTGTCAGCTGGTCGAATCGTGGTGTAGACGCGTTCGCCGACCAAAATCGTGTTGGATGTACCGTCGATGAAAGAACCCATGTTGACAGCCTGCAGTGAGCAGAAAGCACCATTGGGAGCGATGTTGTCAGTGGGGTGCATTTCACCATGACAGATTCCGACATTGTTTGCTGCGACGTAGTTGGAAGTTGCCAAAACCGGAACATCGCTGTTGCCGGTAGGACGATACGTGTTAAGCGGCTTGTTCGCATCCGATGGGCATTGATACAGGTCAATGTCCGTTTCCAAAACGGCCTTCACGGCAAGACCATCGTTTGAATCAGCAATACGATTTGCCGCGGTACGATTCCGAGGATCGAGGACATTGTAAGATTGAAGCTGCTCGACGTACGGAGCGACGGTGGTCATCCACGAAAACAACATTTCATCGGTGACGGTCGTGTCAAAGTTGCTTGGGTAGTCAACACCTTTCGGGAACTTCATGCGAGCTGACTCATAATTCAACATGCCCAATGCCAATTGGCGAAGGTTGTTTTGGCACTTCGCACGACGTGCCGCTTCTCGGACCTGCTGGACAGCTGGGAGCAGCATACCAATGAGGATTCCGATGATTGCAATCACGACAAGTAGTTCAACCAGCGTGAAAGCGTTTCGAGATTGTCTCTTCATTCTGTTTCTCCAATGAAAAAAGGGGAACAATAAAAACTGAAATGCGGAAGTAGGGAATAAGGGAACGAAAAAATCAGCACCCAGGGTCGCATTGCATCGACTATCGGATATTCAGTATAAGGGAAAAAAGACCAATTACAAACGCCTCGGCACGTTTTTGTCGAATTTCATGTTGCTAAAAAAGCCCGTGTTTCGACACAAACCGGCCTCGCCGCTTTCCTTACCCGCATTTCTCCATCGCTTTGTAGGTCGTCGCGAGGAAACGCCATTCTGCCCGAACGGCATTCGTTTTTCGCCAATTGGACCCAGACATGTTGAAAATCGTCTGGTCGCAGATTGTGCTGTTACGGCCATGTTGACTGCGATTTCGATCCGGCCGATGTGCTCACTGCGGGCGAAATTCGACATCGTTCGTCTGACGTTCAATTCAATAAACGGGTTCCGCAAAACCGTTGGAGTCGATAATCCATGGCAACCAGCAAACAGCGAATTCGTCAATGGTAATGTCGCTTTTTCGTGGCGTCACGGAAAGTTCCACGTACTCCAGGCGATCGACGGCAAGCTTACCAGTCAGGTCTTGTAGCGTTTGGTTAAATTCGTTCTCCAGTTCCGCGATTTTGGTTTGGAGTTCTTCCAAATCGGATTGGGCTCGTTTGATATCCGCCTTTTCCTTGGACGACCGACTCACCGAACGCATCGATGTGCCGGCCCGTCGCGTGTTGGTCACGCTGATTGTTTTTCGCCCCAGTAATGCGCCCATAATTGTTGTCCCCACCGAAAGTACGGACGACAACCGAGATTGTTTGTACTGTTCTTCTTCTTTTTCAACTTTGGCTTCAGCCCGTCGAATCTGATCCCGCAACTTGGTGAACTTGCTAGCGTATTTCTTCCTGAGCTTCGCGATTGCATCGTCACGCTTTTCGGATACCAGTTGCTCCAGGCGGACTTTAAAGTCGCCCAATGACTCGCCGGCTTCCGAGTACTTTCTTAAGTCTTCACATTTCCACAATGGCAGTCTTTGCTTGCGGTACAGGAACTCCTTCAATTCTTTGTTCCATGACTTGAAGCTTCTGGATTTTTGAAACCCAACCGGAATCTCAGCAAATTCGCATTCTGCCTCCGGCTCATTGTTCCATTCCAAGTGTGATTCGATGGGTTCAGAATGATCCCAGATCCCGCCTGGTATTTTGCCACCGGTTATTGACGCCAAGAACGTGCGCGTCTCCCAAATGTCGACTTTGTAGGTTGCCCTTATGAAATGCAGTCGACCTTGACCCAATAAGGCCGGTCGATAAACCAGTCGGTCCGCCTGTTCCCATTGCTTGGCTGGTTTCATAAAAACCTGCTTGATGTCTGAAACAATCAAGTGTCGTTGGTCCGTCTGTGGCTGCAACTCTTCGACAGTCTGTTTCGCAGGCCGATTTGCTGACGATTTTTCTTCCTGAGTCGCCGGCTGATAATTCGGATCGTTGCTGACAAGCTCTTGCAACTGGTTGCGGGCCAGCGGGCCGCGCAAGTAGGACATCACCCAACGAGTTTCGAACACGACCGGTTGGTCTTCGTGAACATTGTTCATCAGGAAAACCCGGCTGCCGAGACCGGCCAGCGTCTGCTCCATTTTCGAGCGATTGAAGCTGGCCCCGGCCTGCGTCGATGCGCCTTCCAGTCCTTCCAGCACTCGAGCTTTGTCTCTCTCCGTTTGCAGCCGGCCAAGGAACCAGGTGCCCGCGTTGGATAGACCCTTGTAATCGAGATCGACGGGATTTTGTGTTGCCAATACACATCCCAATCCGTACGCGCGGGCCTGTTTGAGCAAAGTCAGCATTGGCTTTTTCGACGGCGGATTTTGCACGGGCGGGAAATAACCAAACACTTCGTCCATATAAAGAATCGCGCGCAAGCTGGAAGTGCCCGGCTGACTTCGCATCCAGCTGACAACTTCAGTGAGCAGAATCGTCACGAAAAACATCCTTTCCTGCTCATTCAAATGTGCGATCGAGACGACCGAGATGACCGGCTTTCCTTCTTCCGTGTGAAGCATCCTTTTGACGTCGAGCGGTTCGCCCTCCATCCAACTGGCGAAGGACGGGGAAGCCAACAGGTTGTTCAGCGTCATCGCCAACTCCTGCCGGTCTTTTTTTGGAAATACGTCATCGATCGCCATCACTCCGACACGCTCAAACGGGGGAGTCTGGATTTCGGCAATCAGTCGGCCAAGATCCATGTCACGCGATTCCGTCCAAGCATGCTCGAGGATTTTGGAAATCAGAATATGTTCGCGGGAGCGAATCGGATCCGCATCGATTCCCAGTAGCGCCAGCAGGCCCGATGCGGCGGAACCGATTCGATCGAGTAGTGCTTCGGAATCTTCAATGATTTTCTTGTCAGGCGCTGAAAACGATTTCAGGATCGTCATCGGACGGCCGGCGCTGCTCCCCGGGGTGTAGACGCGCAGTTCCACCTTGTCGCGGAACTGACGAATTCGCTCACCGTCCTGGCCCCACTTTTCCAGTCCGGCTTTCCATTTCTCCGCTTCCTGGGTCGCAAAGACTTCTGGCGTCACATTCTTTCGTGCCGCCTGACCTTCATCGATCCAGGGACGAAACTCTTCGGGACTGAGATTGGGAAACGTCAACAATAGATTGGAAATGTCACCCTTGGGATCAATCACAATCGCCGGGATGTTGTCCATGCCGGCCTCTTCCAGCAAGCCAACGCACAATCCCGTTTTGCCGCTGCCGGTCATACCGACGACAACCGCGTGGGTGCACAGGTCACGCGAATCATACAAAACAAGATTCTCCAATCGCTCGCGTTTGGCGAGATCGTATTCCTTGCCAAGATAAAACGTGCCCAGTTTTTCAAATTCGGGGAGTGCGTCAGACATTAAAACGGTTTCCGAGAGAGCCAAAAATGCAAATCAGCGCGGCGGGGCGTTAAGTATCGCAATCCAACCGCGAAATTCCAACCCGCGGCAGAACCGGCCTGCCAAGACGCAGCCGGGTTGGAAAAATCGTTCCGGCGATTCAGACTAAGGGCTGAGTCGTCAGTTGACTATTCGGCAAACTGCCCGTGGGTTCACCTACCTGCCTGATCTGTATTTCTTCCCAGTCAAGAAGCGTCCGCCGAATTTTCCGGGGAAACTGTTTGCAAACCATCGCGACGGCTCGACTCGCAATCGCCACACGTACAGGAGTTCCATGAAAACGCTCATCAAAAACGTTACCGCTGTGCTGCCCACCGGCCGTGCGCTGACATCGGTTCTGATTGACGGATCGAAAATTCTTGAGATCGACCCAGCACTTTCAACGAATGCGGAACAGATCGTCGATGGAACTGGCCGATATTTGCTGCCAGGAATCGTTGATGACCAGGTCCATTTTCGCGAACCTGGTTTGACGCACAAAGAAGATCTGGCGCACGCATCGCGCGCTTGTGCCAAAGGGGGAGTGACGAGTTTCCTCGAAATGCCAAACACGATTCCCAATTGCATTTCGCAGCAGAGATTGAATGAAAAACTCGAGATCGCCAGTCGGTCCAGCCTGGTGAATTATGGGTTCTACATCGGAGCGACTACCGACAACATCGAAGAGTTGAAACGAGCTGAACGCACTCCCGGGATCAAGATTTTTATCGGATCCAGTACTGGCGATCTGCTGGTCGACGAGCAAGCCGCGCTGGAACAGATTTTTGCCGAAACCACGTTGCCGATTTGCGCGCATTGTGAGGATGAAACAACAGTCCGCGCGAACGCGGAAAAATACGCCGCCGAAACCGACGTGGCAGCGCATTCAAAAGTCCGCGATCATGAAGCGGCCGTGATCGCGACACGACGCGCCATTGATTTGTCCACGCGCCACAAACATCCGTTTCATGTGCTGCACGTTTCGACCGCTGACGAAATTCCTTTGATTGCACAGGCTCCCGAATGGGTGACGGCCGAAGTCTGCCCCCACCATCTGTTTTTCAACGTCAATGATTACCCGCGGCTGGGTTCACTGGTCAAGATGAACCCGTCGATCAAAAACCCGACAGACAATGGGCAACTGTGGAAGGCTTTGCTGGACGGCACCATCACTGTCATTGCAACCGATCATGCTCCTCACACGTTGGAAGAAAAACGGCTGCCCTACCCCAGGTGTCCCTCCGGGCTGCCCGCGGTCGAGAACTCCCTGGCGCTGATGTTGAATCAAGTCAATCAACAACGATGTACTTTGGAGCAAGTCGTCAGCTGGATGAGCAGTGAGCCAGCAAGAATCTGGAATTTGAAAGGAAAAGGTCTAATTGAAGTCGGCGCCGACGCTGACATGGTTTTGGTTGATCTGGATCTCAAGCAGACGGTACGGAACGAGCAGCAGGAGGCCAAGTGTCGCTGGAGCCCTTGGCACGGTTGCGAACTTACCGGCTGGCCCGTCGCCACGTGGGTGATGGGCCGGCAGGTTTTCGAGTTGCGCGACGGCAAGTGCAGATTCGATCTTTCGAAGATGGGATCCGAGATCGAGTTTTCAAACCCGGGTGAGGACTAAGCTAAGGGCGAGACCCGCCTTCGAGTTTCATCAGTTTCATCTATTCGTGGATTGACCAATCGGGAATCGGTTGGCGTACCAACTGAGGTTGTTCCGGGGCCAGCATTTCGATTTGTTTGATCGCTTCACTGATACGCTCGCGGTCAATCAACATCCCGATGGCAAGTTTCAGGTCCACCTTTTGCCCCGGCTCTGTGCGCACGACTCGACCATGCTGCTCTTCGAATCCACGAGGATTTGGGTAATTTGTGCCCGGTTCAAGGCCCGTGACATAGCCGTCAGCCAATCCCACGGTGTTTTTCCAGAAGGTGAAGCAGCGTAGTTGGTCTGTTCCATAACGAATCGTTGCACCGATGGATTCCTCGGAGTTTGTCAGCAGGGCCATGGTTTCGCCCCGGGAATCGGCGTTGAGTTCCAAAAAGTAAACTTCTTCAGCATATCCTGGATCGGGCGGGCCGAAAGAATTCCAGTTTTCGATACCCTTGGCCGCGTGTGCGTTTCGGGGGGCAACCTTGAGCGCCGGCAGGTACAGTCGGGAACCTGCTTCCAAAACTGGGGGGCCGAAGTTGTTGTGGTACAGCATTTGAAAGCTGCCCGGTCGATCCGAAACATTGATGATTTGATCGCTGATCTCGATCTCTGGACTGTCAACTTGCAGCGAAATCTTTGTCGCCAACTGCCAGCTGCAAAAATGAAATCGGTGTTCCCTGACCAAGGCAGTTGCGGAAATGCGGCCCTTCTCTTCATCAATTTCAACCTCGACGTTCTCGGCAGGTAGGTTTGCAATCCTTCCATGCAGAGGATGAATCAACTGGCCCCGCTCATCGAATTCGGGAGCTCCGTTGCTGGTCAATCCGCACCGCACGGTCAGCTCATTGAAACCGTCTAGCCAACCCAATCCACTAGGCTCTGAAATGGGGACCCAGCGAGGATGGATGGGCCCATTGACCGGTGAATTGAATCCAAACCGCACGCTTCCATTTCGAGCTTGCCAAATTCCCATTCCTCGGGTGGGGATAATGTCCACCGACTTCCCCCGACAGCGGAGTCTCAATACGACGACGCCTCGTCGCTGGCCATCCTGGAATTCGTTGCATTCGAAACCCAGTTCGTCCGTTCCGCCGGCCAGGGACATCGGCGCGACGGCCGTCGGATTAAGTTGGAAGATCTTTTTTGTCATTGGTGATCGTGGTCGGTAATCGAGTGTCGAGAAGTGGTCTACACGAATGTTTCGTCGCCTTTTTTGTGGCAATTGTTGCGGGGCAACTGCAAAGATCGTAAAACTTTGGTCTGAGTTTACCAGTGTTCACAATCAAGATTTGAGCAAATACACGTCATGGCCACCGGCATCAATCCCGTCGTTTTGACAGATAACGTCAGTCAAATTTTGGAAAGTGCCATGGAGGCAGGCGCGGGTTTGCTGCGACTGACGCCGACGTGGGTCCCGCGAAGTTTTCTCCACCCTGGAAAAAGGATTCGACTTCACCCGGACGATTACTATGCGATGGGAGCCGAACGTGGCGGAATCGATGAGCGTTGGTTTGCCAGTACCACGGAATGTGCGAATGAGAATCGTGAGCCTACGGAAGGATTGAGCTTTTGCCTTTTCGAGGGGCAGCAATTCCTGCTACGTGACGCGGTCGAAGAGGCCGGACAGCGGCTGATTGGCCCGGCGATTTGGGACAAGTACCAGAAATGGCCAGTCTATTCAAAGTTTTTTGACAACATGGGTCCCATCCCGCATCACATGCATCAAAGCCAGTCGGATGCGGCTCTCGTTGGGCAAGAAGGCAAGCCGGAGAGTTACTACTTCTCGCCACAATACAACAATTGCGACAATCACTTCCCTTATACGTTTATGGGATTGGAGCCCGGCACGACAAAGGGGCAGCTGCGCAAATGCCTGGAAAACTGGAACCAGGGCGATAACGGGATTCTTGATCTTTCCAAAGCCTATCGCCTCAAGCGCGGAACGGGTTGGTTGATTCCACCTGGCGTACTGCACGCTCCCGGATCCCTCTGCACGTACGAACCGCAGTGGGGCAGCGACGTTTTTGGGATGTTCCAGAATATCGTGGAAGGCCGCTATGTGCCGTGGTCGTTGCTGGTCAAGGATGTGCCGCCGGAAAAACACCAGGACCTGGACTTCATTGTCGGACAACTGGATTGGGAAAAAAATGTAGACCCGAACTTTAAAGACAATAACTATCTGGAGCCTATCGTTGCTGATGACGGGGAAGGCTGGACGGATCGTTGGATCGTGTATGGCACCGTTGGCGGTCAGCAACTTTTTACGGCTCGGGAATTGACCGTCGAGCCCGGAGCCAATTGCGTCCTGTCGGATCCGGGTGCAAGTGGTTGGATTACCGTCCAAGGCACCGGGAAAATGGGGCCGTTCAACCTACAAACTCCGGTCATTATTCGTTACGGTCAGACGACCGAGGACGAAGTCTTTATTTCTCACGAGGCCGCCGCCAACGGAGTTAAAATCGAGAACACCGGATCTGAACCGCTGGTCGGATTGCGATATTTTGGACCTGATACCTGGGCCAGCGTGCCCGCGGTCGGCGAGTATAAGACGGCCTGATTGATGCTGCCACAACGAAAGCGTTAAGTCACGTGGGAGCAAGACAACCCCTTTGCCCGTCTCACTACCTGTTAGGAAATTCATGAGCAATAAATACCCCAAACTTCACAACGCCATGTGGCCGGGTTTGGTTGGAAAAGGCAACGAAGAAGGCCAAGAACCACCAATCGGCCTCGAAAAGATGCTTGATTTGACTGCGGCCGCCGAAGTCGATGGTCAGAAGTTTGAAGGCATCGATTATTTTCTTTACCTGCCGCACACCGATCCGGACGCGTCGGATGACGAGTTGAAAGCGATTGCGGACTCGATTGCCAGCCGCAACCTGGTCGTGGGCTCTCTGGTCGCTCCCGTCTGGCCCGGAACGGTGGGCGACAGTGCCATGGGTGACCAGGAGTCCAAGGAAAAATTCCTGTCGGCGGTTAAAAAGGCCTGTCGGATCGCCAAAGTCTTTAACGAGCACGGTGTTCGCAAGTATGGAGTCATTCGAATCGACTCCGCCGAATTCGGAATTGAAAAGTGGCGAGAGGATCCGCAGGCAAACACGAAACGAATCGCCCAGACATTTCGGGAAGCGGCCAGGATTGCCGCCGACCACGGGGAACGTTTGGCGGCGGAGGGCGAGATTTGTTGGGCCGGGATGCATTCCTGGCGCGACATGCTCGATCTTTTGCAGGAAGTTGGAATGCCGGACACACTCGGCTTTCAGGCGGATCTGGCCCATACCTATCTCTATCTGATGGGCTATAACGCGCCTGAGTACGCGTTGTTGCAGGAAGGCTACGGTGTGGAGGAATTCTGGTCGGCCTACAAAATGATGACCGATCAGTTGAGACCTTGGACGATTGATTTTCACGTCGCTCAAAACGACGGAGAGGTGCATGGTGCCGGTGCGCATGACAAAACCGGCAAGCATTGCCCGGCGGACGATCCTAACGGAAAGCTCGATGTCGTTCGGTGCGCGGGGTATTGGCTGGAAGGGGCACAGGAACGAGGGATCGAGCATATTTGTTGGGACGGCTGCATGTTTCCCAACGAGATGCTGGAGACGCCAAGCACTTGGGACACGATCCTGGACACGATGATCAAAGTCCGGGAAACCAACGGGTGGAGCTGAGAAGTTGAAAGTTGAAGGTTGAAAGTTGAAAGTGGAGAGAGTTTGGTGAAGAAGAACCTTAACATTGGCGTGATCGGTTACGGATTTATGGGCAAGGCGCATACAAACGCTTATGCCACCGCGGGCCATTTTTTTGACCTGGAACATCGATTGGTGCTGAAGGCAATTTGTGGACGCAACGCCGAGGCCGCCCAAGACTTCGCTGACAACTGGGGCTACGAATCGATCGAGACGGACTGGCGAGAACTGGTCGCGCGAGAAGATATCGATGCCATCGACATCTGCGTTCCCAACAACCTTCACAAGGAGATTGCCATCGCGGCAGCTCAAGCCGGGAAGATGATCCTGTGCGAGAAACCGATCGCCATGAATGCCCAGGAGGGGGAGGAGATGTGTCGAGCCGTCGAAACGGCCGGCGTTCCGAACATGGTGTGGTACAACTATCGCCGCGTTCCTGCGGTGACGCTTGCCAAGAACATCATTGACGAGGGAAGACTGGGAAGGATTTATCATTACCGCGCAAACTTTCTGCAGGATTGGACGATCGCCGAGGATCTACCCCAAGGCGGTGCGGCTTTGTGGCGGCTGGATGCCAACGCGGCTGGCAGTGGCGTAACCGGTGACCTGTTAGCCCACTGTATCGACACCGCCATTTGGCTTAACGGGAGCATCAATAATGTTTCGGCGATGACGGAAACGTTTGTCAAGGAAAGAATGCATACCGAGACCGGTCAGGTCGAAGAGGTCAAGATCGACGACGCCTGCGCCTTTCTTTGTCGATTTACGAACGGCTCCCTGGGGTTATTCGAATCGACGCGTTATGCCCGAGGTCACAAGGCACTTTATACGTTTGAAATCAACGGAGAACTTGGTTCGCTCAAGTGGGACCTGCACGATCTTCATCGACTGGAGTATTTCGACTACAACCTCGAAGGTCCATTGCGAGGATGGCGCAGCATTCATGTTTCCGATAGCGAACATCCGTATATGGGAAACTGGTGGGTGCCAGGACTGAACATCGGTTACGAGCACAGTTTCGTCCATCAGGTCGCGGATTTCGTTAAGGGGCTGGAGACCGGGCAACCGGCCAGTCCGACATTTCGCGACGCCTTGGAGACGCAAAAAGTCTGTGATGCCGTCTTGAAAAGCGGCAACTCAAATGCGTGGGAAGTGGTGTGATTCTCCATGAATTTTTTTGCCCATGTCCTACCGCATCTGGATCATCCTTATTTTGCGATTGGTTGTTGCATCCCCGACTTGTTGTCGGTCGTCGATCGAAAATGTCGGGCCCGGGAAAAAAACGCGATGCGATTCATCGACAACGAGGACCCGGTGGTCGCGTCGATTGCGAGGGGTGTTGTCCAGCATCATCGAGACGATAACTGGTTTCATCAAACACCGATCTTCAATCAGTTGATTTTAAAATTCGCCGTCGAATTACGAGGTCTGTTCGGGAATGAACGGACGATGAGGCCCAGCTTCGTCGGGCATGTGATCGTTGAGATGTTTCTGGATTCGTTTTTGAAGCAGAAATATCCGGGCAGGATGGAGCGGTTCTACGATCAACTGGCAGACGTTGACAACGATTCTGTGCAAAACGCCATCAACCGGTTTGCGACGCGGTCCACGGATAAACTGTCGACGGTGATCGAACGTTTTCAAAAATCGAGATTCCTGTTTGACTACGATACCAACGAGGGCGTGGTGTTTCGAATGAACCAGGTCCTGAAGCGGGTTGCTCTGCGAGAACTCGATGGGTTGGTGCTGGGTTGGCTACCAGAGGCCAGGAAACAGGTTTATAATCACGCGCCCGAATTGTTATTTAACTATGCCGTTGAAGTTTAGGCCGTCCTCGAATCGCAAACGGCAGAAGAACCGCAAAGCACCCTTCGATCATGTCTTTCCCGATTCAATCAAAATCCAAAGTCCAACTTGGCGTGGTCCCTACTCATTTGAAGTTTGTCGGCGGCCTGGTGCCCGATGAACAGGGGCGAATTCCCCGTGGTGAAGACGGGACGCTGTTGGTCGTGGCCAATCTGCAGAAACTTTGCCAGCAATCGAAAGTCAGAATCGATTGCGTGCAGATTCCGTCGTTTCCCGGGCTCAATGAGGCCGATGTCGCAGAAATGGTGGGCGGACTCCAGGAACTCGGGCTGGCGGTGCACTATATCCTGATGATCGGCGGCGCGGATCCCATGAATCCCGCCGATGAAGACGCCGTTGTTGGCATGCTAGTGGAGGGACTGAAGTCGGCGCAACAGCATGGCGTCCAAACCGTTTCCTCGACGTCGGTTGAGGAATGGATGAAAGCGGGAGCGATGCCCCGGGAAGGCGACGCGTTTGAAGACGCCGTGGCGCAGAATGTTCGAGTCCATACGCGGGCGGTGCAAGAGGCTGGAGCCGGCAACATTCAAGCCTGGCATATCGAATTCCTGCGTGGCGGCGAGTTTCAGACGTTTACCGATATTGGCCGCTGTTGGAAGTTTGTCTCCGCGGCTAACAAAACGTTGGGCCGAAACTATTTCAAGGTCCTGGTCGACGCGGCTCACTGTGGCGACTCGGTGCTGAACATTCCGGAGAATGAAGCCTTGATTGCCGAGATCGCGTCGGCAGGTTCGTTGGGCATATTTCACGCCTCGGCAAAAACAACACGCGGGTGCCTGACCACCGATGACGGCTGGATTGGAGCCTTGATGGCGGCCTGTGCTCAAACAGGGGCCATGGACACGGTCTTTGTGGAGGCGTTTCATCATGAGGATCCCGCTCTGGAAGGGCTTCGAGAGCTCGATCCGCGACACGGCGTCGACACGCGGGATGGCCGCACGTATGACGAATTGGTCCTGGATGGACTGGCCGATGTTGGCCGTCGGCTGAACAACCTGGTCGCCCGTGGCATACTGGCTGGTTCATAAGCGATGCATTCGATTCCTCGCCTGGAAACCGAGCGTCTGCGCCTGCGGGCGATTCAGCCAACAGATGCGGATGCCGTTCTGCGAATCTACTGCGATCCGCAGGTCACCCAGCTGACCGATATGAGCCAGTTGACCAACCAGCAACAGGCACGGGATCTGATTTCACGGTACACCCAATGGTTTCAAAATGATCAAGGAGTGCGTTGGGGAGTCTTTCGAAAATCAGGTGATGATCTGGTCGGTGTTTGCTGTTTCGACACATACTTGCCGAATTACCATTCCGCGAATCTTGGGTACGACATTGCTGCGGAGCATTGGCGGCGTGGTTACGCCACGGAGGTTGCAGCCGCCATCTGTGATTATGCTTTTGAGCATGGTCTCGTTTCCAAAATCAACCGGCTGCAAGCCATCACGCACGTCGACAACTTGGCCTCGGTAAGAGTGCTGAAGAAAGCCGGGTTTCGCCGAGAGGGATTGCTGCGTCAGTACGGATATTGGCAGGGGCAATACCATGACATGCTTCTTTTCAGCCGACTGGCGAAAGACTCCCGTTGAGTACGCCGCCATTGCCCTGATGGGATCGGTGTCGATGGATCTCGCCACCTGTTCAGACCGTCTCCCGCTGCAAGATGCGGTTAACGAGTGCTTCCTTGGCTTGTTCATCGTCACCGTAAAGCCAGCGCAGCACGTTGTCTTCCCAGATCGCGTCATAATCCTGTTGGTTGATGATGCCTCGTTCGATTGCCAGGTCCAGGATCTTGCCGGGATAGGACGACTGAGGCTCGCTTTCCATTTCGCCGAGCGGGTAAGGATCGTCCAATCCCATCACGATTTGCGCTGGCGTTTGATTTTCAACAAGCAACTTGAGGGAGCCGGTGTCGTGAACGAGGGTATCGAAAAAGATATTCTTGTGTCCGACGGCCTTGCGAGGATGAAATTTACCTTCGAACAAATCGGGGCGCCCGTCAAATCCCTGGATGCGACGACCGAGATTGATTTGTGCGAGTTGGCCACCGTGGGCAAAGCAGACTCGCATACCGGGATAGCGTTCGTGGTATCCGTTGATGGTCATGAAATGATAGGCGTCGGCGCATTGCGCAAGCATCCAAATCAAGTGAAAACGCCAAGACGTATTTTCGAGCAGAATGAATTTCTCTCCGTCGTAAGGATGGACTTCAACCGCCAGGTTGAAATCGCTGGCTCTCTCAAAAATTGGATCGTTTTCTTCGTCAAAGATACACCGCCACGTGCCGATCGTGTCCATATAATGGGTGGGCAAACAGAGCAGACTCATCCCTAGCTCCTCGACGCAGCGTTCGATCTCCCAAACCGCGCCGCGAACAAATCCTGGGTGAACGACGAATCCACAAGTGAATTTGGAGGGAAATTCGCGTTGAATCTTGGCGTTGAAATCGTTTTGAAATCGCAACGCCTTTTTCATCTCTTCCAGTCGCAGCCCGTTTCCATAGAGCTGTGACAAATTGAGCACAACGGCATGGTCGATGTGATAGCGCTCCATCCATTCCAATTTGTCGTTGAGAAAAAAGCTGGAGTCGGTGACCGGGCGCTTCCAGCCCTTTTGCAGCATGAATTTCTGGTCATCGTCGACCCAGAAAATCTCCTTCTCCTTCATGAACTGCGGAATCTCATGAGGATAAGGCAGCAAGTGAGAATGGCCGTTGATGCGAAGCTTTTTGCGTTCCATTATTTAGCCATGATTGTTGCAGGTGGTTCCATGACAGCGCCGCAGTTGGGGCAGGTTCTCTTGTCTTCGCTTGCATAGTACTCGTCGAAGATCTTTGGCAAATCGGTTTCGATGTTTTCCAAACGAAACCCCTCCTCGTACAACTTGGTGGTGCAGGACTCGCAATACCACTCCAACGCGTCGCGCATCCCTTCAGGTCGTTTGTACTCGACCACCAGGCCGATCGTATTGGCCGGACGTTGGGGCGAGTGGGGAACTTTGGGTGGCAACAAGTAGATTTCACCTTCTCGGATATGAACGTCCTCCGGTTGACCATCATTGATGATTTTCAATGTGATGTCGCCTTCGACCTGATAAAAGAACTCGGGTGTTTCGTTGTAGTGGTAGTCCTTGCGGCTGTTAGGACCGCCGACAACCATCACAATAAAGTCTCCATCGGGCCAAACGCATTTGTTACCTACGGGCGGTTTCAATAGGTGTCGGTTTTCTTCAATCCAGCTCTTAAAATTTAATGGGGAGACCAGTTTGCCCATGGGGACCTCGCTTTTCTGCAATGGTTCTGTTTTGGTAATAAAAGTTATTGGCTTTTTGGGCTGCTTAGTATCTTATCGCTCTGTGCGGCGCAATGCGCCTTTCCGTTTCCTCATGAACAAGCAGGCCTGGAGAACAAACGCCATTTTGTCAAAACCTTCGTTGCTTTTTCACCACTCAAGATCGGAACCGATTGGAAATCAAGTTGTTTACTAGCGACATCCAGTCTGTCTAAAGTGATTTTGTTCGACCGCCGTCCACCGGCAGGTTGATACCATTTATATACGAAGCGTTGGGGCCGGCCAAAAAAACAATGGCCTTGGCGATTTCTTTCGGATCGGCGAAGCGTCTGGCTGGGATTTCGGATTTCATCTGCTCCGCAACTTGATCCACGGACAGCCCGGTTTTTCCTGCTCGGTTTTCGATAATTCCTTGCAATCGACCCGTCGCGGTAGCCCCCGGCAATACGTTATTGACGGTGATTCCGAATTCGCCCAATTCGTTGGCCAGCGTCTTGGACCAGTTGGCGACGGCCCCGCGAACCGTGTTGGACACTCCGAGGTTGTCGAGCGGTTGTTTCACGGAAGTTGAAATGACATTAATGATGCGGCCATAGTGTTGTCGCTTCATGCCCGGAACCAACGTCTGGGTCAGTAGATGATTACATTTCAAGTGTTGTCGGATCGCGAAATCGAACTGTTCCCATTCCGCGTCGAAAACCTTTCCCGCCGGAGGTCCACCGGTGTTGTTGACCAGGATTTGGAAGTCTCCAATTTTGTTCAACCGCTGCTGGACCTGTTTCTGCAGCCCCGTTGGATCTTGAAAATCAGCAGCGAGATAGCCATGCCGTTGGTCTTTTTCCGAAGCCAGGTCTGCCAGCACGGATTTCAATTTTGTTTCATTCCGGGCAACGAGCGTCACGTTGGAACCCGCCAATGCCAACTCAATCGCAGCCGCTTTGCCGATCCCATCTGAGCTGCCACAGACGAGCGAATTTTTGCCATTAAGGTCCATCGGTTGGGTACCATTCCGTTTTGGTGTTCCGGCTCGTTAATACTGAATGCAAACGTTTTTGGGTTCGGTGAAAAAACGCAGGGCTTCCAGTCCGCCTTCACGGCCAACGCCTGACTGTTTCATACCGCCAAACGGAGTTCGTAAATCACGAAGCAGCCAGGAATTTACCCAGACCACACCTGCTTCAATCTTTTCAGACACACGCATGGCTCGACTGATATCCTGTGTCCAAACGGTTGCCGAAAGTCCGTAGGGAACATCGTTGGCCAGTGCGAGGGCTTCTTCCTCGGTCTCAAACGGCATCAACGTTACCACTGGTCCAAAGATCTCTTCCTGGTTCAGGCGACACGAATTGGATTTGACTTCAATGACGGTGGGTTGGAAGTAATAACCGTCTTCATAACCCGCAACGGTGGCCAAGTCACCGCCTGCCAGCAAAGTTGCCTCTTCCTGATCAATCAAATCAATATACGATTTGACTTTGTGCAGATGGGATTTTGAAATCAAGGCACCAATGTTACTGGTGACTGCTTCCGGGTGACCGACGACCAGTTTCTTGGTTCGCTCCACCAGGTCCGATTTGAATCGGTCATAAATCGTTTGTTGAACAAAGATCCTGGATCCGCAGAGGCAGAGTTGCCCTTGGTTATAGAATGACGATCGCATCGTGGTTGCCAACATTTTGTCGTAGTCGCAATCCGCAAAAACGATATTCGGGTTTTTACCGCCCAGTTCGAGCGACAGCTTTTTGAACATGGGAGCACCGATCGCTGCTATCTGTCTTCCGGTGGCTGTGCCACCGGTAAACGAAACCGCCTTAATATCCGAGTGCTCGACAATTGCCTGACCGGCCGTCGGCCCGGAACCTTGGACGATGTTCAGCACACCTGCCGGCAAACCGGCTTGGTGGCAAAATTCGCCCATCATGAATGCCGTCCGGGGCGTCAATTCACTTGGTTTGGCGATCACGCAATTGCCTGCAGCCAGGGCCGGAGCGATCTTCCAGGTCAATAAATAAAGCGGCAGATTCCAGGGCGAAATGCAACCGACAATGCCGATCGGTTTTCGCAGCGTGAAGTTGATCGACTTCAGTTCGGCACTGTCATGCAACTCACTGGAAAATTGCGTGATGGCGCTGGCAAAGAATCGCAAATTTGCGGAAGCACGCGGAATATCAATCGTGCGCGCCGCAACCAACAGCTTGCCACTGTCTTCACTTTCGGCGCGGGCCAACTCTTCCAGGTTGTCTTGAATCAGCTCGGCAAGTTGGAACAGGCACCGGCTGCGAACTTCGACCGGCGTACTTGCCCAATTGCCGACGGCCGACACGGCGGTATCAACGGCCAACTGCACGTCCACTGCGCGGGAATTTGCGATCACACCCGAAACCCGACCGTCGGCGGGGCAATAATTGTCCAACCATTCACCAGCTGTCGGCTCGATGTACTCGCCACCAATAAAATTGAGGATCTTCAACACGTTAGCGTTTCTTGTAAGCGGTCACTTTGATTTCGATTAACAGGTCGGGATTCGGGAGTTGGTGCACCGCGACTGTGGTTCGAGCCGGTCCCGTCGGTTGGTCAAAAAACTCGGCATAAACCTGATTGTACCCGCCAAAATCATTCATATTGACCAGGTACGTGGAAAGATCGACGACATCATCCAGTGTCAAACCGACTTCGGCCAGAATACCTCGAATATTCTCGAGGACGGCACGAGTCTGTTGTTTGATATCCAAATGTTTCGTGCCCATTTCGTCGAGCGTGTCCGCGCCGGCAATGGAATTGTCTGGCCGTCGTGCACTGGTTCCGCTGACAAAGACGAAATCGCCCGCAACTTTGAAATGGGGATAGGCACCACGTGGCGTCGCTTTGCCGACAATCACTTTACTCTTGGTCATGGTTCTCGTTTGTTGGTTGAACGGCACAAATGATCCGCTTCCGAATGTGAATCTAAGCGCTGGTTGCTCTTGAAGCAACCTGTTGAGCACTGGCAGAATGCTCCAAAATGAAGTATGCCACGCCGCAAAAACCAGTGGTGTGGATTCTCTCTGGCACGGTGGTTGGAAGCCTCGGACTACCGCACCAAGTCGGTGTTTTTCCGTAGCCGATGTCGCAAGGCGTTGGAAAATCTGGTTGCTGCATTGTCTGGATTCTTGCGAAACCGGCAAATAGCTCTGCAGTATTAGGCTTGCACTTGCCGTTCTTTCGCAAGTCAACAAATCTCAAAGTCAGCCAAAATTTGGTTGGCGACTGGCCGTGCGAATCCGTAGCGCTTGTAACTCGCGTCGCGCAAACGTCTCATCCAAATAGGGCACGTCAATACGGTGCTCTGCTGGACCGGCGGCTGCCGTGTCGACGGTCAGGGAAGCCATTTTCCAGCGCCGATCAAACGGTGATTGATCGAGGCGCAGCGTTTGAATCTTTTCCAGAAATGTCAGACTGGTTTTGCGATACAAAACACCACTGCGATAGACCACGCCGTCCTCGGTGCGGGCGTACTTCATGGAACGGCTCTTCCTGATTGCAAGCCATGAGAACAATGGAAGAACGACTAGCCCGGCGAGCCAGCCCCATGGCCTTGTGAAAGCCAGGCCACCTCCGGCGACAACCAACGATCCAACAATTGCCAGTCGAAGCAGTCGGCGGCCCGCATGGGGAGAGAGCGGTTGGAAATCCAGTTGTTCTTCATTCCAGTCCAGACCAGGCCGCAATTCCGCCAACAGGCCCGGAACGCTTGCGATGGGAATGATCGGCACGAACCAGCGACGGGAAACCGTCGTCGTTGCGTTCTCGTTCTCTTTGCCCGCACCTCCAGCTGTTTCAATTCGAACGGACGCGTATCCCATCCAACGCATGATCAGGTTGCGATGAATGCTAATGAACTGAATTCGGCTTCGCGGCACGGTGGCACTGACTTTTGTCAACAGTCCGCAAGAGATTCTCAAATCTTCACCGTAGCGGACCAGACGATAACTATGGAAACGAAGTAGAAACCATCCGATTCCCAACAAACGCAGGATCAGCAAAATGGCGAGCACGCCCAGAACGGCGCCCAGGATGACCACTGGCTGATTGGCATCTTGAGGGACAAATTTTCTGAACTGCCAAATATCAAAATACTGTTCGAGATCGAACTGGTAGTAGGCGCCAATTAAAATACCGACCATCAACAATCCGCGATTGCTGGCCAACCCCGCTCGCACCAGCCAGCGTGTTGGAATTTCGAGCAACGTCTGCCCGACAATCTCGGGTTTTGATTCGGTCGACGTATCGCTGCGTTGCACGCCGAATGCCAGGTCTTTGCCATCGGTGACAGATTGGGCATCCGATTGTAAATCAAAAATCTCGCGACGCAGCCTCTCCATTTGATCGATCGACAAGACCCTGAGAATGGCTTCCGGCTCGGTGCCACTTGCCGTTTCCACCCGGACCTCCGCCACGTTAAGTAAGCGATGCAATACATTTTGCACATAATCAATGTTCTGAATTCGGGAGACGGGCACCGTCCGGACACTTCGAAAGATCAATCCTTTGGTAACAATCAGCTGTCGATTCTGAATGCTGAATCGAAACGTGAAGAACCGGAAAATGGAAACCAGCAAGGCCGGAATGAAGATGAAGCCGGCAAAAATGACGCCGCCTGCGTTTCCTTTAGCTGCACTGAACATCGCAATGACAGCGGGTATCAAATACGACCGGCCGTGCGAAATAATGTCGAATACCAAAGAAGTCGGATGCAATCGCGATAATGGTGGCTGGTTGGGTTCCGCGTTTCCAGCATTCGGACCCGGGTCGACAGCTTCCCCAACGATCGGCTGAGCAGGTTTTTGCAGCGGCTCGTCAAACTCAGACGACATTGCCAGCCTCCCGTTGTTTGACCAGCCGGTCCCGAATCTCAAGGGCCACCGCATGCGTCAGACCATCCAGCTCGACGGACGCGTTTTGCGTCCCAGCCGTATGGACCGTTAATTTTCCAATGTCGAATTGTCGTTGCAACGGGCCTTGCGAAACATCCGCATGCTGAACTCGCCCCAGCGGAACTGAAATCCGGTGCCGCCAAATGACGCCCCTTCGAATCTCAAGTCCCTCATCGTCCAGTCGCCATTTCGCACATTGATACGTCTTATAGGGCCAAAAAATCGCGAAATACAAGAATACCAAAACGACGAGCGCTGCCGAGGCGGCGACCAAATACCAGATCCATCCAAATCCAAGGTTGGTCCACAAAATAGTGAGTGCAACCAACGACCCAACAGCAACGACGGCGGTAAAAATCAGTCCGCCAATCTGTTCCAAATAGATCCAGCGAGGATCGAGGGAATGAAATGACTCCGCCATCGATTCGCTATCGACGTCCGCATCCTCGACGTAAGTTTCTGACAATCCTGTTTCCAATCGTGTGAGCATAAAGTGATTTCGCCACCGCACCGACAATCTTGGCAGATTCTAACAGATGTCACGAGGCGTGACGGACCCCGGATCAGCGCCCGCGAGTCGAAAGCGAACCGTTGGCATTCTGCTCCAGTGCCAAGTCGTAGAGCAAGGATCTGGCAAAAACGCGAATTCCCGAGGCCAATTCTCATTCCCCGGTTTCGCCGTGGAACGAAATGCGTATCGGCGCTGCCGCGATCAGCATTCCGCCCCGAATGCCAAGGCTCCCAAGCCTTCAAAATGCCAAACAATTCGGGTTAGTACCTCCCACGCAATCGGCGGACCATCAACATACGCCCATGGTCGCTTGACATGGATCAATGCGCGCTGCTGTTCGCAAAAGGGCAGATCCTGGAAAGCCGAGATGGGAAGGAGTTGGTCTTCAATAGACATCTGCTTTTAAAATTCAGTGTTCGATCCGCGCCGTCGGATGGGGTATGTTGGGTTCCTTTTCACTTTCAGCATTCAGTTTCTGAATTTGATATTTCCGGGGTTAACGTCGGCGATGAAGACGCCGAAGGACTCGAAATTGGTCAGGATCTTTTCGACGACCGGCCAGTTTTCATCGAATGCTTCCGAATACATGGCGCGATTGAAGCAATTCTATTTCAATTCGAAGTTTGCGCTCCGCTTGCTGTTTTTGCGGCTGGACTTTTTCAAGCTCCACGCTTTTCCGTTGAAGCTTTTTAGTTCTTGAGCGTAATTTTCTTTTCAGATTATTGGTTTGTTGTTTACGTTTCGCCTTGTTCTTACTGACTTGATTGGGAGATACTTCCCTGGCTGTCCACTTTTTGGTTTTGGTTTGGTTTCAACTTCCAATTACCAAAAAGTGGGACTGCTCTTCTAAGTAAATACATGTCCTGCCGCCCAAGACGCAAAAAAGCGTTGATTAAATGCGGCGATCTTGACCGTGATCTGGGTCCGGACTCATCAGGCTGTTCAAAAACCCAATCTGGACGTTTGAGACGTGCCTGGAGTACGCCACCCGTTACGACAAAGTGGCAAGTTCTTGACCGTTGGTGACATGCTGGCCCGCCTCGACCAGGACTTGCTGCACGGTACCGTCGTTGGGAGCGACGACAGAGACCTCCATCTTCATGGCTTCGAGCACCAGGAGCGCATCGCCCGACTTGACGCGATCACCGGACTTGACCAAAGTCCGCAGGACAACGCCTGGCATTTTGGCCTTGATCGGCACCGAGTTGGGGGCTGAAGAAGAGCCGGCTCCGCGATTGTCACTGTCGGAGCCGGCGTCATCGAGTGATACCTGGTAGACGTTGCCATCCACAACGACGTTGCTGCCATCGATCGCCAGGAAGTATTGCTGGCCATTTACCGTGACGTTGTAATGTCCGGAATCACTTGCTGCGGCGGGAGCTGCTTGGCTCGCAGCGGGGTCGACCTTGCGGACGCCGAGCTCGGCTTTGCCTTGCAAGAATGCGAGGCCTTTGTCCTTGCAGGTGGCGATGATGAACTGGTTTTCATCCGTTGCTGGCAGGTTATTGTCGGCGAGCACTTGGCGTGCGGGAGCCAAGCCCTTGGTGGGGTCGGCGTCGTTGAGTTCCAGCGGAGGTGTGGTCGTCGGTTCCAACTTGAGCTGCTCCGAAGCCAATTTGACGATTTCGGGATCGGCGACTACGGGAGTCTTACCGAAATAGCCGAGCACCATTTTGCCGTACGGCTCCGCGATTTTTTCCCACGGGCGAAACATCACGTTGTTGAAGGCCTGCTGGAAGTAGAACTGCGAAACCGGTGTAACGGACGTGCCGTACCCACCGCGGCGGACGACGTCGCTCATGGCCCGAATCATTTCGGGATACTTGTCCATGATGCCGTTGTCACGCAACATTTGGGTGTTGGCGGTGAGCGCGCCACCCGGCATGGGGCTCCAGGGGATGAGTGGCTCGACGGCAACTGCTTCCGGCGGCAGGAAGTAGTCCTTCATGCAGTCTTTGAAGACGTCTTCGGCCTCACGAACCTTATCGATATCGACATCAAGGGTGAACTCGGTGCCGCGTAAGGCGTGCCACATTACCAGGACGTCGGGTTGGCAGGTGCCGCCCGAGCAGGGGGCCAGCGACAAATCGATGGCGTCGGCACCGGCATCGATGGCGGCTTGGTTGGCCAAAACGCTCACACCGGCAGTTTCGTGCGTGTGGAAGTGAATGTAAGTATCTGCCGGCAGCATCTTGCGTGCCCGTTTGATGGTCTCGTACACCTTGGAGGGTACGGCTGTGCCTGAGGCGTCTTTAAAACAAACGGCGTCGTAAGGAATCTCTGCGTCGAGAATTTGCTGCAGCGTATCGCAGTAGAAATCGGCGTCGTGGGCACCGGTGCAGCCGGGAGGTAGCTCCATCATGGTGACCACCACTTGGTGTTTGAGCCCCGCATCAACAATGCACTGGCCGCTGTAAACCAGGTTGTTGACGTCGTTCAGCGCATCGAAGTTGCGAATGGTGGTCATGCCATGCTTCTTGAACAGTTCGGCATGCAGCTTGATGACGTCCGACGATTGCGACTCGAGCCCCACGACATTCACGCCTCGGGCGAGCGTTTGCAGGTTGGCATCGGGTCCCGCGGTGGCACGGAAAGCGTCCATCATGTCGAACGCATCTTCCTGGCAGTAGAAGTAGAGCGACTGATAGCGTGCCCCGCCGCCGGCCTCGAAGTAACTGATTCCCGCGTCGCGAGCCGCTTCGAGCGCTGGCAGGAAATCGGGAGTTAATACCCGAGCTCCGAACACAGATTGGAATCCGTCCCGAAACGCGGTGCACATGAAGTCGATCTTTTTCTTCGCCACGGAGATTCTCTTTTCTTAGTTCACCACACTGGGCACGGAGACAACTAGCCCGCTAAAACGGACCACAACACGCCAGCCGCCACAGCGGAGCCAATCACGCCAGCGACGTTGGGGGCCATGGCATGCATCAGCAGGAAGTTGTGGGGGTCTTCTTTCTGGCCAACCATTTGTACCACTCGGGCCGAGTCGGGCACGGCCGATACGCCGGCCGCTCCGATGAGCGGGTTGATTTTGTCTTTCAGGAACACGTTCATCAGCTTGGCAAAGAGGACTCCCGAGGCGGTGGCAATGGCGAATGACAACGCCCCCAACCCGAAAATTAACAATGAGCTTTGCGTCAGGAATTGATCTGCCTTGGTGCTCGCCCCGACGGCAAAGCCAAGCAGAATGGTCACGATGTCGATCATGGCCGTGCGCGCGGTCGCCGCCAGCCGCTCGGTCACCATACTCTCTTTCAGCAAGTTGCCGAAGAACAACATTCCCGCCAGCACCAGGGATCCCGGGGCGATTAACCCACAAATCATGAAGGCGGCGATGGGAAAGATGATCTTTTCACGCTGGCTCACATGGCGGGGAGCCTTCATGTGAATCAGGCGTTCTTTGCGTGTGGTGAGCAGCTTCATGATGGGCGGCTGAATCACCGGTACCAAGGCCATGTAGCTGTAAGCGGCAATGGCGATGGCACCCAGCAAATGGGGAGCGAGCTTCGCAGCCAGGAAAATGGACGTCGGCCCGTCCGCTCCTCCGATGATGCCAATCGACCCCGCCTCTTCCGGAGTGAAACCGAGGTACAACGCGCCGAGGAACGTCAGGAAAATGCCCATTTGTGCCGCAGCCCCTAACAACACCAGCTTGGGGTTGGAAAGCATGGTGGAGAAGTCGGTCATAGCTCCGATGCCCAAAAAAATGAGCGGCGGAAAAATTCCCTGGCTAACGCCAAAGTAGATATAGCTCAGCACGCTCCCGGGCTTGTATAGCCATTCTCCATCCACTTGTTGCATGCCGCCGATATCGTAAACACTTAGCTGCATAGTGGCGATGGCGGGAATATTGCCAACCAAGATGCCGAAGCCGATTGGCAATAGCAGCAACGGCTCGTAGTCTTTGATAACCGCCAAAGCGATGAAGACCAAACCGACAACAAACATCAACGCATTGCCCATGGTCATTTGGGCAAAGCCAGTTGTCTGCAAGAAGTGGTAAAGCAGGTCCATAGATGACTTTCGCAATTCCCGCCGAGGGCGGATTCCATCGGTTCAGGAAACTCTATTTGGTTTGGCCAGTTTTTTGTCGAGCACGATGGAGCACCATGCCGATCGCCGCAATCACTTTTTCTTCTTCTACTTTGGTTCGTTCGGCTGCCGCTGGCGGCCCGTGTGAGCCGTGCATTTCGGGCAGGAATGGATCGAGTGCAGCCAAAACTTTTGGCAAAGCACCGATGAACAGGGTAATAAACACCAAGGCGCAAAAGACAATCAGCATGCCAAGCGCGGCTATCGTCAAGCCGTTGTGCTCGACGATGTTTCGCCAGCCAACGGCGTTGCCCTCAACTACTTGAGCGATAAGGAAGTTGGTCAACAAAGAATTATTCCGCTGATAGAGCTATGCCAAGCAGGGAGTCCCAAGCCGCGGGGACAATACCACATATCGTCTGTTCCGTCGCCCGCTCGCTACAACTGATCGCCGCTACCGAAAGACCCTAACATACGCGTAACCAGCAAGGTTTCAATAGGACATGAGGCGCCTTGGGGATGCCCCATTTTAGGCCCCGCGTGGCCCCTGAACCAGCACCACCTCAGTCACCAATGATTGGCCAGATTAAAACCGACGGACCGTTACCAACACGATACAATCCCCGCAGTGACACGGCTCATTCACCCTGTATTCTCGAACCAACGAGCACAACAAGGATTGAGACAACGATATTCCGGAAAATTTTCGTCTGCTTTACGATCACCCATGCCTTGCCGTCGGGAACAACGTCGAGGTTGGCAAGAAAAGAAGTTCCAGGAACCGGAAAGTGAGATCATTTGTTCGTTCAATTAGTCGGGCAGCTAATCCATCGGCTTCAGTGGTTCTCCTTTCTCGCGTGTCACTTTCCCAGTCGTCCAGCGTTTCAAACCGGCGAGGCGATCTTTGCCGCGTTGGAAATACATGAAGGGTAACGCCTGCATGTGCGCGACGTAACTGGCGTCCCGCGCCGACTTCCCATCTGTGAGTGGGGCGACGATGCCCATCTCCGTCAATCGCTCCTGGATCGAATTGGCGATAAGCTGATGCCCGAAAATCGTGGGGTGAACATGGTCTAGCAACAATTCTTTACCGGGGATCCCGTCCTCACCACGGGACTCAAACAACTGACGAATGTCGATCAACGGCGTGCTGGTCTCAATCGAAACGTGTTTCAGAACCTCGTGCATTGGCTCCAGCATCCGCAGTGGACAAACGTCGTTATCCTTGGCCAACAGGAAATGCTTTTTCGCCAGATCGAATTGTCTCAGCGAATGATAGGCTTGCCCCAGTCGAAAATGGGCCGCTGCGAATCGATCGTCGATTTCCAGCAACTCGAGCAATCCATCAATTTCGGATTTTGCATCCACCATTTCGCTTTGGTTCCGCTTGTCCCAAATTCGTTTGCAGCGTTCCAATGCCAGTTCGGGAAGCTCTCCGTTATGTTGACTTTTGAATGGTGCCATATCACGAAGGTTGCTGACCGGATTCATCAAAACGATGGGGACATCGGCTTGCGCCGCCAATTCAATCATGTTTCGCAAGTTGAGCTCGTAATGCTGGATGACGGCCTGCTGCCAGGGGTCATCGCGCTGATAAAGTTCCAAACCGCCTCGGAAATCCAGACGAGCCTCCGCGTCGGCGGGCAACTGTTCGGCCGGCGCATCCGGCTTGGCTGCGACCACCCTGCGCGGGATGAACAGGCCCCGCAGAAAACGATACGACTTGAATCGAGAAAGGCCTTCATGCGAGTTGGCGATCCAACGGGAGCCGGCCTTGATGTCCTGGTACGTTCGATCTTCGAGAAACTCGTTGTGACCCGTGTACAAAATGATCAAATCGGGCTGGTAATTCAGGACTTCTTTCAAGATCGGCAACAACCGATAACTGGCATACGAAACGCCGCCGCAGTTGATGACTTCCCAATCGAATCTTTGGTCCGCAGCTTTGAGGCCCAGTTCGAGCCAGGTGGTAAACGATGTCTCAATCGCGAACGGTCGGCCTTGAACGGTGGAACCGCCAAGGCAGAAAATACGGAACTCGTTTGCGGGTTTGTTCGCCAGGAATGATTCGGGGCGAAACAGGGGATAGCGCTGGGGCGAAACTTCAAACCTCGATTTGTCTTCGGACAGCACAAACAAGGGTCGAACTTCGCTGAAGCCGATGTACGGGTCGTTTATCTCGCTTCGGTTCACCGGTGGTTGCCATTGAGTCGCCTGCAGTACGATCTCCAACAATAGCAACGGCGACAGGCTGAGCAGGATGGCTGCCAGTCGAAACAATATCCACTTGTAGCGGGAACCAGGATTCCGCATCACACTCACACCCCAACAAAACACGCAACCGATTATAGATGAGATCGGGAAATGCCGGGAGTTGTTCCTTTTGAAAGTCAGTCTTGAGGCCAGAAATTCCATTTCCAGTCTTCACGTTTCCCAACAAACTCGCCACGCTCTTGGCGTTTGATCGCGGAACAAATGGAAACCGAAATACTGCACTCTGTCAGGTTTGGGTTTTTCACTGCGATTTCGTATAATCATCTCTCTTTGCACGTAGCCCATACAAACCAGCGAGTGAACCATGAAACGCCGCGAATTTCTGAAGTCAACGGCCGCCGTTGCTGCCACCACGACACTTGCGACCGAATCGGTACTTGCGAATTTGCAGGACGATGATCAGGCGGCCGCTGCCTGTTGCGATCGGACGTACGCCTCACCTGCGGATGCCATGCAGGCTCCTCGAGAAACGGTCGCGTATGTGCCGGCCATCTATGCTGGTACCGAGATCGAAAAACCCGACTACCTGGCGACCATTGACGTTGATCCTGATTCAGAAACCTATGGCCAAGTCATCTCGCGATTGGAAATGCCCAACGTGGGGGATGAATTGCATCACTTCGGTTGGAATGCCTGCAGTAGTTGTCACGGCGAGGAAGGCAAACACCGACGTTTCATTGTGCTGCCGGGAATTGGCTCGGGTCGGATTCACATTGTCGATACCGAAGATCCACGTGCACCCCAAATACATCATGTGATTGAACCCGAAGAAATCGCAAAAAAGACAAACCTTTCAGCGCCGCACACGGTGCATTGCTTGGCCGATGGGACGATCATGATCTCCATGCTCGGTGACGCAGCCGGTGAAGGCCCTGGCGGTTTTCTGAAATTGGATTCAGATTTCAAAATCGCCGGACGCTGGGAAAATAACCTGTCCGGCATGAAGTTCAATTACGACTACTGGTACCAGCCTCGGCACAATGTGATGGTTTCCAGCGAATGGGCAGCGCCGAATACGTTTTCCAAAGGATTCAACCTGGACGATGTCAAAGCCGGAAAATACGGCAGCCAGATTCACTTTTGGGACTGGCAAAAGAAGTCAATTGTCCAAAGCATCGAACTGGGTGAAACCGGGATGATTCCCCTGGAAGTCCGTTTTCATCACGATCCCGACAGCGTTCATGGTTTTGTCGGCGCGGCGCTGAGCAGCACGATGTGGCACTGGTACAAAGACGGCGGGCAATGGACGGCCAACAAAGTCATTGAGGTCGAACCGGTTGAAACCGAAGGCTGGCCGTTCCCGGTTCCCGGTCTAATTACGGACCTGCTGCTATCGATGGACGACCGGTTTCTGTATTTTTCAAATTGGCTGCACGGTGATTTGCGGCAATACGACGTATCGGATCCGGCCCATCCCAAATTGACCGGACGCGTCTGGTTGGGCGGCGTCATTGGTAAAACGGCCGAGTGCCAAGGCAAGAAACTTGGCGGCGGACCGCAAATGCTTCAGCTCAGTCTCGACGGGAAGCGGCTGTACGTAACCAGCTCGCTTTACAGCGCGTGGGACAACCAGTTCTATCCGGATATGAAAAAAGAAGGGTCCTACCTGCTGCAAATCGATTGCGATACCGAAAACGGAGGATTGAAATTGAATGAGAAATTCATGGTCAATTTTGGCGATGAACCCAACGGGCCCGCGAGAGCTCATGAAATCCGCTTTCCCGGCGGGGACTGTACCTCCGACATCTGGGTTTGATTAGTGGAAAGTGGAAAGTGGAAAGTGGAAAGTGGAAAGTGGAAAGTGGAAAGTGGAAAGTGGAAAGTGGAAAGTGGCGATCTTTGATCGCGTCGTTGGGTGACTAAACCGTGGCAGATTTTGGCTAGGGCCGACAAAAATTAGCACATGGATACGCTATCTTCAGTTTCTATTTGCGATCACCCGTTCCTTGACGCACGAATTTTTCAGACGGATTTCCCCAAGGCGTTAGGAGAAATCGGGGCGCTTGATCGCGTCGTCGAATGTTTGTCCGCTGACGCAGACGCTCCCATATCACGACCGGAAAATGTAAAATCGGTGGTTCGTGATCTATTGCGTCACGGGGGCTACAAACCGACGGGGCGGGGCAAGCCGGCTTCGGAGTATTTGATTCGCGCCGTCGCCGAAAACAGGCTTTCCTCGATCAATCTGGCCGTCGACGCATGCAATGCCGTTTCCCTGCACAGTGGACTGCCGATCAGCGTCGTCGATTTGGATTTGACCCAGCCACCGATACAAATTGCGATCGCACCTTCGGGGGCCGAGTATGTTTTCAATGTCAGCGGTCAAACGATGAAGCTCGATGGTTTGCTTTGTTTGTTCGACAGTGAGGGATCCTGTGCCAATGGCGTAAAGGATTCGCAACGCACAAAGACTTCGCCAGCCACAACCAAAACGTTGACCGTGATATGGGGAACCAAACAGTTACCCGGTCACGCGGATGCGACGGAGACCTGGTATCACCAACTGCTCCAGTCGGCGGGCGCCACCGTAAAGGAGATTCCAGGCTCGGTCGATTGACAATCGCGTCGACCCAGAATTGCTGGATCATGGCGATCGGTGCCACAGGTATCCAAATCAGACTTGCAGGATGTCGTACCCTGCCCGACGTTCGCGTTTGAAAAACCCTTGGGCCTGGTCGTCACCAATGATTTGTTCCTGTTTGGGATCCCATTTGATCACTCGGCCCAAACGGGCGGCAATCGCACTCAGGTGGCAGGTCGACATGGCTTGCACGTGGCTGTAAACGTCGGATAACGGCAGGCCGCCCTCGGCAATACACCGATAAAAGTTTTGCTTGTGGCCTTCCGGCTGTTTTCCCTTATAGAGTCGGCGTTGATCTTCTTCGGTGTATTGCCCTTCGTCCCAATTTTCTTCAACGGGCAGCCCCGTGATTTTGCCGCGGTTGACGAACATCTTGCCCTTGGTGCCCTCGAACAGAATGCCATTGTCACTGCGACTGGTAACGTCCATGACGATTCCGTTTTCGAACTTGCACTTTACAGAATAGTCGTAGGCCGTGTTGTAGCGATCATCCTGCGTCGGCATTCCGTCTTTGAATTCGCAGGGATGCTTGGCGTCGGTACCGTCAATCTCAATTGGCCCCATGCCTTCCTCGTCCTGGCCGATGGCCCAAGTCGCGATGTCAATGTGATGCGCACCCCAGTCAGTAAATTTGCCACCTGAATACTCGTACCACCAACGAAACTGATAGTGACAACGTTTCTCTCGGTACTCGACCAGCGGCGCCTGGCCAAGCCATTTTTCCCAGTCGAGTTCGAAAGGCGGCATGGCGACGGGAAAAGGTCCACCTCGATCGCCACCGTCGATGCCGATCGTAATTTTCTTAATATCTCCCAATAGACCCTTTTGGACCATGTTAATTGCGCGCAGGAACCTGCCTCGATCGGAGCGCTGCTGGGTACCGATGAAAAAGACTTTGTCGCTGTACTTTTTGCAAGCGTTGCGTATCAGCTGGTTTTCTTCGAGCGTGAGTGTCAAAGGTTTCTGACAAAACACATGTTTGCCAGCTTCCAGCGCCTCGATCGCAATCTTGACGTGCCAATGATCGGGAGTCACCACACTAACGACGTCGATATCATCTCGATCCAGAACTTTGCGATAGTCCTTATACGAGTCGGCTTTGCCTTTGCCGATCGCCGTATCGTTCCGGGCCCGGTCTGCATGACGTTGATCGACGTCACACACGGCGAGGATATCACCAAAGTTGGCGTGATTTTTGGCATCCCCGGTGCCCATGCTGCCGACGCCAATGCAGCCAATCCCGGGACGATCGTTTTTCGACTCATTCGAAAACGATTTTTGCGTCATCGAAAAGTAGGGGACCATGCTCCCCACGGCGGCCGTCGCAATCGACTTACCAATAAATTCGCGGCGAGTTTTAGTATTTTTAGCCATGGCCTATCCTTCAGGGTTTTGATCTTGGTCGAGAAATCAATAGAGCCCAATTATATTTGCCTTTTGCGGGATGTGGAGCACCCACACCATTTTTTGGACGGTGTCTCGACGCTTCACCACGAGGCATTGGTTCAGAATCGACGAGTTCTGTCCGCGTTGTTTGAGATGTCGGATGTTAGTTCGTTATTCCGCGAACTGCCGATCTTCGTTTAGGATTTTCCCGTCGGTGCTGTAATGCCGGAAAAACGCGACAGGACGGTCACCGGTTGAATCGACCGTAACCGTTAGAAATCCACCAGTCACTTTCAGGTACTGGTGCATTGGCGATAACTTGTCGTTCGACCATCCGCCGGCATGTTGATTGGAAGTTGGTCCGCACGAATATTCTCGGACGCCCTTTTCCGGGTCGACTGAAACATACTGCCAATGACGGTCACCGCAGCAGGTGAACATGTTTTTATGCTTACTGATAAAGGCCCGCAATTCACGCCCCTCGGTGGCAAAAGCTGCGTTGGCGTGATTGTCGCCTTTGTTGACGCGGTCGGGGCCCACGAGGGGAGTGGGGCTAATCAGAATTCGAAATGTAGCATCCGAGGCCTCGACCGTCTCAAAAAACCATTGCTTTTGAGTTTTGCCCCAAATCGTTTTGTCCGGCCCATCGGGCATGTGGTTGGGGCTGCGAAAATCGCGACCTTCGACTAACCAGATCTGTAGATCCTTCCCCCACCGAATCGTGCGGTACGTCTTTTCACCCATCGGTACCTGTTCACGAAACAGCTCTAGGCCTTGCTGCCAAGTCAGGTCACCATAGGTCTGGCCGGGCCAGGAATCATTCTTGAGCGTGTCGTGATCGTCTTTGATGAAGTAACTGGCTGTGACGTTATGAAACTCGCGCTGGTTCGGCAAACCGTACAATCGGTTCCATTTGAAACGGGCCAGTTCGACATTCGTCGCCCAGGGATTGGGCTTGTCGTAGTATTCGATGTCGCCCGTGTGCACAAAAAAATCCAGATTCATTTTTTGCATCATCGGATAGATCTTGTGTCCTTTGTCTCCATCGTCGCGCCTTGGGTAGTCCTGCCCTGTCACCAGGGCGAAGCTCACCTGCCGCGCCTGTTCGCCTGCCGGCGCGGTTCGAAAGGCCCCTCTCACCGACGGGCCAGAATCTCCGTCTACCGTTCGACTTTGAATTTCCAGCTCGTAAGCGGTTCCGGGTTTTAGATCGCTCAGCGGAATCTGTTTCGTGAAGTCCCGATTCGTGTCGACGACCATCCAGTCCGTAACAGTTTTTTCATTTGAGTCTTTTACCCAATATCCAAGTTTCACGCTGCCAGACGTGCCCCTGACCGCACCCTCCATATCGGCCAGTGACTTTCCTGCGGGAATCTGTTCCAAGCCGGACGTTTTGTTTTCTGTGTTCTCCCAAGTTGTCCCCGGAAGGTTAATGTCTGGCTGTCGCGTAAGCCGGGTCCAAATGATCGCGCTGGTTTGGGTGACCTCGCCAATCTTGATTCCATTGCCTAGAAAAACCCGCTGGACGTTATCTTGGGCCACGCAGTTCGCGAATGCAGTTAAGTAAATCAAGGCAATCGGCAATGCATTCCTGGGGATGAATGGTTTCAAGACTTCGCCTTTGCTCTAAGCCAAATCATACTTTAATGTCTTGCACGCTGGCCTCATCAAACGTTTGTTCGACGTCGCCGTATCCGCTGCCCGATGTCAACAGGCAACTCGCATTGCTTCGTGGCTGTCGACTGCGGGGTCAAAATAATTCCGGTTGACGGAAGGCGACAAGGCTCAGTGCCATGGCGTGTTCGTAGAGCAATTGGCGCGTGATCACGCCGCCGGTCAGTGAGCCCACCGCTCCGCCCTGCTGTTTTGAATTGTGTTTTTGAAATACTTGATCGTTGGCATGGCCGAGTTCCACGCCCGACTGCACCAGTTCTTGAACGCGGGGTGGCAAAGCAAAGGAGCCGCTGCGCCCACGGGCGACGTTGCCGTCGCGATCCAAGATGACCACCCACGCATTGGCAAAATAGGTTTCGTCGATGATTTCGATCCCGCCTTCAATGCCGACGAAGTAATCGGCGGCCGCTGCGAGTTTCGTCAAAGCGTTGGCCCGGTTGGTGGCCCCTTGTAGGGTCTCTTCGCAAGACATGGGCTGGTCGGTGACCCCCGATGAGACATCGTACCCGGTTGCTGTAAATGATTGCTGCGGAAACATGGTCTGGAATCCGTGGAGGGCCGCGGCAATTTTGACGGGGTTTCGTGAACCGACGGCGATTTTTTGAGGTTCAGCCATAGGAGATGGATCGGAAGGTTCTTGAGCCAATCGCTGAGAATCTAGATCGGCGTCCGTGTGCAGCGTTCAAGCTATTTCGTCGACGACACGCCGAGGTGCTCAAAAGTCTAACCCGAGGTAGGCACAAATAGGAGTTGGTGCAGCCTCTCAATTCCGAGATTTCGAGCGAAATCTTGTTGTCACGACAGAACGTTAGCCGTTGCTCGTCTGCTTCGTTGGAGTCCAAATCAATCTGCAAAGTGGCAACCTGCACCGCAGGGACGCAACGATTTTGCAAATTCTGACGAATGGACAAGCGGATTCCGCTTGAGACGGTCAAAAATTCCTCGCCGCTTCGAGTCCCAAGACGTAGGGTTTTCAAGATCTATTGAACCAAACCCAATCAGCATAAAAAACGGATCAAGAAAAGATGTCCACTTCCACGATACTCCCTCTCGCATATCGGTGCGTCAAATGTCGGCAAATGACCTGCGCTGGCTCAGATCAGGTTGGCAGCCCGGTTCCATGCGTTAATTGCGCAACACCCCTTGTTGTGCCCGAACTGGCACCCGAAACGATTCGGGCCGGCGAAGAATACATGGCGAGCTACGAAGCGAGCACTCAGACCCAGGAAAACCTCGACGAAGAGCAATCCGAAGATGAGATCTTTCAAATGGCTTGGGAAGCTGCCCAGCAGCATGCGCAGGAGAACGCATCCCCCGGAGCCCTGGTATGTTCGCGGTGGAAGCGTTTTCTCGGAGCGGTTATTGACACGGTCGCGGCACTGGCTGCAATGTTGGCTGGCTTATTCCTCGCTGTATTGCTGGGGTCCATCGGCGGAAATGAAGTGAACGCTTCGTTGGTGGTCGTTGCGATGACGATTCCCGCCATGCTGGGAATCTGCCAGTGTTACCTGATTGCGACCGAAGGACGAACCGTCGGAAAATATTGCGTCAAATCAAAAATCGTCAACCTTGTCGGTCGACCGCCGGGGTTCTTTCAAGGAATCGTCATGCGCATTTTCGCCGTTGGATTCTTGACCCTCCTTCCACTTTTTGGACTGATCAATATTCTTTGGATATTCAATGAGCCAAAACGATGTTTGCATGACTACATCGCCGGCACGTTTGTCATTGATGCCTGAATATTGCATCAATGGACAGAGGCCGGCAACAAGTTCGCAATGGGTTGCCGGAACATAGCGTTGCCGGAAAATCGCAAGCCCCAAAGTGCGATGAACACCCTGAAGGTTGAAATCACCAATTACTGATTAAACCATGTTTCGGCGTGACCAAGGCCTGTTTGTTCCGGCCTGCAAACTGCTCTGAAATCTTTGGTCTAGCCCGCCGCAAAACGCAGGTGTTGGGGGCATTAGTGCTTCCCATCCCACACTCGTTAGGTTCCGTTGAAGAATACTCACTCTCACGGAGGGAAGTTCAGGCGAATACTCCCCGGGAATTCACCGTGTAGGCTCGCGACGTCGATTTGTACGCGATGAGCGCATGAAAAAACCCGCTGAAGAATCCTGGCTGAGATCCAACAACGGGTTTTAACTATCAAAAAAGTAGATTTGCTGATTGAACAGCTAACCTCTCGGAGTTGTCTGTGTTTGATTGCAAGCAACCAAACTTCCTGACAACCCACATAAGATCATGCCCACGGATATTTCAGTCTCTCGACTGATCTCAGTCTGTCACCAGAACTGAGTTTCTAATTATCCTTAGAAAGGAGGTGATCCAGCCGCAGGTTCCCCTACGGCTACCTTGTTACGACTTAGTCCCAATCATCGAGTTGACCTTCGGCGCTAGCTCTCCTTGCGGTTAGCATCGCGACTTCGGGCCCCCCCAACTTTCGTGGCTTGACGGGCGGTGTGTACAAGGCTCAGGAACACATTCACCGCGGTATGCTGACCCGCGATTACTAGCGATTCCGGCTTCATGCAGGCGAATTTCAGCCTGCAATCCGAACTGGGCAACGTTTTATGCGGTTTGCTTGATCTCGCGATTTCGCATCGCTTTGTACGTTGCATTGTAGGACGTGTGCAGCCCTAGGCATAAAGGCCATGAGGACTTGACGTCATCCCCACCTTCCTCCGGTTTAACACCGGCAGTCTCTTCAGAGTCCCCGACATGACTCGCTGGCAACTGAAGACAAGGGTTTCGCTCGTTAAGGGACTTAACCCGACATCTCACGACACGAGCTGACGACAGCCATGCAGCACCTACGTAAGAGCTCCCCGAAGGGCACTTTCTGCTTTCACAGACGTTCTCAAACATGTTAAGCCTAGGTAAGGTTCTTCGCGTAGCCTCGAATTAAGCCACATCCTCCACCGCTTGTGTGAGCCCCCGTCAATTCCTTTGAGTTTCAGCCTTGCGACCATACTCCCCAGGCGCTGTACTTAACACTTTCGCTACGTCCGAGAAGATGTGGGAGTCCCCACGGACTAGTACAGATCGTTTACAGCTAGGACTACCGGGGTATCTAATCCCGTTCGCTCCCCTAGCTTTCGTGCCTCAGCGTCAGAAAGATCCCAGAGAGCCGCTTTCGCCACCGGTGTTCCTGATGATATCAACGCATTTCACCGCTCCACCATCAGTTCCGCTCTCCTCTGATCCCCTCAAGACTAGTGGTTTCAAACGCAATTCCACGGTTGAGCCGTGGGCTTTCACATCTGACCTACAAACCCGCCTACGCACCCTTTAAGCCCAGTGATTCCGAATAACGTTCGCACAGTTCGTATTACCGCGGCTGCTGGCACGAACTTAGCCTGTGCTTCCTCCTAGGATCGGTCAAAATTTCCTCCCCTACGACAGATGTTTACAACCCGAGGGCCTTCGTCCATCACGCGGCGTCGCTCCGTCAGACTTTCGTCCATTGCGGAAGATTCTCGACTGCAGCCACCCGTAGGTGTCTGGGCAGTATCTCAGTCCCAGTGAGACGGGCCATGCTCTCACACCCGCTAACCATCTTAGCCTTGGTAGGCCGTTACCCCACCAACAAGCTAATAGTAAGCAGACCGCTCCAAGGGCAATAAATTTTTGGTCCGGAGACATTATTCGGTGTTACTCACGCTTTCGCATGGCTATCCCGAACCCTTGGGCACGTAATCTACTCGTTACTCTCCCTTTCGCCGCTGTCCTTCCTAAGAATCAACCGAAGTATCTTCTTAAGAATTCTCGCTCGACTTGCATGCCTAATCCACGCCGCCAACGTTCATTCTGAGCCAGGATCAAACCCTTCAATTGTATGCTTGCTGTGAGAATCCCAACGTCACTCAGGAACAAGTTCCCGAGCTTCGATCTTCAACTCACAGACGACTAACCAAGTTAGTTGATGTCCGGTTTTGACACCGAACAAGCAGCCATTGAATACCAGTTTGAAAAACCAGTTTTTGTTTGACCGGGCCAGGTGGCTGGAATAATGCCACCTAGCTTGGTTCACATGATCTTATGCTTTGCTTTAATTCTAAAAGAATTTAACAAGAGGTTATCTACTAAATTGTCAAAGAACATGATTCTGCCAATCGACAAAATCGCGTTTGCCAACTCGGGCAAACAAAAACGAGCAGGGCTTTCCCAACTCGCAAGAGGTCCAATTCTATGCTCTCAAGGCGAACTGTCAACGGGAAAGCTGATGATTTCTTAAAGAAATTTCAGACCTCCGTGGAGGCCGTTTCTTAACCGTTTTTCCGCCCCATATGGACATCGGTAACTGAGACATTTTCAAACCCAGTGAGGTTCGCTTTTTTCTCAAATCGACATCAAGCAACATCGGACCAAGGAGGCAGAGTTTCGTCTATCCGAGTCCTGTTGAATAGGGGCTATTCGTCATTTTCCAGGAAATATTTTGCCTGTTCCAAAACGTTGCCGTTTGTTCGTAGAAACCCCAGCACTGGCGTCGTAACATTGACAAAAACCGCGGGTCCAGAAATCGCGCCTTACGCCGAACCTGTCTTGCGATTGCTCGTGGGAAAGTCGGCTCAGCCGTGTCCGTTTGGGAGGTCGTCAGTGGTCGAGAAGCCACCGTCAATGACTGTTCAAGCTACGTCAATTTGGACTCGTTTGGTATCGCGATCGTTGACGATTTCGTCAGTGCTTGCCGCTGTCGGATTTCCGTTTAATGTCTTGTTCGGGTTGTCACCGACCGCCTTGGTTTTTTTCAGTCCAAACGTCTCGATCAATTTCTTGATGCTTAAATATTGTGCTTTCCAGGCTTCTGTGCTGTAGCCGCCCGCCATGGTCAGCACCACCGGTACATTCCGATCGACGCATGCCTGCACGATCATCAGATCCCGTTTGACAATGCCTTCGGGGGTCATCTCGGTCGAAGCGAGGGGGTCGGTAAGCAACGTGTCGCAGCCACCGACGACGAAACAAATATCCGGTGCAGTTTTTGAAAAGACGACCTCCAAATTCTTTGCGAGAATTTTCAGATACGCCTCATCGTCTAAACCCGCTTCTAACGCGACATCCAGGTCACTTTCTTCCTTCTTGTACGGAAAGATGTCGGCCTCATGCATGGAAAAACAAAAGGTCGAGTCGTCATCGGCCAGGCAAACTGCCGTTCCATTGCCCTGGTGCACATCCACGTCGATGATCAATGCCGACTGGATCTGTTTCTCCTGCTGCAGCTTTTTGATTGCGATGGGTATATCCGCGTAGATGCAAAATCCTTCGCCGGTGTCCGGTTTAGCATGATGGTATCCGCCGCCAATATTGATCCCGATGCCAGATTCCAACGCTTTCCGCGCCGCCAGCAGTGTACCGCCACTGGCATGCCGAAACGGCGCGAGAACTGCCGCGTCTAGTGCCATGGGGGCGTATTCCAAAACCGGTGCTTCCAGATAGCGGGCGATGTTTTTTCGCGATTTGAGTTCCTCCAGATACTTTTCGCTGTGAACCATTTTTAAATCGTCCGTTGTCAAAGGTGCTGGCACCTGAGTCTGCTGGTCCGTTAACAATCCGTCCTCAACGAGTTGGGAATGAATCTTTTGATACTTCTTAATGTCAAAAGGATGCATGTTCTCCAATCCGCCAAGATTGATCAGGTAGTCGGGGGAATAGACGATCACCACGTGGAAGGAAGTTCTGGATTTTGGTTGGGTATCGGGCACTTGAATATTTGAGGGAATATTTGAGGGTTTGGGAGGCGGAGAGCCTAGCTGCGAGTCCTGCGGGGCGTCGCGATTTTGAGTTGCCGAAGCGGTCCCAGTCGCATCTTGCGAGACTTTGCGTTCTTGCGTCGCCGCGAGTCCATGTCCCGCCGCCAAGATCTTTGTCGTCAAGTCAAATGGCGAGGCCACTGTAATGCTGGAAATCACGGCGATCAGCAAGATCAATGAGTTTCGCGAGTGACTGCGGGCCGTTAGCGTTTCGAAATCCCCACGACGCCGGTCGGGCATGGGGGGTTCTCGCCTTTGGTCGAAAACGGTCAGGCGACACCGGGTCGGGAGTTCCATTTGTACTTTTCCACAAAAATGGTTTGAATCGCGATCTCGGCGAGACAGGGCAATTCATTGCCGAATCAAAACCCACGCTCAAACAAGTCGATCCTCGCGTCTTCACGAAAAATCTGTGGGAGTAATTACTGCTCCGGGTCTCAAGAGAATTGCAATCGAGGACGAAATGCCGCCGGTTCAAATCTTAGCTGTGGAAAGGCAACGAGTGAAGCTTTTCGCCGTTGGCTTTCTGCCGATTTCGAAACCCAATCATACCTGAATAGAGCCCGCGTCTGGCAGCGCACAAAAAAAGCCGCAGGACATTCGTCAAGCGGCAAATTTATAAGATACTCCGACCTATGCGTCAGCGATGGGAGTTCGCTGGGAGAAAGACGAAAGTCGGACGTGCTATGCACAAGCCACTTGAAGACTTTGGCCTACCCTAATATTGGTCCCTCAGCCGTATATACGCCGGAGCTATCCTATAATGCTTCCAACCTGGTCACCGACCGCGATTGAATCGTTGTTTTAACACTTAGTACTCTAACTCTACTTCACAGTTAACTATCTCTTCGACATTTAACTGTTCCATATTCTCACGAAGTTCTGAAAAATCAAGTGATCAAGATCTTTTGGTCACTTTCGATGATCCGTTCGTTTCGCGGGTAGGGTTTATAAGGAAACTCATTCGCGCAGTCCATACGGAAAAATCAGATTAATGAAGCATTTTGAGCACCCCACCAAACTGGTTAATTCGAAACTATTTTAAAAAGATTCTGGCGCACCGTTTGCACTCGGGAATTTACTTCGTCGCCGGCGGTCGCATCACCTGGCCTTCAATTGCAGGATGCAGCTTTGCCAATCGACGCCTGGCACTGCGTACTCGGCAACGACTCGCAGGTCGACACACTTCAACAGCCCCGCCTCGTCAGCCTCCGCCTTTTCCTCGATCCACTTTGGGCCTTTCACCGCCAACAATCTACCGGCCGAGGGCCACACGCCTTCAAACCATCGGCAAATTTTTTTCAATGGTCCAACAGCCCGGGCCGTTGTAAAGTCAAAACGAAAATCCTCAAGCAATTCTTCGGCCCGGCACTGGTAAATCTCAACATTCAAATTCAGTACTTCCGCAATTTCGCCAAGCGCGGCCGCCTTTTTTCCCACCGATTCCGATAGTGTCATTTTCAAGTCGGGTCGTAGCAGGGCCAGCACCACCCCCGGCACGCCGCCACCGGAGCCGACATCGAGTACTTCAGTGTCGGCCGGGATCAATTTCGATAACTCGACGCTGTCCAAAAGGTCACGAGTCACGAATTTTTCGTAAGTCGTATGACGAGTAAGATTCAGGCTCTTGTTTATCTCCCAAACGTGTTGGCAATAGTGTTTGAGCGAAGCGTAGGCAGATTCCGGAACTTCCATTCCATGCTGTTCGATCGTTTTTTGAAGGCTGGCCATGGCTGTTTCTCGGTACCGCGCAAACAATCCAACATAACAAAACCTCACTGCCTGCCGACAGGGTGGTTTGGAGACAGTCGCAGTCCAGTCATGGCAGTTCAACGATTGCGTGTTTTTGGCAATCTCAGTTAGCGATCCCCATCAATTCTCGGTTCAAACAGTGCCGACCAAGGCATCGTTGCGTCGGATTTTCCGCAATCCCAATTGCCAAAGAGCCACCGAGTGAGACTTATGAAACCGAAACCCGAGATCCCCGGTCCCGGTCAAGAGTCGGTCTGGGATTACCCTCGCCCTCCAGCAGTCGAGCCGGTAGTTCAACGGATCCGCATCCTGCTTGGCGGCGACGTCATCGTCGACTCCGATCAAAATTACCGAGTATTGGAAACGAGCCACCCACCGGTCTACTATTTGCCCGTCGAGGCTTTTAAGCCGGGCGTCCTGACGCTGGCAGAGCGTACCAGTTTTTGCGAGTTCAAGGGAAACGCAAGTTATTTTCACGTGCATGGCGGTGATGTCCATCGTCCGTATGCCGCGTGGACTTATCTCGATCCTACACCGAGGTTCAGCGCTCTTCGGGCTCATGTTGCCGTCTATGCCCACCAGATGGATGCTTGCTACGTCGGAGACCAGCTGGTGAATCCGCAGCCAGGTGACTTCTACGGAGGTTGGATCACGGATCACATCGTGGGCCCCTTCAAAGGCGGTGCCGGAACACTTGGGTGGTAGTTGTCTGAGGGCGAGAGTCGGCTTGATAAACGTCGTCACTTAAGTCAATGAAGATCATTCGGCGAACGAAGATTCGACCGCGGGTTTTCGCCGGCGGCAGCATCACCTGTTAGAATGGTTGCTGAGACTCAGTTGCGGGCTATTGGCGGCCCGATTCATTTAGCAAGCAAACGAACGGGAGCTCAAATGGCATTCAAAAGCCTTTCACCGGTCCTTCCAGTAGACGAAATCGAACCCTGTTTGTCGTTGTGGATCGATGACCTCGGTTTTGAAAACGCCGGCGAGGTCGAACATCAAGGTAGAATCGGATTTGTCATGCTTCAACGGGACGGCATCGTTGTGATGTACCAATCCTATGCGAGCATCGAGGAAGATAACGCCGAGCTGGGCAAAGCCATGCGAGACCAGTCGGCCGCTCTCTATTTAAAAGTGGATGATATCGGTGAGCTGGAAGCGAATCTTTTGAAGCACGATGTTGTCATGCCACGCCGAAAGACTTTTTACGGAGCTGACGAAATTGCGATTCGTGACAAGGCGGGGCACATTCTTACCTTTGCTTCGTTCTCGGAAGATCAATCGTAAATCATTGGTGACGTCTTCGGGATTGGCGGGCAGTCGCGCGGCGATGGGTTGGCCGCTGCCTGGCGTGCCTTTTTTCAACACCCGATCCAACAAGACAGTGGCTGAGAGCGGTTGACCGACAAAAATCATTAAAATCAAGGTTGGCGAGTCAATTTTGCCAATCGGTTTCCGTCGAAATCGAATAGAACGATTCGAAGACGCTGCCACTTGAAGGGCTTTTTTGAAAGCTATTCCTGATTCGAATCGAGAATGCAAATGCATCGCACTGGATTGTTCCTTGGAATCGTTGCTCTTATTGTGGCAACTCCCTGTTTGGCTCAAAGTTTTCATCGGGCCACCGCGAACAGTCCCGAACCGGGAACCGTTTTCGTTTACCCGGAAAGGATCCCGCTGAAGTCCGGCGGCTTGTTCACTGCGGATCGCGGGTTATTGTTTGCTCCACTGCGACGCGACAAAGCGGGTGGCGACGTCGTCGCGGTTGAATTTTATCGTTTTCCCAGAGCGGAAACGGCAGATCCCGGGACACCTCCCATTTTTTTGCTCAACGGAGGGCCCGGTTTTCCCGGCTTGGAAGAACGGCTGAAAAAACTTGGCGAGTTTGAAAAGCAATTCCAGGACTTCTTGAATATCTCCGATGTCGTTGTCGTCGGCCAACGTGGGATTGGATCTTCGAAACCCAATACGCTCATCGAATTGTCCGTCGAGCCGCAAGCCGTCGATCAACTTTTTGATCAAGCAAGCGCGACTCGGCAATTTCAGGACGCATTGAGTAAGGAGCGTAGGTTTTGGTTGGACCAGGGCGTTGATTTGACTGGCTTCAACGTGCTCGAATGCGCCGGCGACGTCAATGATGTCGCTAAGGCGTTGGGTTATCAAAAAATATCAATTCTCGGCGGCAGTTTTGGTTCGCATTGGGGCATGGCGATCATGCGGCGGTATCCCGATTTGGTTGAGCGGGCCGTGCTTAACGGGATGGAAGGCCCCAACCATACCTGGGACCATCCTGGTTGGCTTTGGAATGTCTACAAACGAGTGGCTGCCGAGGCGGAAGCATCCGACAAACTTAAGGATTTGATTCCCGAAGGTGGATTGATCAAGGCTGCCGAAAACATTGTCAGGCGTGCCAATGAAAATCCGATTACTGTGACACTGGCAGAGGGGACCTCCGCAGAACGAACGGTCGTCCTGGACGGCTATGCGATGCAAAAACTCATCCGCGGATTTTCCAGTGGTCTGCCAGGTTGGCCCGGCGATATCATTCAACTGAATCGCGGCGAATTTGAACAAGCGGCGCGTCGATTGCTAATGCGCACCGCGGTTCGGAGGAAAGAGCGTTCCACCGCAAGTTTTTGGATGCTGGATAGTGGGTCGGGCATTACCGCCAAACGTCGCGCTGAATTCGAGTCCGACCCGGCCGTCGATATCGTCGGCAGCACGTTTTGGCACTACGCGGCCGGGAGTCCGATTTGGGAGTTTGATCTCGGTGATGATTTTCGGCAGAATTTCGAAACTCCCATTCCCACGCTGATTGTTCACGGTACCTGGGATACGTCGACTCCGTATGAGAATGCGCTCGAACTGGCACCATTTTTCAAGAATGGAACCTTGGTGACCGTCAAACGGGGTTCGCATGGTGCGATGGGCGAAGCGATGCGAAGCCATCCTGATTTTCGAGAGGCAGTTTCGCGATTCCTTGAATCCGGCGACCAAGCCGCTGTCACGGCAGAGTTGGAGTTGCCAGCGCCAAAATGGGTGGTTCCGAAATCGCCCAAAAACTGACACTTCGTGCCAAGTCATCGCGATCTGACAGGGAGGATCCAAATCGGCAGATTGTGAAAGGTTTTGTGGGCAACCTCTTCTGCCGGCGAGTCAAGCCATTGGATCGCTGCTGTCCGCCCCTCTATCTGATTCAGGCTCAACGAGAGGCTCGTCGCTGAGATTGAACGTAGCATCAAGCAAGTTCAGTTCCGTTTCCATTTTGTCGGCTCGCCGGAATAACATCCAGGACAGGCCAAGTCCAAACAACAAAAAACCGATCCCCGGCACCCAGCCGGCAACAACAGGCTCAACGGGTTTGACCGCCATCCAATGGTCCCATCGCAGCAACAGAATGATCGTGGCACCAAGTGTGACCGGCAGCATCACCATTGCGTTAAAGCGGACCTGGTCGGGAGATGTTTTGAAACTGGGAGCCATGATCCAAATGAAATAGACCACGACCGAGATGAGGGCCAGCACGATTGCCAGGAAGGTCCAATCAAGGGTCAACACCGGCATCACCACGAAAACGGCCAATGGTCCGACCGTCGCACCGATCGCGTTCCAACGTAACGCCGTCGTCGACACCGAGTACGCTAACGCCTCACGCTGTTCGGCCTTGGGGTCGGGACCAAACTCTTTCTTGATTCCCGCGATGCGTCGGTTCGTCCAGCGGATGATGACTAACAGCACGACCAGGTAAACCGACCAGATCGTCGCCTGGACTCCAATATTGGAATTCAAGGCGGGAGCAAAAACTGCCAATCCGTAGAGGGCCATCACAAATCCGATTGCGTACGCCGTCATCCAGAAGATCATTCGTTTCATAAACGATCGTTCTTCGTCGGAAGTGGTTGATTTCAACGCAGCTTTACAACCGATAAACGCTCCAGCGATGCCGATCAGGGGGCCCGCCAGGAATGCCAATGATTTGATGCCCACGATTCCACCGACGGCCGTTCCGCCAGTTTTGGCCGCCAATGTGCCGCCGGCGATGGGCAATGCCGCCAGCACGGTCGCGCTGAAGTTTTCACTGGGCCGCGTTTCGAATAATGCTTCCTCAACGAATCCCTCGATTTCGGCTTTCACCATTTTGCGTCCGCGTGACAAACGCTGCTTGACGGCGTCTTCGGTCAACTCCATGATCTCCGCGACTTTGGCGATGGATTTGCCTTCACGATAAAACAGAATGAGCGGCTCGCGGTACGTTTCCGGAATCCTCTCCAGGATTTCCCAAAGCACTTGCGACTGTTCTCGCGAAATACAGTTTGCCAGCGGTGTTGCTTGATCGGCCTGGGGGATCTGTTGGGAAAGGAGTTGCCGCCGCGACTCGTCCGATTGCTGTTTGCGATATTCATTGCGAGTCAAGTTTTTTGCGATGCCCCGCAACCATGCAAGAATTTTGTTCGGATCTTCCAGGTCCTGATGCTTTTGCCAGGCAACCAGGAACGTCTGTTGCGTAATGTCTTCGCTGCGAGTCAAGTCACCCGTCGAACTGTACACGACCGAAGCCACGTAATTCTGATATTTGTGAATCAACTTCGCGAAAGCGTCACGGTCGCCCGTCTGGAAAGCTTCTGCCAATGTGGTGTCAGTTTGCATTCGATCTTCCTGCCTGGATCACGAGAGTGAATAGGATCCGTTCGATTTATTTTTAAGCCCCAAAGGCTGATCTATATACAGGTGTTGTTGTTTGCTGACGGGTGACATAATTTCTTCGTTTTTTGGGCTGGTTCGACAAAACGTTCCATAAATCGAAACTTCGTGGCTGACGACCGTTCTCCTGATTGTCTTTTGAGATTGAACAAATCTCAAATCGCGAGGACTTTGAAATCCTGGCGTCCGATACCAGAATGGGCGATTTGCAACAATTTGAATCGACGGAATCGAAAATGGATTCGCTACTCGTTGAAATCACCGACTACGTTCACAGCCAACCCAGGACCAGCCAATTGGCTTGCGAAACGGCACGACTGTGCCTGCTGGACAGTCTGGCCTGCGGATTCCTGGCGTTAAGTTATCCGCAGTGTCGAAAGATGTTGGGCCCCGTAGTTCCTGGCGCAGAAATGGTCGGCGGCTGTCGCGTTCCGGGCACGACGCTGGAACTGGATCCAGTCAAGGCGGCCTTTGATATCGGCGCGATAGTCCGCTGGCTCGATTTCAATGACACGTGGCTGGCGGCAGAATGGGGACACCCATCGGACAATCTGGGTGCAATTCTCGCGACCGCCGATTACCAGGATCGCGTGCAAGGCCGATCGCTCACGGTGGCCGATGTGTTAACCGCAATGATCAAGGCCTATGAAATCCAGGGAGTCCTGGCTTTGGAAAATTCGTTGAATCGAGTCGGTTTGGATCATGTTTTGTTCGTACGCATTGCCAGCACTGCTGTTGCCAGCCAGTTGTTTGGATGCACACCACAGCAAACGATCAATGCGCTCTCGAATGCATGGATTGATGGTGCCGCATTGCGAATCTACCGGCAAGCCCCGAATGCGGGCTCTCGAAAAAGCTGGGCCGCGGGCGACGCGACCAGTCGAGCTGTTCGGCTGGCATTGATCGCAAGTGCAGGTGAAATGGGGTATCCCACCGCACTCTCGGCCAAACAATGGGGCTTTAGCGATGTCTTGTTCCGGGGGCAACCCATTAAGTTGGCTCGACCGTTGGGCAGCTTCGTCATGGAAAATGTGCTGTGGAAAGTTTCGTTTCCGGCCGAGTTCCATGCCCAAACCGCGGTGGAATGTGCATTGCTACTGTATCCCGAAGTTAAGGATCGGCATGCAGAGATTGAACGAATCGAGTTGGAATCTCAGGAGCCGGGCCTGAGAATCACCGACAAAAAGGGGCCATTGAAAAACTTTGCCGACCGAGATCATTGCCTGCAGTTTATGGTGGCTGTCGGACTGACTTACGGTGAATTAACCGCCGAACACTATTCCGACCGTGTATCCGCCGACCCGCGGATTGACGAATTGCGTGCGAAAATGATTGTTCGAGAGAATCCATCCTTCACCCGCGATTATTACGATCTGAACAAAAGAGCCATCGGCAACAGCGTCCAGGTTTTCTTCAAAGACGGAACCCGTACTCAGCGCGTCGAGATTCTCTACCCGATGGGCCATCGTAGGCGTCGCGAAGAGGGCATCGCGATGCTGAAAGTGAAATTTGAAAACAGTTTGCAGGACGTTTTTGAACGCGACCAAATCGTCGGAATTCTGCAGACCGTTGCGGACCCCGATTTACTTGACCAAAAACCGGTTCGCGAGTTCATGGATATGCTGTCCCCCAAGAAGTCTGGAATCGACCAATTGCTGGCTTGATGATCCGCTTGATAATTCCATAGGCCGGGTGGATCACGCCTGGCATTGCTTCCGCACAACCGCCTTGTGCGTTCAAGACTTATTTTAATGGCAACATCAATGGAAGGTCTTTCTTTCGCAGCTGGCGAGCAATTTTTCGACCGGTGACGCTCATTGCCAGGTCGTCGATCTCATCGAGCGTCTTCCATTCGGCAGCAGCGACTCGCGCGGTTTCCTTAGAACCCGAGTGCCCCAGATAACAATCAAGTTGGATCCGGAACCGGGTCACCGCATGTTTGATTTGGTGATTGGTGGGTTGAATGGAACAGCGCAAGCCGAACTGTTTTCTGATTTTTGACTGCAACTCGTTGGTGGGACGGTCGCTTTCAATTCGAAACCTGGGGAAATCCCACAGGCCCGCCCAGCGTTCTCCGGTGGCACAACGTCGAATCAGGAACTTGTCGGCTCGCCGAACCAGCACGACCGCTTCGTTGACATTTTCATAGACCATTTTCTTGCCGGCAACCGGAATTTCGTTTTGCCAGGAATTCGTGAACGTCGGGCACAGGTTCATCAAGGGGCAAGCATCGCAGCCCGGTTTGCGCGGTGTGCAGATTTCACTGCCTAGTTCCATCAACGCCTGGTTGAAATCTCCCACACGCTTTCGTGGCAGCAGTGATTCTGAAAAACTCCACAACTTGTGCTGATTCTGGCTGGTCCGAGGATCTGACTTCATGCCCATCAATCGGGCAAACAAACGGATCGTGTTTCCCTCCAGGATCGGATGCCGTTCATCTTTTGAAATGGACAGAATGGCGCCCGCGGTGTATCGGCCGATCCCGGGCAATGCGATCACGGAATCAAAATCCGTGGGAAACTTGCCCCCATGATCGTCGACCATTTTCCGGGCTGCCGCATGAAGCTGCCGAGCGCGGCGATAATACCCCAAGCCTTCCCACAGCTTGAGAACGTCGGCTTCGTCGGCAGCGGCGAGTTTGGAAACGGAAGGGAAACGTTTGACGAACCGTTTGAAATAGTCCACGACCGAAACGACCTGGGTTTGCTGCAGCATGATTTCGCTGACCCAAATTCGATACGGCGTTTTGTTTTTCCGCCAGGGCAAATCCCGCTGGTGTTTATCAAACCACTTGAGCAGTCGACGTCGAACGGAGGCTTTCCACTGTTTATCGTGCATGCTTGGTCGGCTACGGCGGGTTCCATTTCGCGATAAAATGTACCTGTCCCCTTTTTTAGTTGGCGACGATGTTGACCAGGCGATCGGGGACGGCAATTTCTTTGCGAATGGTTTTTCCATCCAGCAGTTCCGTGATGCGACCGTCGGCCTTGGCCGCCGAGATCATTTCGTCCTTGCTCGTGCCACGGGCCACGATGATTTTCGAACGGTTCTTGCCATTGATCTGCACGGGTATCTCCACGCTGGCATCGACGGTCAAACTTTCTTCGAATTGGGGCCAGGGTTCGTAGGCCAAAGATTCCTCATGGCCCAGCAGGTTCCAGAGCTCTTCCGCAAGATGCGGCGCAAACGGAGACAACAACAATACGAAGGGTTCAATCGTTTTTTTGGGCCGTTTCTTTTGTTTGGTAAAATAGTTGACGAATTCCATCATGCGGGCAATCGCTGTATTGAAACTGAGAGTCTCGATATCTTGAGTAACCGCTTTGATGGTCTTGTGAAGCATGCGAACCTGGGCGTCAGTCGGTTCACCGTCGACCATCGCCGGGTTGAGTTCGTGCTCCTCCTTCGATTCATCGGCAATCATTCGCCAGACGCGGTCCAGAAAGTTGCGGACCCCGTTGACGCCCGTCATGGCCCAGGGTTTTGATTGTTCCAGGGGGCCCATGAACATCTCGTATAACCGCAGCGCGTCAGCGCCATAGTCCGCAACGATTTCGTCGGGATTGACGACGTTGCCTCGGGCTTTCGACATCTTGTAGGCGCGGCTGTCGATGTGAACGGCATGGTCCGACTTCAAAACAAAATCGTCACCCAGCTTTTCCGCTTGATCCGGATCGAGCTTGACCGCCTGAACCTGGGACCCGTCGGATCTCAAAACGGGTTTCCGGTTTTCATCTTCCATGACGTCTTTGGCCGACACCCATTGCTCATCCGCGTCTCGGTACCCGGTGAACTCGACATCGCCAAGGATCATTCCCTGGTTGACCAGACGAGTAAAAGGCTCCGGCGTTTTCAAATGGCCGCGGTCGTAAAGAACTTTATGCCAAAAACGGGCATACAACAGATGGAGGACGGCATGTTCGGCACCACCGATGTACAAATCAACCGGCATCCATTGTTCTTCAAGCTTTGGATCGAGAAAGACTTCATCATTGTGCGGATCGATAAAACGAAGGAAATACCAGCACGAACCGGCCCACTGCGGCATCGTATTCGTCTCGCGCTTGTAACGGATTCCGTCGATCACCGGATAAAGCCAATCATCATTGGCCTTTTCCAGCGGCGGTTCCGGTCGGCCATGCGGTTTGAAGTCGTCCAGTCGCGGCAGGTCGACTGGCAAATCCGCCGGGTCGAGCGAACGCAATAAGCCGGTCTTGGCTCCGCTTTCGTCAATTTCGTGCAAGATCGGAAACGGTTCGCCCCAGAACCTTTGGCGACTGAACAGCCAATCACGAAGTTTATAGTTGACGGCCGATCGTCCGACTCCCTGCCGAGTCAGCTCTGCGGTAATTTGTTCCTTGAAGGCCTTTGTCTGCAAACCGTCGAACTGACCCGAGTTGATACCGGTGCCGACGCCGGCGAAACAGATTTCGCCCGATAGCACTGCCTGCTGGTCAAAATTCGATTCAGCGGGCGGTTGCACGACAGGCCGAATGTTCAAATCAAATTGTTTCGCAAATGCAAAATCCCGCGTATCGTGCGCCGGAACCGCCATGATCGCGCCCGTACCGTAGCTGGCCAATACATAGTCAGCGATCCAGATGGGGACCGGCTCACCATTGACAGGATTGATCGCGTAGCTCCCAGTGAAGACGCCCGTTTTTTTCAGTTTGTCATCTTGTCGATCACGATCGCTCTTCTTAGCGGCATCTTCGCAATAACGATGGACGGAAGTGCTCTGCGGTTCGGTCGTCAGCCTCTCAACGGCTGGATGTTCAGGAGCAATTACCATGTAGGTAGCGCCGAACAGCGTATCGGGGCGCGTCGTGTAGATCCGCAATACGTCGTCACCAGGTTTGCGGGGAAACCCTTGAGTCGTGCGGACCTGCTTCCACGATTCAAAATCGGTTCCAATAAAAAAGTCAACTTCGGCGCCGGTGCTCCGCCCAATCCAGTCCCGCTGAAGTTTTTTGATGCCTTCCGGCCAGTCCACCAACTTCAGATCCTCTTCCAGGCGATCGGCATAAGCGGTGATGCGCAACATCCATTGTCTCAGTGGCATGCGTTGGACAGGATGACCGCCTCGTTCGCTCAGGCCGTCAATGACCTCTTCGTTGGCCAAAACCGTGCCAAGCGCGGGACACCAGTTGACTAGGGCGTCAGATTGAAAAGCCAAGCGAAACTCATCCTGGTACTTGCGGATCGACGTCTCGCCTTGAGCCTGAATCTCTTTCGGAATGGGCAATTCTGCGATCGGCCGTCCTTGGTTGGTTTGGGGATCAAACCAGGTATCAAACAACACCAGGAAGATCCATTGGGTCCACCTCACGTAGTCGATGTCTGTCGTGGAAAGTTCTCGATCCCAGTCGTAGCTGAACCCAAGCATGCTGAGTTGACGCTTGAAGTTCTTGATGTTCCGTTCGGTCGAATCCCGAGGATGCGTGTTGGTCTTGATGGCGTGTTCTTCCGCGGGGAGCCCGAACGCATCGAAGCCCATCGGATGCAAAACCGATTTCCCCGCCATCCGGGCTTGTCGGGCGACAATGTCGGTGGCGGTGTAGCCCTCAGGATGGCCGACGTGCAGACCATCCCCACTGGGGTAGGGAAACATGTCAAGTACGTAGAGTTTTTCTCCAGTGACCGTTTCCGGCGTTTTGAACGTCTTGTTTTCGTCCCAGAACCTCTGCCAGCGTGGTTCAATTTCGGCAGGATTATATTTTGACAATGGCTTTCCTCGAGCTCAGGCTTCGATCCACCTTGAAAGATGGAAATCGCGCGCAAAGGCTTAGTTTTATGAAATGCCCACAACCTTGGGGCAGGTCACCAACGACGCGTTCCCGGGTTGGAATCGTTGGAAGTTCGTGTAGCCCCGGGAGACCGGGGGCCGGTCAAATCGCGATAATCGGCATAGCTTAACAAATCGGCTATCAATTAGTCAGACCGGAATCGCGGCGTCCCGGTTTCGGCGGCGACACCCGCTCCCGTCTGCCTCGTTCCGCGGCCGGCTCAACACCCCGAGTTCACCCGGGACGTCGATAGAGGCGGGCAGAAAGCGAGATTTCTTTGGTAGGCGTTTCCAAACTGATTTGCTAAACTTGAGTTCCCGAAGCAGTATTGGTTTCACTTGCAGATTGGATAATCCGTTGATCCGACGTCGTCCCCGAATTCGTTTAACAGAAGAAGAGCGTGAAATGATGAGGGCGGCAAGTCGGTTCAATGCTGACTTGATGGATACCGTCCGGCCCCACGTTCAGCCAGGCGTTTCTACTGAGGCATTGGATCGGATTATCCACGATTACACCCTCGACCACGGGCACAAACCGGCGTGTCTTGGATACCCTGGCGATATTGGTCCGTTTCCTAAAAGCTGCTGCATCAGCGTCAACGACGTCATTTGTCACGGGATTCCTGGTGACTACGAACTCAAGCCTGGTGACATCGCCAATGTCGATTTGACGACGATCGTCGACGGTTGGCATGGAGACCAATCAGAGACTTTCCTGATTGGCGATCAACATGAGATCGGCGACGAAGCAAGACGAGTCACTCAATGTGCGTTTGACTGTCTTTACCTGGCGATCGACGCGATTCACCCTGGCTGCAAAATCTCCGTGATTGGAGAGGCGATCGTGGACTATGTGCGCCGAAATTATGGATTTGGCGTCGTCGACAAATACGTGGGACATGGAATCGGTACGAAATTTCATCAGCGACCGAATATTCCCCACGTGCCCAACCGCCAATCTCAACAGGAACGATTGCACCCCGGCATGTGCTTTACGATCGAGCCCATGATTAATGGGGGAACCGGAAAAACGGTTTGCGACCGGAAAGATGGTTGGACGGTACGAACGTTGGACGGCAGGCTTTCCGCTCAGTTCGAACATACGATACTGATGACTGAAGGCGGCCCGGAAATCCTGACGCTGACCAATCTGGGGCCCAAACGCGAGCACCAGTTTTAGGTTGGCCGCGGTTTTTTAGAGGCCGTCATGTGCTTTCAAAATCTGATAGCATTCTTCGGCTTGAGCCCAATTCGCGAATTAGCTAAATAAACGTCGCTCAGCTGTGCCGCTGATTTTTTGTGCGACACGCACAGACGGAACAGAATCAAGGACGATTCTTCCATGCGTTGCAAATCTCAATTGATCCGAAACACGATCTTCGCCGGGTTCACGGCGATGGTTGCGCTTTGCGCTCAGCGTGTCGTTGCCCAGGGCGATCACGAGATGACGTTTCCGTATCAGGCACAGGTTGCCAACGAGGGCGCCCTGGTTCGCAGCGGACCGGGGCGAGTTCATTACGCCACGAGCAGGTTGGCACGAAACGATACGGTCGAGGTTTACCAGCACGACCCTGGTGGTTGGTGCGCAATACGGCCCGTTGACGGTAGCTTCTGCCTGGTTCCCGAGGAAGCGATTGAGATACTCGAAGATGGCATCGGGCAAATCACTAAAGACAGAACCAAGGCGTGGGTCGGAACGGAGCTTGGTCCGGTCGACAAACCGCTTGGGCAGGTCCCGCTAAGTCGGGGTGAGCAGGTTGAGATTCTGGGCCAGGCAAGTTGGCCAACTCCCGATGGGCTGTCAACCACTTGGTACCAGATTGCTCCTCCGGCCGGTGAATTTCGGTGGATTCACGAAAGCGATCTTCAGAGGCCGCCGACGCTGGAGGATCCAATGCTGGCTTCACGCCCGTCCCCGGAACAAACCATTGGCCTTTCAACTGTGACGCAAACGCGCTACGAACCTCCGGTCATTCCGGCGACCTACCAGGAAGCCACCAATCGACAGCAGCCCATGCAGCGTTCATTAAATGCAGTGAATCGCGGTTGGCGGCAAGCCAGTCGGCCGGCGGGTAATCGGTTCAGTACCGAGCTGCAAGCGAATGATCGGTTTCATCAGTCCGTACCGGTCTCGTCGCCAGCCCAGGTGCCGGGTGCCAATTGGCATTCAGCCGAAAGATTGGCGTCGGCCAGCGTGGATCCAAGCTTCGATTTGCGCCAGATTCGTCCAACCTGGCCGCGTGAAATGGACAGCGGGTTTTCCGCCGGCAACCCGGGGTCAACCAACACCCAGCCATTGACTGGCCGGTTAACCGAACTTGAGCTGAAGCTGAACAACGAAATGATCAAAAAGCCGCAGCAATGGCGACTGATTGATATCCAAACAGTGGCCGAATCAATCTACGAATCGACTAGCGATCCGTTGGAGCGGTTGCAGGCGCAACGACTGCTGGAAAAACTGGCAAACTGCAGAAAAATCAGATCCGGATACCAGGATGTTTTTACGCCGGCTGGAACAACCAATCAGAACGGTGCGTTTGGCTCTGGTGTCGCACTTCAAGATGACTTGTCGTTAAACGCGACCTATGATGCTTATGGTTGGTTGAACGAATTGATTCGTGATGGGGGGCAGAGTGTCTCCACGTTTGTCTTGCAGGACGACGATGGAAAAATCACGCACCACGTCGCGGCTGCTCCGGGGCTGAACATCAACCGTTTTCTTAAATCCAAAGTCGGCATTATTGGCCAACGTGGCTATCACAACGGACTCCGGCTTGACCATGTCACTGCCGAACGAGTCATCGAACTGAAGCGACGATAATCCCGGAAACGATCGAAGTATTCCGCCGAATTGATTGCCAACCTCTGAGGTCGTTCTCGACCCGGTGCCTTCTCCAGCCGAGTTTCCTGCCTCCGGATGGATTTCTACCCAACGCATTGAGTTGCCAGCAATCCAATCAATTTGTCGCTTGGCCCAAGTTCCGCCGTATTCTGGCCGCCGAATACGGCTTCATTTCGCAAGCTGAATTGATAGCAGTGAAATGAATCAAGCAAACCCCGAGACGCAAGGCACCGTAGATCATTCCTTTTGGCAGGTTCTGCAAGAGAATCATTGTTCACCAAGCCGTGGATTGGCCGAATAAACAAGCAGGACCAGTTTTGAAGTGGTCGATCCCCGCGCCAGTCCTTCGCGAGTCGATACGGAAAACTTAATGATCATAAGACCAAAGCATGGTTTTCCGCGATTCTGCGTAATGGCATTGGTATGCATCTGCGCATTGTCCGTCGCTGCCTCGGGGACGTTCGCCTATGCAAATGACACGGGTGACGTTGGATCGGGAAAGCGGCAGTATCGGAATGAGGCGCTGCAAACGATCCCCTACCATCAGCTTAACCAGGCCACGAAAGAAAAGATCAGCGACATCCTGCAAAAGCCGAGTATTTACCGACGGCTTCCCGTTACCTCGATCAACGCCGATCCCGACTATTTCCGTTTCCTCGTTCGTTACCCGGAAGTGATCGTCAACATATGGCAGCTGATGGGTATCACGCGGATGACGACTGAACGAGCGGCCGAACGAGCAGCCGGTTACCTCGCCGGCAAGGCACCGCTCGCCCAGTTGTCCGATCCGGTCACACCGCGATTCGTGGAGTGCACGGGCGTGGAGTTCAACACGATTCCTCCGAACGACTTCGGCCACTATGAGATGCTCAACGAACTCGTGCAAGCCGAGTCTGCCGACGCTCTCGACGCGGAACTCTGGCCGGTCAGTTCGCAGCGATCGGCATCGTCAAGGACGAAGAGTTCGCTCCCGACGCCCGCATGCGCGAGATCCTGGAGGCCGCCGTCTCGTTCGGCAACGCCGCGTCACGGACCCTTGGGACAGGCGCTCATCCCCGAGACGGCTATCGCTACTACGACTCGTCGTCGGCGTGGTGGAACATGTTGTTCGAAGGTGGCTACGAGTTCCAGACTCCGCCGCCGAAGATCCTCGCGGACGGCTCGGTCGAGCAGTCGGAGAACAAGGGTGCCCGCCACCTCCACGCACGTACGGCGATGTTCTACACCGCCACCGGAATCACGCCGGCGATGTGCATGTACCTGGTTGGTGTCGGATCTCAGTACCTGATTGCCAACGTCGACGCCAACGGGAACCAGTTCGATGGGGCCAAGACCTACAAGATGGAGCTGCCGGCCGGAATCCCCGCCGAACGCTTCTGGTCCACGACCGTCTACGACAACCAGTCACGCTCGATGTTGCAGACCCCCCAGCGTTACCCGCGGGCTGGAAGCCAGAGCTACCCCACGCCCGCCGCCGAAGAGAACGCTGATGGCTCGACCACCGTGTACTTCGGACCAGCACTGCCCGACGGCGTCCCGGTGGGCAACTGGGTACAGACCGTTCCCGGCAAGGGCTGGTTCCAGATCCTGCGCTTCTACTTCCCGAAGCAATCATTCTTCGACAAGACCTGGCGGGCCGGAGAAGTCGAGGAAATCGGGTAGACCACCTGCCTCGACCTTCGAGCAATTCGCCAACTAGCCCCGTCATCGACCTCTCGAGATTCGAGAGCATCGAAAGGACCCCGAATGCCCAACGATCAGATCCCCGATACCGAATACGCCTGTTCCGTCGATCCTGATGCCCGAATCGTGATTCCGCGGATCGGCCCGCTGGAGTTCGCCGATGGCGTACCGACCGCCGAGACCGGCGAGCGTGCTGTGGGATCACCTCGACTTCCTCCGTGGCGTCGAGGTGTTTCTCAACTGCATCCCGGCGGCGTCGCTGGAGGCGATGAACGTCGGGATGCTGTCGCTGGGCCTGGACGCGTGCCACAAGGTCGCCCTCGCCGACGAGCTGCTGGATTCCGATCCGTTGTTCCTGACCGGCAACACCGACACGGTGTACGCCTCGGTGTTCCTGGACCTGGACCGTGACGGTCCGACTGTGGTCGAGGTGCCGGCGGGGTGTGGGCCGGGGACGGTGAATGACGCGTGGTTCCGGTTCGTCGTCGACATGGGCGCGCCCGGTCCAGATCGTGGCGCGGGCGGGCGTTATCTGATCGTGGCCGAGGACGACGAGTGCGAGGTCCCGGGCGGGATGTTCGAGGCGCGCACGCCGAGTTCGGTGAACTGGCTGATCCTGCGAGGCTTCCTGGTCGATGGCAAGCCCGACGCCTCGGCCAAGATGTTCACGCGAGGGCGTCGGATCTATCCGCTGGCGGAGATCGAGACGAACCGCCGAGATGGAGTTCGTGTCGATCGGCGGGAGGGCGTTCAACACGGTCCACGCCAACGACGTCCGATTCTACGACGAGATCGACGCAGGTGATCCAGCGCGAGCCGATCGACCTGATCGACCCCGAGACCCGCGGCCTGCTCGCCTCGATCGGCATCGAGAAGGGCAGGCCGTTCGCCCCCGACGACCGGATGCGGACGATCCTCGCCGAGGCTGCGGCGGTGGCCAATGTGACCGCCCGGTCGATTGTCTTCCGCAACCGCGACCCCGAGCCGCTGATCTACGAGCGACCGACGGTGGACGACCGTGCTTCGTCGGCGGTGACTACCGCTGGCTACGCGACGATGGCAACGGCGGACGCCATCTGGATGCCCGCACGCTCTTCTTCTACCTGGCGACGGTCAACACGCCGGCCATGGCGCTGCAGATGGTTGGAACCGGGTCGCAGTACGCCGGGGCGATGGTCGACGGCAACGGCAACACACTCGACGGGCCAAGGCCTACCGCCTGACGCATCCCCGGCAACGTGCCAGCCAAGGACTTCTGGTCGATCGTCGTCTACGACCCGCAGACCCGATCGGAACTGCAGACCGGCCAGCGGTTCCCCAGCCGCAACAGCGAACGCGACGACCTGCGCCACAACCATGACGGCTCGGTCGATCTCTACTTCGGACCCGAACCGCCGCAGGAGTACGAGAACAACTGGATCGAGACCGTCCCCGGCAAGGGCTGGTTCCCGATCCTGCGCCTCTACGGCCCACTCGAGCCCTGGTTCGACCAAACGTGGCGCCCCGGAGACATCGGAGCCGATCGCGAACCGACGCTCGAGGGAACTCGGACACCTCGCTACGGCGATGAGTTGTCCGAACGTCGATGAGAGAGGGAGGTCCTCAGATGGCCCTCAAAGCACTACCAGATTGGATCGCCGGTTACGATCGGAGATGGTTGACGGCTGATGTGATCGCCGGGTTGACGGTGGCCGCGATCTTGGTTCCCGAAGGAATGGCGTACGCCCAGGTGGCCGGAGTGGCTGCAGAGGTCGCCTTCTACACCATTCCTCCGGCACTCGTCTTGTACGCGCTCTTCGGATCGTCGCGACAACTCGTCGTCGCGACCAGCGGCGCGATTGCCGTGCTGTCCGCATCGATCGTGGGCTCGATCGTCGACGGCGTGATCGGAGGAGTATGTCCCGTACTCAGCTTTGTTGGCCATGTTCAAGGGCGTGATCGCGGTGCTGTGCGGCGTGCTCAAGCTGGGGCGGATCGCCCAGTTCTTCTCCGAGTAAGTGTTGACCGGTTTCGTGTTCGGTCTCGCCCTCGTCATCTCGATCAAACCGGTGCCCAAACTCCTGGGCATCGAGTCATCCGACGGCAACTTCTTCGAGCGACTCTGGACATCGTGCGACATCTGGGAGACGCCGACCTGGGAGCGTCGTCGTCGGCGTGAGCTCGATCGTCGTAATGCTCCTCATCGAACGCTTCGCAGACAAGGTGCCTGCCGCCCTGGTAGTGCTGATCGGAGGCGTCATCGCCGGCACCATCTTCGACCTCGCCGACGAGGGCGTGGAAGTGCTCGGCGAAGTTCCATCGGGACTCGCCGCTCCGGCGCTTCCCGACATCGCCGCCTCCGACATCGGTGCGCTGATCATGGGCGGGCTGGCAATCGCATTGGTCGCATTCGCCGAAGAGGTCGGGCCCGCAAACGAGTTCGCGTCGAAGCACCGCTACGAGACCGATGGCAACCAGGAGCTGGTCGGCCTCGGCGCCGCCAACCTGGGCGCCGGTCTGTTCCAGGGGTTTCCGGTCGGGTCGAGCCTGTCGACCTCGGCGGCGAACGATGGCGCCGGCGCACGGTCGCCGCTGTCGCTCCTCGTCGCCGCCTTTGTCGTCGTCGTGGTCGCACTTTTCCTCACCGGGACGTTGGAGAACCTGCCCGAACCAACGCTCGCGGCGATCGTGTTGGTCGCGATCAGCGGACTGATGAAGACACCCCAGATGAAGCGCCTCTGGAAGATCAGCAGACGGGACTTCCTGCTGGCTGCGACTGCACTCGCCGGGGTCCTGATCTTCGACACCCTCGCAGGCCTCACCATCGCCGTGATCGTCTCACTCGGCCTCGTGATCTGGCGGGCCTCGTCAGCAAGCCTCGCACCGCTCGGTCGCAAGCCCGGGTCGGGAGAGTTCGTGGCACTCAGCAAAAACCCCGAGTCGCTGACCGTCGACGGACTGCTCATCGTGCGGCCAGAAGAACCGATGTTCTTCGCGAACGCCGCATCGATTCGAGCCGCGGTACGGCGCGCAGCGGAAGCGAGCGAAACGCCACTCGTTGCTGTCGTGCTCGATCTCGAAGCAACCGTGGACATCGACGTGCCGGGCTGCGACAGCCTTCGCGAACTCGCCGAAGACCTTGATCGTCAAAACATTCAGCTTGGACTGACTCGTGTCCGGAGCACCATGCGACAGATTCTCGACGACACCGGCGTGACGACGCTGTCGGGGCAGACCGGATCTTCACCTCAGATGGAGCAGCGGTCATGGTGTTTGCATCCAGAACCGGGAAGACTCCAGACCCCGACGCCGTCGCAGCAGAGGCGGGTGCGGCCCTCGGCGAGCTCGCCGATCTCCTCGATGACGAGGCGGTGTCCCTGCGTCTTCGTCGTGCGATCGAGGCGCTTGAACCCGACGCAGAGTAGAGGTCCAACTACTACGTTCCGGCCCGCGCTCGCGAGTTGGCCGAGGTCGTTTGACCACCACTCACGAACCGCGTCTGGCCGTTGAAGGCCCTCCCGGGGCCTCAAGACCGTCCTCGGAGTCGCTGCCCGGCGTCAGAACGATATGTCGCCATCCCACTCCTCGCTTGCCAAGTCGCACGCCTCAGAAACAACGACGCCACCCGATAACTGCGGACCACCACTCGTCCGATGACCCGTCCTTGATCGGCACGACTGCGAGCGGACAGGTACTCGAGAACGTGCGCCGCAACACCGCTCTTCTGTGACCTCCCGTCGGGCGATCGCGTGTCCCGGACCGGTCCGAGAAACCGTCACCAGGCAGCGACCAGAACACCCGCTAAGACGGCCACGGCGACAAGCCCTGCTGGCACCAGCGTGCCCATGTCGCGTGTGCGAGCACCGATCACGAGCGGTCCGGCAACGAAGCCAAAGCCACACGCCAGTCCGGCCAAGACCCCCACAGTCCGCTCAAGCACGCTGTTGGCGTCGCCGAACAGCCCGACCTCCGGCACGAGCACGAAGGCCACGAGGCAGCAGATGGCACCGACGATCCCACCAGCGACCCACGCAGCTGCAGCACTGGTGAACTCACCCCTGCGCGCCATAGCCATCCTTGTCAACGAGTGCAGCGTCAAGCGGATCGCCGTAGCTCGACTCGGTGCCAGCGGTGCCTTGTACGAAACGAACAGCTCGCCGGTCGGCGACATCTTCGGCGGACGGGAGGCGCGAAGGGCACCAACGGAACCTCAGTGACCAGGCAAGATCAACCTGCGACGACCGGATCCGAGATGCGCGCACCCGCGATCGGGCGCCAGCGCTCGTCGCCGAATTGCCTGCGATGCACGCATATCACCGACTCGCACCTTGCACGCGACCCACTGCCGATCGGCATGCGCGCTCGGCCAGGTGCGCGAGCACGCGTCGGCTGCAACGGATGCCGGCCCG
>CALODY010000017.1:0-50255 GCA_942492215.1 Pirellulaceae bacterium
ATTCCTTCTCGTTTGGTGGGCGGTTCCAAATCGACAGGTTCCTGCTTCATTTCAAACGGGCCCAGCCATCCGGCCATTCATTGTGACCATGGTCGGCACGTTTCTACTTTGTCTCCCGGCGATTCCGAACCTGCTGGAGGTTTTTGGACGTCGGGACAACTGGATTACCGTTTCCTCTCCGCTTCGACTGACGATGGACTATTGTTGGCCGCTGTTTTCACAGATCGCGGTTCCTGCTGTGGCGGTCGGTTTGATTTATAGATTGAGGCGAAAAAACGATTCGAATGTCTTGGGACGGGCGAAATCATTCAGCGACATCCTCCCCATGCTCGGATTCCTGTTGTCATGTGCCATGATGCCGATTGTCTGCGTTGTGTCGCTGGACTGGCTACGAGTTGCTCCGTTGGCACTCTATCGGTACACCGTCGTCGGTGCCGCCGCGATCCCGTTGTTTGCTGCGATGAGTGTGGGATTGTCTGGCAAATGGCCCCTCCAACTGGCGATGGCAGCAATGATCCTGTTGGCGAGTCTTGTTGACGGTTTCGAGAACGGCAATGTTCGATCCAACCAATTGGCAAACCAATGGCTCACGGGGCAACTGATTCCTCAGCTCCGATATGAAAACTGGCGTGATCCAGTTAACGAGATCAATCAAGGTGAATCGAAGCGGAACCAACCCGTCTACCTTTTTCCGAACCTGGTCGAAGATTCGCATTCGTTTACATCGAGTGATCCGGAATTTCAACGTTACCTGCTGTTCCCCGTTAAGGGAATTCATCAAGTCGATTTATCCAACCGACGCGCGATCGCCGCACCAACCTTGGGCCAACCACATCTCCGACCCGGGGACATTCAAAACATCTTCGAGCACAGGGGCGCCTGGTTCTTAATCCGCGGCGACACGGAACTGGTCATTGAAATCTGCGACGAATTCCAGGCATGGATTTCGAGCGAACCGTATTCTGCTTGGGAATCAGAGCGGAGAGACTCGGATCGGGAAGCCAACGATCAAACCGCAGCCAAATCGGAAGCCCAAGTACGATACGCTCAGTTTCCACGCAGCAACGTTTACCTGGTTTCGATCGACTTGTGATACTCGGCTCGGTCGGGAGCAAACGGGGCGAGATCAATCTCAGGCACCTTGGCCTCCAACAGGTCTGACATAACGACTGCCGTCGCCGGTGCCAGATGCAACCCCGACTTGAAATGGCCTGTCGCCACAAATGTATTCGCCGAGTTTCCCACTCCGCCAAGGTAGGGGAAACCGTCGTATGTCCCCGGCCGCAAACCCGCCCAGGCGTTCATGAAGGTTGCCTTGTTGAGGCTCGGAACGAGTTGATTGGCCCATGCGCTCAGTTGATCGATGTCCGCAGCGTCGGTGGAATCATCGAAGCCGATTTCATCGATAGTTGATCCTGCCAGTACGTGACCGTCTAACCGGGGAACCAGGTACCGGGACCCCTCGTTGACAATGGGAACGAACTGTTGAGCCGGCAGTTTGAACAGAACGATTTGCCCACGAACAGGTGTTGTTGTTAGTTGCCTTCCTACTGTTGCGACTAATTGTTCCGTCCACGGTCCGCAGGCAATACAAAATCGTTCTGCCTCGAACCTTTCCTCTCCCGATTGAACAAACTTGGTTTGGGTTTCGTTCATGATCAACTTCAGCGACGGACAATTCTCTCGAATGATGACGCCGGATCGAGCACATGCCTGGTGCAGCGCTTTCAAAAAACGCGGATTTCGAACTTGGGATTCCGAGGGCACCCAAGCCATCATTGTTTTTTCCGGCAAATCGTTTCCGGGTACCAGCTGATTGGCACGTAGCGGGTCGACGACTTCGAAGGGAATCTGTCGCTGTCGCCAGCCTTCCATCGCTCCGACCAAAGCTGCTTTTTCACCTGGCGTCCGCGCGACGTAGAATCCACCACATTTGCGGAATTCCGTATCAATCCCGGTTGCCAACAAGAGTTCCTTCGCCCATTGGGAGTGCAGGCGGTTGCTGAGTGACTCGAGTTGCTCCAATGGATGAATCGGATCTTTGTCTTCTGCGGGAGGAAGAATTCCCGCCCCCGCCCAGGAAGCCCGTTTGCCGATCACCCCCTTTTCCAGCAAAACGACCTTTCGGTTTCGCTTTGACAACTCATAGGCAATCGACAGTCCGATGACGCCGCCCCCCACAACCACAGTATGTGTCATTTCGGATTCCTCAAAGCGTCGCCGGCAAGGATGGATTGCAGCCGTTCCAGCAAATTTTCAACTTCGGGAGGACCCGCATGATCACGGCAGTCTTTTTCCAATCGAGTTATCAATCGCGTTAGATCATCCCAATCATCGATGTCTTCCATGGGCTCCAAAACCGAATAGTCAACCTGCTGTTCTTGCAAGCGCGTGATGGTCTGCGTGAAAACCTGGTCCGAACTCCATTCGATTCCTTCGAATATATCGGGGCAAACCCCTCGCATGCCGATCAAGTAATAGCCGCCGTCTTTACTGGGACCGATGATCACCGAACGATCTTCAAGACGTTCAAAAGACTGTCGTATCAATTCCGTTCCAATCAATGGGCAATCCGATCCAATCACCACCACTTTTCGTTCCATGGCATCACGATGCGGCAATTTGCCAGATTGCCGCGGTCCGTCGGGGAACAGGACGTTGCTAAAGTAGCGGTGCAACCGGACACCCAGCGACCCGTCGGATTGTGGTTGCAGATTCCAGTGTTCTCCGCATACGCGGGCAAAATCAGCACGGTTCTCATCAGGAGAAAACACAACCGTTCGAACATCAGCCGAGGCGCGGAGACCAGACAACAGGTGCGACAGGAAATCTCGATAAATCTCACTCGCAGTCACGTCGCCGATTTTGGCGGCCAGTCTTGTTTTCACTTTTCCTGGCTGCCAAAATTTGGCAAACAGTCCCAAATGGCATTGAGATTTCATCAAAAACAAATCTTAATCTGATATAATTGGGATAAATGACATCACGCACCTCAACGGGATCGACGACGGCCACTTCCCCACTCCCGGTTGCTAGGAATTCGTGGAACGAATACTAAACTAAGATTAACAGGTCCAGTCATTCGCACAATCGGATGCGCGTGCCGATTAATTGCCAGTTCGTCGAGGCTTTATTTCAATGCCCGAACCGACCGCAAAGAGTTTCTTGAAATTGCTCGAACGAAGCGGGATCGTTTCGGAGGCCCATCTCCGGGGAGCATTGGCCTCGCTGTCAAGCAAGGCTGCCGGGCGAACGGTGAAACTGGATGAGTTAATAAAACACCTTCAAGATGCCGGTGTTATCACACCTTGGCACACCGAAAAACTGCGAGCCGGAAAATACAAAGGGTTTTTTCTCGGCAAGTACAAACTGCTGGGTCACCTGGGAACCGGTGGCATGAGCAGTGTTTACCTCGCAGAACATCGCATCACCGACCAGAAACGCGCCATCAAGGTATTGCCCAGAAAAAAGGTCTCCGACAAAAGCTATCTGGACCGGTTCTATCAGGAAGGACGCGCCGCAGCCAGTTTGGACCATTCCAACATCGCGCGAATCTACGACATCTGCAACGAAGAAGATACGCACTACATGGTGATGGAATACGTGGAGGGCGCGGACCTTTACGAGATTGTAAAATCCAATGGCCCGTTGGCATTCGAAAAAGCGGTCGATTACATGGCCCAGGCGGCGGAAGGACTCTCCCACGCCCATCAACGCTCGCTGGTGCACCGGGATATCAAACCGGCAAACCTGCTATTGAATGACGAAGGTGTGGTCAAGATCCTGGATCTTGGCCTGGCTTTGATGAACCAGGACGATTCGGAATCGCTGACCGTACTTTATAACGAACGAGTCATGGGGACTGCCGATTACCTGTCGCCTGAACAAGCCGTTAACAGCCATCTTGTCGATCGCCGCGCCGACATCTACAGCCTCGGTTGCACGCTGTATTTTCTACTGACCGGTCGTCCGCCTTTCCCGGTCGGCACGCTGGCTCAGCGTATCGCGATGCATCAGTCCCACGAGCCACAGGACATTCGGGAAAGCCGGGTCGACTGCCCGGAAGCCCTGGCTGACATCTGCAAACAAATGATGATGAAGAATGCCGACGCGAGATACCAGAACTGCGACGACCTGAAATGCGATCTGATCGGATTCCTGGAAACTGGAAAACAGCTTGGCATCGGCATCTCGGCCGCCGCGAGAGCAGAGAGAGTCGGTGTCGGTTCAGTTGGTCATGCCACCGATTATGCAGATCCATTCGATTCCTCACTATTCGAAATTGACACCAGCGGTTCTTCAAAGTCTAACGCTGGAATTTCATCGAGAAAAAATCTGCTGGGTGCTCGCGAGACCCAAAAACTTTCGAGCAAAAAACTCATCGGATCCAGCCCACTACTGAATCATCGAAAAACGCCACCCAAATGGGTATTGCCCGCCGTCATCGTATTAATGTTGGCGATTCTGTTCGCCGTCCTCTCCTTTGCATCCTGGTTGATCAACCGCAATTCGGCCCAGGCTCATTCAACTCGGCTTGCTGCCACATCATTCGCGATTCAAAGTTGCGAAATTCAAGCGGAAAAATCGTTTGAGGAGCCAATCAGACGGCGCCACAGAAGTTTTTATTGACGAAATGCTAACAACGCAGTGAACAATAAAAGCTGCGTCGCAGTTTGCGTTTCGATAACCCGTGGATAGAGAATTGAAATGATTCGGCCCCTTGGAACCACAACTCAGTTCAGCGCACGAACTCTTTTCTGTGTCGCCGGTGCTTTGTGCTTTGTGCTGACGGCCTTGGACACGGCTGGACAGGAACCGACCCCTCAGGAGAAGCAGATCGTTCGACGAATCAAATCGAACATCGATCGTGCCGGCAAGCATTTCAATGACAAGAAAATGGATCAAAGTCGCCGATCCATTGAAGCGGCCATGCAGCAGGTCTCCGCGCTGGTGATCGCTGCGCGCCCCGAATTGATCGACCTCATCAAGCCGGAATACGAACGACTTCAAAGAGCGCATCAACTGTTGACCAAGGCAGGCCAGACGTTGGATAAACTGGCGCCACTTCCGGAACCTCTGGATGAAGATAGCCCGACGATCAGTTTCCGTTCCGCGGTCGCGCCAATTCTGGTCCAGCGCTGCGGAAATTGTCATGTTAGCCGCAACCGCGGCGATTTCAGTGCGGCGACGTTTGAATCGCTTGCCAATAGCACCATGATTGCACAGGGGTTCCCCACGGACAGCCGATTGATCGAAGTCATCGAGTCGGGGGAGATGCCAAAAGGAGGCATGAAAGTCGAACCTGCAGAGTTAGATGTTCTCAAGGCTTGGATCAAGCAGGGCGCGAGATTCGATGGCAATGATCCACGCCGAATCATCGACCAATTTGTCGAATCAACGACGCCAAACCGCGGACGACCCACAGAACCTGCGACACCGACGGGCAAAGAAACGGTCTCCTTTGGCAACCAGGTCGCACCGATCCTGCTCGAACATTGCGGCCAGTGTCACATCAACAGCAACAACCCTCGGGGCAATCTAAACCTGGCAACTTTCCGAGGATTGATGTCGGGCGGCGATTCGGGGCCGGCGATCAAGGCCGGCAGTGCCAAGGAAAGTTTCCTGTTCACCCAAATTGACTCGGGCGAAATGCCGCCAGATCGCAAACTCGAATCCAAGTCGATTCAATTGATCGGCACATGGATTGACGAGGGCGCGAAATTCGATGGCGGGGATCCGAGACTCGATATTCAAACGGTGGTTGCCAAAGCCAGGGCGGATGCCCAATCTCACGAGGAACTGGCCGAGGCCCGCAGGCAACTGGCAGAAAAGACCTGGACCCTGGTCATGAACGACATCGATTCGCTGGCCTTGTCCAGCGAGAACTTCCTCGTGGTGGGATCGCCAAACGAAAGTCGATTGACCGACGTTTCCAAATTAATCGAGGGCATGGTTCCCAAGATTGCCAATGCGCTTGGGGCCAATCCCAGCCGACCGCTGATCAAAGGTAACGCTTCGGTGTTTGTATTCGACAAGCGTTACGATTTCAGCGAATTTGGTAATATGGTCGAGCAGCGTGAATTCCCGCAACAACTGGCGGGCCACTGGGGATTCAATACAGTCGACGCGTACATCGCTGTTCTCATGACTCGCAATCGAACCGTCGACGATCGGAAGGTTCTGCTGGCACGGCAAATCGCCGCACTCCATGTCGCCAGCCTGTCACCAGACGTACCGGACTGGTTTGCCAACGGAATGGGGTTTTGGGCGGCCAGGAAGATTTACCCCCGCGAAGATGAGGTCAAGACATGGGAGAAAGAAGCTAAATCCGCTGCCAAGGCAATGCGAAAAGCAGATGATTTCATGAACGCCAGACTTCCTTCGGAGCAGGGAGCATTGGTCAGCTATTTGTTTGTCAAGAACCTGAAATCGGACGCTTCGAGATTCAATCGATTAATGAGTTTCATTCGTGAAGGCGGAACTTTTGAAAGATCATTCTTAAAAGCTTTTGGTGCCCCACCCAGCCAGTTGGCAGGTTCGATCCAATCGAATGGCCGGTAATCGATCCCATCTTGTTGGATTGCATAAAAAAAGCCAACCACACATTTGCGGCTGGCTCCTGATTTATCAATTAACGGCAATTCCAGAGGTTATTCCTCTTTCTTGTCGGCCAATGGCTCTTTCCGTTCCGTGATGTTTTCGCATTCGGTGGATTGATCCGCGTTGATTTGAGTGTACTCTTTCCACTCTTCAGGCAAATCGTCTTCGTGGTAGATCGCATCAACCGGGCACTCAGGAACACAGGCTTCGCAATCGATGCACTCATCCGGGTGAATGTACAACATCGTTTCGCCCTCGTAAAAGCATTCTACCGGGCAAACCACGACACAATCTGTATACCGACAGCCATCGCAAGGTTTGGCCACAACATGAGTCATCTAAGTTCTCCTCGTCTGCGAACGATCCGAAATTAAATCTACCTATTCCGATTCGTTCAGTTCAAAATGAGCAGGCGACAATCCGCCCTCCTCGTAAAATCCTAGTAATGCCCAAAAAGGGTGTCAAGCAGCACCGGTTCCGCGTCCGGAATTATTCATCGTCAAGGACGTTTCAGTTTAATCCTGTGCCTTGCAGCAATAATGGACCCGGTCAACGCGATTCGGGGCCAAAGCGATGGGAAACGCCAAGCAACGGATCTGGAAAATCATGCCTTTTTTTTGATCCAAGCCAGACTTCCCACGGAAATCCTGGCTTGATCCGGATGCAATGATGGTGCGACAACTTGAACGTTAGATTGCGAATCAATGAATGCCGTTGAGGGTCTCCCGTTGCAACAGCAATTTTTCTTGTTGACCAAAGGCGACCTGCGTGCAACAAAAATTCTGCCCAACTTCCAACGCCGTAGCAGAACTCTCGACAGCCTTCGGTACTCACCTTCCAATGAAAGATGCGATACAAGATCACTGGGGCGGCAGCCCATCCAATTGAGCGAGGTTTACCAAAGGGACTCCTTCCGCGTTGGGCTTCGTCCACATTTTATCCGGGTCGCCAAAAAGTGAATTAATTTTGTATTCATTCGCCTCGACGATAAGCTTGGTTTCTCTTTGGTTGGCATCAAACACATGCAACTCGATCCTGTGGGGCAGACTGACCTGATGTTCTGCATACTGGCGGTAATCGCTGGAGTTCGAGTAGGCGATTCGTCGATTGGAGGAATCGTAGAAAGCTTGTTGATAGATTCTTGCGGTCCTGGGATCGACCACGGTTCGCCGCGTCACCGGACCCGTCGGCGATTGCCGGACAGAAATAATCGTCACCATCGCCCCCGGTCCCGGAAGAGGTCCCTGAATCAAATCCGAATCGGTGAATTCGACCAATCCGACAGCATCGAGGATCCATCGAGGTTCCAGCGGCAAGGCGGCCCGTCGCGGACTGACGATGTAGTCCCGATGGCGAGCGAAATAGATGGCGGGTGACTGTCCAGGCAGAGCTGCTTTCATCCAGACCCAAAACATTTCTGAATTGCTGCCCACATCGACACCCAGTTCTGAAACCCCCATCAGTCCGGCTTTCAATCGAATCCGGTCGGGTCGCTCCATCTGAATTGTACCCTTGAGCTTCGGCATACCATCGGCCGCCAGACTGATACTTGACTGCAGTTGATCGACTCGCCCCGCTTGCGCGTTAAGTGCCAAAATCAATTGGTTTTGCGTCGGCGATTGCTCGAAAATCACTGGCACTGGCTCGGGCCGAGCACCAAACTTTCGAAAGACTTGACAGCCCGTTTGGGTCAGGGTTATCGACGCCAGCCATAGAAAAATCAGGCAACGAAAGAAAGGGCCCGCTTTTCTCCAGCTCCCAACGCGCATTGTCGATGATTGGCTGCTGAGAACCTGTTCGCGATTCGGTTTGCAACTGCACTGCTTTTGGTGCACGTATATTCTTCCCTGAAAACGGCTGACGCGAAAATCGGTTTACGCGCTACGGATCAGCATCAGATGACGCCACCTCGTTGTCCTGCTCATGCTCGGCAATGCAGGGTTGGTCGAGAAAAAGCTTCTCTTCCAGTTCCAATTGGATCTGCTGGAGACGTACTGGGTCGATATCGATAACCGGCACCTTGAATTCCAATTTGTCTTTTCGGTTCACAAGGTAAAGATGATTTGCATCGTTCTCGAGCGGCTGCTCCTCAATCGTCAAAATCTTTTTCTGCATTAGTAGCAGGGCAGTAACGTAGGCCGTGTCGGTTTTGTCAGGTTGGCCCATGACATAACGAAAATAAGAGATCAGAACTTCACGTGGCGCCCAAAAAACTCTGCCTGGGCCGACTTCCGGCATTTTTGTTTTCCACCATCCGATGCAGTCTTCCGGAGGCGATTCCCATGATTCCGCGCAGAAATCCATTCGCTCCATATTCCCATCGTGTTCAACCAGCGCCGAGTAAAACGTATCGCCCGGCCGCAGATCTCGATCGCATGCTGAGCATTTGCGACTGTTTCGTTTGACTTCGAAGTTCTGCATTCTGTGGGTACTGACTATTTGTGATTTTGGGAGTGCCAATGATGTTCGGTATTCGCAGCCAGTAGAACACATGCCCAGATCTTAATTTGCACGGAAACCCGTGATTGATCGGTCCCCGCTGGATTTCGCTATGAAATCGGCGGAGATTAGCTGGATTTTGCGATCTTCTCAAGGTGTTTTCACCCTGCCATCGGATTGGCAAGCTGGCATGCAATTACCACGTTGTAAGAACTACCATTGCTCGCGATTCACCGGATGATAACGATCGGTTCTGCATCTCTGTTTGCAGAAAACCGTGGGCTCCTTCGCGTTTTCCAGAAACTAAAGTTATGGCGATACGTCCGTTGCGATCTTCCGAACGCAGAAAAAAGCACCAATACCGTAAAGTCGGCTTTTCTGTCTGCCAGCGGACGCACTACTGGATTATGATTTGTTTTTGAAGTCACTGATTTTGCGATCACTGGTCTGCTCGCCGTGAATTTTGGGTCTCTAATCAACAACGTCAAATCTCAAGCCAATTCGTTCGCGACGATCGGCGACGAAGCTTTGGCCGGTATCGCACTGGATTTGGGATTCGAGGCCCGAAAGTCCAGTCGTTTAGCGTCAGATCTTGTGGTGCGAGCCTTTGCGCTGGTCCAGACTGCTGCCCAGCGGCACTTGGAGATGACCCATTACAACGTCCAATTGATGGGCGGATTTTCGATGGTCAGAGGCCATGTCGCCGAAATGCGAACGGGTGAAGGGAAGACATTAGCCGCAACGCTACCTTTGTTCGTTCATGCGCTGTCCGGACGCGGAACCTTGTTGGCCACCAGCAATGACTACCTTGCGAAAAGGGACGCATTGTGGATGCAGCCAATCTATCGTGCTTTGGGAATTTCAGTTGGAGTGATCCAATCAGAAATGTCGCGTGAACAACGTCGAGCAGCATACAAATGCGACGTTACCTATGGCACGATGAAAGAGTTCGGTTTTGATTTCCTGCGTGATCATTCCATGCGGCGAGAACAAAAACAGCGCGAACTCTGGTATGGCGGCGCCAACGGCGGCGTTGCCGAGGCGGCGGCAAATCTTCCCGTCCATCGGAAACCCAACTTCCTCCTGATCGATGAAGCCGACAGCATTCTGATCGACGACGCGCGGACGCCGCTGATTATTTCGGCCGCCGAGGATGGCGCGACGCATGATCAACAAAAGGCACTTTACACTTGGTCAGCCAGTCACGCGCCTCGTTTTGAAGAGGATGTGGAATATTGGTACGACCGGGAGCGTCGCAAAGTCGATTTGACTCCGGAAGGTACGACACTGGTTCGCGAGATTGAAAAGCCGTCGCAACTGGATGGCGTTGGGCTGTTGGAAATGTACGATTTCATGGAGCGAGCGATTCAGGTCGACCGGGATTACAAACTCGACCGGGACTATGTTGTTCGCGAGGGCGAAATCGTCATTGTTGATGAAGCCACCGGTCGCATCTCCGAAGGCCGCCGTTGGAGTCGCGGAATCCATCAGGCGATCGAAGCCAAGGAGCGGGTCGAGATTACGATGGACACTCACACGCAGGCAAAAATTACGGTGCAGTCATTCGTCAGTCGATTTCCCCATATCGCCGGAATGACAGGGACCGCTTTTACTTCGCGACGTGAGTTCAAAAAAATCTATGGTATGGGGGTCACTGTGATACCGCCCAATCGACCTTCCCAGCGAAAGACGTTGCCAATCCGGTTTTCTTTTGAAGAGTTAGACAAATTCAAGACGGTTGTCGATGACGTCTCGGAAATCCATCGGACCGGTCGACCCATCTTGATTGGTACTCGATCCATCGCCAAATCCGAGCTGTTATCTCAGATGCTCCACAACGCCGGGTTGGAACACGAAGTCCTCAATGCCCGCCAAGCCGAACGGGAAGCCGAGATTGTTTCCATGGCCGGCCAGCTGAACCGCATCACGGTCGCGACGAATATGGCGGGACGCGGAACCGACATCAAGATTGAAGACGACGTTCGCGAGCTGGGCGGAATGCACGTGATCGGTACTGAAATTCACGAATCCAGCCGGATTGACCAGCAATTGTTCGGCCGCTGCGGTCGACAGGGAGACCCCGGGACCGTTCAGCAGTATTTTTCAGCCGCAGACAAGATTCTGGATTCCGCATTTGGCAAGCTGGCTGCCGACCGATACCGCAAGTCCGGAAGAAACCGCACAACCCAGTATTGGCACGCGCTTTTTTGCCGAGCCCAGCGGAAAGTCGAAAACCAGCATTATCGTTCGCGAAAGATCCTGATGTACAACGAAAAAATGCTGGCAAAATCGCAGCGTGAGATGGGATTGGACCCAATTCTTGACAATTACGAATAGCGTTAGTTGCTTGGTCCGAAGTTCGGATTGTCCGGTGACTTGAGACGGCCCGGAAGACTTTAGGGATCATACCGAGTCCAGAAAATCGTTTCCCATCGGCTGGCAAATTTCTATACTAAGGAACTCGACGAAAAAGCGGTGTATAATTGCCCATTCAACATTCGTCCAAATTCGGGGTCCCCTTAATCCATGTCTGCCGGTGAATCTCAACACGATCAAACTGCCACAATTCGTGAGGAGGTTCGGAGGACGATCCAGCAGTTGAACGAAATGGCCCAATCGGAACGCAGTTTCGATCAGTTCTGCGAGGCGGTCCTTTCCAAAGTCGTCAAAATCACAGGCGCCCATGGAGCGCTCCTCTGGCAGATCAATGGCAATAATACGCCGCGGCTTACGCATCAGGCGGGGGGACATCCCAGCGAAGTCGCTCAAACAGTCACTTCGCAGGAAAATGAGCAACATTCCCATGCCGTGATGGAAGTGATCTCTCGACAGATCCCAATGGGTTTGGCGTCCGAAGCGTTTGTCGGCTCAACCAATGGCGATCCCAACGATCCGAATTTGGCACGAGACCAATCATTCCTGATGCTGTTTTCGCCAGTTTATAATCGTTCCAAAGAATGCTGCGGGACCCTCGAGCTATTGCAGCGCGGCGACATCAGTTCGGCAGCCCAAGAGGGATATCTGAGGTTCTTGACCCAGATCGCCCAATTGTTTCCGCGCTGGCACGAGCAGCACGATCTGGCTCGGCTTACCGAAAGCGCCGATCAATGGAATGACAAAATCGACTTTATCACAGAAGTCCATCGCTCGATTGATCCCGTCGAAACGGCTTACGCGATCGCCAATGAAACCCGTCGTTTGCTCAACTGCGATCGCGTCAGTGTGGCCCGCTGGAATGGCAACAAATGCCTTGTCAAAGCCATCAGCAGTCAAGATCGATTTGACAATCGTGCCAATGTCGTTCGCCAACTCGGTTATGTCGCAACGTCCAGCGTCAGTGCTGACACACCGTTTTGGATTTTGGGCAACACGGAAGGGATCGCCCCGGAAGTCGGGCGGCAAATTAACGATTACCTGGATGAAGCACACAGCCGCACGCTGGCCGTTTTGCCGCTGATAGCGCGAGCGCCCGAAGCTCCTGACCTGGAAATGAGGAGTCGACGCAAGACAAAGGATCGCAAGCTGGGCGCGTTAATCATTGAGTATTTTGACGCGGACGTGCGACAGGACCAGATTAACGATCAGTGCGAGTTAGTCGTTCGACAATCGGAAATGGCACTGGAAAATTCTCGAATCCACGGCGAGATTTTTCTGTTGCCGATTTGGCAGCGGTTGGGCTGGCTGCAGAAACTGCTTTTCCGGGACCATCTGGCAAAAACACTGACCGGGTTGGGCGCCTTGGTCGTACTGGTTGCCTTTCTGATCTTCTTCCCGAAAGAATTGAAGATGAAAGCGGACGGAGTCATGCATCCGACGCGTCGGCAGACAATTTTCTCCCAAACCGATGGGATTATTGAATCCGTTGCCATTGATGAGCGGAGTCCGGTCAAACAGGGAGAGTTGCTATTGCAGCTGGAGAACCCAGATCTTGATTTACAGATCAAGGATTTAGAATTGCAGCTCGCATCGACAGAACATCAAATCAGCGACACCCGCTATCAGATGTCACGAGGATCAAGCAATGAGGCGGAACGTAGCGAGTTGGGAAGCAGCCTGGAACTGTTGAAAGCGCGAAAATTAAATCTCGAAAGCCGACTCGACCTGCTCCACAAGAAACAAGGATTTCTACGTATCACCAGTCCCATTGATGGAATCGTCGTCACGCCGGAACCGAAACGTCGACTGCTCAATTACCCCACGACCGCAAACCTGGCCGTACTTGAAGTCGCTGATTTCGGCGGGCCCTGGCAACTGGAACTCCGGATTCCACAGAACAAGATTGGCTATGTGAATCAAGCCATGCTGGACAGCAAAGGTGAACCGGTGCAGGTCGAATTTCGAATTGGAACCAATCCCAATTTGGTGTTGATTGGACGACTCAAAAGTGTCGCCAGTCGCGCGGTGTCGTCCGAGACTGGCGAACCAGAGTTTCGTGCAATTGTCGAAGCAGACAGCGAACAGTTTCAGCAATTACAGGATGAACTGCAAACGGGGGCTGGAGTAACAGCCAAGATCCATTGTGGTACGCATTCGCTCGGATTCGTGTGGTTCTACCAAATCATTGACTGGTTACGCACGAAAGTGTTCTTTTAGAGAGCAGATCCGATGTCATTGATACCTCCCCCGGGCCCAACTCCAGTCGCACCCCGGCAAAAGCCGCCCCCCGGTCCACCCGTAAAAATGAAAATGCGGGCGGACCTGACGTTCGACCGCATGACCTACCAGGGCGTTGAATATTGGGTCCTCAAGGAACCGCTGGGGCAGAAATACTATCAGTTTCCACCGCACGTTTTCTATCTGCTGAGACAACTCGACGGAAACCGGTCCATCGACGAGTTGCAGGATGATTACCATCGTGAATTTTCACCCAAGAGAATCACTCGTCAGGAATTGCAGCAGCTGTTGACGAGGTTCCATAAAGACGGCCTGGTCACTTCGACCGTGACGGGGCAGGGGACCGAACTTCTGAAGCGTGGTCGCAAAAACAAAATGATGGAACGCGTCGGCCAGTTTTCCAACGTGCTGGCCATCCGCCAACGCGGTTTTGATCCGGAACGATTGCTGAACTTCCTGATCCGATACACGTGGTGGCTGTTCACGCCGACCGCGGTGGTCGTCACGATGATCGCCGCCAGCATCGCCTTGTTGTCCGTGCTGATCAATTGGGCAGAGTTTCAAGCTCGACTGCCTGGTTTTCAGCAGTTCTTCGATTTGAATCAGTGGTATATCTTTGTTGGCGTATTGGCCGTCACCAAGATCTTGCACGAGTTTGGCCACGGGCTGTCATGCAAACGTTTGGGCGGTGAATGCCATGAAATTGGATTCATGCTGCTCGTGTTGACACCGTGCCTTTATTGCAATGTCTCCGATAGTTGGCGACTTCCCAACAAATGGCACCGAGCAGCGATCGGCGCTGCCGGCATGTACATCGAATTGATTTTGGCCACGATCGCAACCTTTGTCTGGTGGTTTGTACAGCCGGGAGTGGTTCAGGATATCTGCTTGAAAGTCATGCTCATCAGTTCGGTGAGCACTGTTTTGTTTAACGGCAACCCGCTTCTGAGATTTGATGGTTACTACATCTTGAGTGACATTCTGGAAATTCCCAACTTGAATCAAAAGTCGACTCGCGCCTTGACGACATTGTTGGGTCGCCATTGGCTGGGATTGGAGATTCCGGATGATCACCTGATGCCATCCAATCGCCCGGTCGCGTTTGCCATGTTTACGGTCGCTGCGTTCTGCTACCGCTGGTTCATCCTGTCCGTGATCATCATCTTTTTGACCAATATGCTGGAGCCGTATGGATTGGAGTCGATTGGGATAGGAATTGCATTGTTTTCGATCGCCGGATTGATCGGAATGCCGAGTTACAAGTTATACAAGTACATGTCAGTACCTGGGCGGTTACATCAAGTGAAAAAAGTAAGATTCTCAGCGATCTTGGCGGTGCTCCTGGTCGTGATCGGTCTGATTCTGTTTCTGCCAATCCCACATTACCTGCGATGCAGCATGGTCGTCATGCCCGAAGACATCGAAACCATTTGGATCAAACAACCTGGCCGCCTGGAATTCTGCGATGTCAAACCGGGTCAACAGGTTGCCGCCGGTCAAACGCTCGCCCGTCTCAGCAATATTGATCTTGAATTTCAGTTAATTGAATCTCAAGGCAAGATCGAAGAACGCGAAATTGAGCTCGAAGCGATGAACAACAGTGGTGCTGCCGGTCAACCCAACGCGCTCAACCGCATGCAAGAAATTCAAGCCGAAATCCGAAACTTGAAAGGCTTGACCCAGGGAATTAAACAGCAGGTCGACGAAATGACGATTGTCAGTCCAATCGCCGGTACCGTCTTACAAACGCCCTATATCCACCAGTCAAACAGCTCCGAAGAAGTCGAAAACGTGGATCAGCAATCGTTGCTGTTTGGCAATCACGAGAATGTTTCTGCCCTCCGCGGGCAGCGTTTTTGCGAAATCGCTGATCTCAGCAAATGGTATGCTGTTGTCATCCTCAGCGAAGATCAAATCAAGTTTGCACAGATTGATCAGCCAGCAAGAATCAAACTCTATTCACAACCAAACAAGGTAATCGAAGCCGCGGTTGAAGCGATTGGTGAAACCGATCTTGCCATTGATCGCAAAAAATACGAAGCCGCCATGCCAGGACAGCCAGGCCAATCCATCCAGCAAAACCGTCCACCCGACCTGACCATCGAGTTGCTTTCGGCCCTTCAAAAGCAGGACCTTCAATACTTCGCTCGAGTTCCCCTGCCGGCAAATGAAATCCCCTTGAAGATTGGACTTGGCGGACAGGCAAGGCTGTACACCGGTTACCGGTCCTTGGGAGCCCGTTTGTGGTGGTGGATTAACCAGAACTTCCGTTCGTAACGTTGAAGCGACCACCCCGGAACGTGCTGCGAACTGACACCTGCTGCTCGGTTGGAGACGACGTCTCTACGGCTATGAAAGATCCACGTCGGACAAAAGTCGGCGATTTAGTCGGTTTTGGATCTCTTCGATGTTGCTGCGCATGAAATCGTTGAGCAACCCGATATTCGAACCGATGTTGCTCAAACATTCCCGAATTATTTGTTCCTGCTCAGGTTTGCCTCCGGGAAAGTCTTCCGCCGGCATCAGATCAAAAACGATCGCTTTGCCCGCACTACCCATCATCCGAAAATGGTCGGAGACGTCCTGTTGACTCTCCAGGTCCTCGTAAATCTCAAGCGCTTCAGGCAATTTGCGTTGCGAGAGATACACTTCACCCAACCGCGCTTTGGCCAAACGATGATAAAGCCTGGTGGTATTCAAGCTCTCACTCGAGTCGTCTAACGGGAAATACCTGCTTACGGCTTTCCAGTATTCGATTTTCTTTTGATCTCCCTCCGGTCCCAACGCATAGGTTCCCCAATACGCCGACTCGTATTGTTCCTTTACGTTGCTTTTCCGCGGGATCTCATTCAATTCGATAGCCCCGACATCAAGCGGGAACTTGGGAGGATCGTTGGTCGCAATCAGCGATCCGGAAATCAACCCGCAGAATGAGAGCAACAGGAGCGAAACCAGCGTCGCCGGATGCTTCCACCAAGAACGGATATTTCCTTTCATGACGGCCTGTAATTGCTGCGTCGCCGCCAACCGGGCTTGAGAATACGAGGTCGCGTTGGGAGCGTCTCCTGTTTCCACCGCTGCCAGTTTCTCGATCAATTCATCCCAATCCTCATCCACATTAATTTTGATTTTGCGAAGTTCCTTGATCAATTGACCCGGGTTCTGAGGCCGGTCGGCGGGATCTTTGGCAATCATTCGGTGGATCAGGTCGCACAACTCCGATGGTAGGTCGGGGCGTACTGAGGCAAGCGGAGTTGCCGCTTCTTTCACCTGCTGTACGGCGATCGCCAGTGCGTTCTCGCCCTCGAAGGGTGGTTGCCCGGCAAGCATGTGATAGGCGGTCACTCCCAAGGAATAGATGTCACTACGTGAATCGAGTGATCCGCCTTCTACCTGTTCCGGACTCATATAGAGAGGCGTACCCATTGTGATGCCAATTTGGGTCAACGCCTGCTGCCCCGAGTCATCATTGACTCTCGCCAAACCGAAATCCGTAACTTTCACTTCGCCACCGGTCGAAAGCATAATGTTTTCTGGCTTGATATCGCGATGAACGACATTGAATTCAGACGCTTTTTGAAGCGCCAATGAACATTGCCGCAACACCGTGATTGCCATCACTGGTTCGACCGCACCATAGCGATCGAGATACTGTCGCAGGTTTCGACCGTGGACATATTCCTGCGCGATGAAGTGAAAACCGTCGATCTTTTTGACTTCATAGACCTGCACGATATTCGCTTGGACGAGTTTGGCTGCCGACTGGGCTTCGCGATGGAATCGTTTGTCGTAAGACTCGTCCTGGGCCAGTTCGGGTTTGAGAATCTTGAGGGCAACGTTGCGTTCGAGGGTACCTTGACGAGCCAGGTAAACGTCGGCCATTCCACCACGACCCAAACGACGGATCAATGTGTATTCCCCGAGCGTGCGCCCCGTCAGGTCCGGCGTTTCATGATTTGATTGCGAAGCATTCATAGATCTTCAAATCAATCTGGTTTTTGTCACAAAGCACGGTTGGAAACTCGACAATCCATTAAGGCTGGGATCTATCAGGCCGTTTGTCGATAACTGAAGCTCGCCGTATCACCAACCACCGTAGCCAAATCGAAACAACGATTCCGAATCAAGTTCCAGCCAAATTGAAAACTCGATCCATGTTGGCTGAGACTTCCTTGAGGCGATCAAAATCCCCACCCGCGACTTCCGCCGCCGCCCAACCGAAGTAGTTGATCTCCAGCAATGCCGCCCTGACATCTACCCAATCTATATCGCCTTCACCAATTTTTGTGAACTTATTCGTGGCCCGCGAAAAACCTTTTAAATCAAGTTTATGAATTCGAGTTCCCAAAGCTCGAATCCAATCGCCCATACTTCCATATTTCCAGTGGTTTCCTATGTCAAACTGCATTCCCACCCAAGGCGACTTAAACTCATCAACAAATTTCAAGAATTTATCGGCGGTCTGATCGGAACCGCCTTGGTGGTCATACATGAACTGATTCCAGACATTCTCGATAACAATATGAACACCCTTCTCGGCCGCCAAAGGAACTGCCTTTGCAATATTCTCGACGGTTCGCGGCCAGATTTCTTCCTCCGGACCGTCCTCGCCTTTGCCCGCGACCAACAGTACTGAGTTGCCGCCAACGGCGTGAGTATCCCGGATGGCCTGGCAAAGATGTTCCAGGGCGGTTGCGCGTTGACCGGCGTCTGGGCTGGAATGCCGAATATTCCAGTGGGTCGAACAAACCGTTCCATCCACTGGCAGTCCGGATTCCTCGATGGCTTGCCTGGTTTTCTCGACGTCCATGCCTGGCGAATCCATTTCCATGCCGGCGAACCCGGCCGCCTTGGCTGCCCGAAAACGATCGGCAAGTGTACCGGGGATCTTATTTGTCATTCCAATCTTGAGCGTTTTGAAGATTCGCCCCTGCAACGAAATTTCTTCTTTCGATTCATCAACCTGAAGAGATTCGGCGGCCAGCGAAAGTTGCGGTAATGCTGAAACGGTCAGCGTCGCAGCTGAGGCGCGTACGAATCCTCGGCGGCTAATCAGCGAATTGGAAAACGGAAAACTCATCCTTCACCTTACAATCAAGACAGGACATTTCGTCGATGCGGCAACGGGTTCTTCCGCAAATCGCCACTGAATTACAGCGAGGCGTTACAGCGTTAATGTTCCTGAATTTCGTGAGAATTCATTGAACTCAGTCACGAATTCCCCGAAGTCCTAGGACATCGTTGACGGAAAAACGCCGTCGAACCAGTTTGCTAAGCGTAGATCGTCGGTTCCCGACAGTCAAGATTCGAGGTGGGTTCTGGTGGAAGCGAATTCGTTTTTCGACGCGAGTTGCCAGTGCCTGCTAGTGCTCAATTGCAGGCCAGTATTTGTCGAATCCGCCCTCTTTCACAAACTCGGGGCTATTATCGAGATCGTGGCATTCGACACATGCCGATTCTCGGGCCTCTTCGAGCGTCACCCGCATTTCCCCGCGAAGTTGGTCCAACAGCTGTTTGTTGTTAGCCTGGTTTTCCTCGGCAGCGATGTGGGCGGAGCCAGGACCATGGCAGTTTTCACAGCCGTTGTTGTAAAGAAGTTCATCCTTGTCAATATTGACATAGCCAGATTCGTAGGGAAAAAAACCTTGCGGGTTCCAGCCAGTCATGTGGCAGCTGACGCATTCGGGATCAAAATGGCGTAGGACCCATGACCGTTCATTCGGTTCGGTCAGACTCTCTGTCGCTTTGGCATGCGGTCCGCCATCTCCTTTTTGTCCATCCTCCCAAATCGCATATTCCCTGTCGTGACAATCGGCACAGGCTTCCGAACCAACAAACGTATAACCGGATGGATGCAAACGCGGTTTGATATCAACCAACTGCCCCGCCTGCCAAAGTTGTTTCAAATCGTTCTGGTAATTAATGAAAACTTGCTTCACCTCGGGTGAATCTTCGAATCGTCCATCGAGAGGAACTCTTTCGTATTTGATGAATGGCTGCCCGTCTTTTTCATAATAACCTACGATTCCGACATACATTCCTTTGACGCCGACCTGAATCATGGATGTCGTTTTGCCATCTTCTGAGACCTCGATCACTTCCGGGTGCATTGTTGGGTCACCGGCGCCGCCGGACGTCACGATCAGATCAAAATCTGGAAACTTTTTAGCCAATGCCCGGCAATTCTCCGGTGATGAATGAACAACGAGGACTTTCAAATCGCATCGGGCCGCCTTGAGTTGAGGAACGACTTTGGCCAGGCCCTCGGCTGGAGAAACGACTTTCAATTCACTCGATTGGGCGAGTGGTTGCGTATACTCTTCGCCAAGGACCATCGTCACGCCAATACGTTTCCCGTTTTTCTCGATAACAACGAACTTATTGCTCAACGAGGCATCAACGACTTCGACGTTCGCACAGGTAAACGGATTGGTTCCTTCGGGCGCATTGAGAATCGTCTGCGCGAAATCAATCGAGGGAATCTTCAAATCATCCGGCCCCAAACCGATCAAGTCATAGTCCATGATGCGGCATAGTGCCTCATAAGTTTTTCCCAGCTTGATCAACGGTTGTTGACCAAAACGCCGTACCTGATTGCCGGCGTCAATGGAGACCAAATCCCAGCCACGATCTTGCAGCAGGACTTTTTGAGTCGAATGACGACGCATCAGACCACCCTTCTGATTCGCCAGTCCCGTACAGCCACAGGGTTCGATGTAACCATGCTGACGACCGGTTACAAACAGCGCAAAGATCGGTTTCTCCCAGTCCATGACCAGGTCCTTGGCCTTGGGAAGAGCCGCCGGTTCCCCATTCTCCGTTGAATAAGAGGCCGCCTTGACCCCCTCATCCGTGCTAGCATCCCGGTCCTGAACGGCCAGAATATACCTCAACAGCGACAACGGTCGCTCGCAGCCCATCGTGGAGCAAACGCCAATCAATACCAGACCGACAAGACTAAACCGCCCGATAATCCAAGCGTAATTCATGGAATCCTCTCACAGTGGTTCGCTGCCAGGGTCACGTTGCCCGGCTTAAAAATATAGATGATTTGCGTGCAAAAGACCAATTGACTTGAGAAAGAATACAGGGACCGCTTTCTCCGGTAAATGGCAACACTGACATCATTCTCGCCCGGGCAAACCGTGGCCAAGTTACTGCACGACAATGCAAGTTCGTTGGGCTGGAAATTCATGATCGAGCGTTTTCTAAGGGTGTCCCGACCTCAGCTACCGCAAGTGTCGACGCGAGGTTGTCGTTCTGGCAACCAGTTTGTGAATCAACGGTCGGCATGGATTGCGCATTTAAACGTCCGGGACTTGCCTGAGCAGAGACACGGCGAGCTCACATTCGGGCTTTAGTTGTTGCGACGGCCTACAGGAAGGGCAGGGCAATGAAGCCCAAAGGACTGGCTCGACGCCACTTACCGACTTTTTTGGAACGAATGATAGTGCGTCGTGCCCGCCCACGATGCGCGCCTCTTCCAGTAGGCACAAGGGCTAGTGGATTCCGTCGCGACGACGATTGTACTGCTGGATCTTTTTCCTGAGGTACTGCCGGCATTCTGAAAAAAAATCCTGAAAGTCGGCCCGTTGGTAATCCGGATAGGTCCATCGACTTTTGGTCCATTCGTTGTGACGAAAGTAAAGCGTGACCTCGGCAAAAATTCCATCTTTCAAGTAAATTCGGTGATCGCGATCTTTCGTCGTAACCAAAACCAGTTTGGCCTCGCTAAGATATCCCGGATCAATATTGATTGGCCGGGAAACGTCAAAATCCGTTTCCTCCGCAAATTGTTGTTCCCACTGATTGGAGACGTGTTTTTGGGCAGCGATATCTGCCGGGTCAATTAGGTTTTCAAATGCGATGAACTGCTTCTTCAAATCGTCGCCCATCGATTTGGAATAGAACCCTGTTTCTGTAAAATCGAAAACCGGACTTTTCTTGACGATGGGTCCCCAATTTTCAGCGGTTTGTTCGGCCGCCCAATCGAAGGCCTCTGGATACCGACTGCTGATTGCTGTGATCAGCAGAACCGGTTTGTGTTCGAGTATCTGCCCCATGATTTCTATCAGTTTCGAATTGTCAATGTTTCAGAGACTTCGCCGCTGGACCTGCTGGCAGACCTACCGCTCCAACCAGAGTGAACCGCATCCAATTCGATGATCGTCGACGGCTTTGGGAAATCCGGTCGGTCGTCAATAGGACTTGGCAAAAATCGCCCGGCTAACCGTCTTCTTGCCCGTGAAAATACACGTTCCGGGCACTTCTTCCAATTCGAGCGGTATGCACCTTGGCGTGACCTTCAAAGGCTTGAGCAGCTCCTCGGTTTCCGGGCAGTCCACAAAATGGCACCGCGCGAATCCGCCATGGATCTCCGGCTTCTTACTATTTTTCGGCGTAAAGAACTCCCTGAATTCATCAAACGACGTGAAGTCGCGCGTGTGTTGAACCTGCATATCGAGCGCTTTCTGATACAGCGACTTCTGAATTTCCGCCAACGTATCCGGTAGCGAAGCCAAGAAATCCTCGCGTGATACTCCATGGGACTTCGGTTGGTCCCGTCGTCCCACAAACACGCTGTTGCTCTCGATGTCACGTGCCCCCACTTCCACACGAACCGGCACGCCGCGTTTGATCTGGTGCCACTTCTTTTCTCCACCTCGAATGTCCCGATCGTCAATGAAAACACGAATCGGTTGTTCGTCATATTGGGTAGCCGATACCTCTGCCTGCAGCGACTGGCAGTATTCCATGACTTTGGATTTGTCTTCCTCGTTGCGGATGATCGGCAAAATCACGACTTGTTTGGGAGCCAATCTGGGAGGCAGGACCAGTCCATCATCGTCGCTGTGAGTCATGATCAGGGCGCCAATCAAACGAGTCGACATGCCCCACGAGGTCGTCCAGGCAAACGACTCACCGCCTTCACGATCCTGAAATTTGATTCCCTGAGCTTTGGAGAAATTCTGTGCCAGAAAGTGTGAAGTACCGGTCTGAAGCGCCTTGCGGTCCTGCATCATGGCTTCGATGGACAAAGTCATGTCGGCGCCAGGAAATCGTTCGCCCGCCGTCTTTTCGCCTTTGATTACTGGGACGGCCATGTGGTTTTCGACGAAGTCCGCATAGACGTCCAGCATCAATCGGGTCTCGTCCATTGCTTCGACTTCGGTTGCGTGCGCCGTGTGCCCTTCCTGCCACAGAAACTCGGTGGTTCGCAGAAAAAGTCGGGTTCGCATTTCCCAGCGAACCACGTTGGCCCATTGATTGATTTTCAACGGCAGATCCCGATAGGACTGAATCCATTTGGCAAACATGACGCCGATGATGGTCTCGCTGGTGGGCCGAACGACCAAAGGCTCGTCCAGCAGACCGGCCGGAACCAGTCCTCCATCAGGGCCGGGTTCAAGACGATGATGTGTAACGACGGCACATTCCTTGGCAAACCCTTCAACGTGCTCGGCCTCTTTTTCAAGAAAGCTCTTGGGTATGAACAACGGAAAGTAAGCGTTCTCGTGCCCCGTCTCTTTGAACATTTTGTCCAACGCTTGTTGCATCCGTTCCCAAATTCCATAACCCCACGGCTTAATCACCATGCATCCTCGGACCGGAGAATTCTCCGCCATATCGGCTGCTTTGATGACCTGCTGGTACCATTCGGGATAGTCTGCTTCCCGAGTTGGTGAGATGCCTGTTTTTCCCATTTCTCTCAACACGTTAGGGTGTACTTTTGTGAACTTTGGTCTCGCATTCTATTCACTGCCGAATTTGCTTTCGAGTAGGCTATTTGCGAGTCCGTCAGTCGGGGGCGACTCGAGGGGCGTTGCTGGACACGTTTCGAAGTGCTTTCACGTTCTTGTCGTCAACGGAAACCCGACCTAGAATCTGAACCGAAATCGAATGTCGTCGCCGCGAATCGTTGCCCTGACCCATCAATTACTGAGTGCCCCATGAATCGTCGATACGTGAATGAACTTTCTGACGGAGAAGTGATTGATCAAATATTCCTGGCGTCCGAAAAGCAACTGCGAACCAATCGCAACGGCAACCTTTATTTGCAGGTTCGTTTGAGCGACAGAACAGGATCTTTGACGGCGATGCTTTGGAATGCCAACCAGAAACATTTCGACAGTTTCAACAACGGTGACTTCATACGCGTCAAAGGCACGTCACAGGTCTACAATGGCGGCATGCAGGTCTTGGCCAAAGAAGTGGACCGTTCGGACTCGGCCGAGGTTGATCCCTCTGATTTTGAGACTTTGTCCACCGTTGATTTGGAAAAAATGATCGCGCGAGTAGCGGAGTTACTGCGTGGTGTCAGTAACGCTCACCTTCGCAACCTGGCCGAGTGCTTCCTCCTGGATGAATCGTTCATGCAGGGTCTTCGGATGGCTCCTGCCGGAGTCAAGAACCATCATGCCTACCAGGGTGGGCTGCTGGAACATGTGTTGTCGCTCATGGAGCTGGTTACAATTGTCGCCCCGAGATACGAAAACGTCGATGCAGACGTCCTTTTGCTGGGTGCATTTCTGCACGACATTGGCAAGATTCGGGAGCTGACCTACCAGCCTGACCTTGGATACAGCGATGCCGGACAACTCATCGGTCACCTGGTTCTGGGTGTAACGATGCTTGATGAAAAAATTGCCGAAACAGAAAAATTGGCGGGCGAAGAATTCCCGGTTGAACTGGCGAACCATCTGCGCCACTTGATTGTCTCTCATCACGGTGAGTACGAGTTCGGTAGTCCCAAACTCCCGATGAGCCTGGAAGCGATCTCGCTTCACTATCTCGACAACCTCGATGCGAAGTTGCACAGTTTTCAGCAACTCATTGCCGAGGATGTCAACAAACAAAGTCCCTGGACGGTTTACCACCCCTCGATCGGGCGAAAAATCTACAAAGGCACCACGGCCTTTTAGAGCACAAGGACAGGCGCTGACGCCCCAATCTTTGGGCAGACTTGGGCAGACCGGTTTGCTCTGCGTTAATTGTCGATCACAGGACAGTCTGTTGTCGATCACAGGACAGTCTGAGGCTCCGTTCTCGGTTCGTTCCTTCGTGCCATCTTTCTCGACAGGAATCCCGATTACGGTCGGAAGTCGACCGCGGTCGGATGGTCGTCCGTTGTCGCATTATTGCTCAACATAGCCTTTTCCAACGCCCGATGGGCCTCCTTTTTCCAACAGGACGGCGGACGGTTGGCGGCAGACGGGAATCCGACAAGCTTCTCCAGTAGCAATTCCATATCCGCACACCTAAACTCTGTACATGAACAACTCACTAAACTTGGAAAAACTGATCCTGGAATTGGTCTATGCCGACGGCTATCAACCACTGAAACCTCGCACCATCGCCAAAAAGCTGAAGCTGATCGACGAAGAGCGTGCCATCAAAAAGGCGATCAAGAAACTTGTTCGACAGGATCGCCTGGCCTACGGTTCGAAACACCTGGTCACTAAGCCCTCTGGCTCGAAGTCTACTTCGGATTCCAAGCAATCCCCATCCGAAAAACCGAAACGCCGCCAGGACGAGATCACCGGCGTTTTTCGTCGGACAAATGCCGGATTCGGTTTCGTCACGCCTCAAGATTCCACGGCCACGGATCGCTCGGCCGATATCTTTATTCCAAAACATAAAACGCTTGATGCCGCGGATTTGGATGTCGTTCGAATCCGAGTTTCGCGCGGCCATCGTGGGAAACGAGATGATACCTCTCAACGAATCAGCGGCCGGATCATTGAGGTTCTCCAGCGGCATACTCATCGTTTTGTGGGCACGTACCAGGAGCACAGCGGATACGGTTTCGTGTTGGTTGACGGTGCAGTTTTCGAGTCTGGAATACTGGTCGGCGATGCCGGCGCGAAGAATTGCAAAGTTGGCGACAAGGTCGTCATCGAACTCGTCCGCTTCCCATCCGATCGACAGGATGGCGAAGGCGTGATTGCCGAAGTTCTCGGCGACCGCGGCAAACCTGGCGTCGATACGCTTAGCGTGATTCGTCAGTACGGGCTGCCCGAAGATTTCCCGGAATCTGTGCTGGAGAATGCTCGCGAGCAGGCCGAAGCATTTGACGATACCGTCATTCCACCGAGTCGCCGCGATTTTACCAACGCGACGGTCATCACCATCGACCCCAAGACCGCGCGCGATTTCGACGATGCGATCTCGCTCCAGCGACTCGAAAACGGTCACTGGGAACTGGGAGTCCATATCGCCGACGTTTCCCATTTCGTCCCCTCGCGATCCGAACTGGATAACGAAGCCTATCAACGCGGTACCAGTGTGTATCTGCCCGACCGCGTGATTCCCATGCTGCCTGAGATTATCTCAAACAACCTCGCCAGTTTGCAGCCGGATCGCGTGCGATTCTGTCTCACCGCGATCATCGAATTCTCGGATGCCGGAGTTCCCGTATCCTCCGAATTGTTTCGGGGAGCGATCAAGAGTTGCCATCGTTTCAATTACGAAGAAATCGACGACTACCTCGCCGACGACAAACCCTGGAAAAAGAAACTCGCCCCCGAAGTCTTCACGCTAGTCCGCGACATGCACGGTCTGGCAATGACCTTGCGGAAACGAAGACTGGACGGCGGTTCAATCAATCTCGTCCTGCCCGAAATAAAAATCGACCTCGACGATCACGGAAAAGTCTGTGGAGCCCATGAGGTCGAGTACACGGAGAGCCATCAGATCATCGAGGAATTCATGTTGGCGGCCAACATTGCGGTTGCTCAGCGACTGATAGATGAAAAACTCTTTCTACTGCGACGAGTCCATCCGCTCCCTACCGAGGCGAAACTGAGGGACTTGACGGAATTTGTCCGCGGTCTAGGCATTGAGAGCGGCAGCCTGCAAGACCGTTTCGAAATGAAGCGGGTTATCGAGGAATCCGAGGACACGCCTCAGCAACATGCGATCCACTACGCCGTTCTCCGGAGCATGCAAAAGGCCGTTTATAGTCCGGAAGAGATTGGACACTACGCACTGAACGCGGATTCCTATTGCCATTTCACGTCGCCGATTCGACGTTACCCCGACCTGATCATTCATCGTATGGTCGGTGATTTGATCGATGGCAAGCGACCCAAGTCGAATTTTGATCAGTTGTTGACGGTGGGCAAACATTGCAGCGAATTGGAAAAACGGGCGGCGGATGCCGAGCGCGAGTTGACCAAGCTGAAGCTTTTGAATTTCATGGCGAACAAGGTTGGCGAAAGCCTGCATGCAGTGATTACCGGCGTCGAAGCCTTTGGCATATTTGCTCAAGGCATTGAAATTCCAGCCGAAGGAATGATCCCCGTCGCCAATTTGCCAGAAGACTCATACCAATACGATCGCGGTAGCCGGACGTTGGCAGGTTTCAAAAAGCAAAATCAATTTCGACTGGGCGACCAATGCGAGGTTAGAGTTGCGCTGGTCGATCCGGACCAACGACTGATGGAATTCGAGTTATTGGGTGTCCGGCCCTCATCAAAAAACATCACTAACCGAAGCAGACGCAAAACAACCTCGCCCAGAAAAAACCAACCCAACGGGAATTCCGAAAAGCCGTCACAGTCAAATAAATCCAAAACGGTGGGCGATTGGCAATCCGTGCGCGCCTCGGGACCTCAAAAAGGACATAAAAAAGCAAAAGCCAAATCACCAAGTGACAAATCGGGAAAGTCCTCGCGGGGCAAAACCGGAAAACCGTCGAGAAAAAAAGTGAGTTCCAAGTCGTCCTCCAAATCGAAACCGCCAGCGACAAAATCACCGACTTCGAACAAGCGCCAAAAGAAAACGGGAAAAAAGAAAAAGAAACGCTCCTGATTCCGTTCACCCAATGAGTGACGGATTGCCACTCGCATTTGAAAATCAGTACGAAAACAAAATGCTGGCAGAAGCCCGGAACGGCGACATCGCCACTTATAGGCGCGTTCTAATGGAAATTGAGATTCCGGCCGAAAAATTAAGTCGCAGATTGGCGGCAATTCGACCCATGTTTTTCCACCACCATCCATTCCGATTGCTTATCAAGAATGCGATTGGATCGCTTGGAAATGCAACTGTTTGAACGGCGTTTCCCAATTTTTAAATCAAATTTTGCTTGCATCCAATTTTCGATTGCCATTACGATGAAGGTACGGAGTTAAGTCTCTGGAAAGCTCAGAGGTTCTCATAGGAAGGGAATATGATTCATTACTCATGTGATCGCTGTCGACGATCGATTGATCCTGAAAACGAAGTTCGTTATTCGGTTCAAATTGAAATTCAGGCCGCCATTGATCCGACCGACAACGAAATGGATGACGATCGCGACCACCTTGGTGAGCTTCAAGATATTCTTGATCAGCTTGACGATCAGGAGTTTGAAGAGCTGAGCCAATCGGCTTATCAGCGCCGTCGCTACGATCTGTGCCCGGATTGCCACCGCCAATACGTCAAGAATCCCTTGTCGACAGAAGCACCCGCCAAACTCGAATTCAGCGACAATTGATCCGCACGGAACTCCTGGTCCTTTTGGCCCAATATACGAATTTGCCCGAGCCGAGTAGTTTTTATCGTCCCATGCTCAGCAAATCCGCGCGGGCCTGGACGAAATGGCCAGCCGCATCGGCAACATCGACTGGCAAACGATCTTGATACTTCTCGAAGTAAACATCACCGGATTGGATCAGGTAGTGCACCCAGTTCTTCGGCAGGTTCTTGGGCGAATTCTTCCGAGGATTGCTGGATCCAAAAAGGAACTGAAACTGTTGCAGTTTTTCCGGCTCTGGTTGCCGCTGATGTTTCTGCCAATGCAGCATCAATCGCTGCTCGGAACGAACAAATTCTGTTGCTGCTTTCCGAGCCTGGTCGTCGCCTTCAAGGTAGATTGGCAAAATGAAAGCCCGGCTCACTTCAAACGAATCTTTCCAAGCGCCTAACACCTTGCGATGACCTGCGGCATGACATTCGATTTGAAGAACTCCACCTCGCCAACTCTGCGGGACTTGAAACGCGACGACCAGGTCGCGACCTCCCTCCAGGATTTCGGTCCGTGAAGGATGAAAACGGAAAAAGGCCCCGGTACCACGTTTGATCGTTCCGCTGGCAACCAGCACCTCATGTTGTGGGATCTCCTGGTAATGCCGGTTTAGACTTTTACGCGTTCCCAACCCTGCCTGCGCACTTCCTTTCACGACGTCCTGGTATCCGCTTTGCAGGTTCAGGCCCAGCGTCGCATTCCGTTCCGTAGACTGGTCCACGGATATCAGGCCCTCGATCTCGCTGGCAGTTTGCGTCTTGGGAGCATAATCGCAGATGGGATAAACGTTTCGATTCCAAAATACATCAAACCGAAATTCTTGCACATTGTTCCGATCGGATGACTGAATCTCGGTGGTCACCGGAATGACTACTTCGACGATCTTTTGCATCGGGCTCAACCCATGCAAGTCGGCGATTGGCACCTCATGAACGCTTTTGAGCGCGGGTACATCGAATCGAACGGGTGGGTCATCACCTCTGGCGACTGCTGTGAAAAGCAAGGTAACAAACAGGGATAAGCAGGTCATCCTGATGGCATTGATGTTGCACGGGAACATCGGCACTCCTGAAGTCGACGGGTCGAATCATTGGCTGCCATCCTGAACAACAACGAGAACTGTGTTTGAGATCTCCCTCGTGGAGACGGTTGAATTGCAATTTGCTGTTTTCGTTCCTCTTAAAATCGGGTGTCATCTTGGAGAGGAGTTCTTGCGGAAATTTGGCACGGCCCGCGATAACGCCTCTTCAGAGACAGCATGGATTACGGCGGTGATCGTCAACAAGTTCGCGAATCAGAGAAAATAAAACTCAAACAACTCGGGACGATGACGACACGATCGGCACTGCCGGAGAAGTCATCGGAACTTTCCCAAACCAACGACACCGTCCATTCGCGGCAATCGAACGGGAACCAATTGCTATCACAGGATTTGCAGTCACGGCAGCGAAATCATCCTCGGTGAGTGCTCTCCTTCAGCTCTCTCTTTTGACAACGAAGACACAATTTCGCATTTTTACGCAACCGCGTGTCCACTCCGGATTCACAAGCTGCTTGATGTAAAAGCTGCGTCCAAAATTGACACTCGACGTCATCCTGAAGCCCCAGCCTCGCTTCCGTCATGAAATGCAACAATTTGCCACTTATTGATGCCTTTCGGTACTGCCGCATTCCCGCTCTCCGGCATTGCAGGCAAATCCGATGTCTTTTCAGCGTTAAACCCAGTTGTTTCCTGTGATTTTTGGTACCTTAGTCGTTGATTCTGGTCACCAATTGCCGAGGATGTAGTCCTCCCATTCTGACAATTAATGCAACGAGGTTATTGCTATGCTCGGTCACGAAAATCATCTTTGGCGATGCTTGATACTTTCGGTTCTCCTCGTTTTTTTGATTTCGCCCCTAGGTGCAAATGAACTCGTCCAGGAGAGCGAAACCACGAATGATTTCGAAGCCGAAATCGCGAAGGTCTCCAAAGCATTTGAGGCCGCTTTTGATGGTGCCGACGCAGATGCGATCGCCGCAATCTTCACGACCGATGGTGAGTTCATTGATGTCGAGCGCCTGGTTTATCAAGGACGCGATGCGGTCAAAGCCGAGTTCGAGGCGACTTTCAAGGCGGTTCCCGATAGCGCGATCAGTATCAACATCGACTCAGTGCGACAGGTGTCCCCCAACGTGGCGATCGAAGACGGTCGAGCCCTGATTGCCACCGAAGAAGGGCCAGTCAGCATCAGTCGGTACACAGTCGTCTACACCAAAGTCGACAGCGAGTGGAAGATTGCCAGTCTGAGAGACCTGGACAGCGAAGCGTTCACCCCGGGGAACCGCTTGACCCCGCTCCAATTCCTGGTGGGTGACTGGGTCTCCGAATCCTCCGACGGGGTGGTCGAACACAGCTATTACTGGTCTGAGGACGGCAATTTTATCTTGAACGATTTCTCGGTCACCATTGACGGGAAAGCGGAACTCAAGGGCAGCCAGCGAATCGGGTGGGACCCCCAGACCAAACAAATTCGTGGATGGATATTCGATTCCGAGGGTGGTCATGTTCGCAGCGAATGGTCAGAGTTGGAAGATCGCTGGGTTATTAAGACGACTGGTTTTAATGCGGATGGAACCTCGGGCTCATCGACAAACTACTTCGTACCTGGGGAAAATGGCCAATTGGTCTGGTTCTCCACCGATCGCGTTGTCGACGGTGAGCCTCAAGATGACATCGAAGTCAAATTGACTCGTCGGCCTCCAACACCGGCAACCAAGCCTACTGCAAACGAAAACGAAGACTCAAATTAGTCGCAGCGCGTCTCATATTCGATCTCACCCTCCAATACCACATCATTAAGGAGCTGGCATGAATCGTAAACTTCTGCTGGTCATCACGATTGCCGCACTCATATCGTTTGCAGATTCGATCGCCAACGCTCAACGGAAAGGCGGGAGCCGCGGCGGACACTCAAGGCCGTCCGGAAGAGCCGGTGGCCACTCTGGTGGTGGAAAATCGATGAGAAGTAGGGCTCCAAGTCGGCCAAGCGGTGCCAGGAAGAGCCCGAGTTTTAGCGGCTCACGCTCACGGACATCGATGCCCAGTCGTCCTCAATCCCGACCAACGACACGTCCTCAATCCCGACCAACAACACGTCCTCAATCCCGACCAACCACACGACCTCAATCCCGACCAACCACACGACCTCAATCCCGACCAACCACACGACCTCAATCCCGACCAACCACACGACCTCAAACCAACACGCGACCTCAATCCCGACCAACCACACGACCTCAGACGTCGCGTCCCAGTTCCAGACCCCAGACGAGGCCCGGCAGCAATACAAGACCCAAACCACCTTCGATCAATCGCCCATCAACACGGCCCAACCGCCCGTCTGTCCCGGGTTCCGTCGGAAATTCCCGGCCCGGGACTCGGCCAGCAGTTCGCCCCAGCCCCGGTCGACCGGGGTCTGGCGGCGCCAGTCGACCTGGGATTGGCGGAGGCAATCGACCGGGGTCCGGCAGTGGCAATCGACCAAGTATTGGCGGAGGAAATCGGCCCGGAACCGGAGGAGGCAATCGACCAGGTGTTGGCGGTGGCAATCGTCCGGGGTCGGGTGGCGGTAATCGGCCCGGGACCGGCGGTGGCAACCGACCTGATATCGGCGGAGGAAATCGACCAGGCAATCGACCAGGTGTTGGCGGTGGCAACCGACCCGGGACGGGTGGAGGTAATCGACCGGGCAACCGACCTGGCGTCGGTGGCGGCAATCGTCCGGGGACCGGTGGCGGTAATCGGCCCGGGACCGGCGGTGGCAACCGACCTGACATCGGCGGAGGAAATCGACCAGTCAATCGACCAGGTGTTGGCGGTGGCAACCGACCCGGGACGGGTGGAGGTAATCGGCCCGGGACCGGCGGTGGCAACCGACCTGATATCGGCGGAGGTAATCGACCAGGTGTTGGCGGTGGCAACCGACCCGGGACGGGTGGAGGTAATCGACCAGGCAATCGACCAGGTGTTGGCGATGGAAATCGTCCTGGCGATCGCCCAGGCAATCGGCCAGGTTTTGATAATGTTATTCCCGGCGACCGTCCCGGAACAGGCGGTGGTAATCGACCTGGTTATGGCTATCGCCCCGGCCATCGACCCGGCGGCGGGCTCAATAGTCGCCCAAACCGTCCGGGAAATCGCCCCAACAAGAACTGGGGAAACGATTTCCAAATCGGTGACAACCATCAGATGAATAACTTCGTCAACAACATCAATAAAAACTTCACCCACATCAACAACAATTACAATGTTTTTAATCCAGGCGGATGGAATAATTTTTCGAACAACTGGAATCGCTACAATCACTGGGGTAATTGGCACAACCGTGCGCCCTACTACGGCAACTGGTACCACGGCAGTTGGAGCGGAAACTATGGAAGCGGCTGGGCTTGGGGATACGGCACGGGATTGGCGACCAGCGCCCTGGTTTCATCGTGGGCCATGGGGCCGACGGTGTACGATACTGGATATTACAACTACTCGAACCCATATTACACGGAACCGTTGGTTATCAATGTCGATGGCCGCCAGCCGACGGTCATTCAATATGATCAGCCTTTGCAAGTCACGCCGATAGAATCTAATACGGCCATAAGTCAACCTGATCAATTTCAATCGCCGATTCCAGAGGAATCCATTAGTCAAATGGATCTTGCTCGCGAGGCGTTTGCATCCAGTGACTACACAACAGCTTTGCAGTTCATCAATGGTGCGCTCGCAGCCACTCCAAACGACCCGGTCATTCACCAATTCCGGGCCCTGATCCTGTTCGCCCTCAAAGACTATCGTCAAGCGACCGCAGCGCTCTACTCGGTTCTCTCGATCGGGCCTCCATGGGACTGGACGACCATGAGCAGTCTTTATCCAAATACGGACATTTATTCAGAACAGTTCCACGAGTTGGAGAATTTCGCAGGGGCGAATCCAGACGCCGCCTACGCACATTTCCTACTTGGTTATCACTATATGGTCTGCGGCTACAACGAACCATCGATTGACGAGTTCAAGCTTGCTTACAAACTGGAATCCTCGGATCAACTTGCGGCAAGTCTGGTCTCCATGCTTGGTGGCTCGCTTGATGACAACTCGACTTCCACTCCTTCGGTGGATGAGGCCAAAACAGAGATGGTTGAAGTTGATCCGGCGAAGATCTTCGGACGCTGGATCACGGATCGAAATAATGGGCCGAACATCGATTTGCAGCTGAATGAAGATGGCAAATTCACCTGGACCGTCGGCCAAGGCGCAGAGGCGAGAGTTTTGTCAGGAGAATTCAGTCTTGGCGGCGACAAGCTCGCTCTTCAGCCCGAACAGGATGGCCCGATGATGGGTACGGTTAGCGATGTGAGTGACGAAGCATTCAGTTTTCGTATCGTCGGCGCCCCGCCAGGAGACCAAGGGCTTCAGTTCAAGCGTAGATGATTGTTTGAGACTGAACCCCAATAATGGAAGCGATGAAGTTCGGAATGAAACCGAACTACGTCGGTTGGTTGGTCGATTGCGACACCCAAATCAATTCTGCGTTCACGACAACATCTCGGGGCGCAGCTTTGTCGGTTCCACGGGAGCGGTTGGGCCGGCTGGACAGTTGGGGGGATAGCGTCGCATCGTCTCAAGCGTATGGGAGACAGCTTCAACCGTTCTTTTACTTAAGATATTTAATCTTCGTTTTGCCGATCGTGCCGTTGAATGCAAACGGCGTCTGTAGTCGTCTGCTCATAGTAGTCCAGCGACACGGGTGAATCGAGGTCGCAGCCAATATCGAACGTGGCGTTACTGGTAAAGTGCAACGACATCGCGGCCGGAACTTGTCCCTGGGCCACTGGCGTGCCGTCGACTTTCAATGTCACATCCATCGGTCCGCCGATCTTGCCAGTCAGTTTTGATTCGACTTCGATCTTCACTTTTCCTGTCGGCAATTTGTCTTTTGATTTTAACTTGGTTCGCTGGATCTCGAAGAGGTTGAACTCATAGCAAAGAAAACCGTCTTTGATATAACAGGTGACGCCGCCCGAGAAACCAGCAAGCGCGTAGAGTACACCGTTGGCATTCTCGGGGATATCAACTTCCATTGTCACGAGGCTGTCAACTTTACCCAGTTTCGGCGCCGCAGATTCGGGCATGCCGGTAATCGGATGGTCGAATGTCCATTCGGTCAAGGAGGAGGCAGGGGCATCTTCGGGATGATAAAGTGCCGTAGACCAGAGGCCGCCGCCGATGGGCAAGTTCTTGTTCTTCGCCGACTCCGTCAAGAAAAGTGCCTTCATCCCTTCCAGTTTCTCGGGCATCGATTCCGCCAGATCGTTAGCTTGGCTCCAGTCCTCTTCGATGTGGTAAAGTTGCCATTGGTCCGTTAACGGAGACCACTCGCGGATGCCCTTGGGAATGCCGCCGACCCAGGGTTCACGCGGTCCGCGAGCGGAAGCAAACCAGCCATTCTGGTAGACTCCACGACTGGCCATGATGTCAAAGAACTGGGTGCTTTTTTGACCCTTCACTTGGGGGTTGTCAAAAGTGTAGGTCATGCTGATACCGTCGAACCCATCTTGGCCAAAGCCGTTCACGATTTGCGGCGCAGGAATGTCAAGAATGTCGTAGATCGTGGGAACGATGTCGTTAACGTGATGGAATTGAGAACGCGGAGTCTTGTCGGCTTTGATCCGCTTGGGCCAGGAGACGGCCATCGGATTGCGGGTGCCACCAAAGTAGGCGCCTTGAAGCTTGGTGCCCTGAAAAGGAGTGCTACCAGCCCAGGCCCAACCCGCATGATACATGTTGTCGGTTTTCGGCCCGCCGAGACCAAAAGCCGAACAATGCAGCACAAAGAGCTAATACGACGCTGCCGGCGATCAAACGCGAGCGAGTGAACAGCTTAATGTTTCGGCCGGCCCCCTTCTCATCTTCGTCCAGTCGACTGGCGATCGCGCTATTGGCCGTTGGGTTAAACTCGTGATAGCCGTGGAAATTCACGCCCGCGAGCAAGATTGTCGCAAGCAGATTGACAAACAGACTGCTTACCGCCAGTAGCAACACCAGCAAACCGACTCGCGCTGCCAGGACAACCAGCGACCCCACTTCCGATGGGATCAACAGTCGGCCGAGACCGCCGACCGCAGCGGTCACTAGCATGTTGGAAACGATCACAAAGGCCAGCCAAACGATCAACCAGACCAGCACCTTGCGTCGATTGCCCTCGATCAATTCTCGACTTGCTCGCAACGCTTCGTTTGCGGGTACCTTGTCAAACAAGACCATCGGCAAAGCCAAGAACCAACCGGAGTACAGTCGCAGCAAAATGCACGCCAGGGCAACAACCAAAACAACGCCAATGCCGATCGCAATCTTGAATTCGAAAGGCCGCTCGTTCAAGTAGTAGTTGATGTCGAAGTCACGAAGTAGCACAAAATAGACCGCCCCCGCGATTAGCAGGAATGGCAATACTGTCAGCAACGTCCATCCGATCAAACGGGCCGCGACGTTGAATACGGCGGCCGCGTGAGTGATCGCAAAATGAATTGCCGACGTCGCGTTTTTTTCTCTACCAAGAGATTTGGCCGCCAGGATGCACAGCAGCGATGCCAGCTCGATGGCGACAATTGCCAACCAGGTTGCTCCCAGAACGATGCCGCAAATCCAGCCGAATGGGCCGGCGAAAAATTTCGCGATGTCCACATCCGAAAGCACGCTCGATCCGCCAAATGCTAACAACGCATGCCAAAAGGCCGCAAATAACGGCGTCAGCACGGCAAACGCGAATAGTTTAAACAGCAGGTCGGTTGCGCCGAGGCTTCGCCAAGATGCCATCAGACTCGCTGCGACGCTGCGAATAAGTGGCGTTGGAAACATCAATATCTTTCGTTTCGGATTGTGGCTTTACGACATTATTCGCGAGCAAGGCGGATTGTTTCGTCGCCCGCCGCGTTCGAAAGATAAAGCAGGCCGTCCGTTCCGATGCGGAAGGCAGCCGTGTTTTCCAGTGCTTTCATGTAACCGGCTTCTTGTTGCATCATGGCTGGGGGACCCGCTCGACGTGTCATCGCCAAGGGACCGAAGGTGATCTTGTTCTCACTGATTGTCGCTTGTCCACGGAACTGATTGACACTGGTGGAACCTGAGACGGTGCCGTCCTCGGTGATTTTCAGTGTTACCGCCGAACCGTCGACGATTCCGGTACCTCCGACAGCTCTGACAGTCCACTCGCCGTCGATCGACGATTGCGAATTCAGTTCTGGAAAAATTTGGCTCCAGTCTTTCTTCATATCGACAATGGTCCAACCTCGCTGCTTTCCCTCGTCCAATCCACGATCCAGTTTTCCAACCGCTGAATCACGATCGTAGGCCCATTCCCGTGCGGCATCGGTGTGGTGGATGTACATGGCGAAACGCGGGCCTTCACCGCTGGTCGTCCACTCCAGCATCTGAAAGTCGCCATCGGAATTGCCAACTGCGAAGATGGGGCGTCGGCCAATATGCCGTTGAATCCCGACCGGCTTGCCAGCTTTATCGTCAATAAAGTCGATTTCTGGGATCCTGGCAATCACGGGAACTCCATCGCGCACCTCGTAACTGGTTTTCACGCTACTGCCGATGATTTGCTCAGGAGGAATGCCATAAGTCTGCAGTGCCCACGGGCGCATGAAGTCGATGCCGCCGCCGGAAACGATGAACGTCTTGAACCCATTGGCCCGCAGGTACACCAATAATTCGAGCATCGGTTGGTAAACCATTTCGTTGTAGTGCCGGCCAGTCTTGGGATGTTTTGCCGTTGCAACCCAGTCCTCCACGATGTCCGCGAATTCCTCAGTCGTCATGCCGGCGTGAGTGGCCATCAGAAGTTCCAGGATGCCTTTCTTGTCGGCCGAGAGAGCCGTTTTGATATCGCCTTTGAGGACCGATGCAAAAGGCTCTTTCGTTTTCCATTCCGGGTGTTGGGGCGCGAGGGCCTTGATCCGATCGAACACGTAGGCAGCTTGACCGTAGTAGGGTTGCTCGGCCCAAAGAGTCCCATCATTGTCAAAAGTCGCAATCCGCTTCTGCCGGTGGCACGTAGTCGGCCGTCCCTTCGGAAGTCACCTTTTCGACGAACGCGATGACCGCCTGCTTCGCTTCGCCATCGTTCCATGTCGGCAGTGGATCGTCCGCCAAAGCCAAAGACGTGAGCGTCAAAACACACAAGAAAGGGAAGAATCGCATCGCAATGAAAATCATGATGAAGACTTTCGTAAAAAAAATTTCAGGAACCATGGCATCCTTTGGCATGTTAACTCAGTTTACGCAAAGATCTGCGAACGACTACTACTTGAGCGCGACTTTGACCTTGTAAATCTCCCCATCGAACTCGAATGGGCGGCATTCCTCATACGCGCGCGAGACGGGCGAACCGAGGTCAATGCCGACGTCAAACGTTTCGCTGGCTAAGAAAGCAGCAGACGCCGAACGCTTGGTAGTCATCTTCGCGACTTCGTCGCCATCGACGCTCATCACAACGGTCAGCGCTACGCCAGGATTCGGTAGTGTTGTGTCGACGACGATCGTGTGCTTGCCGGAAACAACTGGCTCTTTCGATCTCACAGTGTATCGCTCGATGATCATCAAGTTGTATTCTCAGCAAAGAAATCCCTTCCATGTAACAGATTAGTCCGCCAGATGATCCACCGAGCGCGTACAAGACACCGCTGGCTTTGTCGCCCACTTTCAAATCGATTTCAACTCGATTGTTTTTTTTTGCCCGGGCCGGACGCTGTGAACTCCGGCATCCGACGTGTTCCGGGCCCAAACGTCCAACTCGTTTAGCTCGTGGCAACGACATCCTCAGGATGAGTTCTCGTCCAGATTGCACCACCGATCGGCAAATCATTGTTGTCTTCGACGGCCACCAGGAAATCCTGCTTCATGCTTGCCAGCCGCTCCGGTTGGGCCGATGCCAGATCGTTCGCCTGCGAAAAATCATTCGTCCTTGGTAACGATTCAAAATGTGCTGTAAACGCAATGGTTAAACAAGAAAGAATTTGACTGAATTGAAAGTACCGCCAAGTTCAGACGGACGTTGGTCGAAGTATTCAGTTGACACGGGCGATCCCAAACCCGCGCCGGAATCGAAGATCTCGCTGCCGGTAATTGCAAGCGGGAACGTGGGGGGAAGCTCAAGCGGTTGAGCCGCGTACTCCGGTATGCAGCGAGTTGAGCCGTCTAATTCCCACTCGTGTTGAGTTTGGAAGCACGGCGCATTCGACAGGTCTACGATCGGTTGAGCGCCGCAGGCTCCAGATTACTGGCCGGCCCTCGTCAAGAAATCGAGTTCCGCGAAACTCTCGATGGCCATGAACCCATGGCCCGCCTGGACGGCCTGATTGCCAGGCCGCACACTTAATGCCGTTTGCATTCCGGCCTTTCGGGCCGCCTCCAGTTCTTCCGTCACATCGCTCACAAACCGAATCTCGCCGGCCGGAATTCCAAAATCGGCTGCAATCACTTCGTAACTTTTGCATGCTTTTTTGGGTCCGGTTGTCGTGTCGTAGTGACCACTGATCAAGGCTGACAGGTCGCCCACCTCGGTGTGGCCAAAGAACAACTTCTGGGCTGCAATGCTGCCCGAAGAGTAGATCCTGATGTCCACTCCCGCTAGATGCCACTGCCTGATCGCCGGTGCAACATCATCGAACAAATGCGAGACCAAATGGCCGCTATCGAATCCGTCCTTCCAGATGAACCCCTGAAATTGTTTCAATCCAGTGGCCTTGACGTCTGCGTCCATCAACTCGTTAACACCCTGGCAAACCTTTGCTCGTTGTTCCGATTCGGGACCATCTCCGAGCCAGTCCGAAACGGTACGTTGTCTCAAATCATCAGCCAACAAAGGAAGGCATTGCTGGACTTGGTCGGTCGACCAATGAGTTTGTAGAAATGACTCCATGTTTTTCCGGACAAACGGGAACATGACGTCATAGACGAAACTGATGGACGATGTCGTCCCCTCAATATCAAGCAACACACCGCGAGTTTTTGATTCGATCATCGAACGACTCAAATTCATTTAAAGAAAGAACCTGGAAAGCCTCGTTGACGAACCAACCAGGGAACTGGCAATGGCCCCATAAACGACGACGCGACTATCGAACGATCATTGGATCGACCGTCTTACCGACTGGCTCACGTTTTTGCGAAAACCGTCGCCAGTAGAAAAGTTGCGGCCATTGCCCACCTCGGAATAGCGCGATTCGCCAATCCGCCGTTACAGCTTCACCACGTCTTCGAATTCTCCGCCCTGATCGCCTTCCAGGTAACTGGGCCCCATGCACAAAGGTGCGTATTGACCGTGCACCCCGTCTTCCATGTAATGCGGCGTCCAGCCAGAGATGTCTTCGAACAAGCGGATGCAGCGGATCGTTTTGTCATCGCAAAGATTGAACCAGTGATGCGTCCCTTTGGGCACGCTGATCAAGTCGCCTGACTCGACCGTGATACTGAAGACCGGGGCAGATTCGAGGTTGATGTGAAAAACACCGCTTCCCCGGACGGTAAACCGCACCTCGTCTTCGGTATGCAGGTGTTCCTTGTCAAACTTGGCCAGCATTTCATCGAGGCCCGGAGTACTCGGCCCCACGTTAATCACGTCAGCAGTAACGAATCCGTATTCCGCTTTGAGCCGTTCGATCTCTGGGGCGTAAGCCTCCAGGATTTCTTCATTGGTGACATCGTCGCCAATCCGCCCGTCAACATCCCATTGCTCAAAAACAATGCCGAGGGGTTTGAGGAATGCCTGAATCTCGGATGGTTCCTGGATGTCGCGATTTTCATCGGGAATGTGGACGCGCGCCATTTGATTTCCTGCTTGTATTTAATGGGGATGTTTCGACATCAAGTTTACAAAACCAAGCCAAAAAAGTCAGATGTTATTTTCCGGCAAAGCCATTTTTCGCCCCAGGCACTCGAACAAGAACTCATAGACTTCGATATGCCTGCGAGCGGCAAAAACGTCTCGGCCCCAGGTATACAAACCGTGCCGCCGAATGAGGAAACCGTGAGTCATCGGCTCCAGAGGGTCATCCAGACGGGCCCTCACTTCAGCTGCCAGCGCGGGGATGTCCTGGGTGTTCTCAAAAATCGGCAACCAATGGCTCGTTTCGTGCGTTTGGATGCCCTCGAGGCCTTTAAGCATTTCGTAGCCGCTGATCTCGAAGCCCCCGTCTTTTATGTGGTGATCGGACAACAACGTCCCCCACACGCTATGAGTATGCAAAATGCATCCGACGGACCCCATCTCTGCCAACACCACATGCAACATCGTTTCGGCCGAGGACTTTGGCTGGTTTGGCTCGATCGGCTGACCGTCGGATCCGACATGCACGAAATCTCCGGGCGCCAACCTTCCTTTGTCTTTCCCGCTGGCGGTGACAATCAACTCGACGGGATCGCTGTTGAGGACAACGCTGTAGTTGCTGCTGGTGCCGACCGACCAACCACGTTGATGAAAGAAATTCCCACATTCTCGAAGTTGTTCGATCGGTTCCTGATAATGACTTAAAGGCATGTCGTGGCGGCTCAAATGTGGTGGGATATGGGCGACTTGTGCATCTATAAAGTCGGTCACAAAATCCGACTTGGCTTTATGACAACGGTGGATGTGACCGATACATCACTTTCAACTCTCGATTTGCAGCTTTCAACTCAACTGTGCATCCTTGCCATATCATCTCCCTCCGCAATGATCTCCGCTTCCCGGGCTGATAATTCTTGAAGTCTTTGTTTTACGACATCCTCTGGAGCGAAGTATTTCGCCAACCGCACGTAGGTCGTATGGTGTCGAGCTTCCGATTCAAAAAGACTTCCGTAAAACGTCGCCAGTTCCGCGTCACGTTCCTCCATATGCTTTCTCAAAAAATCGAACCTTTCGCAAGACCGAGCTTCGATTAGGCTTGCGACCAGCAACCGATCCACTGCTTTTTCAGGTTCATTTTTTCGTACAAGATCATTCAATTTGCGACCATAGCTACTTGGTTTGAGACGGCGAAAAGGAATTTGACGGCGCTTCAACAAATCCAAAACCATGTGGAAATGCTCAAGCTCTTCATTCACGATTTCCGTCATCTCGCGACAAAGATCTTCGTTTTCGACGTAAGCGAAAATCAAGTTCATTGCCGTACCGGCAGCCTTTTTCTCGCAGTGGGCGTGATCGATCAGGATCTCGTCGAGATTGACATCAACGCGTTGCAGCCAACGTTCGGAAGAGCTGGATTGAAGACTGAGCATGGCATCGTACGTCCGGAAACACGCCAAGTACCGCTTGGTCATGCGGCCAGCACAAAAGAGGCTGCGAATAACAGAATGGTTTATACGATCGTTATGTCTGAAAATCCAGACGGTGAAGTTGCCCAAACTCAGTCCCGACCGGCACTTCGATGAAGAAACCAGCCTCTCGACCGCTTGCACATAGACTCATTTGCGTCGAGGTCGATTCGATTTGAATGTAGCTGTCCAACCAGTCACATCTCGTTTTTGGGTTCCGATTCTTGGCTTCCCGAGATAATATCGGAGTCGTAGTTTTGAACGAAACAGGCGTCGCCGCGAGATCTCAAGTCCCAGTACGGCAGATGCATCGATTTTCCAATTAGAACGAGACGAATCATGGCTTTGCTAAATCGCCGCAAAAACTGGGAAGATGAATACGACGAATACTATGCCCAGGATCGCCGGACGGGGCCTGGACAGGTTCGCAGCCTGACTCGTCTGCGATTTTTTTCCCATGCTTTAACACTGATGTTTGTGGGGGCGGTTTTCCTGGGTGTTGCCGGGACTCTCGGTGGGCCAAGCATGTTGGAAAAAATGCTAACTGACCTGGCAATGCCAACGGGAATTATCTGGCTTGCGTTGATCGTAATGACTTATTTCTGCTTGTTGACTAGGCAGCCCTGGCCGGCAATTGTCGGATTCGCATGCTGGCTAATCCTGACACTCGCGGGGAATAGCTACGTGTCAAATTGGTTGATGTCAACTCTGGAGTCTCCATACCAGAAAATCAATGTCTTGGCGATGGAACCGCTCGATACGATCGTGGTGCTTGGCGGCGGCACCAGTTCACGTTTGACTGGCGGTTCACAACTCGCGGACAATGGAGATCGTGTCTCTACAGCGGCTCGGCTGTTCCATGCGGGGAAGGTCACCAATCTGATTTGTACCGGCGAGTCCTATTTGCCAAAGACGGAATTTGATTTGGACCCTCGACAGGAGGCCGCGGAGATTCTCATTGGACTCGGTGTTCCACCGGCCAATGTGGTGCAGATGAAAGGAAGAAATACCTCCGAGGAGATGCACAATCTTAAGACCTGGATGGAAGCCAATCCGAACCACGGTCGCGTCGGAATTTTGACCTCTGCCTGGCACTTACCGCGCGTGATGCGACTGGCAAAAGCGAATGGACTGGACGTCATTCCAGTGCCCAGTGACTTTCGAACAATGCCCTACCGGCCGGACCCGAACCTGTTCATCCCCAGTTCAAACAGAATCCGGCAAACTTGGCTTGCGGTGAAAGAATATCTCGCCGGCTTGGTTCGGCGGTAGGCAGGCCAGGGGAACAGATTCGCCAACGTAATTTTTTCAGTTCGCGACCATCCCCGCGTTCTCGCTGTTCTTGAACTTTTCCAACCAAGGGTCCAGGTCCTCGAAGATGCGACCGGGATTGCCCTCAAACACTCTTCCAACCAACAAATCCGTCAGATTACCGGCATGGTGGGGGAACTCTTTCATGAACTCGGCAAAGCTGAAGTCCTTTGTATAATAGACGCGGACTAATTTCCGGATCCATTTTACGCCTTGATCGTATTCTTTGGTCCAACCGCCGAGGCGTTTTGCCGAGACATCGTTGTTGTGCAGGCCTTGGGCAACTGCTTCGCCCGCCATCACCCCAGATTTTAGTGCCAGAAAAACTCCCGACGAGTAAATGGGATCGATAAATCCTCCGGCGTCGCCCACCAAAACCCAACCGTCACCCGCTTGCTCCTTGGTTGTGTAGGAGAATTCCTTTGCAACATTGAATCGCCCCACCAAGTTGGCATCTTTCAATCGACGCTGCACTCCGGGGCAGTTTTTGACTTCCGTTTCAAACGTCCGCTGCGGTGAACCGCCTCGTTTCAGCAGGAAATCGTTATCGCCAACCAACCCGACGCTTACAGTTCCATCGCCCAGCGGAATGTACCAGAACCAGGCATCCTTGCTTTCTGTATGCAGAATGCAAGTCACCTCAGGTTTCTTTCCACCTGCCCGAACCGCATTTTCAAAATAGCCCCAGATCGCGGCTTTCTTCAAATCGGGGTAAAACTCTTTGATGCCCAGTTTGCCCGCAATCAAAGCAGATTGACCCGATGCGTCGACGATCACTCGCGCTGTAACGTCATTCTCTCGTCCGTCTTTGTCCTGCAGTGTCACCTTGTGAGGCCGGCTTTTACGAATTTCAACGTCAATAATTCGTGTCTCGTCAGAACATGTCGCCCCACGGTTGTAGGCCGTCTCGAACAGAAGTTGTCGAACTTGGCCCTTTGAACATGCCAAGACAAAGTCGAAGGCCCGTCGTCATGTTCTGAAAAAATAAAAGGCTTGGACTCTTTATCGCCACTACTTACAAACTGAACGCCGTTTTTCCGCGTGAAGGCAACTTTTTCCAAATCGGATAGAATTCCCAATCGCTCGAACAGCCAGTAAGCTTCGGGCATCAACGACTCGCCAACGTGGAACCGCGGCATTTTGTCGCGTTCAACCAGCAACGTCGAGTGCCCCTGCTCAGCAATGAGTGCGGCGGCGGCGCATCCGCCGGGGCCGCCCCCAATAACGATGCAGTCATAACTTCGATTGGCGATCATATTATTGTTCCTAACGTAGCGAAACGATCGCCCCGAATTTAGTAATTCACAACGACCGTTTCAAAGATTGTGTTTGATCGAGCTTAGATCTTGGGAACCCGAATTAGTTGAAAAATCCCTAATGATGTCTTTCGTGTCATCGTTTTGACTCTGAGGTAAGAGTGATCAGTTGTGCCAGCCTACATCTGACGCGGATATTCCACCAGCTTCAGATACCTAAGCTAATTGACCGAAAAGAGCCGATAATTCTAACCAATGATCCGCTTATCCTTTGGTTTGGGCAAATCGACCTTGGTCGCACAATTGGCTTCGTTCTCTCTTGCCAACCGCGACTCGTCCCGGACCCGGCGATCCTTAGATACGTCCGAGCATACCTATTTGGATTCACGAGACGGTTCCCGCGAATCGTGAGTTGCTCCTACTGGTTTGCGGCTGAACCTTAGGCCGAATTGAATGATTCCTTTCACTTGATTCCTTTCACTTTTAACCGAATCACTGAGCTGACAACATGATATTCCAGTGCATGCGTTTCATCTTGCTATTTTCATCCAACTCATAATTTTGGGGTCGTCATTCGAGGCGATCCGAGCAAGAGTCGTCGCTGATGTCTCGAGTCCTCGTTTCTCTCTGAAATCCGGCCAAATCACCTTTGAAGGAAAACGGGCTGGAGAAGGTTATTTCAGCGCCGCCGACGGGACCAAGTTAGTTTTTCAAAGCGAGCGTCGCGACGACAATCCTTTCTTCCAGATCTACCTGCTGGATTTTGAGACGGGCGATGTCGAGCCAATCTCGCCTGGACAATGGCAAGACCACTTGCGCGTGGGTTCATCCCCATAACAACCGGGTCTTGTTTGCCTCCACGCAAGCTGATCCCGCAGTCCCGCAAAACAACAGAAACAGGAAATTGAATTTCGAGAATCCGGTCAAGCCCGACGCTATTCCTGGGATTACGACGAAACTTATGACATTACCGAATTCGATCGAAAAACCAAAAAGTACAAGCAGCTAACCAAGGCTCGTGGCTACGACGCAGAAGCATCCTACTCTCCGGACGGAAAGTTGATTGCCTTTGCATCCAATCGAAATGGATTTTCTCAGCCGCTCAATGAAGAGCAGAAAAAAATGTTTGAAATCGATCCAGCTTACATGATGGATATCTTCATCATGAATGCTGACGGTACGAACGTTCGCCAGTTAACCGACGTGCCTGGCTACGATGGGGGCCCATTCTTTTCACCAGATGGCAAGCGAATATGTTGGCGACGGTTTTCTGGAAACCGGCGTCACGGCCGAAATCATTACGATGAAGATCGATGGCAGCGATCAACGACAACTGACCCATCTGGGAGCCGATGAGTTGGGCTCCATTCTACCACCCTTCCGGCAAGTACTTGATCTTTACGACGAACAAACACGGATTCGGGAATTTCGAACTTTACCTGTGTCGACAGCGAGGGAGCCACTCGAACCCGTTCGAGTCACCGATACCGATGGGTTTGATGGTCTGGCGAGTTTTACACCGGACGGTAAACAAACTTACCTGGACTTCCAATCGAAACGCCAAAAAGGACTCGCAGATCTTCCTGGCCAACTGGACTCAGGAAGCCGCGCTTCAAGGCGATTTCCACCAGCTCTCGCTCGGTCTCCGGCGGGTCGAAGAAGCCGAAGCGTGTCCAAACTGGCACCAGTGCCGCCAAACAGGCCAACGCCGACTTTCGACCAGCGTGACATCATGCGTGGGGGGGCATGTCGATTATCTCTGCCGAAAAGAATTGGGTGGTCGAATGACTGGCTCCAAGGTGCAGGGGACGAAAAGCCACCGCCTACGTCGCGGCCTACCTGGACCACCTGGGCTTGATGCCAGCGGGCGACAACGGAACGTGGTTCCAGTCATTCGATTTCCCGGAAGGGAGCCGAATTGGGTGAACAAAACCAGTGAGCCTGAAGGTCGAGGGACGATACCCAGGAGTTCGTTTGAAGTCGACGAAGACTGGCGGCCGCTAACGTTTTCCGGCAATGCACTGGCGATCGATGCGACGGACGTCGTGTTTGCCGGTTACGGAATTGTCGCACCCAAGCAGGGGGACAACGATCCAGCGTACGATTCGTATGAGGATCTGGATGCGAAGGACAAATGGGTCGATGGTTTTTCGGTTTGTTCCCGAAAACGTGACGCCCGAGAACGCGATTCTTTCAACAGTTCTTGCCGGCTCCGCAAGAAGATTTCATGCCCGTCAGAAGGCGCCATAGGGATGATTGTCGTGAGCGGTCCGAATTCGCAAGTCCGCAAGCAATTGGTTCCGATGCAAAACGACATTTCACCCAGTGGATCGAGTTTGGCTGCGATCAGCGTCACCGACGCAACCGCAAATCGCCTGCTGGAATCGGTCGGGAAGAGAATTGAAAACGGTTCAGGACGAACTGGACGACGGAGCAACGGTGCCAGGTTTTGATTGAGTGGACTCCAGCTTGCTGCACCAACTCGACGTCAAGAAAATCGTCGGTGAAAAGGCGCAATGTGGTTGGTCGATTGCAGGCGGCAATCGACCCTCAAAGCAGGTCGTCATGGTTGGTGCTCACATTGACCATCTGGGCGGGGAGAGCAGGCACCAGCCTGGCCCAGAACGACGAGCAAGAACAAATCCATTTTGGAGCCGATGATACAATGCATCCGGCGTGGCCGGCATGCTCGAGATTGCTTCCTATCTCGCAACGCAACAAAGTGCCGGAAAACTGGAACTCAAACGCGACATTATTTTCGCCGGCTGGTCCGGAGAGGAACTTGGATTACAGGGATCGGCCAGCATTTCGTCACGTCATTCCAAGCGGCCAGTCGACCGTCGGAAACACTCCTCGTTCCATGATTTCAAACTTGAGTGTGAACGCAAAAGGGCAGATGTCATGCTCAATGGAGAACCTGCCGACTTGAAGAACTTGGAACAGTCTCTGAATTCATCGGTCAAAGCGTCCCCGATTTTCAGGTTGAGATTGCGATCAATCAATCGACGACCGATGAACAGCTTCAACGGCTGAAAGAACTGGTGAATAAGCATGGTGTCAAACAGATCAAGCTCAGCTCGGCTCAGCCTCGCGAGGGGATCGTAGCGGCATTGAACATGGACATGATCGGTCGGCTTGAGGACAAACTCGTTCTGCAAGGAATCGGAAGTAGCGACTACTGGAGTGGCGCTATCGAGTCAAAGAATGCGATCATCGGTTTGCCATTGACGTTAAGCGACGATACCGATCTTCCCACCGACGCGAGTTCCTTCTACCGCGCTGGCGTGCCGATTCTTTCAGCATTTACCGGTAGCCACACGGATTACCACACACCGCGTGACACGCCGGACAAATTGAACTATCCCGACGCTGCAAGAATCGCGAGACTGATGGGTCTGATCACTAGCTCCTTGGCGACGTCGGAAGCAGTTCCAGCCTACGTCAGTCGGGAATCAAAACCTGCAAACAAGCATCCGCGTGGAATCGAGCGTACCTCGGTAGCGTTCCGTCGTACGGCGACGACGTAAGTGGTGTCAAACTTTCGACGTCACCCAAGGGGCTCCCGCCGATAAAGCCGGTGTTCGTAGCGGAGATATTATCGTTGGCCTCGCCGGCAAGAGAATTGAGAATATTTATGACTACACCGCAATTATCGACGGTCTGAAAGTCGGACAGGAAACGACCATTGTTGTCAATCGAGATGGCTAGGAATTGACCTTCAAAATTACTCCTGGTTCGCGACAATAGTCAGCCTCCAGGCCATGCCGCGAATTTGCAAGTCAACTCGAAGCGTCACGTACAGGAAATGAATGAGCAAGAAAAAAGCGGAGGAAACTGCATCGGTTGAGAGAAGCCTGCCGCTGGAAAAGACCAGGTCCCACATGGGGAGTCGCCCGTGACTTCCAGGCCCGCAACTGATCAGCCCAAGTAGTACTCCACTGTTCGGATCTCACTCAGCATCGCTCGTCGCCCTCCTGCGTATCTCGCGGTCTAAGTACCAGCGAGCCTTTCTTAAGTCCTCAATACTGCCATCAGAGTGCTTTCGTCTGCGCGCCATAGATGTACTTCATCGCGTTGCCAAGGCAGAAGCCCATATGCTCAGTAATCTCGATGCACTCCACGCCGCTGGGGTGGGATTTGTAATGCTTGGGATGGTTCACCGCATCAAAGTTACTCATCATCACCCCCAAGTATCTGTGCCAGCAATTGCGCTCAAGACGTAATGCGCGGATTCAGATCACCTGGAACCACAGCGCAGCGATGCCCCAGGCAAGGGCCACAACCCCGACGAGGGTTATGATTAGAGCGTCAGTTCAGCTAAGCTCATGCGACTTCTCCCGAAGCTTTCGGTAAAGGTTTGCCCTGCGCCTGAAGATAGACTTGATGCGCTTTAGGTCTGAGATGCGGTATTGCTTGCGTGTGTTATCTGCTTCCAGTTCGGCTAGACGGTCCTCGCCTAACCAAGTGAGCATGCCCTTTCGCATTTCCACGATGTTTCCGGATAGTTCGCGGTTACAGCGGGTGCAGCACTTCGCGCAGTTCAGTAAGTGGAATCGGAGATATGGCGCACTGCCGCGTGACCTGTAGTGAGAGGCGTCCCAACTACTGCCGGTAATGCCTTCGTATTGATTGGTTGTGCCACATGCGATGCAGGGCTTGCCGTAGTCGCGCTCACGGATGTACTTGTTAAACTCGACCTGCGCCTCCTTCGTCCACTCACCCAAAGTCTTGAGCGATTCCCTGGCCCTCGCTCGCTCCTTACGCTGCGCCTTGACCCTGTCCTTGTCGCGCTTCATAGCTGACCACTGGGCAGCGCATACGGGACCGCAGAAGCGGTTGAGCGTGTTCATGGATGACCAGGGCTGCAAAGGTCTTGCGGCACTGCTTGCAGTCTTGGCTTTGGGCTTGGTTCTAAGCAACTTCCGCGCCTCCGATTCCATTGAATCTAAGCAAGGCCACTCAACATGCACCCCAGCCCTGGATGAGATGGCACGGTCTACAGCTTCGTAAACCTTCTGCATCTCCACCGTGGACAGCTTGCGGGTCGATTCCTTGTCGTACATCGCGTCTTGAATCGGACGCCAGAAAGTAGACATCACGGATTCTTTGGTGAAAGGAATCTCTAGCCCATCACGGAAGGGGAATGTGCGGAGGTCAAAGCCTGCCGCGTTAAGTGCTTCGGCAAGCTGGGTGCAGTATTTCCAAAGCGAGCTATTCTGCTTCGGTGTCCTCGGCTTTGCCTCAAGCCCTATCTGGTCGCCCTCACTCGACTTGAGCAGCCACAGCTTTGCTTCTTCGTCTGCCGGGTGGAGGGTGTCGCCTAAGCGGGTGAATATCACGCGCAACGCTCCTCAAGCATGTCGGTCAGCAGGACAATCGTCGCCCGAAGCTCGCCGTTTTCCCTCAAGGCATTGTTGCGCTCAATCTTGTACTGAGTCGCCTTGTCGAATAGCGATACCAACTCCCCATTTCTAACCTTCTGCGAGTAATCAACGGGCCTCTGAGCTAGCCGACGCATTACGTGGTCTAGGTCTAGCTGGAGGCGCTGGCAGGTTTCGCAGGTCATTGGTCACCCCTTGCTTTGTCTGAGTTGTAACAAGCGCAGGCAAAAAACAGTCAGCGATGCAAAACAGATCACTACGACTGAAAATATGGGGTCGCCCCAGTGCTCAAAACTCTCGCCAGTTATGCGCTTCTCCACTTGGGCCATAAGCTGGTTTCCCATAAGCCAAAAGAGAATTATCACCAGCGTCGATGAAAACGGCTCGCCGCCGCAGGCCCTGGCTAGTCCGTAGGACACACGCCAAACCCACTCCATAGCCGTATTCACGCGTTCACCCCCTCAACCGGATTCGCTAATCTCATCTTGTTCAACCAATGCACTTCTGCCTTGCGGTAATGCTCCCGCGCAAAGGCAATCTCGTTAGCCTCCCGCATCTGCTTTAGGACGTAGCCAACTGAGCCGTTATCCATTCCAATGTGCGCGGCCATCTGGCGTATGCGGAACTCTTTTCCGCTTAGGAATAAATCGCTGTTCTGGATTTGGTCTTTGATGGTCATCGCAACCCACTCCTGCGGTAGTCAGCCTGCCGAAGCGCATCCCGTACCTGCTCCTGCGTTCGTTTAGCTGCGAAGTCGCCCAGGCCCGAAACGCCATTGGGTATGTGCTGAATCGTCCCCCCTGCCTTCAGGTACTCAG